>NZ_JBKBVD010000077.1:0-11739 GCF_046289755.1 Paracoccus sp. (in: a-proteobacteria) | reverse complement strand
CTGTCCTTCATGGATGTCTGGGACGCGATGTGCCGCACGATCATGTCGGCGGGCTCGCGGCGCGGCGCGATGATGGCCACGATGCGCTGCGATCACCCCGATGTCGAACAGTTCATCACCGCCAAGCAGGACAGCGCCCGTCTGCGCATGTTCAACCTGTCGGTGCTGATCACCGATGATTTCATGGCCGCCGTCCGCGCCGATGGCCCCTGGGATCTGGTCTTCGAGGGGCGCGTCTATCGCACCGTGCAGGCGCTGGACCTGTGGAACCGGATCATGCAGGCGACCTATGATTTCGCCGAGCCGGGCGTGATCTTCATCGACCGCATCAACAGCGCCAACAACCTGTCCTATGTCGAGACCATCGCCGCCACCAACCCCTGCGGCGAGCAGCCGCTGCCCCCCTATGGCGCCTGCCTGCTGGGCTCGGTCAACCTCGCGCGGCTGGTGACCGACCCGTTCACCGATGGCGCCCGGCTGGACGCGCAGGGGCTGGACGATCTGGTCCGCACCGCCGTCCGCATGATGGACAACGTCGTCGATGCCTCGCGCTTTCCGCTGGAGGCGCAGGCGCTGGAGGCCCGCAACAAGCGCCGCATCGGCCTTGGCGTGACCGGTCTGGCCGACGCGCTGCTGATGCTGGGCCTGCGCTATGGCGCCGAGGATGCCGTTGAACAGACCCGCATCTGGATGAAGGCCATCGCGCGCGCCGCCTATCTGGCCTCGGTCGATCTGGCCCGCGAAAAGGGCGCCTTTCCGCTGTTTGATGCCGGGAAATACCTGGCCTCGGGCTTCATGTCGAAGATGGACGAGGATGTCCGCTGCGCGATCCGCGAACACGGTATCCGCAATGCGCTGCTGACCTCGATCGCGCCCACGGGCACGATCAGCCTCTATGCGGGCAATGTCTCCTCGGGGATCGAGCCGGTCTTTGCCTATGCCTATACCCGCAAGGTCCTGCAAAAAGACGGAAGCCGGACCGAGGAAGAGGTGGTCGATTACGCCGTCCAGATGTGGCGCGACCTGAAAGGTGACGCGCCCTTGCCCGATTATTTCGTGAATGCGCAGACGCTGGCGCCGCGCGACCATGTCGCCATGCAGGCGGCGGCGCAGGAATGGGTGGACAGCTCGATTTCCAAGACCATCAACTGCCCCGAGGATATTGATTTCGAAAGCTTCAAGGACGTCTACATGGCCGCATGGGATCTGGGCTGCAAGGGCTGCACCACCTATCGCCCCAACGCGGTCACCGGATCGGTCCTGTCCGTCAGCGAGACCACCGAAAAGACCCCCGAGGCCGACCGCGGCGCCGATGTCGTCTATCTGACCGAGCCGCTGGACCGCCCCGCAGCCCTTGAAGGCGCGACCTACAAGCTGAAATGGCCGGGTAGCGAGCATGCGATCTATATCACCATCAACGACATCGTGCAGGGGGGGCACCGTCGCCCGTTCGAGATCTTCATCAACTCCAAGAACATGGAGCATTACGCCTGGACCGTGGCCCTGACGCGAATGATCTCGGCCGTGTTCCGCCGGGGCGGCGATGTGTCTTTCGTGGTCGAGGAACTGAAAGCCGTGTTCGATCCGCGCGGCGGGGCATGGATGGCGGGCCGCTATGTCCCCTCGATCCTTGCGGCCATCGGCGGCGTGATCGAGCGGCACCTGATCGAAACGGGCTTTCTGGCCGGCGAGGGTCTGGGCCTCAAATCCGACCCCAAGGCCGAGGTCATGGCCATGGGCGAGGCCCCGCGCGGCCCGGCCTGCCCGGCCTGCGGCCAATACGGGCTGCGCATGGTCGAGGGCTGCATGACCTGCCCCAGCTGCGGCCATTCCAAATGTGGCTGAGTGCGCGGGGCGGGGTGGTGTTCGGGTCCTGACGTCCGTGGACATGTCTGCATGGTGGCCACCGGCAGCCCCCGGAGCCGCGTCGTTCTCGTCTCTCTCGGAGGGGGCCGCGATCTGATCTTCGCGCATCATCACCGCTTGCAGCCATGCCGGGCACAGTCATTCGCGGTCGGGATCGCCCCGGATCTCAGCCGTGATGGATGGTGACTGTCTTGACGCGGGTAAAGCCATACAGCGCCTCGAACCCTTTTTCGCGGCCATGACCGGACCTGCCCGTGCCGCCAAAGGGCAGTTCGACGCCGCCGCCTGCGCCGTAGTTGTTGATGAAGACCTGACCGCAATGCAGTTTCCGGGCCATCCGCATCTGGCGCGCCCCGTCCCGTGTCCACAGGCCCGCGACCAGACCGAAGTCGGTGCCATTGGCGATGCGCAGCGCCTCGGCCTCGTCCCCGAAGGGGATCAGCACCTGCACCGGGCCAAAGATTTCCTGCCGGGCAAGCGCGTGATCCGGCGGAACCTCCGAAAACAGGGTTGGTCTTACGAAATACCCGCCGGGTGAGGCGTCGGGGTGCAGCCGTCCCTGTGCGGCGGTGGTCAGCTCGCGCGTGCCGCAGTCGATGAAGCCTTGCACGATCTGCTGCTGCTTGCGTGACACGACCGGCCCCAGATCGTGGCAGTCCCGCGCGGGGCCGACGACCAGTCCGCGATAGATGTCGACCATCCGTCGCCTGACCTCGTCATAGATGCCCCGCTGGACCAGCACACGCGACGCGGCTGAACATGTCTGCCCGGCATTCTGCATGCAAGTCGCGACCAGAACCGGCATCGCCTGATCCAGATCGGCATCGTCAAAGACGATATGCGGGGATTTGCCACCCAGTTCCAGGGTGACGGGAACGACATTCTGTGCCGCAGCCTGCTGAATGCGCATGCCTGTCCCGACCGAGCCGGTGAAGGACAGGTGATGGATGCGCGGATGACCCGACAGGGCCGCGCCCACATCGGTGCCCAGCCCCGTGACGACGTTCAGAACACCCGCAGGCAGGCCCGCCTCGGCGGCGATCGCGGCAAAGACCAGTGACGACAGCGAGGCATCCTCGGCCGGCTTCAGCACCACGGTATTGCCTGCCGCCAGTGCCGCACCAACCGCACGCCCCAGGATCTGCATGGGATAGTTCCACGGAATGATGATCCCGCAGACGCCATGCGGCTCGCGCAGGGTATAGGCGGTGAAGCCGTCCTGATAGGGAATCGTCGTCCCCATCAGCTTGTCCGCCGCCCCGGCATAGAACTCCAGATAGCGCGCCAATGCGGTCGAATCCCGGCGCGACTGGTCCAGCGGCTTGCCGACATCCAGCGTCTCGATCATGGCCAGATCCTCGGCGCGGGCCAGCACCAGCGCGGACATCCGCATCAGGATGCGCCCGCGTTCCGTAGCGGTCATGCGGCCCCATTCGCCCTCCAGTGCGGCATTGGCCGCATCGACTGCGGCATCGACCCCGGCGGGGGTGCCCCGCCCGATCCGGCCGATGACCTCGCCCGTCGACGGGTCCTGAACGTCGATGATGCCGCCCCTGAGGGGGGTCACCCAGGCGCCATTCACAAAAATCCGGGTGGAATCGATCTGCATCAGTTGGTCGAGTGTCATGGGTGATCCTGTCGGGGCGTCCGGAATATCTGCGGCGGGCGCGGGCACCACATATTCGGGCGGCATCCGTGCGTTCTTCGTCTTGCCCGCCCGGCGCCCAGAGGCGAAGCTGCCCCCAAAGCGCGGGCAGGCCATCCTGAGCGCCCGCCGAATTCGAGGGGCAGATGGACGTGATGAAGGTGGGTATGGTGGGCGTCGGCCTGATGGGTCACGGGATTGCACGCAACGTGGTGTCCAAGGGCTGGCCGCTTGGCTTTCTGCATCATCCCGGCAACCAGCCCGATGACGATCTGATCGCGCTTGGCGCCGTCAGGGTTGCAGACCGTCCGCAACTGGCTGTTGGCAGCGATGTGATCGTCCTGTGTGTCTCGGGCTCGCCTCAGGTCGAGGATGTGCTGCTGGGCCAGGACGGGCTGCTGGGTGCGATCCGGCCCGGAACGGTGATCATCGACTGCTCGACCGCGATTCCCAGCTCGACCACGCGGCTGGCGGGTCTGACGCGCGCGGCGGGCGGGCTGTTCATGGATGCGGCGATGACACGCACCCCGGTCGAGGCTGAGCAGGGGCGGCTGAACCTGCTGGTCGGCGCCGATGACGAGCTGTTCACCCGGATGCGCCCGCTGCTGGCGACCTTTGCCGAGAATATCTTTCACGCGGGTGGTGTCGGCGCGGGCCATACGCTGAAACTGCTGCACAACTACGTCTCGATCGGCTGCGCGACCCTGCTGAGCGAGGCCGCGGCCTGCGCCCGCAAAAGCGGCATCTCCGACGCGGTGTTTACCGATGCGCTGGCCAAGGGTGGCGGCTATGGCGCGGCGCTGGACAGGATCGGCCCGTTCCTGCTGGAGGGCGACAATTCGGGGATGAAGTTCTCGGTCGCGAACGCCGCCAAGGATATCGCCTATTACCTGCGCCTGTCGCAGGACGTCGCCGCCGCGCATTACGCGGCCAGCGGCGTGGATGCGGCGCTGCGGTCCCTGTCCGGGGGGGGATTTGCTGACGGCTATCTGTCCGAGGCCGCCGCCTATTTCGGTGTGGATGCGGGGGGCGCGGCATCTGACACCGCCCCCTGATCCGAAGGCTTGCGCGCGGCTCACTTTGCGCGGCTCACTGTGCCATGAACGGCCACGGGCGTTGTGGCGGGGCGATCTGCTCCCACGCCCGCGCCGCGCGCAAGACGCCCAGATCGTCGAAACGGCGCCCGGCAATCTGCAGCCCGATGGGCACGCCCGCACGGTCATATCCGCAGGGCACCGAGATCGCGGGCTGCTCGCTGATATTGTAGGGCGCGGTAAAGCCGATATGCGCCATCGCCCGGCCGACATCGTTGTCGGCGGGATAGGCCCAGTCGGCGGGAAAGCTGACATTGGGTGAGACCGGCGACAGCATCAGGTCCAGATGCGCGGTCGCGGCGACGGTGCGCCGGTGAATCTCGACGGTGGCGGCATAGCTGCGAAAGACATCCTCGCCGGATTTGCCCAGACCCGATTCAGTCCATTCGCGGATCACCGGCAGCACGGCCTGGCGCTGCTGCGGGTCCAGCGCGCCGATGTCCAGCCCGGCACGGGTGCGCCAGAAATCGTCCAGCCCCTGCAAAAGCTGCGGCGTCATCCATGGGCGCAGGGTCTCGATGATCGCGCCGGCTTTCTCGAACAGGCGTGCGGCTTCGGCCACGGCCTCGTGAACCTGCGGATTGACCGCTATCCCGCAACCGGCATCCAGCTGCAGCCCGATCCGGAGGCCGCGCAGATCGAGGTCAAGGTCCAGCCAGTCGATCATGTCCGGCGGCAGGGCCATATGGTCGCGGTGGTCGGGCTGCGACAGCACCGCCATGGCAAGTGCCGCATCCTGCACGGTGCGCGTCATCGGCCCCGCCGCGCGACCCATGAAGGGCGGATCAATGGGCACGCGGCCAAGGCTGGGCTTCAGCCCGACCAGCCCGCACCATGCCGCAGGCAGCCGGACCGAGCCGCCGATATCCGTGCCCAGATGGATCGGACCGTAACCCGCCGCCCCGGCCACCCCCGCCCCCGCGCTTGAGCCGCCGGGGTTCATGTCGGTGTTCCACGGGTTGCGCGCCAGCCTGTGAAAGCTGGACAGCCCCGAGGACAGCATGCCGAAATCGGGCATGGTCGTGCGGCCCAGAAACACCGCCCCCGCCTCGCGCAGGCGGGCGGCGGGCGGCGCGTCGGCTGTGCGCGGGGTCATGTCGCTGACCGTGGTGCCCAGAGGCATCGGCACGCCTTTCGTGGCGATGTTCTCCTTGATCGTAACCGGCACCCCGTCCAGCGACACGCCGTTGGTCATGATCTGTGCGCCCTGCCGCCAGCGATCCTCGGCGGCCTGCGCGGCGGTCATGGCCAGATCGTGATCCACCGTCCACATGCCGTTCAGCTGCGGCTCGCAGCGGTCGATCTGCGCCAGCACATCGCGCGTCACCTCGACCGGCGACAGGCTGCCCTCGGCATAGCCCGCGATCATTTCGGCGGCGGTCAGTTCATTCAGTCCGGTCATCGGTCCCACTTTCCCCGTGTTCAGGTCTCAGGCGATCTGTGTCAGCAGCCCTGCCGCCAGACGCGCGCGCTCGGGCAGGCTGGCGATCTCGATATGTTCGTCCAGCGTGTGCAGGCCGCGGCCGCGCACGCCGATGGAATCCAGCGTCGGCACCCCCATGGCGCCGGTGAAATTCCCGTCCGAGCCGCCGCCCGCGCTGGCCGCAGTCAGGTCAAATCCGATCTGAGCCGACAATCCGCGCGCCAGATCATACAGCGCCATCGTGCCCGGCTGCGGTTCCCAGACCGGGCGGGTGACGCCGCGTGTCACGATAAAATCAACGCCTTTCTCGCAGCCTTGCAGGGCCAGCATGGCGGCGATGCCCCGGTCCAGATCCTCTTGCGTCTTGGCCATCGACAGCACCTCGGCCCGGCAGGTCGATGAGACGCAGTTCACCCATTGCCCGGCATGGATCACGCCCACGGAAAAGGTGCAGTCCTCGGTCGTCATCGCCTCGATCTGCAGAATGCGCCGGGCCATGGCCGCAATGGCCGAACGACCGTCTTTCAGCGCCCATCCGGCATGGCTGGGCCGCCCCTCGGTCAGCAGATCGAACCGCGCGATGGCATAGCGCCCGGTCACGGCGCCGCCGTCAGGGCGGGCGGGTTCGGGCACCAGAACGGCGCGCTGGCCACGGGCGGCATCCTCGATCAGGCCACGGGTGGCGGGGGTGCCGACCTCTTCATCGGGGGTGAACAGGAAGGTCACCGGCAGGGCCGTGGTCAGGCCCGCACGCCCGATCTGGCGCATCGCCTCAAGAAAGACGTAGTTGCCGCCCTTCATGTCCATGATGCCGGGGCCCCAGGCCAGACCGTCCTCGACCCGGAACGGCAACTTGTCCAGCGTGCCGATGGGATGAACCGTGTCCAGATGGCCCGACACGAGGATGCCCGGCTGGCCCTGACGGGCATGCGGAAACGTCGCCCGGATCGAGCTGCCAAAGCCGCCCATGGCGGGGATGGTGTCCACATGCGCCCCGATCGCCGACAGATCGCGCGCCGCCAGATCCATCATGCGGCTGACCGCGCCCGCATCCCAAGTCGGGCTTTCGCATTCCACCCAGGGGCGCAGGCCCGCCAGCATCTGACCGGCGTCGAACGGCAGGTTCAGCGCGCTCATGCCGCCACCTCCAGCGGCAGGCGGCGTTCGATCAGGCGGGCATAGATCGAGGCGCCGGTGGGCAGGACCCCTTCATCCAGCACAAAGCCCGGATTGTGCAGCGGCACGGTGCCGCCGTGGCCGACATTGCCATAGGCGCCGGGGATCAGCTGCAACATGTCGGCGAAATCCTCGGACCCGGTGACGGGCTGCTGGTCGCTGACATTTTCGGCGCCAAGGATGTCGGCGGCGGCCTGCGTCCACGCGTCCGACAGCGCGGCATCGTTCACCAGCACGTCAAAGATCTCGCGGAATTCGAGGGTGATGGTCATGTCATAGCCCTGTGCGGCACCCTCGCAGATTGCCTGCATCCGGGTCTGCATCAGGTCGCGGATCTCGGGTTTGAAGAACCGGACGGTGCCCGCCAGCGTGGCCGTTTCCGGCAGCACGTTATAGGCGCTGCCCGCATGGATCTGGGTCACCGACAGCACCGCCTGATCCAACGGCGCGACATTGCGGCCCAGAATGGTCTGGAACTGGCCCACAAGGCCTGAGGCCACCACCAGCGCATCGCGCGACTGCTGAGGCATCGCGGCATGGCTGCCCTTGCCGGTCACGGTGATGTCAAAGAACGACGCCCCCGCCATGGCCGCGCCCTTGCACAGCGTGGCGCGGCCCGGCTGGCCGTTGGGCTGGTTGTGCATGCCGTAGACCTCGTCCACCGGAAAGCGCCGGAACAGCCCGTCCGCGATCATCGCGCGGGCGCCGCCCAGACCCTCTTCGGCGGGCTGGAAGATGAGCACCGCGGTGCCGTCGAACTGGCGGCTGGCGGCCAGATATTGCGCCGCCCCCAGCAGCATCGTGGTGTGCCCGTCATGGCCGCAGGCATGCATCCTGCCCGGCTGGGTCGAGGCATGGGCCAGCCCGGTCGCCTCATGGATCGGCAGCGCGTCCATATCGGCGCGCAGGCCCACGCGGCGGTTGCCCTGACCCTTGCCCCGCAGGATGCCGACGACGCCGGTGCGGCCCACGCCCTCATGCACCTCGTCCACGCCCCATTCGCGCAGTTTGGCGGCGACGATGGCGGCGGTGCGGACCTCTTCCATGCCGATCTCGGGATGGGCATGAAGGTCGCGGAAGATGGCGGACAGGGCGGGGGCGTTGGCGTCGATCTCAGGCAGGTTCGGCATGGGGCACCTTGGGCATCTGTTGGAAGTTCTGGAAATCCCATGACCGGCCGGGGGCGGCGTCGATCAGGGCGCGGGTATAGGCATGGGCAGGGGCGGCCAGCACCTGCGCGGCAGCCCCGTGTTCGACCACGGCGCCGCGCTGCATCACGATCACCTCGTCGCAGATCTGGGCGGCGACGCGCAGATCGTGGGTGATGAAGACGATGGCAATGCCCAGATCGCGCTGCAGCTGGTCCAGCAGATCCAGCACCTGCGCCTGCACCGAGACATCCAGCGCCGAGACGGCCTCATCCGCCACCAGCACATCGGGGCGCATCATCACCGCCCGCGCGATCGCAATGCGCTGGCGCTGCCCGCCCGAGAACTGATGCGGATAGCGGGCCAGGGCGTCGGTGGGCAGTCCCACCACCTCCATCAGCCGCGCGGCCTCGGCCAGCGCTTCGCGGCGCGGGGTGCCATAGTTCAGCGGCCCCTCGATCAGGCTGTTGGCGATGGTCCAGCGCGGGTTCAGCGACCGCATCGGGTCCTGAAACACCACCTGCAGCTTTTTGCGGTGCGGGCGCAGGGCGCCCCGTGACAGTCCGGCAATGTCCGATCCGTCCAGCATGATCCGTCCCGAACTGGGGTCGATCAGCCGCATGATGCAGCGCGCCACGGTGGATTTGCCCGATCCGGATTCGCCCACGATCCCCAGCGTCTGGCCGCGCGACAGGGCGAAGCTGACATCTTTCGCCGCATGCGCCTGAGGCAGTTTCCGGAAGATGCCGCCGCCGCCATAGATCTTGTTCAGCCGCTCGACCCGCAGCACCGCATCGCCCGTGCCCGCCCGTGCCGCGCGGGGCGACAGGCTGGGCACCGCCCGCAGCAGCGCGCGGGTGTAATCGGCCTGCGGATCGCGCAGCAGTCTTTCGACCGGACCGTGCTCGACGATCTCGCCCTGTTTCATCACATAGACGGTGTCCGCGATCTCGGCCACGACGCCCATGTCATGGGTGATGAACAGAACCGCCGTGCCGTGATTGCGCTGCAATTCGTCGATCAGGGCCAGGATCTGCTTTTGCGTGGTCACGTCCAGCGCGGTCGTGGGCTCATCCGCGATCAGCAGCACCGGTTCCAGCACCAGCGCCATGGCGATCATGATCCGCTGGCGCTGTCCGCCCGACAGCTGATGCGGATATGAAGCAAAGATGCGCGGCACGTCGGGCAGATGCACCTGCTCCATGATCGCCAATGCGCGGGCGCGGCGTTCTGCGGCGGGCAGGTCTGTGTGCAGCTCCATCACCTCCATGATCTGATCGCCGACGCGCAGGACCGGGTTCAGCGCGGTCATCGGTTCCTGAAAGATCATCGCCACGCGGGCGGCGCGCAGTTCGCGCATCTGCGCCTGTGTCAGCGGCAGCAGGTCGCGGCCCTGCAGCGCGATGGTGCCGGATGCCACCTTCAGCGCGTCGGGCAGAAGCCCCATGATCGCCAGCGATGTGACCGATTTGCCCGACCCGGATTCGCCCACCAGACAGACCGTTTCCGATGCACGGATGGTCACGTCGATGGATTTCAGCACCTGCGGATTGCCCGGTGTCTCGGGCAGGCTGACGGTCAGGTCGCGGGCCTGCAGCACCACGGGCGCGTCGTCGAAATTGCGTGTCTTGAACAGCATGGCCTTACCCCGCCCGTTTCTTCAGCCGCGGGTCCAGCATGTCGCGTGCCGTGTCGCCCAGAAGGTTGATCGACAGGATGCACAGCGACAGCGCGATACCGGGATACAGGATCAGATCCGGCTTGATGCGAAAGAACATCCGCCCCTCGGCCATGATATTGCCCCATGTGGGGGTCTCGGTGCTGACCCCCGCGCCAAGAAACGACAGGATCGCCTCGGTCAGGATGGCCGAGGCCAGAATATAGGTGCCCTGCACGATCAGCGGCGCCAGCGTATTGGGCACCAGATGCCGGGTCAGGATCTTGCGCATCGGCGTGCCAAGGGCGATGGCGGCCTCGACATAGGGCTCTTCGCGCGCGGACAGGATCACGGCGCGGACCAGACGCACGACGCGGGGGATCTCGGGGATGGTGATCGCGGCGATGACCGATCCGACCGAGGGGCCGTTCAGCGCCACCAGCGCAATCGCCAGCAGGATCGAGGGGATCGCCATCAGCGCATCCATCATCCGCATGATGATCGCATCCGCCGTGCGGAAGAACCCCGCGATCATGCCGATCACCAGCCCCAGCAGGACCGAGACCACGGCAGTGGCAATGCCGATCATCAGTGACAGCTGCCCGCCGATCAGCACCCGGCTGAAAATGTCGCGGCCATAGTTGTCGGTGCCAAGCGGGTGGCCCTCGATCGGCCCCTGCAGGCGCACCATGGGGTTCATGGTCAGCGGATCATGCGGCGCGATCCACTGGGCCAGCAGGGTCATCACGACGATCACGGCCAGCACCACGGCGGCGATCTTGCTGCCAAAGCCCAGATGCGGCAGGCGCAATGCCCGCAGAACCGGCTGCATCGCCGAGGCAGGAGGAGGGGTCGGGGCCATCAGTAACGGATCCTCGGGTCAAAGAAGCTGTAGCTGAGGTCGATCAGCAGGTTCACCATCACATAGAGAAAGCTGGTCAGCAGGATCATCGCCTGAATGACCGGATAGTCGCGGGCCAGGATGGCATCGACGGTCAGCCGCCCGATGCCGGGGATGTTGAACACGGTCTCGGTCACCACGACGCCGCCGATCAGCAGCGCAAAGCCCGATCCGATCACGGTCAGGATCGGCACGGCGGCGTTCTTCAGTGCGTGGCGGAACAGGACGGTGCGTTCGGGGGCGCCCTTGGCGCGGGCGGTGCGGATGTAATCTTCGCCCAGCACCTCCAGCATGTTGGCGCGCGTCATCCGTGCGATCAGCGCGATATAGATCGTGCTCAGCGTCAGCGCGGGCAGGAAGGCGTTGGACAGAAACGCGCCCAGACCCCGGCTGATGGGCGCATAGCCCTGCACCGGGAACCAGCCCAGTTTCAGCGAAAAGATCAGGATGAAGATATATCCGATCACAAAGACCGGCACCGAAAAGCCCAGCACCGAGAAGGTCATCACCGCGTAATCGGCGGCGCTGCGATGCTTCCACGCGGCCAGCACGCCCATCGGAACGGCCATCGCCACCGACATGATGATGGTCAGGATCGCGATGGAAAAGGTCGGCCCGATCCGGTCCGCCACCATGGCTGAGACCGGCGTGTTCGAGATCAGCGAGACCCCCAGATCACCGCGCAGCAACTGGCCCACCCATGTCACGAACTGGATATGCAGCGGCTGGTTCAGGCCCATCGCCTCGCGGATACGCTCCAGCTGCGCAGGCGTGGCCATATCGCCCGCGATGATCGCCGCCGGATCGCCCGGCGTCAGGCGCAACAGCA
>NZ_JBKBVD010000076.1:0-11948 GCF_046289755.1 Paracoccus sp. (in: a-proteobacteria) | reverse complement strand
CTGATGGCCGGATCGCAGATCCGCGACAGCCACCGCGAGGGCGACAGCCGCGTGCAGGACCCCTATTGCATCCGCTGCCAGCCGCAGGTCGCGGGCGCGGCGCTGGACATCCTGCGCCATGCCGCCGCCACCTTGCAGACCGAAGCCAATGCGGTGACCGACAACCCGCTGGTGCTGGAGGACGGGCAGATCGTCTCGGGCGGGAATTTCCATGCCGAGCCGGTGGCTTTCGCCGCCGACCAGATCGCGCTGGCTTTGGCCGAGATCGGCGCGATTGCGCAGCGCCGCGTCGCGCTGATGGTCGATCCGACGCTGTCGCATGACCTGCCGCCCTTCCTGACCCCCGATCCGGGGCTGAACAGCGGGCTGATGATCGCGGAGGTCACCACCGCCGCCTTGATGAGCGAAAACAAGCATCTGGCCAATCCATGTTCGACGGATTCGACCCCCACCAGCGCCAATCAGGAGGATCATGTCAGCATGGCCGCCCATGGCGCCCGCCGCCTTGGCCGCATGGCCGACAACCTCGACGTCATTCTGGGGGTCGAGGCGATGGCGGCGGCGCAGGGCATCCGGTTCCGCGCGCCTTTGCTGACCTCGGCGCGCCTTCAGGCGGTGATTGCCGCGATCCATGACCGCGTGCCGCCGCTGGACGGCGACCGCTTTCTGGCCCCCGATCTGGCCGCAATGGCGCAGATGGTCGCGGCGGGCACCCTGATTGATGCCGCAGAACTGGAGGGGCTGGCACCATGACCGATCCGCTGATTTCCGTGATCCGGGGCGACAGCCCGGTGGTGCTGGGCCTGCCGCATTCCGGCACCTTTCTGCCCGACCATATCGCCGCCCGGCTGAACGATCGCGGGCGCACGCTGTCGGATACCGACTGGCATCTGGACCGGCTCTATGACGGGCTGCTGCCGGGCGCGACCATGGTGGCGGCGAAGTTCCACCGCTATGTCATCGACGCCAACCGCCCGCCTTCGGGCGCCAGCCTCTATCCGGGGCAGAACACCACCGGCCTTGTCTCGATGACCGATTTCGACGGCGATCCGATCTGGACCGCGCCCGCCGAGACGCCTCCCGATGACATCGAGGCCCGCCGCGCGGCCTTCCACGCCCCCTATCACGCGGCGCTGGCGGCGGAACTGGACCGGGTGCGCGATCTGCACGGGGTGGCGATCCTCTATGACTGCCACTCGATCCGGTCGCGGATTCCGTTCCTGTTCGAGGGCACCCTGCCCGATTTCAACATCGGCACGGCGGACGGCGCCGCCTGCGATCCGCGCATCGAGGCCGCCGCCCGCGACATCTGCGCCGCCACAGGCCGGACCATGGCCGTGAACGGCCGCTTCAAGGGCGGCTGGACCACGCGCCATTATGGCCGCCCGTCCGAGGGGCTGCACGCGATCCAGATGGAGCTGGCGCAGTCCACGCATCTGGCCTCCGAGGTCGCGCCCTATGCCTATGATCCGGTGCGCGCCGATGCGCTGCGCCCCGTGCTGGCCGCCATCCTGCACCGTCTGGCCGATCTGGCCCCCAAGCTGAGGTCCTGACATGACCACCCCCCCGCACAACCCCCGCCACAACGCCCGCGACATCTATCCCGCCACCGGCACGGAAATCAGCGCGAAAAGCTGGCTGACCGAGGCGCCGCTGCGGATGCTGATGAACAACCTGCATCCCGATGTGGCCGAAAACCCGCATGAGCTGGTCGTCTATGGTGGCATCGGCCGGGCCGCCCGCACATGGGAGGATTTCGACCGCATCTGCGACAGCCTGCGCGCGCTGGAAGATGACCAGACCCTGCTGGTCCAGTCGGGCAAGCCGGTCGGCGTGTTCCGCACCCACAAGGACGCGCCGCGCGTGCTGATCGCCAATTCCAATCTGGTGCCGCATTGGGCGACATGGGATCACTTCAACGAGCTGGATCGCAAGGGGCTGGCCATGTATGGCCAGATGACGGCGGGCAGCTGGATCTATATCGGCACGCAGGGCATCGTTCAGGGCACCTACGAGACCTTTGTCGAGGCCGGGCGCCAGCATTACGATGGCGATCTGACGGGGCGCTGGATCCTGACGGCGGGTCTGGGGGGCATGGGCGGCGCGCAGCCCTTGGCGGCGGTGATGGCGGGGGCCTGCTGTCTGGCCGTCGAATGCGACGAGACGCGGGCCGATTTCCGCATCCGCACCCGCTATTGCGATGCCAAGGCGCATAGTCTGGACGAGGCGCTGGCGATGATTGCCGACTGGACCGCCTCGGGTCAGGCCAAATCGGTGGCGCTGATCGGCAATGCCGCCGAGGTGTTTCCCGAACTGTTCGCGCGGATGAAGGCGGGCGGCCCGCGCCCCGACATGGTCACCGACCAGACCAGCGCCCATGATCCGGTGCATGGCTATCTGCCGGTCGGCTGGTCCGTGGCACAATGGCGCGCGGCACAGGAAAGCGACCCGAAATCGGTCGAACGCGCCGCGCGGGCCAGCATGAAGACCCATGTCGCGGCCATGGTCGATTTCTGGAACGCGGGCGTGCCGACGCTGGATTACGGCAACAATATCCGTCAGGTCGCGCTGGAGGAGGGGCTGGAGAACGCCTTTGCCTTCCCCGGCTTCGTGCCCGCCTATATCCGGCCCCTGTTCTGCCGGGGCATCGGGCCGTTCCGCTGGTGCGCGCTGTCGGGCGACCCCGAAGATATCTACAAGACCGACCAGCGCATGAAGGAGCTGTTCCCCGACAATGCGCATCTGCACAACTGGCTGGACATGGCGCGCGAGCGGATCGCCTTTCAGGGCCTGCCCGCGCGGATCATGTGGATCGGGCTGGGCGACCGCCACCGCGCCGGCCTTGCCATCAACAAAATGGTCCGCAATGGCGAGCTGAAGGCCCCGGTGGTGATCGGGCGCGACCATCTGGACAGCGGCAGCGTCGCCAGCCCCAACCGCGAGACCGAGGCAATGGCCGATGGCAGCGACGCGGTCAGCGACTGGCCGCTGCTGAATGCGCTGCTGAATTGTGCATCAGGTGCCACATGGGTCAGCCTGCATCACGGCGGCGGCGTCGGCATGGGCTTTTCGCAGCATTCCGGCATGGTGATCTGCTGCGATGGCAGCGAAGATGCCGACCGGCGCCTGACCAATGTGCTGTGGAACGACCCGGCGACCGGCGTGATGCGCCATGCCGATGCGGGCTATGACATCGCGCTGGATTGTGCGCGCGATCACGGGCTGAACCTGCCCGCGATCCTCAAGGACTGAACGAATACCCGAGGCGCCGCCGAACGGCGCCCGCCCCCACAACAGAGAGGTGAGACTATGAAAAGACGTGCTTTCCTGGCGACTGCGGGCATCGGTGCCGCGGCCTCGACCCTTGCCGCGCCTGCGCTGGCGCAGGGCGTGCGGCAATGGCGGATGGTGTCGGCATGGCCGCGCAACCTGCCCGGACCCGGCGTCGCCGCCCAGATGCTGGCCGACCGCATCACCGCCCTGTCGGGTGGCCGGATCGAGGTCGAGCTGTTCGCCGCGGGCGAGATCGTCCCCGGCCCCGGCGTCTTCGATGCCGTGGCCGAGGGCACGGCAGAACTGTATCATGCGGTGCCCGCCTATTGGGGCTCGAAATCGCGCGGCATCCTGCTGTTCGGCAGCCAGCCCTTTGGCCTGACCGCGATCGAACAGCATGGCTGGATGCTGCAGGGCGGCGGACAGGCGCTGTATGACGAGATGTATGGCCGCTTCGGGCTGAAGCCGTTCCTCTGCGGCAATTCGGGCCCGCAATGGGCGGGCTGGTTCCGCAACGAGATCAACAGCGTCGATGACCTGCGCGGGCTGAAATACCGCACCACCGGCCTGAATTCCGAGGTCTCGACCAGGCTGGGCATGGCGGTCGAGGCAATGCCCGGACCCGCGATGTTTCAGGCGCTGCAATCGGGCGCGCTGGATGCGGGCGAGTTCATCGGCCCGTGGTCGGACGCAGCCCTTGGGCTGCAGCAGGTGGCCAAGAACTATTACTGGCCCGGCGTGGGCGAGCCTTCGTCGGCCGAGGAATGCGGCGTCAATTTGGATGTCTTCAACGAGCTTGAGGACGATCTGAAACAGGCCGTCACCTATGCCTGCGAAAGCCTCTACAACCCGGTGCTGACGGAATACAACACCCGCCACGCCATGGCGCTGCGCGAGCTGGTCGCCGATCACGGCGTGCAGGTCCGCAAGCTGCCCGAAGAGGTGATGATCGCGATGGGCAATGCCATGGGCGAGGTTGTGGCCGATCTGCGCGACGACAGCGACGAGCTGGTGCGCCGCATCACCGAAAGCTTTCTGGAATACCGCACGCTGATGGCCGAATACATGCCCTATGCCGACAGCGGCCAGATGATCGCGCGCGGACTGGATTACAACTATTGACCGGCAGCCGGGCGGGGCATCCCCCTGCCCGGCCCTGATACGAGGGTGACCATGCAGCGAGTGGCCTGTGGGCTTGACGCAATCAACCGGGGCGCGGGGCTGACGGTGCGCTGGCTGGCGCTGGCGATGCTGCTGCTGCAGTTCGCCATCGTCATTCTGCGCTATGTGTTCGGCTATGCCTCGGTCTTTCTGTCCGAGGGGGTGCTGTATCTGCATGCCACCATCTTCATGGTCGGCGCGGGCTATACGCTGCTGGTCGGCGGGCATGTGCGGGTGGACATCTTCTATGGCCGCCTGTCCGGACGGGGCCGCGCGCTGGTCGATATTCTGGGGCATCTGCTGCTGTTGATGCCCGGCATCGTCATCCTGCTCTATTGGTCATGGCCCTCGGTCACCCGGTCATGGGCGATCCTTGAAGGGCCGATCAGCGTCGGCGGCATCCCGGCCTCGTTTCTGTTGAAAACGCTGATCCCGGTCTTTTGCGTGCTGCTGCTGATTCAGGGGCTGTCGGCGCTGATCCGCGATGTTTTGCGCCTGAAAGGCGGTGCCGCATGACCCTGCCGCTGGATCTGATCATGTTCGGCGCGCTGATCGCCGTGATCCTGACCGGCTATCCGGTGGCCTTTGCCATTGCGGGCGTGGCCACTGGCTTTGCCCTGCTGGGGGCGGCGCTTGGCCAGTTCAATATCGGGCTGATGGGGGCCTTGGCACAGCGGTTCTTTGGCGTGATGACCAACCCGGTGCTGACCGCGATTCCGCTGTTCGTGCTGATGGGCATCATCCTCGAACGCAGCCGCATCGCCGAGGAACTGCTGGAGACGATGGGCCGCCTGTTCGGTTCGATGCGCGGGGGCCTTGGCGTCTCGGTCGTGGTGGTGGGCGCGCTGCTGGCGGCCTCGACCGGGATCGTGGGCGCGACGGTGGTGGCGATGGGGCTGATCGCCCTGCCCGCGATGCTGCGCAACGGCTATCACCCGTCGCTGGCGGCGGGGATGGTGGCGACCTCGGGGACGCTTGGGCAGATCATCCCGCCCTCGACCCTGCTGATCATTCTGGCCGATGTGATGTCCTCGGCCTTTCAGCAGGCGCAGTATCAGCAGGGGCTGTTCTCGATCCAGACGGTGTCGGTGGGCCAGATCTTTGCCGCCGCCCTGCTGCCGGGGATGCTGCTGGTCGGGCTGTATATCGCCTATATCCTGATCCGCGCGCTGATCCGCCCCCAGGACGCGCCCGCCATGCGCGAAACGGTCGAGCGCCCCGGACTGCGCGCGATCATGGGCGCCATCGTGCCGCCGGTGCTGCTGATCGTGGCGGTGCTGGGCGCAATTCTGGGCGGCATCGCCTCGCCGAATGAGGCGGCGGCAGTGGGCGCCATCGGCGCGCTGCTGCTGGCGGGCGGGCGTCACGGCATGCCGCGCTGGCTGCTCTGGGCCGGGGGCGCGGCGCTGCTGGCGCTGGCCTTTCTGGCGGGGAACTGGCCGGTGCGGGTGCAGCGCTCCGATGCCGGGGCGGCGGTGTTTGCGCTGGCGGGGGTCTATGCGGTGCTGGCGCTGATCGGGCTGGTGGCGGTGCTGGCGGCAGGCTGGCGGCTGATGCGGGCGGGGGTGTTCGGCCCGGTGCTGACCTCGACGCTGACCGTCACCTCGATGATCTTTGCCACCATCCTGATGGCCAGCTATTTCTCGCTGGTCTTTGTCGGGCTGGGGGGCGAACACCGGATCGCCCAGATCCTGCTGTCGCTGCCCGGAGGTGCCACCGGCGCGCTGATCTTTGCCATGGCGTTCATCTTCGTGCTGGGCTTTTTCCTCGATTTCGTCGAGATCGCGGTGATCCTGCTGCCGCTGCTGGTGCCGCCGCTGATCGTGATGGGGCACGACCCGATCTGGCTGGCGGTGCTGATTGCGGTGAACCTGCAGACCTCGTTCCTGACGCCGCCCTTCGGGTTCTCGCTGTTCTATCTGCGCGGGGCGGCGCCGCCGGAAATTACCACCGCCATGATCTATCGCGGTGTGATACCCTTTATCGGCTTGCAAATTCTGGCGATTGCCTTGATCTGGCTGCTGCCCGCGATCGGAACCTGGCTGCCGGGCGCCGCCATGTAAGGCGCGTGCGCGCAGTGGAACGCCACGCATCCGTCCGGCGTTTGCACAGGCTGCCCGGCCACAAGTCCGGGTGGACGAGGGACAGAGGAGGCATGGCACGGCATGGACCCGACAGACGACCGCCTTGCACGGTCGGGCCAGAACTGCTGGCGCATTGAAAAGACCCGCCACTTTACCCTGATCCGGGACGCGGATGACTACTTCCGCGCGGTGCGTCAGGCGATGTCGCAGGCGCGCCGCTCGATCCTGCTGATCGGATGGGATTTCGACGCCCGCATCGAACTTGGGGTGCCCGGCGACGAGGGCGGCCCGGCCCGGCTTGGCGATTTCGTGCTGTGGCTGGCGCGCAAGAACCCCGAGCTGCAGATCCGCCTGCTGCGCTGGGACACCGGCGCGATCAAGTCGTGGTTCCGGGGCACGACCTTGCTGACGATCCTGCGCTGGAAGCTGCATCCGCGCATCACGCTGCGGCTGGACGGCAAGCACCCGCTGGCCAGCTCGCACCACCACAAGATCGTGGTGATCGACGATTGCCTGGCCTTTTGCGGCGGCATCGACATGACCGTGGGCCGGTGGGACACGCCCGAGCATCTGGACGACGATCCCCGCCGCACCGACCCCTCCGGGCGCCCGGTCATGCCCTGGCACGACGCGACCACCGCCTTTGACGGTCCGGCGGCGCGCGCGCTTGGCGATCTGGCCCGCGACCGCTGGCGCACCGCCACCGGCCAGCAGCTGCCGCCCGTCACCGACATCCGCGACTGCTGGCCCGAACAGCTGACGCCGACCTTCCGCGATGTGACTCTGGCCATCGCCCGCACCCGCCCCGCCATGCCGGGAACCGAGCCGATCCACGAGGTCGAGCAGCTGTATCTGGACCTGATCGCGCGGGCGCGGCGGTTCATCTATGCCGAAAGCCAGTATTTCGCCTCGCGCCGGATCGCGCAGGCCATCGCGCGGCGCCTGACCGAGCCCGACCCGCCCGAAATCGTGATCGTGAATCCGGTCTCGGCGCAGGGCTGGCTGGAGCCGCTGGCGATGGACACCGCCCGCGCCCGGCTGGTCGAGGCGCTGCGGCGGCTGGATCACAAGGACCGCTTTCGCATGTATCACCCGGTCACGGCGGGCGGCACCGACATCTATGTCCATGCCAAGGTGATGATCGTGGATGATACCTGGCTGCGCGTCGGATCATCGAATTTCAACAACCGCTCGATGCGGCTGGACAGCGAATGCGACGTGCTGCTGTCGGCGGACCGCGCCGATGCCGCGCCCGACCGGGACCGCATCGCCGCCCTGCGGGCCGCGCTGCTGGCCGAGCATCTGGGCCTCGACCCTGACGACACAGCCCCCCATATGGCGGAAAAGGGCGGGCTGATCGACATGATCGAGTCCGCGCGCGGTCCGCGCGGATCAGGGCGCACGCTGGTGCCCTACGAGCTGCCCGAACTGAACGGGTTCGAGGAATGGCTGGCCGAGAATGAGATCATGGACCCAGAAGGCCCCGACAAGATCTTCGAGCCGCTGAGCCGCCGCAGCCTGTTTCGCGGCTGGTCCCGGCGCTGGCGCCGCATGGCCGGGATCGACGGGCGCAAGCGCGCGGACTGATCCGGTCCTTGCGCCGGCCTTTTTGTGCGCTATCTATCAGCGATCGTCCCGCCGGTGCCGGGCCTGCACCGCTGTCTGAGGGTCTGAATGCCGGCACCGCGCATCCGTCCAGCCGTCCCAGCCCTGCGCGGGCTGATGCTGCTGCTGTCCGTGCTGGCATTTCTGATCACCGCACCGGCCACGCCCGGCCCGGCGGGCAGCGCGACCGACCCGCTGATCGACCGCATCATCCTCAGCGCGCAGGCCGTGCTGGACCGCGCGCACCCTGCCCCCGCCCCCGCATCCGAAGGCCATGCCGGTGGTGCGGGCCTGCTGGCTGCGGCCCCGTCATGGCCCCTGCGCTGTGGCACATTTGCGCAGGTCGTGCCGGTCGCGGGGCGCGGGGCCGTGCAGGGCCGGTTTTCCCATGGCGCCGCGCGGGCGCCGCCTGTTCCGTCTGTGCTGACGGCCTGAGGGCCGGATTCAAATCACACAAGGGAACAGACCGATGGACACCGACCCGACACCCGAGGGGCCTGCCCGCCCTGTCAAAGAGACCTCATCGCTGCATGTGCTGTGGCACTGGGTGATCATGGCCACGATCATGACCGCCCTGATCGGCGGCGCGGCGCTGGTCTTCTAGACCCGCCGCTCCGCCTCCGCGCCGCGATCCGGCGGCGCGGTCAGCCAAACACCTCGGGCTGATCGACGCGCAGGCGGGCCAGAATATCCTCGATATGGCTGAGATGTTCGCGCACCGCCGCCGCCGCGCCGTCGGGGTCGCGGGCGCGCAGGGCGCTGACGATCCGGCGATGCTCGATATACGCGGTCGAGCTGCCGTAGGACAGCGACAGATAGCGCGCGCGGTCCATATGCCCCTTGTTGTCGCGCACCAGCGTCCAGACGAAATCCAGCCCCGCTGCCGCGCAGATGTCATGGTGAAACTGGTCGTCCAGCGCGTGAAAGGCGGCCCGGTCGTCGGCCTTGCTGGCCGCCTCCTGCTGGTCGATCATCCGGTCCAGCGCGTCCCAGTCCCCGGGTTCCAGCCGCTGTGCCGCGACCCTCATCGTCGCCTCTTCCAGCGAACTGCGGATGAAATAGGCCTGCATCACCGCCTCGGTCGAGATCGGCGTGACCGTGGTGGCCCGCTGCGGGCGGATGCTGATGAAACCCAGCTGCGACAGCCGCCAGAACGCATCGCGCACCGGCTGGCGCGAGACGCCCATCTGGGCGGCCATCTCGGCCTCGGACAGTTTCGCGCCGGGCGGCAGGGTCAGGTTCACGACGCGCGTATAGAGCAGCTCGAAGATCTGGTTGGTGACGGTGGGGGCCCGTCTTTCCTCCAGCGGCGGCAAGGCTTCAATTTCGCGCATCGACATCGGAAGGCTCCGGTTGACGGGTTCTGTAAACTAGCATATTAGCTGATCAGCACAATGGCAAGCGAGTCGGAGGAGCATGGCATGGCGCTGCTGAACGAGGACCGGCTGTTTCCTCAGGAGGGGCGCGCCCGCGATCTGGCGCGCGCCTTGTATGACGGGATCCGCGATCTGCCGATCCTCAGCCCGCATGGTCACACCGACCCGCGCTGGTTTGCCGAGGATCAGCCCTTTCCCGATCCCGCGCAGCTGTTCGTCACCCCCGATCACTATGTCTTCCGCATGCTGTGTTCGCAGGGCGTGGCGCTGACCGATCTGGGCGTGCCCCGCGTCGATGGCGGCGCGACCGAGACCGATGGCCGCAAGATCTGGCGCCTGTTTGCGGAAAACTACCACCTGCTGCGCGGCACGCCGTCGCGGCTGTGGCTGGACCATTCGTTCCAGAATGTGTTCGGCATCGACCGCCGCCTGTCGGCAGACAGCGCCGACTGGTATTACGACCATATCGCGGATTGTCTGGCGCAGCCCGAATTCCGCCCCCGTGCCCTGTTCGAACGCTTCAATATCGAGGCGATCGCCACGACCGAGGCCGCCACCGACGATCTGCGCTGGCACAAGATGATCGCGGAAAGCGGCTGGCAGGGCCGGGTGCTGACCGCCTATCGCCCCGATGGCGTGATCGACCCGGATATGGCCGAATTCGCCGACAATGTCGCGCTGATGGGCCAGCAGACCGGCTTTGATACGACCACATGGGCGGGCTATCTGGATGCCCATCGCGCGCGCAGGGCGTTCTTTATCGACCATGGCGCCACCTCCAGCGATCACGGCCACCCCTCGGCCCGGACCGAGGATCTGCCGCAGGCGGAGGCCGCCGCCCTGTTCGCCAAGGCCCTGCGCGGTGACTGCAGCGCCGCGGAAGCCGACGCCTTCCGCGGCCATATGCTGACCGAAATGGCGCGGATGAGCCTGGATGACGGGCTGGTCATGCAGATCCATCCCGGCTCGCGCCGCAACCACTCGGACGAGGTGATGCGCATCCATGGCCGCGACAAGGGCTTCGACATTCCGGGTCGCACCGATTACGTGACCGCGCTGCGCCCGCTGCTGAACGCGGTGGGGATGCGGCCGGACCTGACCGTGATCCTGTTCACGCTGGACGAGACATCCTATGCGCGCGAGCTGGCGCCGCTGGCGGGCGTCTGGCCCTGCCTGCGTCTTGGCCCGGCATGGTGGTTCCACGACAGCGCCGAAGGCATGCGCCGCTTCCGCGAGATGACCACGGAAACCGCTGGCTTTTACAATACCGTCGGGTTCAATGACGACACCCGCGCCTTCTGTTCGATCCCCGCGCGACACGATGTTGCGCGGCGGGTGGACTGTTCCTGGCTGGCCACGCTGGTCGCCACGGGTCGCCTCGCGGAAGACGAGGCATCCGAGGTCGCACATGACCTGACTTATGGCCTGGCCAAACGGGCCTACAAACTCTGAGTTCCATATCTGGGAGGATAACATGAAACTTCTGATGACAACCGTGGCGGGCCTGCTGGCCTCTGCCAGCTTTGCCGCCGCCTGCGAGGTCACGCTGCGGTCCTCGGACACGCATCCCGACGGGTATCCGACCGTCGAAGGCGTCAAGGCGATGGCCGAAGAGGTCCGCGAAAAGACCGATGGCCGCGTCTGCATCGAGGTGTTCCCCGCAGCCCAGCTGGGCGAAGAGCGTGACACCATCGAACAGACCCAGTTCGGCGTGATCGACATGGTCCGCGCCTCGTTCGGCACGTTCAACGACATCGTGCCGGTCACGCAGACCTTCTCGCTGCCCTATCTGTTCCGCAATGTGGATCACATGCACGCGGTGATGGACGGCCCCATCGGCGAGGAAATCGGCGCGGCCTTCGAGGAACGCGACCTGATCGTGCTGGCCTATTACGACGGCGGCGCGCGCAGCTTTTACAACTCGCAAAAGCCGATCACGACGATGGAAGATCTGGCGGGCATGAAGTTCCGCGTCATCCAGAACGATGTCTTCGTCGACATGATGACGGCGCTTGGCGCCACCGCCACGCCGATGCCTTACGGTGAGGTCTATTCGGCCATCCAGACCGGCGTGATCGACGGCGCGGAAAACAACTTCCCCAGCTATGACAGCTCGGGCCATGCCGAAGTCGCCAAATACTACACGCTGGACGAGCATCTGATGGTGCCCGAACTGGTCGCCGTGTCGAAAACCACGTGGGACGGTCTGTCGCCCGAGGATCAGGCGGTGCTGCGTGAAGCGGCGAAGAATTCCTCGACCACGCAACGCCAGCTGTGGGCCGATGCCGAAGCGGCCTCCGAGGAAAGCGTGATCGCGGCAGGCGCCGAGATCGTGCGCGAGATCGACAAGCAGCCGTTCATCGACGCCATGGCGCCGGTCTACGAGAAATACGCGACCTCGCCCGAGGCGCAGGATCTGGTCGAGCGCATCCGCGCAACCGAATAAGCC
>NZ_JBKBVD010000075.1:0-11954 GCF_046289755.1 Paracoccus sp. (in: a-proteobacteria) | reverse complement strand
AGGCGATGCTGGGCAGCTGGGCGGGCGCGATGGGCCACACCCAGTTCATGCCGACCTCGTATCTGGAATATGCCGTCGATTTCAACGGCGACGGCCGCCGCGACATCTGGTCCGAGGATCCCACCGATTCGCTGGCCTCGACCGCGAATTACCTGCGCCGCAATGGCTGGGTGCCGGGCCAGCCCTGGGGGGCCGAGGTGCAGCTGCCCGCGAATTTCAACATGGGTCTGATCGGCAAGGGCACGCGGCGGTCGGCCTCTGACTGGTCGGCGCAGGGCGTTCGCCGCATCGGCGGCGGCGCGCTGCCTGCCGTCAACGGCTCGATCATCATGCCTGCGGGGGCGCGCGGCCCGGCCTTCCTGATCGGCGACAATTTCCGCTCGATCCTGCGCTACAACAACTCGGACAATTACGCGCTTGGCGTGTCCTTTCTGGCCGAGCGGATCGCGAACCGCCCCGGCATTCAGGGGTCCTGGCCGCGCAGCGACCGCCCCCTGTCCACTTCCGAGCGCGAGGAAATCCAGCGCCGCCTGGCCCAACGCGGCTTCTATCAGGGCGAGATCGACGGATTGTTCGGCTCGGTCACGATGGAGGCCGTCGCCGCCTTCCAACGCTCGATCAGCGTGACGCCGGACGGCTATCCGACCTCGGTGCTGCTGGATCAGCTGCGTCGGTGAGGGATATGGGGGGCGTCCGGTGGGGCGCCCCGTCTGCCAACATGGATAGTGCGGACTGAGACAACGGAATATGGGCATTGATGACCACGGTATTTCCTTGTTTCGTGGGCCAACAGGACTGGCAAAGACTAGGTAGCCTTGTCACCTCGCGATTCTGAACCAACAGGGGGAAGGCATGATCAAAAAGCTAGGATCGTTGGCAGCGCTGGCGGTATCAGCTGCGATTTTATTGTCTCAGCTCGCAGGCGCGCAGAATATGAGTGCTGCAAGCGTTCTCATTTCTTGTGGAACACCGGAGGAGTCGTGGATAAGCTTTTGTAACGGTTACACTCAAGCGGTCTACGATAGTGCGAGTGCTATGGGCGTGGAAATTTGTCCCCCGCCGGGGATTACGCGTGCCGCTTTGGCAGATACTGCTTTCCGGGGCCTTGTTGCGTTGCATGGTTCAATCGGTGAGCAGGAAATGCTGGAACTCGACGGAGCGATTGCAGTGCTATCTATCCTGAGCACTGAGTATACCTGTAGCTAGGCTTGTTTTCGTTTTAGGGATTGATGGAGATTACATGCCGGATTTGCCAGCGTGAACCCTAGGTGCAGCAATAGACACGAAGGCGCCATTTTACGCAAATGGCGGTCCGTACCGTTCATTCTGTGCCTAACCTTCGGGTTGGCCAAGCCAGTTGCCAGCGCGCCCACTGTCGCGCCACAGGACAACCAGCCCCACTGCCCGCCAGTCGTGCGCAACTTCCTTGAGGAGATCGGGCTTTTGCCCGATCTGCCTGCCGACACGCCGTCCGTCGTCGTGATCGACCTGCAAGGCACTCCGGTCGATTGCCTGCCAAGAACCCTGACGCCCGCAGATCACGCAAATGCGGTGTGGATGATACACGAAACAAGCAAAATTTCTTTTTCAGACGACACTGCGGGCGACACGTTTCATACTCGGTATGGTCGGGCCTGCATGGTCAGCCTGGGGCGCGGGCAAGATGAAAAGCCATACCTAGGTCTCGTCGTTTCATACGATCCGGGACAGATGACACGTCCGGCTTGCATTCAAAGGGTGCGCAGCAGCATCGAGTACCTGTTAGACGATTCCCGCTAACCCCCTACCGCACCCACTCCCGGAACGCCCCCAGCACTTCCCCATAAACCGCGCGCTTGAAGGGCACGATGCTGTCCAGCAGCGCCTCGGCCTCCATCCATTGCCAGCGGTCAAACTCCGGGTGCTCGGTCTCGATGCTGATATCGGCATCCTCGCCCAGAAAGCGCAGGCACAGCCATTTCTGGCGCTGCCCGCAAAACCGGCCCTTCCAGACGCGGCCCAGCAACTCGGGCGGCAGGTCATAGGTGACCCAGCCCGGCGTCTCGGCCAGAACCTCGACCAGCGCGGGCGCCACCCCCGTCTCCTCGGTCAGTTCGCGCAGGGCGGCCTGATGCGGGGTCTCGCCCGGATCAATGCCGCCCTGCGGCATCTGCCAGGCGCCGGGGCGGTCAAGCCGCTCGCCCGCCCAGATCAGCCCCGCGGGGTTGACCAGAACCACCCCCGCGCAGGGACGATAGGGCAGACCATGCGCACCCGTCTCAGCCATTGGTGCTGGCCGCCCCGCCGCCCCCGGCCCCTTCACCCGTCACGGCGGGCGTCACAGCGGCGGGCACCTGCCCGGCGCGGAAGCTCACCGCCGCCAGACCCTTGAGGACATCGACGGCATAGGCCAGCTGGTAATCCTCGTCGCGCAGGGCGGCGGTGGCGGCCAGTTCGGCGGCCTCGCGTTCCATCAGCTCGCGCTGATCGTCGCTGACCTCATTGCCAAGCGCGCCGCGCAGTTCTGCCTCGGACCGCGAAAAGCTGCTGGCGCTGCGGGCCTCGTCGCCCTCTTCAGACGCGGGCGCGCGCCGGGGCTGGGCCACCAGAATGTCGGGCTGGATGCCCATCGCCTGAATCGACCGCCCCGAGGGCGTGTAGTACCGCGCCGTCGTCAGCCGGATGCCGCTGTCCGCCGTCACCGGCATCACCGTCTGCACGCTGCCTTTGCCAAAGCTCTTTTCGCCCACCACAATCGCGCGGCGGTGATCCTGCAGGGCGCCGGTCACGATTTCCGATGCGCTGGCCGAGCCGCCATTGATCAGCACCACCATCGGCTTGCCCTCGGCCAGATCGCCGGCCTCGGCGTTCCAGCGTTCGCTTTCGGCGGCATCGCGGCCGCGCGTGCTGACGATCTCTCCGGCATCCAGAAACGCATCCGACACCGCGATCGCCTGATTGAGCAGACCGCCCGGATTGTTGCGCAGATCCAGCACGAAGCCGTTCACCTTGTCGATGCCGCCCGCCTCTTCGACGGCGCGGGCCAGTTCGGTCTGCAGCGCATCATAGGTCTCGTCGTTGAAGGTCGAGACGCGCAGGACGACCGCGTTCCCCTCGACCCGGGTGCGCACCACGGTCAGCTTGATCGTGTCGCGCGCCATGGTCAGGTCGAACGGCTCGGTCTCGCCCTCGCGCAGGATGGTGATGGTGATCTCAGAGCCCACCGGGCCGCGCATCATCTCGACGGCGGCGTCCAGCGTCAGCCCCAGCAGCGATTCGCCGTTCACATGGGTGATGAGATCGCCCGACTGCACGCCTGCTTCGGCGGCAGGCGTGTCGTCGATGGGCGAGACGACCTTGACCATCCCCTCTTCCTGACTGACCTCGATCCCCAGACCGCCAAAGCTGCCGCGCGTCTGGGTGCGCATCTCGGAATAGGCATCCGCCGACAGAAAGCCCGAATGCGGGTCCAGCGAGGTCAGCATGCCGTTGATCGCCGCCTCGATCAGCGCCTTGTCATCGGGCGCCTCGACATAGTCGCTGCGGATGCGCTCGAACACATTGCCGAACAGCTCCAGCTGCTCATAGACCGAGACATTGCGCCCCGCCTCCTGCGCGACCAGCGGCCCCGCGATCTGGGTCGTCACCAGCGCCCCGGCCAGCACGCCCCCGATACCTGCGATCAGATAATGTTTCATGGCGGCCTTTCTGCCTCAGTCCTGTTGCGGCTCGACGAACGGATTCAGCACGAACCAGTCCGCCGGGTCCAGCGTTTCATTGCCACGGCGCAGCTCCAGATACAGCGTCTCACTGCGTCCGGCGGCCCCGCCACGGGCGGCATCGGCGACAAAGCGCGCCCCGAATTCCTGTGCGGGGGCCTCGGCCCCCCCCATCAACCCGACAGGATCGCCCGCGCCCAGCACATCGCCCACCTCCCCGAACACCTGCGTGAGACCTGCGAAAATCATAAGATAGCCGCGCGAGGGCTCGGTGATCATCACATTGCCGTAATCCAGGAACGGCCCGCGATAGCGGATTGTCGCAGGCCATGGCGTCTGGACCAGCGCGGCAGGGGCGGTGGCGATCACCCAGCCGGGGCGGCGCACACCGGCGGCATCGGGTTCGTCATAGGGCCGCAGCACCGTGCCCACGACCGGCAGGCGCAGGCTGCCCTGCGCGCCCTCGAAATCCTCCATCGGGGCGCCGACATCCTTTTCCATCCGGGCGATGCCGGTGGCGAATTCGTCCAGCCCTTCGGCAGCCTCGCGCAGCGCCTGCAACTCTTCGGGGTCTTCGCCATAGCGCGCGGGCATCGAGCTGCGATCCCCCGCCGCACTGGCCAGCAGCCTGCGCGCCTCCTGCACCGAGGCCAGCCCGTTGCCCAGCATCGCCGCCGCATTGGCCTGCAGTTCGCGCACGGTAGCAATCTCGTCCAGATCGTCCTGCAACGCCTCGGCCTGCGCGCGCAGCCCCGGCGTGATATCCGACAGGATCATCCCCGAACGCGCATTGGCCACCGCCCCGGCGGGATGCAGCAGCATGGTGCTTTCCGGGCTTTGCCGCAGCGCGGTCATCGCGCCCAGCACGCGCGACAGCTCGGCCCGCTGTGCCTCGAACCGGTCGCGCAGCTCGGCCTCGCGGCCATGGGCCTGCCGCAGCCCGTCGCGCAGGGCGGACAGGCCCAGCTCATAGGCGCGGATCACCTCGGTCAGGGCCACGACCTGATCGTCGGCGGCCACCGCCCCGGCCAGTTCCGACAGCGCCGCGCGCAGCAGGGCGGCGGCGGCCTCGGCATCGGCCACGGCCTGCCGCGCGGGGCTGAGGCCCGCATCCCCGGACAGGTCCGGCCCGCCGGTGACCAGCGCCGGGCCGGTCACATCCTCGACCACCTCCTGCGCGGCAGCAGGGGCGGCGGCCATCGCGGCCAGCAGCGCAAGGGTCAGAGGGGCTCGGGTCAGGGGCGCGCGCATCATTCCCGGATCAGGCTTTCGCCGGTCATCTCACCGGGCCGGTCCAGCCCCATCAGCGCCAGAACCGTCGGCGCCAGATCGGCCAGCCGCCCGTCGCGCAGCTGCGCGCCCGCAGGCCCGCCATACAGGATCACCGGCACCGGGTTCAGCGTATGGGCCGTATGCGCGCCGCCCGTCACCGGGTCGATCATCTGCTCGCAATTGCCGTGATCCGCGCAGATCAGCGCCGCGCCCCCCGCAGCGTCCAGCGCCTCCAGCATCCGCCCCAGCCCCCGGTCCACCGCCTCGCAGGCCCGCGCGGCGGCCTCCAGATTGCCGGTATGGCCGACCATGTCGGGATTGGCATAGTTCACCACGATCAGGTCATAGCCCTGCCCGATCACCTCGACCAGCTTCTCGGTCACCTCGCCCGAGGCCATCTCGGGCGCCAGATCATAGGTCGCGACCCTGGGGCTTTGCGGCATATGGCGGTCCTCGCCCGGCTCGGGGGTTTCCTTGCCGCCATTGAGGAAAAAGGTCACATGGGGGTATTTCTCGGTCTCGGCCAGCCGGAACTGGCGCAGCCCGTGCGCGGCGACCCAGGCCCCCAGCGTATTGACCACCTGCCGCTTGGGATAGGCGGCGGCCATGAAGCTGTCATGCCGGGTGCTGTAATCGACCATCCCCAGCAGCGCCGCCCAGTCCGGCCGCGCCGAGACATCAAAGCCCTGAAACTCCGGGTCGCCGATGGCGGACAGAATCTCGCGCGCCCGGTCGGCCCGGAAATTGAGACAGAAAAACCCGTCCCCGTCCTGCGCGCCGTTATAGGCGTCGATCACAAAAGGCGCCACGAACTCATCCGTCTCGCCCCGCGCCCAGGCGGCGGCCACGGCGGCACCGGCATCCGGCGCATCCTCGCCCCGGCCCAGAACGATGGCATCAAAGGCGCGCTGCACCCGCTCCCAGCGGTTGTCGCGGTCCATGGCATAATAGCGCCCGGTCACGGTGCCGATCCGCGCGCCGTCCGGCAACCCGGCCTCCAGCGCTGCGATGAACCCGTCGGCGGATCTGGGCGCCACATCGCGCCCGTCGGTCACGGCATGGATCACCACCGGCACGCCCGCCCCCGCCACGGCCCGCACAGCGGCCAGCACATGCGACAGATGCCCATGCACACCGCCATCCGAGACAACCCCCATCAGATGCGCGGTCCCGGCACTGGCCTTCAGCCTTGCGACAAAGTCCAGAAGCGCCCCGTTGCGGCCAAAGCTGCCCTCTTCGATGGCCAGATCAATCGCGCCCAGATCCATCGCCACCACCCGGCCCGCGCCGATATTGGTATGCCCGACCTCGGAATTGCCCATCTGCCCGCGCGGCAGGCCCACATCGGGCCCATAGGTCACCAGCGCCGCATGCGGGCAGTCCCGCATCAGCCGGTCGAAATGCGGCGTCGCCGCCCGGTCGGGCGCGCTCTGCTCGGGCCGGTCCGACAGGCCCCAGCCATCAAGAATGCACAGGACAACAGGTTTGGTCATGTCTGCCTCGCGGGTTTTCCCCCTTCTACGCGCCCCGCCCGGCGGCAGCAACCGAAGGACCGGGGGCCAGCCCCCGGACCCCCGGGATATTTATGGACCAATGCAAAGACAAACCATGCCTGCTTTGGTCATGAAATATCCTCAGGGGGGAGTCGCGGCACGCGACGGGGGGCGCGAGCGCCCCCCTTTGCCCGGCCCCGGCCCTTACGCCCGATGATAGGGAGAGCCCGCCAGTATCGTCGCCGCGCGGTACAGCTGTTCGGCCAGCATGACCCGCACCAGCATATGCGGCCAGACCATGCGGCCCAGACTGATCTGCCATTCGGCCCGGTCACGCAGCGAAGTCCCGATCCCGTCGGCGCCGCCGATCACGAAACAGACATCGCGCGCGCCGTCGCGCCAGCCGGCCAGCCGCGCGGCAAAGGTTGGCGAATCGGTCAGATCGCCGCGCTCGTCCAGCGCCACGAGGGCGGCACCGGCGGGGATGGCGCGGCCCAGCAGCTCGGCCTCGGCCGCCATACCGCCACCTTTGGCCTCGACCTCATGCATCCCCACGGCGGGCAGCCCAAGCGAGCGGCCCGTCCGTGCGAAACGCAGCAGGTAATCGTCGACCAGCGCCGCCTCGGGGCATTTCTTCAGCCGCCCCACGGCGGCGATGTCGATGCGCATGGCGCCTCAGGGTTGCGGGCGGGCAGGCTCGCGCAGCCGGGTCAGAGCGTCGGCGGGCATCCACATCTTTTCAAGCTGATAGAACTCGCGCACTTCGGGGCGGAACACATGCACGACCACATCATTGGTGTCGATCAGCACCCAGTCGCCGGTCTCTTTGCCCTCGATCCGGGGGCTGCGGCCGGTGGCCTGCTTGACCCGCTCGGCCAGTTTTTCGGCGATCGCCGATACCTGACGGGAGCTGCGGCCCGATGCGATCACCATGTGATCGGCGATGGCCGAACGTCCGCGCAGGTCGATGCTGACAACATCCTCGGCCTTGTCGTCATCCAGCGATGTCAGGACAAGCGACAGCATCTGATCACCATCATCGGCAGAAGAGGTTGCATCAGAAGCAGCAGTCGCGGTGGTCATGGCCGGCCCTTGGGCCGACGGCACGTCTTGTGACAGGGTTTTATCCTCCGGTCGGCGCGCCGATGAACCCCCGGCGCAGGGGCATCACCAACATAGCATCTTTTCGGCCCATCTCAATCGCCAGCGGTCCGATTCAGGGCGAATGCGCGCCGCGATGCCCTTGCCACAGCGTCACCTTGGCCCTAATGTCACGCCCATGATGCGTTATTTCGATATCCATGACCGCGCGCGCCTGCCGCAGCGCTTCTATGGCGAAACGCTCTGCGTGACCGCGCGGGGCTGATGGCTGGCGGGCGCCTGCCCGCTGCATCTGCCTGCCTGCATCCTGCATCACAGCCGAAAGATCTCAGCCATGACCATTCCCGCAGCCGCTGCGCCGCGCACGCTTTATGACAAAATCTGGGACGCCCATGTGGTGGACCGCCAGCCCGACGGCACCTGCCTTTTGTATATCGACCGCCATCTGGTCCACGAGGTGACCAGCCCGCAGGCGTTCGAGGGGCTGCGCATGACCGGCCGCACGGTGCGCGCGCCCGAACGCACCATCGCCGTGCCCGACCATAACGTGCCCACCACGCTGGACCGCGAAAAGGGCATCGATAACGAGGAATCACGCATTCAGGTCGATGCGCTGGACAAGAACGCCCGCGATTTCGGCGTGGTCTATTACCCGGTCACCGATATCCGGCAGGGGATCGTGCATATCGTCGGCCCCGAACAGGGCTGGACCCTGCCCGGCATGACCGTCGTCTGCGGCGACAGCCACACCGCGACGCATGGCGCATTCGGCGCGCTGGCCCATGGCATCGGCACGTCCGAGGTTGAACATGTGCTGGCCACCCAGACCCTGATTCAGGGCAAATCCAAAAACATGAAGGTCGAGATCACCGGCCGCCTCGCCCCCGGCGTCACCGCCAAGGATGTCGTGCTGGCCATCATCGCCGAGACCGGCACGGCGGGCGGCACCGGCCATGTCATCGAATATTGCGGCGAGGCGATCCGCAACCTGTCGATGGAAGGCCGCATGACCATCTGCAATATGGCCATCGAAGGCGGCGCCCGCGCGGGCCTGATCGCCCCGGATGAGACCACATTCGCCTATGTCAACGGCCGCCCCCACGCCCCCAAAGGCGCCCAATGGGAGGCTGCGGTTGCATGGTGGCGCACGCTGCACAGCGATCCCGATGCCCATTTCGACAAGGTGCTGACGCTGCGCGGCGAGGATATCGCCCCCACCGTCACATGGGGCACCAGCCCCGAGGATGCGCTGCCCATCACCGCATTGGTCCCCGCCCCCGAAAGCTTCACCGGCGGCAAGGTCGATGCCGCGCGCCGCAGCCTTGATTATATGGGCCTGACCGCAGGCACGCCGCTGACCGAGATTGCGATTGATGCGGTCTTTATCGGGTCCTGCACCAATGGCCGGATCGAGGATCTGCGCGCTGCAGCCGATGTGCTGCGCGGGCGAAAGCTGGCCAATGGCGTGCGCGGCATGGTCGTGCCCGGCTCTGGCCTCGTGCGGGCGCAGGCCGAGGAAGAGGGTCTGGATGTGATCTTCACCAATGCCGGTTTCGAATGGCGCCTTGCGGGCTGCTCCATGTGTCTTGGCATGAACCCCGACCAGCTTTCGCCGGGCGAACGCTGCGCTGCGACCTCCAACCGCAATTTCGAGGGGCGGCAGGGCTATAAGGGCCGCACCCATCTGATGAGCCCCGCCATGGCGGCAGCGGCAGGCGTCGCGGGTCATCTGGTCGATATCCGCGAATTCGCGCAAGCCGAGGCATAAGGGACAGATCATGGACAAGTTCACCACGCTGACCGGCATCGCCGCGCCCATGGCTCTGGTCAATATCGACACCGACATGATCATCCCCAAGCAGTTCCTGAAGACCATCAAACGGTCGGGCCTTGGCGTGAACCTGTTTGACGAGATGCGCTATGACCGCGAGGGCAACGAGATCGCCGATTTCGTCCTGAACCAGCCCGCCTATCGCGACGCGCAGATCCTTGTGGCAGGCGATAATTTCGGCTGCGGCTCGTCGCGCGAACATGCGCCCTGGGCGCTGCTGGATTTCGGCATCCGCTGCGTGATCTCGACCAGCTTTGCCGACATCTTCTTTAACAACTGCTTCAAGAACGGCATCCTGCCTGTGGTGCTGCCGCAAGAGGCGGTCGATGCCCTGATGGACGACGCCAAAAACGGCGCCAATGCCCGCCAGACCGTCGATCTTGAGACGCAGACGGTGACCGCATCCGACGGCACCGCCTATCATTTCGACATCGACCCGTTCCGCAAGCATTGCCTGCTGAACGGGCTGGACGATATCGGGCTGACGATGGAAAAGGCGCCCTCGATCGACAGTTACGAGACGCAGATGGCGCAGGCCCGCCCTTGGGTCTGAGGCCGGCGGGTCTGAGGCTGGCGGGTCTGAGGCCGGGGGGTCTGAAACTCGCGGGTCTGAAACTCGCCGCGCTGGCCCTGACCCTCGCCACCCCGGCAGGGGCCCAGACCATCCGCCTTGCCACCTGGAACCCCGGTCTCTCACGCGAGGGGCCGGGCCTTCTTTTGCGCGACATCCAGCGCGCCGATCCGCAGGTTCTTGCGGCGGCGCAGATCATCGCGGCCACCGCCCCCGATGCGATCCTGCTGACCGGCTTTGACTGGGACTATGACGCCCGCGCCCTGACCGCCTTTGCCGGCCTGCTGGCGGATCAGGGCCACCCCATGCCGCACCAGTTCGCGGCCCAGCCCAACAGCGGCATGGCCACCGGGCTGGACATGGACGGCGACGGACGCGCAGGCCGGGCGCGCGATGCGCAGGGCTATGGCAGCTTTACCGGCCAGTCCGGCATGGCGATCCTGTCACGCCTGCCCATCACCGGCACCACCGACCACACGCCGACGCTGTGGCGCGATCTGCCCGGCCACCGCATGCCGGCCAGCCCGCATGCCGATATCCAGCGCCTGTCCTCGACCGCGCATTGGGACGTGGCCCTGCAAACCCCCGCAGGCCCGCTGCATCTGCTGGCCCTGTCGGCCACGCCCCCGGCGTTCGAGCCGCGCAATATCCCCCGCAACCATGATGAGCTGACCTTCTGGCTGCACCACCTGCCCGACGCGCCCTTCGCCATCATCGGCAACCTGAACCTCGATCCCATGGACGGCGACGGCGACCCCACCGCCCTCACCGCTCTGCTGCAGATCACCCAGGACCCCCAGCCACGCGGCGCATTCCAGCCCCCCCAGACCGGCCCCAATGCGGACCACAAGGGCGACCCCGCACTGGACACCGCCGAATATGACCGCCCGCCCGGCAATCTGCGGCTGGACTATATCCTGCCCGCTCAGCACCTGACCGTCACCGATGCGGGCATCCTCTGGCCCGCCCCCGATGATCCGCTGGCCGAAACGGCACGCCTTGCCTCGCATCGCAAACTGGTCTGGCTCGATCTAGACCTCGAATGAGGCCACCGCCCCCCAGGTCAGATCCAGATCGGCGCCGGTGACGCAATAAGGGGGCAGCACATAGACCGTGTTGCCCAAGGGCCGCAGCAGCACCCCCTGCGACATCACATGCGCCCGCATCCGTGGCCCGACCTCGGACAGATAGCCGCCCTCGGGCACCACCAGATCAATCGCCGCAATCGTCCCGCATTGGCGCGGATTGGTGAACCGCCCATCCTGCGCCAAAGTCGCCAGATGCGCCCCCTGCTGTGCGGCCAAATCATCCAGCCGCGCCTGCATCGGACTGGCCTGCCACAACCGCACCTGCGCCAGGGCCGCCGCACAGGCAATCGGGTTCGCGGTATAGCTGGACGAGTGATAAAACGTCCGCCGCCGGTCGACCGAGCGATGCGCCGCAAACACCCGCGCCGATGCCAAAGTCGCAGCCAGCGGCACCACGCCCCCCGTCAACCCCTTGGAGGTGCACAGAATATCAGGCGAGACCCCGGCATGATCGCAGGCCCACAGACGCCCCGTGCGCCCCCATCCGGTCATCACCTCATCTGCGATCATCAGCACGTCATAGCGGTCACAGATCGCGCGCAGCCCGACCAGCACGGCGGCGGGATAGATCCGCATCCCCCCGGCGCCCAGCACCAGCGGCTCAAGGATCAGCGCCGCCATCTGCCCCGATGCGGCCAGTTCCTCGAACGCCGCCAGGGTCGCCGCACCATCGCCCGCAGGAAAGGGCAGCCGGTCCACCGCGAACATCAGCGGGTCATAGGCGGCGTTGAACACCCCCCGCTCGCCCATGCTCATCGTGCCGATGGTGTCGCCGTGATAGCTGTCCTCGATCACCGCGATCCGGTGCCGCCCGTCGCCCTCGTGCCGCCAGTACCCAAGCGCCATTTTCAGCGCGACCTCGACCGCGGTCGAGCCGCTGTCGCTGAAAAACACATGTTC
>NZ_JBKBVD010000074.1:0-12074 GCF_046289755.1 Paracoccus sp. (in: a-proteobacteria) | reverse complement strand
TGGGCGCTGGCGGCGGGCTTTGGCGCGCTGGCCCTGCTGATCGAGGCGCGGCGCCGCGTCTGAGCGGTTTCCCCCGCGCGCGGCATTGGCTAGAACAGCGCCATGACAACGCGCCTCATCGCCGACGAGACCCTGACCGCCGGGCTGGCCCGGATGCTGGCCGCCGATCTGGCGCCCGGCCAGACGGTGCTGCTGGACGGGCCGGTGGGCGCGGGCAAGACCCATTTCGCCCGCGCCTTCATCCGCGCCCGCCAGGGCGCGCTGGCCGAGGACGTGCCCAGCCCCACCTTCACGCTGGTCCAGACCTATGCCGACCCGATGGGGACCGAGATCTGGCATGCCGATCTGTATCGTCTGACCGATCCGTCCGAACTGGACGAGCTGGGCCTTGACGATGCCATGCGCGAGGCGATCTGCCTGATCGAATGGCCCGACCGGCTGGAGGCCGCGCCCCCCGGCGCGATGACCCTGTGGCTGACCCCCCTGCCCGACCCCGACCTGCGCCAGATCGTGCTGGAGATGCCCGGCGCCCCAAGTTTGGCCGAACGGCTGGCGGCGCGGGCGGGTTTTGTCGCGCAGGCGGGCTGGGCCGAGGCGCGGGTGCGGCCGTTGGCGGGGGATGCCAGCGCCCGGCGTTATTTCCGGCTGGAGGGGCCGCAGGGCCGCGCCGTGCTGATGGACGATCCGGGCGGCAGCATGGACGCCTTTCTGGCGATGACGCAGTGGCTGCGCGACCGGGGCTTTGGCGCGCCCGCCGTGCTGGCCTGTGACGCGGCGCAGGGTCTGGCGCTGGTTCAGGATCTGGGCGACGATCTGCTGGCCCGTGTGTTGCAGGACGACCCGGCGCTGACCGCCACCGCCTATGACCGGATCGCGGATCTGCTGGCCGATTTGCACCGCCACCCGGTGCCCGGTTTCGTGGCGCCGCTGGACGGGGCGGCGATGGCGGATCAGGTGGGGCTGTTCGGGGAATGGTATCTGCCCGCCGCCGGGGCCGCGCCGCGCGACATCGGCCCGCTGATCGCCGCGCTGCATGACGCGCTGGCCGACATGCCCCCGGTGCTGGCGCTGCGCGATTTCCATGCCGAGAACCTGATCTGGCGCGGTGCGGCGCCCTTGGGGCTGATCGACTATCAGGACGCGGTGGCGGCCCACCCGGCCTATGATCTGGTCTCGGCCCTGCAGGACGCGCGCCGCGATGTGCCGCCCGAGGTGGTCCGCGACACCATCGCCCGCTATCTGGCCGCCACCGGCCATGATCCGGCGCGGTTCGCCGCCGCCTATGCGGTTCTGGGCGCGCAGCGGAACCTGCGGATCATGGGGATTTTCGCGCGGCTCTGCCTGCGCGACGGCAAGCCGCGCTATCTGGACCTGATGCCGCGCGTCTGGGCCCATGTGCAGACGAACCTTGCCCATCCGGCGCTGGCGCCCTTGGCGGCAGCCCTGCGCGACGTGCCCGCCCCCACCCCCCACCTGACCGAAAGGCTGCGCGCGCAATGCCCTTCCCGCTGATGATCTTTGCCGCCGGTCTGGGCACACGGATGCGCCCGCTGACCGACATGCGCCCCAAACCGCTGATCGAGGTCGCGGGCCGCACCCTGCTGGACCGCGCGCTGGATCTGGGCGCGCAGGCGGGCGCCGGGCCGGTGGTGGTCAACACGCATTATCTGGGCGCCCAGATCCGCCGCCATCTGCAGGGGCAGGACGTGGCCATCAGCAGCGAGGCCGGCGCGCTTCTGGACACCGGCGGCGGCTTGCGCAAGGCGCGGCCGCTGCTGGGGGACGGGCCGGTAGTGACGCTGAACCCCGATGTGGTCTGGACCGGCCCCAACCCGCTGACCGCGCTGGCCGCAGGCTGGGACGCCAGCCGGATGGACGCACTGTTGATGCTGGTGCCGCTGGCGCAGGCCGTGGGCCGCAAGGGCGCAGGCGATTTCGCACTGGACGATGCGGGGCGCATCACCCGTCAGGGCGGTTTCGTCTATGGCGGCGCCCAGATCATCCGCCCCGACCTGCTGGCGCAGATCCCGGAACGGGCGTTCTCGCTCAACCGCCTGTGGGATCTGCTGATCGAGGGGGGGCGCGCTTACGGCATCGTGCATCCGGGCGGCTGGTGCGATGTCGGCTATCCGCAGGCGATCCCGCTGGCCGAGGCGCTGCTGGATGGGTGACCTCAGCGGCCTCTATGCCCTGCCGCCGGGTGTCGACTTCGCGGATGAATTCGTGCGCGGGTTGTTGGCGCGGTTCGCGGGCCAGCCGCCGCAGGCGCTGGCGCGGGTGACGGTCTATGTCAACGCGACCTCGACCATGGCGTCGATCCGTCAGGCGCTGGATGCGCGGGGTCCGCTGCTGCTGCCGCGCCTGCGTTCGGTCACGGCGATGGACCCCGGCCCGGTGCTGATGCCCGACCCGCCCGAGGCGCCGCTGAAACGTCAGCTGCAACTGGCGCAACTGGTCGCCGCCCGCCCCGACCTGACCGCGCAATCGGTGCCCCTGCTGGCGCAGTCGCTGGCCGATCTGATGGCCGAGATGCAGCGCGAGGGCCGCGATCTGGCAGCCCTTGAGGCGATCGACACCGGCGATCACGCGCGCCACTGGCAGAACGCGCTGGCCTTCCTGCGCATCGCCGCCGGGTTCTATCTGGATGACCCTGCGCAGGACAGCGCCTCGCGTCAGCGCGCAGCCGCCGAGGCTGCCGCCCGCGACTGGCCGCAGGGCGTGAACCTGCCCGACGGGCCGGTGATCGTGGCGGGCTCGACCGGCTCGCACGGGGCGACGCGGCTGTTCATGCAGGCGGTGATGGCGCTGCCGCAGGGGGCGGTGGTGCTGCCCGGCTATGATTTCGACCAGCCGCAAGCGGTCTGGGACAGCCTTGACGAACGCGCGGCGGATCACCCGCAGGCGCGCTATGCGCCGCTGCTGGCGGCAGGTGCGCCACGGCGCTGGACCGATGCCACCCCCCCCTGCGAGGCGCGCAACCGGCTGATCTCGCTGGCGCTTCGCCCGGCGCCGGTGACCGATCAATGGATCGCCGAGGGCCCGTCCCTGCCCGACCTGATCCCGGCCACCGACGGCCTGACGCTGATCGAGGCCGACCAGCCGGGGCAAGAGGCCGAGGCCATCGCCCTGATCATGCGCGACAGCGCCGAGCGGGGCTGCGACATCACCCTGATCGCCGCCGACAGCGGGCTGATCCGGCGCGTCGCGGGGGCGCTGGACCGCTGGCATATCCTTCCCGATGACAGCGCCGGGCGGCCGCTGCCGCTGACCGCGCCGGGGCTGTTTCTGCGCCAGATCGCCGCGCTGTTCGGCGAGGCGCTGACCATCGACCGGCTGCTGATCCTGCTGAAACATCCGCTGACCGCGACCGGCTCGGACGCGATTGCGCGCAACCAGATCCTGTTGCAGACCCGCGATCTGGAACTGCATCTGCGCGGCCATGGCCCCGCCTTTCCCGATGCGGCATTCCTGCGCGACTGGGCGACCAAAGGCGATGCCGCGCGCAAGATCTGGGCCGACTGGCTGGCCGGGATGCTGGACCGCATCGCGCCGCTTGCCCGCGACCGTGGCCCGCGCCCGCTGCCCGACCGGCTGGCCGACCTGACCGCGCTGGCCGAGGCGCTGGCGGCGGGGCCGGATGGCGATGTGGCGGCCTCGCGCCTGTGGCAGGGCAAGGCGGGCCTGACGACGCGGTCGGTGCTGGACCATCTGGCCGAACATGCCGGCCATGGCCCGGCCATGGCGCCGGGCGATTTCTGCGCCCTGCTGATCAGCCAGTTGCAGCAAAAAGCCGTGCGCGAGGACATCTCGACCGACCACAGCCTGCGCATCCGTGGCCCGCGCGAGGCGCGCCTTTTCGGGCATGGCACGGTGATCCTGTCGGGCCTGAACGAGGGCGGCTGGCCGCAGCCCCCCTCGCCCGATCCCTGGCTGTCGCGGCAGATGCGGCTGGCCGCCGGGCTGCCGGTGCCCGAACGCCAGATCGGGCTGGCCGCGCATGATTTCCAGCAGGCCATCGGCGCGCGAAAGGTGTTTTTGACCCGCGCCCGCCGCGATGCCGAGGCCGAGACGATCCCCTCGCGCTGGCTGAACCGGCTGATGAACCTGATGAGCGGGCTGCCCGGCCGCAATGGCCCGCAGGCACTGGCCGAGATGCGCCAGCGGGGCCGGATCTGGCTGGCCATGGCCGAGGCATTGGCACGACCAACCGGCAGCGCGCAACCCGCCGCCCGCCCCGCGCCCATCCCGCCCGGCGCGCCCTTCAGCGATCTGCCGGTGACCGATGTGGCCCTGCTGATCCGCGACCCCTACGCCATCTATGCCAAGCGCGTGCTGCGCCTGCGCCCGCTGGCACCGCTGCGCCCGCAGCCCGACGCGGCGCTGCGCGGCCAGACCCTGCATGCCATCGTCGAGGCGCTGCTGCGCAGCGATCCCGACCCCGACATGCCGCCCGAGGCGCTGCGCGCGCGGTTTCTGACGTTGGCCGATGAGGTGCTGGCCCGCGACGTGCCCTGGCCCGCCGCCCGCGCCTTCTGGTCGGCGCGCATGGCGGGCATTGCCGATCAGATCGTCACCGACGAACTGGCCCGCCGCGCCGAGGGCCGCCCGGTGGTGATCGAGAACCGGGGCAAGATCCGCGTTCCGGGCTTTGAGGTCACGCTGACCGCGCGGCCCGACCGGATCGACCAGCTGAATGACGGGCGGGTGGTGATCTATGACTACAAATCCGGCCCGCCGCCCAGTGACAAGCAGATCGCGGCCTTTGAAAAGCAACTGGTCCTGCAGGCCGCGATGGCCCGGCGCGGCGGCTTTCCCGATCTTGGTCCGGTCGATGTCGCGGGCATCCGCTATATCCAGCTGGGCGGCGAGGGGCGCAGTTTTGACCGCGCCTATTCCCCGGAACTTGAGGCCGAGAACTGGGAGGGCTTCGTCCGCCTGCTGGCGGCCTATATGACCGGCGCGGTGGGCTTCACCTCGATGCGGGCGCCGCAGATGCTGTCCTTCGCGGGCGATTACGATCATCTGGCGCGCTATGGCGAATGGGCGCTGACCGACCCGGCACGCCCGGAAAAGGTGGGCGATCATGGATGAGGCGACCCGCAACCAGATCGCCGCCGCCGATCCGCAGCGTTCGACATGGCTGACGGCCAATGCGGGCTCGGGCAAGACCCGCGTGCTGACCGACCGGGTGGCGCGGCTGCTGCTGGCGGGCACGGCGCCCGAACGCATCCTGTGCCTGACCTATACCAAGGCCGCCGCGACCGAGATGCAGAACCGCCTGCTGGGGCGCCTTGGCCAATGGGCGATGCTGCCCGAGCCTGCGCTGCGCGCCGAACTGGCCGCCTTGGGCGAGGCGGGCGAGCCTGATCTGGCCCCCGATCTGGCAGATGCCCGGCGCCTGTTTGCGCGCGCCATCGAAACGCCGGGCGGGCTGAAGGTCCAGACGATCCACAGCTTTTGCGCCGCCTTGCTGCGTCGGTTCCCGCTGGAGGCCGGCGTGCCGATGGGGTTCTCGGAGCTGGACGACCGCAGCGCCGGTGCCCTGCGCGCGCGCATTCTCGAAGACATGGCCGAGGCGGGCGACCCGACCATCGCGGACCTGACCCGTCTGCATTCGGGCGATGACATCGACCGCTTTCTGGCCAGCCTGTCCGAGACGGATTTTGCCAGCCCCCCCGACCCCGCCGCGATCTGGGCGGCGCTGGACCTGCCTGCGGGCCTGACCGCCGATGCGCTGCTGGCGCAGGTGTTTTCGGGCGATGAGGGCGATCTGTTCGACGCGCTGATCCCGCCGCTGCTGGCGGGTGGAACCAACGATGCCAAGCTGGGGCAAACCCTGCTGTCCTGCAACTGGCGCGCGCCTGATATGGCGGGTCTGGGCGTTCTGTGCGGATGCCTTCTGTTTGGCGCCAAGGCCAAGGCGCCCTTTGCCGCCAAGACCGGCGCGATCCCGACCAAGGCCCTGCGCGAGGGCGCCTGCGCGCCCTTCATGGCCGATCTTGAGGCGCTGATGGAGCGGGTCGAGCTGGCCCGCCCGCATCTGCACGCCCTGGCGGCGGCGGAAAAGACCCACGCCCTGCACCGTTTCGGACATGCCTTCACCCTGCGGCTGGCGCAGGCCAAAGCCGCCCATGGCTGGCTGGATTTCGACGATCTGATCCGCCGCACGGCCCTGCTGCTGGAGGAATCCAGCATGGCGCAATGGGTGCTGTGGCGGCTGGATGGCGGGATCGACCATATTCTGGTGGACGAGGCGCAGGATACCAGCCCCGAACAATGGCGCGTCATCAGCCGCCTGACCGACGAATTCACCAGCGGCGCGGGCGCCCATGACCGGCCCCGGACGCTGTTCGTGGTGGGCGATCCGAAACAGTCGATCTATTCCTTTCAGGGCGCCGATATTGCGGTGTTCGAAGACATGCGCGACCGCTTTGCCGCCGGTTTCGAGGCCGCGCAGCAACCCATGCAGCAGCGCGGGCTGGCGCACAGCTTCCGCTCATCGCCCGCGGTTCTGGGGCTGGTCGATGCGGTGTTTCAGGGCGAGGCCGCGCAGGGTCTGGGCGACGCGCCCCACCACATCGCCTTTCGCGCGGGCCTGCCGGGGCGGGTGGACATCTGGCCCGCCATCCCCCCGCCCGACAAGCCCGAAGAGGGCGACTGGACCCGCCCCATCGACGCGCCCGCCGAGAACGCCGCCGAGGTCGAACTGGCCCGCGCCGTGGCCCGCCAGATCGCCGCCATGCTGGGCACGCCAATCACGGACGCGAAATCCGGCCAGCCGCGTCCCATCGGGCCGGGCGACATCCAGATTCTGGTGCAGCGCCGCGGCGCCCTGTTCGAGGCGCTGATCGGCGCGTTGAAATCCGCGGGCCTACCGGTGGCGGGGGCCGACCGGCTGAAGCTGGCCGCCGAACTGGCGGTGCGCGACATCACCGCCACGCTGGCCGTGCTGGCCACGCCCGAGGATGATCTGGCGTTGGCGGCAAGCCTGCGCTCGCCCCTGTTCGGGCTGTCCGAGGATGATCTGTATCGGCTGGCAGTGGGGCGCAAGGCGCGCGAATTCCTCTGGGCGCGGCTGCGCCATTCATCGCACCATGCCGCGCAGGAGCTGTTCAATGATCTGGCGGGTCAGGCCGATTTTCTGCGCCCGCACGACCTGATCGCGCGGCTGTTGACCCGCCACGGGGGCCGCGCGGCCCTGCTGGCCCGCCTTGGCCCCGAGGCCGAGGACGGGATCGACGAATTGCTGTCGCAGGCGCTGGCCTATGAGCAGGTCGAGACGCCCTCGCTGACCGGCTTTCTGGTCTGGCTGGAAAGCGATGAGGTCGAGGTGAAGCGGCAACTGCCCGGCGGCGCGGGCGGGCTGATCCGGGTGATGACGGTGCATGGCTCCAAGGGGCTGGAAAGCCCGGTGGTGATCCTGCCCGAGACGCAAAAGCGCCGCGCCCCTCAGGGCGGCCGCACGGTCGCGGTCGGGGGAATGCCGGTCTGGCGCGGCACGGCGGCGGATCGCTGCGACGCGGTGGCGCTGGCCGTGGGCGCATGGGAGGCGCGGCAGGAAGAGGAACGGCGGCGGCTGCTGTATGTGGCGATGACGCGGGCGGAAAGCTGGCTGATCGTGGCGGCGGCGGGCGAGACGGGCGACGGGCTGGACAGCTGGCACAGCGTCATCGCCTCGGGCGCCGGGCGCGCCGATCTGACCCGCAGCACGGTGCCGATCGAGGGCGTGGGTGATGCGATGCGCCTGTCCTTTGGCGACTGGCCCGACGCGGCGGAGGCGGCCCCTGCCCCCCCCGTTCTGCGGCATGAGGTTCCGGACTGGGCGCTGCGGATGCCGCCGCCGCCGCCCGAATATACCGCCCCCATCGCGGCCAGCGGGCTTGGTGGCGCCAAGGTGATCGGCGCGGCCTCGGACGGCGACCGCGAGGCGGCGATGCTGCGCGGCACCCGGCTGCACCTGCTGCTGGAACATCTGCCCCATCATCCCGCGCCCGACTGGCCGCGTCTGGCCCGCGCGGTGCTGGCCGGGGCCGAGGGCGGCTTGCCCGATGGCCCCGAGCTGGCCGATCTGCTGGCCGAGGCGCAGGCGGTGATCGGCGCGCCCGATCTGGCGGTTGTCATGCGCCCCGGCCCGGAGGACGAGGTGCTGGCCGAGGTGGCGCTGACCGCGCCCTTGCCGGGGCTGGGGGTGCTGAACGGCGTGGTGGACCGGCTGATCGTCGGACCTGACCGGATTCTGGCGGTGGATTACAAGACCAATGCCGACGTGCCCGCCGATCCGCAGGCCACGCCGCTTGGCATCCTGCGCCAGATGGCGGCCTACCGGGCGGCACTGCACGGCATCTGGCCGGACCGCCGGATCGAGACCGGCATTCTGTGGACCGCGACCCGCAGCCTGATGGTTCTGCCCGGCGAGTTGCTGGATCAGGCCCTGGCCGGTCTTGACCCCCGGCCCTCGGGTTCATAGCTGTTAAGTATAACAGATCAGCCGGTCCATTCCCGGCCCCAAGCAAGAACAGGAGCTGAGCATGGCCACCGTGCATGTGAACGACGCCGAATTCGACGCCGAAGTGCGTCAGGCCGACACCCCGGTCATCGTCGATTTCTGGGCCGAATGGTGCGGCCCGTGCAAACAGATCGGCCCGGCGCTGGAAGAGCTGTCGGACGAATATGCCGGCAAGGTCAAGATCGTGAAGATCAATGTCGATGAGAATCCCGAGCAGGCGGCAGCGCTTGGCGTGCGCGGCATTCCGGCGCTGTTCATGTTCAAGGACGGCGAGGTCGTCTCGAACCGCATGGGCGCGGCGCCCAAGGCCGCGCTGAAAAGCTGGATCGACGAATCGGTCTGAGCGATCAGACCTTTGTACTGACACGGGGCGGCGGTCTAGACAGGCCAGCCGCCCTTTTTCATGGCCGCCAGCAGCCGGTCATCGGCATCCGCGGCCATCATGTCCAGCGCGGTGCGGCGCAAAAACCAGTCGAGGAACTTCTCAGTCTGCGGGCGGTGGAGGGGCGCGCGGGCCAGCGCCTCGGCTGTGCCCATCTGTGACACGTTCAGGCAGACATGGTGGTAATCGGACTGACCGAACAGGACCACCGGCTTGCCCAGGACAAGCCCGTCGAAACCGACCGAGCTGTTCTGGGTCACGACAAAAGCGCAGTCGCGCAACCCTCCGGGCGTATCGTCGCCGATGGTCAGGTTGGAAAACTCATCCCTCAGCCGGTCAAGGGCCGCGTGGTCATCGGGGTCGTAGGTCTCTTTGGGGTGCAGCGTGGCAATGCAGGGGCGCCCGGTGGCCGCGGCGGCGCGGATCATCTGCACCGGGCTTGCGGCCTGAAAGCTGCGCTGGCGGCGGATATGGCCCTGCAGCGGGATCAGGATGTGATCGCCCGTGACCGGATCAGGGCCGGGCCGCACGCGGGCGCGCAGGCGGCGGGCGAAATTCTGCGCGGCGTGATCCTCGATCCGGGCGGGATCAAATGCGGCCCGCGCAATCGGCCAGCGCCAGCGCTCGGCCAGACGCTCCAGCCGCCAATAGGGGTAGTGATAGGCAAGGCGAAAGGTCAGCGCGCGGTCATGGGTCGGACGCTCCATGTTGAACAGCGCATAACCCGAGCGCAGGGGGGCCTCGGCCCGTGCCTGCGGACCGGACTGGCGGATCGTGATCTGCCAGCCCCGTGGCTCCAGCATAGCGCGCATACGGTTGAGAAAGCCCAGCTTTCCCGCCTGGGCAGTGTGCAGGATCGGGGGGTGAAGATAGATGTTCAGCGCGTGCTTTCCGGGCATGGGGGGACGCTAGGGCGGGACCGCGCGTTTTTCAACGGGTTGCAAGCGCGGCGGGCTGTCCATATCTGACTGCTGACTGAAAAAAACGGAGCGACCATGGCAGAGGACAAATTTCCCGGCTGGCACGGCACCACCATTCTGGCGGTGCGGCGTGGCGGCAAGGTCGTGGTGGCCGGTGACGGCCAGGTCAGCGTCGGCCAGACGGTGATGAAGGGCAGCGCCCGCAAGGTACGGCGCCTGTCGCCCGGCGGGCGCGACGTGGTGGTGGGCTTTGCAGGCTCGACCGCCGATGCGTTCACGCTGCTGGAGCGGCTGGAGAAGAAGCTGGAGGCCGCGCCCGGCCAGTTGCAGCGCGCCTGCGTGGATCTGGCCAAGGACTGGCGCACCGACAAGTATCTGCGCAATCTGGAGGCGATGCTGATCGTGACCGACGGGGTGGACCTGCTGGTCGTGACCGGGGCGGGCGATGTGCTGGAGCCGGAACATGACGTGGCGGCGATCGGGTCGGGCGGGAATTTCGCGCTGGCCGCCGCGCGCGGGCTGATGGAGACGGATCTGGACGGCGAAGAGGTCGCGCGGCGCGCGATGGCGATTGCGGCCGAGATCTGCGTGTATACGAACGGCCGCCTGACGGTCGAGACGATCGGCTGAGATGAGGGCGCCGGGGGCGCTTCGCCCCCCGGACCCCCCGAGGATATTTTCATGAAGAAGAAGGGGCGAGCGGTGCGCCGCGCCGGGCCCGTGATCGGAGAGAGCAGATGAGTGACCTGACACCGCGCGAGATCGTGTCCGAGCTGGACCGCTTTATCATCGGGCAGAACGACGCCAAGCGCGCCGTCGCCGTGGCGCTGCGCAACCGCTGGCGCCGCAAGCGGCTGGGCGATGATCTGCGCGATGAGGTTTATCCCAAGAACATTCTGATGATCGGGCCGACCGGCGTCGGCAAGACCGAGATCAGCCGGCGGCTGGCCAAGCTGGCCCATGCGCCCTTTATCAAGGTCGAGGCGACCAAGTTCACCGAGGTCGGCTATGTCGGGCGCGATGTCGAGCAGATCATCCGCGATCTGGCCGATGCCTCGATGGCCGAGACCCGCGCCCGGATGCGCGACGAGGTCAAGGCCCGCGCCCATCACGCCGCCGAAGAGCGGGTGATCAGCGCGCTGGCGGGCGATGCGGCGCGCGACGGCACCCGACAGATGTTCCGCGACAAGCTGAAGCGCGGCGAGTTGGACGACACCGTCATCGAGCTGGAGGTACAGGACAATTCCTCGCCTCTGGGGATGGAGATTCCGGGGCAGCCGGGCATGGGCGGTGGCATGGATCTGTCGGCGCTGATGAAGGCCTTTGGCGGGCGCCGGGTCCGGCGCAAGGTCAGCGTGCGCGAAAGCTATGAGCTGCTGATCGAGGAAGAGGCCGACAAGCTGCTGGACGACGATGCCGTCAAGGCCGCCGCGCTGGAGGCGGTGCAGGAGAACGGCATCGTCTTTATCGACGAGATCGACAAGGTTTGCGCCCGGACCGAGGCGCGCGGCGGCGACATCAGCCGCGAGGGGGTGCAGCGCGATCTGCTGCCCCTGATCGAGGGCACCACCGTCAGCACCAAATACGGCCCGGTAAAGACCGATCATATCCTGTTCATCGCCTCGGGCGCGTTCCACGTCGCCAAGCCCAGTGACCTGCTGCCCGAATTGCAGGGCCGGTTGCCGATCCGGGTCGAGCTGCGGGCGCTGACGGAAGAGGATTTCGTCCGCATCCTGACCGAGACCGACAATGCGCTGACCCTGCAATACACCGCGCTGATGGCGACCGAAGAGGTCGGCGTGACCTTTACCGACGACGGCATTGCCGCGCTGGCGCGGATCGCCGCCGAGGTGAATGCCTCGGTCGAGAATATCGGCGCGCGCAGGCTGTATACCGTGATTGAGCGGGTGTTCGAGGAACTGTCCTTTGCCGCGCCCGACCGCAGCGGCGAGGCGGTCAGCGTGGACGCCGCCTATGTCGAGCGGCATCTGGGCGATCTGGCACGCTCGACCGATCTGTCGCGCTACGTGCTCTGACGCGGGAACCATGTGGCGCGCCCCGGTGTTCGGATCGGGGCGCGCCAGGGCGCGTGTAACGGGAAAGGTTGCGGCATGGGTTGGCTGTTCGGGATCATCGTCTTTGCTCTGGATGTCTGGGCGATCGCCTCGATCATCAACACCAATGCCAGCAACGGCACCAAGATCCTGTGGATCCTGCTGATTCTGGTTCTGCCGGTGGTCGGCCTGATCATCTGGTGGTTTGCCGG
>NZ_JBKBVD010000073.1:0-12394 GCF_046289755.1 Paracoccus sp. (in: a-proteobacteria) | reverse complement strand
CGGAAGACATAGCCGTGATCGGTCACGTCCGACAGGGTCGCGGCCATCTTGCGGGTGGCGCGGATCAGCGCCGCGCGGGCCTCCATCTGGCTGTCGGCGGGATAGGCGGTTTCGTCAAACAACACGATCAGGTCGATGTCCGAGCTGTAGTTCAGCTCGCCCGCGCCGCCCTTGCCCATCGCCAGCGCAAAGACGCCGCCCGCGTCGGCATCGGTTTCGGGCAGCTTGCCGCGCCGCGCCTCGACCGCGACATGGGCGCGCAGGGCCAGATCGACGGCCCGGTCGGCCAGATCGGACAGCGCGCCGGTCACCTGTTCCAGCGGCCAGACGCCGCCCAGATCGGCCAGCGCCGTCATCAGCGCCACGCGCCGCTTGGCCCGGCGCAGGGCCACGCTCAGCTCATCGGGGGACAGCGCCTCGAAACCGTCGGTCTCACGGGCCACGACATCGTCATGGTCCAGCCCCTGCGGCAGCCAGCCCGCCTCTTTGCGGATCAGATCTGCCAGATAGGGGCTGCTGCCCCCGGCCCCCGCGATCAGGTTGCGCAAGGGCGGTTCAAGGCCCGCAAACAGCGCGGTCAGGTCAGAGGCGCGGTCGGGATCGACCGGCAGCGGCAGGCGGGTGATGCGTCGGGCAAAGCTCATGCGCCCATGATCTGCGCAAAGGCAGGGGGGCGTCAACGCAACATCCGGCCCCGCATATCGCTATTCATGGCGCCGTCGCGGCTTTCCGCGCTTGGCGTGCCAGAAAATCGTTGTTAGGCTTTCGCATTACAACCACAGGCGACATGGATGGCGCAGCTTCGGGATGAACAGCCCTGACCCGTTCACTGCCCGCGCGGAGGGCGCCTGATGCGCCATACATTGCCGCATGCGCCACAGTTCTATGTGACGGCGCCGCAGCCCTGCCCATATCTGCACGGCCGGGCTGAACGCAAACTGTTCACGGCCCTTCAGGGCGACAACGCGACCGAACTGAACAACGCCCTGTCGCGGCAGGGGTTTCGCCGCTCGCAGAATGTTCTTTACCGGCCCAGCTGCGAGACCTGCGTGGCCTGCATGTCGGCGCGCATCCGGGTGGCGGATTTCACGCCCACGCGCACGCAGCGCCGCGTGCGGGCGCGCAACGGTGCGCTGCGGCGGCTGGCCACCAGCGCATGGGCGACCGAGGAGCAATTCGATCTGTTCCGCCGCTATCTGGACAGCCGCCACGCCGATGGCGGCATGGCCGATATGGATATTTTCGAGTTCGCGGCCATGATCGAGGAAACGCCGGTCAAGACGCGGGTGATCGAATATCGCTGCAATGACGCGAACCTGCCCGAGGTCGAGGCCGGTGACGGACATCTGGCCGCCGTCTGTCTGACCGACATTCTGGATGACGGGCTGAGCCTCGTTTACAGCTTTTACGACCCCCGGCTGCGCGCGACCAGCCTGGGCACCCATATCATTCTGGATCATATCGAGATCGCCCGCGCCGCCGGTTTGCCCTATGTCTATCTGGGCTATTGGGTGCCCGGCAGCCGCAAGATGGATTACAAGGCCGGGTTCAGCGCGCTGGAAATCTACAAGAACGGCGCCTGGCAGGACATCGGCGACCCCATTGCCCATTCCGACGAGGCGCACCCCCTGTCGGTCGATCCCATTGTCGAGCAGGTCGCCCGGATCGCATTGCCGCAATTCGATCGCTGAGCCAGCGCCCGACCGACCACCAGGTTACGCGCAATATAATTTCAAAAGCGGGCGAACCTGCGTCATTTTCTCCATCCAAAGGCATTGACCCTGCCCGGACGCGACAATAGTTTGCGCCGACGCGGGAGGGCGATGATGCGCCCGCGGTCAGATGATCTTGTGATGGAGCTAGAGATATGTCCCGAACAATGACGGGTGCGAGAATGGTGGTCGAAGCGCTGCGCGATCAGGGCGTCGATTGCGTATTCGGCTATCCGGGCGGGGCGGTGCTACCCATCTATGACGAGATTTTTCAGCAAAACGACATCACCCATGTTCTGGTGCGCCACGAACAGGGCGCCGTCCATATGGCCGAGGGCTATGCCCGGTCGACCGGCAAGCCGGGCGTCGTGCTGGTGACCTCGGGGCCCGGTGCGACGAATGCCGTCACCGGTCTGACCGACGCGCTGCTGGATTCGATCCCGCTGGTCGTTCTGTCGGGTCAGGTGCCCACCTTCATGATCGGTACCGATGGGTTCCAGGAGGCCGATACCGTCGGCATCACCCGCCCCTGCACCAAGCATAACTGGCTGGTCAAGGACACCGAGAAGCTGTCCGAGACGATCCACAAGGCATTCTATGTCGCCACGTCGGGGCGGCCCGGCCCGGTTCTGGTCGACATCCCCAAGGATGTGCAGTTTGCAACCGGCACCTATGTCGGCCCGAAACAGGTCGAGGCCAGCCGCTATCAGCCGGTGAAAAAGGGCGATCTGGGCGCGATCACGCAGTTGGTCGAACTGATCGAGCAGGCCGAGCGCCCGGTGTTCTATACCGGCGGCGGCGTCATCAATTCAGGCCCCGGCGCCAGCCAGCTGTTGCGCGAACTGGTCGAGGCCACGGGCTTTCCGGTCACTTCGACGCTGATGGGTCTGGGCGCCTATCCGGCCTCGGGCGACAAATGGCTGGGGATGCTGGGGATGCACGGCACCTATGAGGCCAATCTGGCGATGCATGGCTGCGATCTGATGATCAATGTCGGCGCCCGCTTTGACGACCGTATCACCGGCCGGATCGCGGATTTCAGCCCCGGCTCGGTCAAGGCGCATATCGACATCGACCCGTCCTCGATCAACAAGGTCGTGCGCGTCGATGTGCCCATTATCGGCGATGTCGGCCATGTGCTGGAAGACATGCTGAAGGTCTGGAAATCGCGCGGCCGCAAGGTGAACCGTGCGGGTCTGGACGGCTGGTGGCAGCAGATCGGGATGTGGCGCGCGAAGAAATGCCTGTCCTATCGGAACAGCAGCACCATCATCAAACCGCAGCACGCGCTGGAACGGCTTGAGGCGCTGACCAAGGACCATGACCGCTATATCACCACCGAGGTGGGCCAGCATCAGATGTGGGCCGCGCAATATCTGGGCTTCGAGGCACCGAACCGCTGGATGACCTCGGGCGGGCTTGGCACGATGGGCTATGGCCTGCCGGCCTCGATCGGGGTGCAGATGGCGCATCCGGACGCGCTGGTCATCAACGTGGCGGGCGATGCCAGCTGGCTGATGAACATGCAGGAAATGGGAACGGCGGTGCAGTTCCGCCTGCCGGTCAAGCAGTTCATCCTGAACAACGAACGGCTGGGCATGGTGCGCCAGTGGCAGCAATTGCTGCATGGCGAGCGGTACAGCCAGTCATGGTCCGACAGCCTGCCCGATTTCGTCAAGCTGGCCGAGGCCTTCGGATGCAAGGGCGCGCAGGTCCGCGATCCCGCCCATCTGGACGAGGCAATCCAGCAGATGCTCGACTATGACGGCCCGTTCATTCTGGATGTGCTGGTCGAGAAGCACGAGAACTGCTTCCCGATGATCCCCTCGGGCAAGCCGCATAACGAGATGCTGCTGGGTGAGGCTGAAACTCTGGGCGTCATCGAGTCCGAAGGCGCGGTTCTGGTCTGACCGGACGCAGCAAGGAAAAGGGTAGGATCATGAACGCACTGAACATCCAGAAGGGCATGTCGAGCCATTCGGCCTATGACCTGCGCGACCCGAACTCGCAGGTCGAGGAAAGCCACACGCTTGCCGTGATGGTCGAGAATGAGCCGGGTGTGCTGGCCCGCGTCATCGGGCTGTTTTCCGGTCGCGGCTATAATATCGACAGCCTGACCGTCGCCGAGGTGGACCATACCGGGCACCGCTCGCGCATTACCGTGGTCACGCGCGGCACGCCCGCCGTGATCGAACAGATCAAGGCGCAGCTTGGCCGCATCGTACCCGTGCACGAGGTCCACGACCTGACGGTCGAGGGCCCGGCGGTCGAGCGGGAACTGGGGCTGTTCAAGGTCAGGGGTCACGGCGAAAAACGGGTCGAGGCCCTGCGGATCGCCGAGATTTTCCGGGCCAATGTCGTTGATTCGACGCTGGAGAGCTTTGTGTTCGAACTGGTCGGAACGCCCTCAAAGCTGGATGCCTTCGCAGATCTGATGCGTCCGCTGGGGCTGATCGACATTGCGCGCACAGGGGTTGCGGCACTCGCGCGCGGCGTCTGAACCGCAGCCCGCCTGACTTCAGCGCGCCGCCGTCGTTCTGGGCCGGGGGCGCGCGATGATCTCGCGCGTGTCCTGTGAGGGGCCTGCGTCGCGCGAACTGACGACCCGGAGATGCGGCTCGGTTCTGGCGGGGGATGAGTTGGCCAGCACATGAGGAAGGTGCGGGCAGCTTTGCTCGGACAGCATCGAGACCGACAGGGCATGGCGCAGATTGCCGATCGTGCGGGTCTCAAGCTCGACCAGATCGCCGGGAAGCGGCCACTTCCCCCCCGGATCGCACAGGTTTGCACGGCCCTGAAGATAGGCGAGGGTAGACTGATCTTCACACCAGATGATCGCCTTTTCGCGCAACTCATTTGCCCAAACGACGACACCGATCATGGAGAACCCTCTTCCGTCAGGACGCACAACGTCCACTTGTCAAGCTATATCTGTTCACATTCTAAGCACTTTTGGAGTAAAGCAGAAACCCGCCGACTTGCCAGCTTTTTTCTTAAGAACCTGTAAGTTTTTTCGCGTCGTGGTCGGCCGGTTACCCCAAAGCCACAACGTCTTGACCGTCCGCTCGGATCTTTTTTGCGACATCTTGCAGGTGCTGAGCCTGCTCGGGCAGCATCGCGGGCAGATCTGCAAGGCGCAGCATGTCGTCAGACAGCTGGCCAGCGGAGGTCGCAAAAACCTGCGGTGCTATTCGACCAAGGGCCAGCAGGGTCTGCTGCAGGGACAGATGCACCTCGGCATAGGCGGCCCCGTCGCGCGCAAGCGGCAGAAAGCTGTCGCGCAGGATTTCGGCCACGGTCAACGAGGGCAGATAGAGACGCGGATAGCTGACCTCGGGCACGGCATGTTCGCGCCATTGCGACATGATGCGCAGCACGGCCTGCGCCACCGCGATGGCGGTGCCCGGATCGTTGACGGCAGGCGACAGCGCGCGCTGGCCCATCTCGGACAGGGCGACAAAGCCAAAGCGGGGGTCCTGACGAAAGTCGCGCTGCGGGCGCAGGGTCAGGCAGGCCAGCAGTTGCGCGCCCAGATCGCCAGCCTCTGGCGGCATATGGGCCACCACCAGCGCGGGCTGACCGGGATGGGCCAGATCCCCCGGCGTGACCTGAAGATAGACCGTCACCCCATGCTCTTCGGCCAGTTTCGACAGCCGCGCCATATCGCAATGCTGGACATGGCCGACCCTGTCGGGGAAGACGGGCGTGCATCCCTCGGGCGGGGGGCCGCGCAGCGGGTTGGCCCCCAGCCAGGGCGATGCCAGCCGCTCGGCCAGCGCGGTCGAGGTGACGCCTTCAAGCTGGGCCAGCGTGTCGCCGATCAGCCCCATCTCGCCCAGCCGGTCGATCCAGCGCAGCAGCGAGATCACGACGATCAGGATCACCAGCACCGTCGCGCCGAACAGAACCACCCGGCCCTCATCGCCATAAAGCCGCGTTTTCAGCATGATCAGGCTGACGAGGCTGAACACGAACGCGCCGATGAATGTCGCCAGCACGGTCTGGCTGGTCGGGTCGCGCACCAGCAGCCGCACCGAACGCGGCGTCGCGCCCGAACTGGCCGTGGCATAGGCTGCCGTCAGGATCGACAGCGAAAAGGTCGTCACCGTCAGCATGGACGAGGCGATGATTTCAAGGATCGATTCGACCGCATCGACCCCGATCCGGCCCGCCAGCCCGTCCGGGATCACATGCTGAAGGAAAAACCCCAGCGCCGCCGTCAGCACGCCCAGAACGGCAAAGCCCGTCACCCGGACCCAGAGTTTCTGGGTCTTTTCAAGCAAAAGCCATCTGACGCGGCTGAACCTCTCGATCCGGGCTGCCATGGGCGGTCTACCTTATGCGCCCCGTCTCGACATCCCTGACAGCGCGGGCCACCTGCCCCATCCGCTGCGCCCGCGAGGGGTGGGTTCCCAGAACATGGTTGCCGGGATCTGCGATGCGCTCGAACAGGCGGGCGCCGTTCAGCGGGTTGAACCCGGCATTCAGCGCAATGATCGAGCCGAGGTAATCGGCCTCCAGCTCCCATTCGCGCGAGTAATAGCGCGACCCGACCGAGGCGCCCAGCTGCTGCGCGCGTTCGACCGCCGACGGATCGCCGCCATAGGCCGAGGCAAGCGAGCCCAGCACGACCGCCGCCGCCGTGGCCGCCCCCGAACGCCGGTCAAGGTGGTTCAGAATGTGATGCGCCGCCTCGTGGCCCACGACAAAGGCGATCTCGTCGGCATTGCGGGTCTGGGCGATCAGCGACAGGGTAAAGCCCACGATCGGGCGGCCGTTGCGGTCCACGGTCTGGAAGGCGTTCGGCTCCATCCCCGGCCGGTCGTCGACGACAAAGGCAAATTCGCAGCTGATCGGGCGGGTGCGGCGCAGCAGGCATTCCTCGCGGACGGCGGGCTCCATCCGACGCATCACCTGCACAAAGGTCCGCGCGGCGGCATCGGGTGTGCCCTGATGCGACGCTGCCGGTTGCGGCAGGGTGATCCGCGTGACCTGTCCCACAGCGGGGCCGGGCGCGGTCGGCATATCCATCGGCATCGGCGCGCAGGCCCCAAGCGCCAGAAACCCTGACAGGATCAGTGCCGGAAACCCGCTTAACCTCAGCCCCATGGCACCGTCCCGATCTTGTCATACTGCTTGCTGGACCCAGCATATCCTGCGCAGAAACCGGGCGCAAACCCCGGTGCTTGCCCCCGGCCCCGGATCACGCGATTGTCGGGACGAGCCAGACAGGAGAATGCGATGTTCACCATCGAGCATGATTTCGACGCCACCGTCATCACGCTGATCGACGAGGCAGAGCCGAACACACGCCCTCTGAACGAGGATGTGGTCATTCTGAATTTCGACGACCGGGTGGTGCTTGAACAGATGAGCCATGACGGGGATGAGGTCGTGCGCGTCACCCTGACCCTGCACCAGCTGGCCGAGCTGCGCGCCGCGCTGAACCTGCCCGAGGGCAATTACCGGCTGGAGCCGCGCGGCTAGTCCAGACGGAACAGCTTGTCGCGGGCGGTTGCCCCGCGCAGCAGCGTCAGCCGCGACGGCGCCACCCCAAGCGCCTTGGCCAGCATTTTGGTGACGGCGGCATTGGCGCGGCCATCCTCGGGCGGGGCGGTGACATGGGCGCGCAACTGCCCGTCACTCAGGCTCAGGGCATTGCGCCGGGCGCGTGGGGTGGCGCGCAGCGCAATGGTGGTGCCGGGGGTGGCAAGGTGGGACAGATCGACCATGCCCCTGTCTTGCGCCGGGACGCGGCGAAGACAAGCCCGCTTGCAGCCCCGCGCCGCATCTGAAACATCTTGCCCCAACCGCGCCCCGCACCCTACGCCCTGCGCCCTGCGCCCGAGGCAAGTGACCGCCACAGGAGACCGCCATGGAACATCGCAACGAGGCCGCGCTGGCCTTTCTGGCCGCACGCCGTTCGCATCCGCCCAAGCTGCTGACCGCCCCTGCCCCCGACCGCGATGAGGTCACGCGCCTGCTGACCCTTGCCGCCCGCGCCCCCGATCACGGCAAGCTGGAGCCGTGGCGCTTTGTCGTGCTGACCCGGCCCGCGCTGGACCGGCTTGCCCCCGCCCTGCACCGCGCCGTGCTGGCGGACGGGCAGGACGCTGCTGCCGCCGACAAGGCCGCCTCGGCGCTGGCCTCACCGCTGGTGGTGGCGGTGGTCTATGCGCCCGTCGACAGCCCCAAGGTTCCGGCATGGGAGCAGATGCTGTCGGTGGGCGCGGTCTGTCTGGGGCTGGTGAACGCGGCGCTGGCCTCGGGCTGGGGGGCAAGCTGGCTGACGGGGTTTGCCGCGCTGAACCAGCCCTTTGCGCAGGCGCATCTGGGCCTTGAGCCGTCCGAACGGATCGCCGGGCTGGTCCATATCGGCACGCGCGGCACGCCGCCGCCCGACCGCCCGCGCCCCGACATCGCCGCCAAGACGCGCTGGCTGGAATGATCCGCGCGGTTCAGGCGCTGCTGCGCGGCTGGCGGGACCTGCTGCGGCCTTCGGTGCTGCGGCTGGTGCTGCTGGGGATCGCGCTGACCATCGGGCTGTTCATCGGCCTGCAGGTGGTGATTTTCTGGCTGTTGCGGCTCTGGGTGCCGGGCGGGATCACGCTGCCGCTGCTGGGCCAGATCGAGTTCGGCGTGATGCTGTCCTGGGGCTCGCTGGCGCTGTTTCCGCTGCTGGGGTTCTTCCTGATGGCGCCGGTCGCCGCCGCCTTTTCCGGCCTGTTTGCCGAAAACGTCGCCGAGGCGGTCGAGCGGCTGCACTATCCCGGCCGCCAAGGTGTCTCGCCCGATTTCATGGATGGCCTGATCGAGGCGGGCGCGGTCATGCTGGCCGTGCTTGCCATCGGGCTGGTCTCGCTGCTGCTGACGCCGTTTCTGGGGCCGCTGGCGCCGCTGTTGTTTTACGGCGCGAATGGCTGGCTGCTGGGGCGCGAATTCTTCCAGATGGCCGCCCGCCGCCACCTGCCCGAGGCGCAGGCCCATGCCCTGCGCCGCAGCCATTCGGGCACGGTGTTCGTCACCGGGGTGCTGGTGGCCATCGGGCTGACGATCCCGGTGGTGAATATCGCGCTGCCGCTGCTGGCGGCGGCGGCCTTCGCGCATCTGTTCCAGATGGTCAGCGGATCAGCTGATCCAGATTGGAAATATCCGCCCGCGTGATCGCGCCACTGAAGATGACATAGGCGATCGCCGACCACATCAGCGCCGTGATCAGCGTCGTCCAGATCAGCTTGCGCCGCCAGGCCACGCCCGCAGGGGCACCGGCATGGGTGCCCGCCAGCACCTCACCCGCATCGGCCTGACTGCGCTGGCCGATGGGCATGACCACGAACAGCGTCAGAAACCACAAAGACGCAAACAGAACGATACCGCCGGTCAGATTCATCAGATTTGCTCCAGTTCGATAAGGCAGCCGTTGAAGTCCTTGGGGTGCAGGAACAGCACCGGCTTGCCATGGGCGCCGGTCTTTGGTTCGCCCGTGCCCAGCACCCGCGCGCCGCTGGCAGTCAGCCGGTCGCGGGCCGCAAGGATGTCATCGACCTCATAGCAGATATGGTGGATGCCACCCGCCGGGTTCTTGTCCAGAAAGCCCCGGATCGGGCTGCCCTCACCCAAGGGCGCAACCAGTTCGATCTTGGTGTTGGGCAGGTCGATGAAGGCCACCGTGACACCATGCTCCGGCTGGTCCAGCGGCGGATGCACCACCGCCCCCAGCGTCTCGCAGTATTGCGCCGCCGCCGCCGCAAGGTCGGGCACGGCAATCGCCACATGGTTCAGTCGTCCGATCATCTCACCCTCCGGTCTGGCCGGGTTTCTACGCCTTTCAACGGCAGGGGGAAAGAAAAACCGGTCGCGGTTAACCGCGCCTTAGCGAATCGGCGCTTTACTGGTGAGAGGCCGTAACAGGGGGACTGAACGATGCTGACAACTGCCGGAACCGGAACGGACAAGCCCTTGCCCATGTGGCGTTTATCGCTGCCGCGCCGCCCGCTGGCCGGGCTGACGGTGCTGGTGGTCGAGGATTCGCGCTTTGCCAGCGAGGCCGTGCGCCTGCTGTGTCTGCGCTCGGGTGCGCGCATCCGCCGCGCCGACTGCCTGCGCTCGGCGGCGCGGCATCTGCAGACCTATCGCCCGGCCGTGGTGATCGTCGATCTGGGGCTACCCGATGGCGACGGCACCAGCCTGATCCGCCAGATGGCACAGGCCGAGCCGCGCGTTTCGGTCATTCTGGGCATTTCCGGCGATCCCGATGCCGGGCCTGCGGCACTGGCGGCAGGCGCCGACGGGTTTCTGGCCAAGCCGATCGAAAGCCTTGCGGCATTCCAGCAGGCGATCCTGTCGGTCCTGCCCGCCGACCAGACCGGCCACGGGCTGCGGTTGCTGCCCGACGACATGATCCAGCCCGACACCTCGGGCCTGCGCGACGATCTGGCCCATGTGGCCGACATCCTGAACAGCGCGCGTGACACGACCTCGATCGACTATATCGCGCGGTTTCTGGCGGGGGTGGCCCGCTCGGCCCATGACCCGGCGCTCGAGGCTGCGGCGGCCGCGCTGGCGCGCGACCATCAGGCAGGCAACGCGCTGGCGACCGATCTGGCGCGGGTCAGCAGCATGGTCCATGACCGTCTGGCCCGCGTGGCCGAAATCTAGCAGCCCCCGGCAGCAGTCTGGCGCCGGGGGAAGCCGATCACTCTTTCGGCAGGGCGCGCAGGCGCAGGTCGCGCATCTGTTCGTTGGTGGGTTCGCTTGGCGCGCCCATCATCAGGTCCTCGGCGCGCTGGTTCATCGGGAACATGATCACCTCGCGGATGTTCTGCTCATCGGCCAGCAGCATCACGATGCGGTCGATGCCCGCCGCGCACCCACCATGCGGCGGCGCGCCATAGCGGAACGCCTTGACCATGCCGCCAAAGCGCTTTTCGACCTCCGAGGCCGGATAGCCTGCCAGCTCGAACGCCTTGAACATGATCTCGGGCTTGTGGTTGCGGATCGCGCCGCTGATCAGCTCATAGCCGTTGCAGGCCAGATCGTATTGATAGCCCAGCACGTCCAGCGGGTCGCCATTCAGCGCCTCCATCCCGCCCTGCGGCATCGAGAAGGGGTTGTGACTGAAGTCGATCTTGCCCTCGTCGGTCTTCTCATACATCGGGAAATCGACGATCCAGGCGAATTTGAACTGGTTTTCCTGCGTCAGACCCAGTTCGCGCCCGATCTCGTTCCGCGCACGGCCTGCGACCGCCTCGAACTGCTCGGGCTTGCCGCCGAGGAAGAAGGCGGCGTCGCCTTCGGCCAGACCCAGTTGCACACGGATGGCTTCGGTCTTTTCGACGCCGAGCGCCTTGGCGATAGGACCAGCGGCCTCAATCTCGCCAAAATGCGCTTCAATCAAAAATTCTGCTTTCGTCCTGTCGCCTGAACTTAGCGCATCAGCAATTTCCTGTGCGGCAGCGTCCTTGGAGTGCTTGTCAGCAATGTATGCGAGTAGCCCATCCCCATCCTTGGCGAGCCGCTCTTTCCCGGTAAAAAGATCACGAACAACTTTGTATTCAGCCGGATCGTAGGTGCCTTTCTTGCGCCAGATGATATAGCCCATCCCCGGCAGACCCTGCTGTTGGGCAAACGCGTTCATCCGGTCGGCGAATTTGCGCGACCCGCCCGTGGGCGCGGGAATGGCGCGGACCTCGGTGCCCGCCTGCTCCAGCAGCTTGGCAAAGATACCAAAGCCGGACCCCCGGAAATGATCGCTGACGACCTGCATCTCGATCGGGTTGCGCAGGTCGGGCTTGTCGCTGCCGTACTTCAGCAGCGCCTCGGCATAGGGGATGCGCGGCCAGTCACTATCGACCGGACGACCGCCGAATTCCTCGAACAGACCCTGAATGACCGGCTGGATGGTGGCAAAGACATCCTCTTGCTCGACAAAGGACATCTCAAGGTCGAGCTGGTAGAAATCGGTGGGGCTGCGGTCGGCGCGGGGGTCTTCGTCGCGGAAGCAGGGCGCGATCTGGAAATACTTGTCGAAGCCCGCGACCATGATCAGCTGCTTGAACTGCTGCGGCGCCTGCGGCAGCGCATAGAACTTGCCCGGATGCAGGCGCGAGGGCACCAGAAAATCGCGCGCGCCTTCGGGGGACGACGCCGTGATGATCGGGGTCTGGAATTCGGTAAAGCCCTGATCCCACATGCGGTTGCGGATCGAGCGGACCACCTTGCTCCGCAGCATGATATTGTTGTGCAGGCTCTCGCGGCGCAGGTCCAGAAAGCGATAGGCCAGCCGGGTTTCCTCGGGATAGTCCTGATCGCCGAAGACCGGCAGCGGCAGCTCATCCGCGGGGCCAAGCACCTCGACATCGGTGGCGTAAACCTCGATCTCGCCGGTGGGCAGCTTGGCATTGACCAGCGACGCATCGCGCAGCTTCACCCGCCCGTCGATGCGGATGACGGTCTCGGCGCGCAGGCGCTCCATCGCGGCAAAGGCGGGGCTGTCGCTGTCGGCCAGCACCTGCGTCATGCCGTAATGGTCGCGCAGATCGACGAACAGCACGCCGCCGTGATCGCGCACGCGGTGGACCCAGCCCGACAGGCGGACGGTATCCCCGGCATGGGCGGCGGTCAGGTCGCCGCAGGTATGGCTGCGATAGGCGTGCATGATGTTGGTCCCCGTGTTTCCAGCC
>NZ_JBKBVD010000014.1:81225-83583 GCF_046289755.1 Paracoccus sp. (in: a-proteobacteria) | reverse complement strand
GCAGGCCCATCCGCGCCGCCTGTATCTCGGGCGCGGGCGAGACGCGGTCATAGGGCGTCGTGTCCCAGGCCGGGAAATCCAGCACCGGCAGACCCGGCGCCAGAAAGGCCAGCGAGGCGCGCGTGGCCGCCATCCGCCTGTCGTCGCGGGCGATATGGATCACGGGCGCGCCGCGATTTTCGGGCCGGGCGGCCTCGCGCGCGATCAGGGCGGCATCATAGCCCTCGGGGGCGCCGGACAGGGTGATCTGCTGGGTCATGCGGGCTGACCTAAGCTGCGGGATGGGGAAGTCAAGCGGGCTTCGGAACCGGTGCCGCGGTTTCGGGGCCTTTGCCTGCCCCGCAGCCTGTGGGCGCACCCCGTCCGACCGACACCGGCACCCTCCATGGCGGGCACAGGCCCGCCATGGGAATTGTCACCGGAACCAGCCATGACAAAGGGCTGACCCGCGGGCGCAGATCACGCCGCGCGTTCCACCATCATGTGCTTGATCGCCGCAATCGCCTTGGCCGGGTTCAGACCCTTGGGGCAGGTATTGGTGCAGTTCATGATCGTGTGGCAGCGATACAGCTTGAACGGGTCTTCCAGCTCGTCCAGACGATCACCCGTCGCCTCATCGCGCGAGTCGATGATCCAGCGATAGGCGTGCAGCAGGGCGGCCGGTCCCAGATAGCGGTCGCCGTTCCACCAGTAGCTGGGGCACGAGGTCGAACAGGACGCGCACAGGATGCACTCATAAAGACCGTCCAGTTTCTTGCGATCCTCGATCGACTGCTTCCATTCCTTGCCGGGCGTGGGCGAGACGGTCTGCAGATAGGGGTTCACAGAAGCATGCTGGGCATAGAAATGCGTCAGATCGGGCACCAGATCCTTGACCACCGGCATATGCGGCAGCGGATAGATCGCGACATCGCCCTTGACCTCGTCGATGCCGAAGATGCAGGCCAGCCGGTTGCCGCCGTCGATCACCATCGCGCAGGAGCCACAGATCCCCTCGCGGCAGGACCGGCGAAAGGACAGGGTGGGATCAATCTCGTTCTTGATCTTGATCAGCGCGTCCAGAATCATCGGGCCGCATTTGTCCAGATCCACGAAATACGTGTCCAGACGCGGGTTCTCGCCGGTTTCCGGGTCCCAGCGATAGATCTTGAACTTGCGCACATTCGTCGCGCCCTCGGGCTTGGGCCAGGTCTTGCCGACCCGGATCTGGCTGTTCTTGGGCAGGGTGAACTGGACCATGGGATGCTCCTTTCAGGAAGTGCCTTTGGGCGGCGCGTCAGCCGCAAACAGTGTCTGGGAACGCGCGACAAGATCAGCGACCTTGTCCCGCGCATGAGGGTTAAGCGCCAGACCATTGATCCGGCGCAGAAATTCGGTCGCACCCGCAGACAGACGCTCCATCGAGCGGCCCTCCAGCGGCGCCAGCGCGGCAATCCGCGCCTCAGACAGGCCCGCGATGCGCAACAGCTGGGCGCCGGGGCGGGCCGGATCGGCCTCATCCTCCAGCCGCAGCCGGTGCAGGCAACCGGGCGCCAGTGCCGCCGACAGCCGCCGCATCAGATCGCCCCAGCCGGGCAGGTCCGAGACCTCGGCCTGAAATTCGTCAAATCCGCGGGGATAGCCATCGGTGCGCACGGCCTGCGCCCAGACCGAGGGCTTCCACTGGGTCATACGGCGCGTACCGACCACGAATTGCGGCGCAAAGCCGCGCTCCTGCGCGACCTTGTCCAGCAGTTTCACGATCCGGGGCAGCATCGGAAACAGGCGCGTCTCGCCGCCATTGCCGGGCATCGCACCGGCCAGATTCTCGTGGCTGATCAGAACCGTCTGCGACCCGTCGGGCACCGTGTCCAGCACATCCTCGAAGGCCAGCCGGAACAGCCGTTCATTGTCATCTCCGGGTGCAAGGCTCAGCCGGATGGCTGCGCGGCCAAGCGGGCGCATCGGCGTGCCCTCTTCGGGCGTGCGCAGGATCACGGCATCGGCCATGTCGCCCGCATTGCGGCGCAGAAAGCGCTGCAACGAGGTCGTGCCGGTCTTCTGGACCCCGACATGCAGGATCATCGACCGGCCCATGGGCGTTGCGCTGTTCTCTGGCCGCGCCATCCTCAGCCCCGCCAGCCCGGCTGATCACTCAGCGGGCGTGTGGGCATCTGCCCCGAGCGGTTGACGACGCAACGGTCAAACACCCTGGCCGGATCGCGGCCCATCATGTAATCGCTGCTCACCTCCAGCGTCACGCGGCCCGAGCTGCGGGTGCCGTGCGGACCCGAGCCGATGCCAACCGCCACCTCACCGCGTGGCCGTTCGGCAAGGCGGGCGTGGGGGGGGGGGGGGGGGGGGGGGGGGGGGCGCGCG
>NZ_JBKBVD010000014.1:0-81215 GCF_046289755.1 Paracoccus sp. (in: a-proteobacteria) | reverse complement strand
AGGCAGCTTTGCTCTGCCTGCGCGACCGGAACCGGGCCACAGGCGACCAGCCCCAGAGGCAGCAGAGCAAGACCGAGGGTCCGCGCGACGCTCATGTTATCAGGCAGTCCGTGCCGCAGCCGCGATGCACTGCGTGGTGGCAGGCCGCGAGACGATCGCGGCGACGCTGTCCGCCGTGCCGGTCACACCCGAACGCGACATCTGCGCGATGTCGATCAATTCGGCCGTGGTCGCGTTGTTGACGACGCAATCGGTATAGGGCGCGGTGTTCGCGCCCGGCAGACGGCGCTGCATCTCGCTATTGATCGTGTTGCGGGCCACCTGACGCGAGGCCGCGTCCAGAATGGTCGGTGCAGCCGCGGCCACCGGGGCGGAAGGCACGGCAGGCGCGCCCATCGGCACGGGCGCCACACAACCAGCCAGCGTTGCGGCAGCCAGACCGAAAGCAGCAATAAGATTGAAGCGCATCAATAAACCCTTTTCTTCGGAGCGATCTTTTGCAGGTCGATCCCGCCTTCCTCGGCCTTGGTCAGCGGCTCCAGATGGACGGGGCGGTAGGCCAGTTTAACCTTGTTCCCATCGACCCAGGCAAGCGAGTGCTTGCGCCAGTTGGCGTCATCCCGCTCAGGCCAGTCCTCATGCGCATGTGCGCCGCGGCTTTCCTTGCGGGCTTCTGCCGCGACGATCGTCGTCAGGGCGTTGGGCATCAGGTTCGTCAGCTCCAACGTCTCCATCAGGTCCGTGTTCCAGATCAAGCCACGATCTGTCACTTTCAGGTCATCCAGCTTGCCTGCGATGGCCTCCATCTTGCCCATGCCCTCGGCCAGGGTCTTGTCGGTGCGGAACACCGCCGCGTCCAGTTGCATGGTGCGCTGCATCTGATCGCGCAGATCGGCGGTGGACACGGTGCCATTCGCATGGCGCAGCCCGTCGAACCGGTCCAGCGCGCGATCAACCTCGACCGTGTTGGTCGACGGGATGGCGCCTTCGCGATCCACCACCTGCCCGGCGCGGATCGCCGCCGCGCGACCAAACACCACGAGGTCAATGAGCGAGTTCGAGCCAAGCCGGTTCGCGCCATGGACCGAGGCACAGCCCGCCTCGCCCACAGCCATCAGGCCGGGGAAGACCGCATCTGGGTTTTCTTCTGTCGGATTAAGGACTTCGCCCCAATAGTTCGTGGGAATTCCACCCATGTTGTAATGCACGGTCGGAATCACCGGGATCGGCGCGCGGGTCACATCGACGCCGGCAAAGATCTTGGCGCTTTCGCTGATGCCCGGCAGACGTTCATGCAGCGTTTCGGGCGGCAGGTGCATCAGGTTCAGGAAGATATGGTCCTTCTCGGCGCCGACGCCGCGACCCTCGCGGATCTCCAGCGTCATGCAGCGGCTGACCACGTCGCGGCTGGCCAGATCCTTGTAGGTCGGCGCATAGCGTTCCATGAAACGCTCGCCTTCCGAGTTGGTCAGATAGCCCCCCTCGCCGCGTGCGCCTTCGGTGATCAGGCAGCCCGAGCCATAGATGCCGGTCGGGTGGAACTGCACGAATTCCATGTCCTGCAGCGGCAGGCCCGCGCGCGCCACCATACCGCCACCGTCGCCGGTGCAGGTATGGGCGCTGGTCGCGCTGAAATAGGCGCGGCCATAGCCGCCGGTCGCCAGCACCACCATCTTGGCGTTGAACACATGCATGGTGCCGTCGTCCAGCTTCCAGCAGACGACGCCGGTGCAGCGGCCATCGGTGATGATCAGGTCCAGCGCGAAATATTCGATGAAGAATTCCGCGTTATGTTTCAGCGATTGCCCATACAGCGTGTGCAGGATCGCATGGCCGGTGCGGTCGGCGGCGGCACAGGTGCGCTGCACCGGGGGGCCTTCGCCATATTCGGTCGTGTGGCCGCCAAAGGGGCGCTGATAGATGCGGCCATCCTCGGTGCGCGAGAACGGCACGCCGTAATGCTCCAGCTCATAGACCGCCTTGGGGGCCTCGCGCGCCAGATATTCCATCGCGTCGGTGTCGCCCAGCCAGTCGCTGCCCTTCACGGTGTCATACATGTGCCACTGCCAGCTGTCCGGCCCCATGTTCGACAGCGAGGCGGCAATTCCCCCCTGCGCGGCCACGGTATGGCTGCGGGTCGGGAATACCTTGGTCACACAGGCCGTGCGCAGACCCTGTTCGGCCATGCCAAGCGTCGCGCGCAGACCGGCACCGCCAGCGCCCACGACGACGACATCATATTCATGCGTTTGGGTTTCGTAAGCTGCCATGTCGTCCTCAGATCGCGATGATGGTAAAGGCCATCTTCGCCAGCGCGAAGATCGCAGCGGCAATGACGCCCCAGCCAAAGACCGCGATGGCGATCATGGTCAGTTGCTGGGCGGTGCCGTGGACATAGTCCGCAATCGCCCCGCCCTGCGAGCCCTTGATGAAATGCAGCATGCCCACGATCACGAACAGCGCCGTGATGATGGCCGGGAAGGGGCGGCCGAAATGGGCGATGACCTCGGCCTGCGGCAGGCCGATGCCCTGCCCCACGGCGATCAGAAACAGCGGCGTCAGGATCACCAGCGCATAGCTGCTGACGGTGATGTTCCAGTGATGCGCGGTGCCCGAGCGGGCCGAGCCCAGACCCATGGCCGCCTTGCGGGGGGTGATGTATCGCATGTTTCCCTGCCCTCAGCCGATGAAGAAGATAATGAGGCTCAGCAGGGTCAGCGCGACCGAGCCGATGATGATGCCCCATGAGGCGCGCTTGGCGTCCTCGATCTCAAGCCCGATGCCATTGTCGTAAAACAGATGGCGGATGCCCGACAGCGCGTGAAACCACAGCGCCCAGACCGAGCCGGTCATGACCAGAAAGCCGATCCACGACCGCAGCACCCAGTCGGCTGTGGCGAATGCGCCGGGGCTGCTGACGGCGGCGACCAGCCACCAGACCAGCAGCAGCAGACCCGCCACCAGCGCGTGGCCGGTGATGCGCGTCAGGATCGAGGTGATCGCTGGCAGCGGCAGGCGATAGACCTGAAGATGGGGGGAAAGCGGCCGGTTACCCCGGTTCACGTCGGCCATGAGGCGGCCCTCCTTTGTCGGTTCAGACAGAACCCGCAGCAGACGCCCAAATCAGGTTCGGGCTGGCCGCACGGGCTGGCGATTTCTGGTCTCTTGGCCTGTTTTCTCGCAACTGTCACTTGCAGATTCCAGAGCCTGCGCGGAAATGGCGCGGATTTGGGCGCTTTGTGATCACAGTAGCCCCGTGCGTGATCACAGTCCGCGGGCGTTGCGATCACATTCATGGCAAACCCGCGCCATGGTTAGCGCAACCGGGCCGCGGGACGTCGCAACCCGCCCCGAATCCACACCGCAGCACGGTGCGTCACTGCTGCCCCAGCCTCATGTCGGGATGATAGGGCGCCTCGATCTCTTTCGTGACGGCTTGGGCGCAACGCATCACCCCGCGCGCGGCATCGAATGCCATCGCGGGGCTGCCCTGCAGCTGCCAGCCCTTCGACAGAGCCTCGCTGACGCGGTGACAGAACTGCGACGTGTCATCCTCGGTGATCAGACGATAGATCATCGGCATCACGCACCTCCAAAGGGCCAGGGCCCGATCCAGCCATGGATCAAGCCCACGACAATGGTGACGATGACGGCACCTGCGGCGGCCATCGCCTCCTTGCGGGCGGGAAACGGACCGGCAGGGCGGGTCCAGACCGGCACGGCGCGGTTGATCACCACCATTTCGACCAGCGCCCAGACCAGCAGGCCCCCGAACAGGATCACGCCGGGCAGATCGCCGTTCACCAGCAGATGCGCAAAGGCCCACAGCGAAAAGGCGGTCAGCTGCGGGTGGCGCAGATGCGCGGTCACGCGGGTCTTCATGCCGTCGGCGGCGTAAAGATAGAAGCCCAGCAGCACCAGCAGGTTGTTGATGCCGACCGTTGCCGGGCCCGCGCCCCAGAAAAACGCGCCATAGGCGCCGCGATAACCGATCACCATCAGAATGACCGACAGGATCAGCAGGCCCGCGACCAGCCCCTTGCCACGGTCGCCCATCGCGGCCCGCTGCCGGGGCGCGAAACGCTTGAACAGATGGGCGGCCCACCACAGGGCAACGCCCAGAATCAGGATGAACATCTGGCTTCCTCTTGCTGGACGATCTTAGCGGGCAGCTTGCCCTCAATAGCCGCTGGCCGCAATCGCCTCAGCCAGAGCCTGCCTGCGGCGCGCGGTCTCGACATGCAGGTTCTCGACGATCCGGCCATCCAGAACCGCCACGCCCCGGCCCTGGGCCACGGCCTCCTCAAAGGCCGCAATCTGGCGCCGCGCCAGATCAATCTCCTCGGCCGAGGGGGCGAAGACCTCATTGGCGATCGCCAGCTGATCGGGATGGATCAGCGTCTTGCCATCAAACCCCATGTCGCGGCCCTGCGCGCATTCGGCGCGCAAACCGTCGCCATCGCGAAAGGCATTGAACACCCCGTCCAGAACAACCCGCCCCCGCGCCCGTGCCGCCAGCAGACAGGCCCCAAGCGCCGGCAGCAGCGGCAGGCGATCGGGGCGGAACCGGGCATTCAGCTCCTTGGCCAGATCATTGGTGCCCATCACCAGCGCCGCCAGCCGTGGATGCGCCGCGATGGCGGGCGCCTCCAGCACCCCGCCCGGCGTCTCGACCATCGCCCAGAGCGGCAGCCCCGGCAGCAGCGCCGCGGCACGGTCCAGATCCCCGGCCCCGCCCACCTTGGGCAGCAGCACCGCGTCGATCCGCCCGGCAACCCGCGCGGCAAAGGCCGCATCATCGGCCCCCCAGCCGGTCGCCAGCCCGTTGATCCGCACAACCCGCAGCCGCCCGCCGTAATCCCCCGCCAGCGCCGATGCCAGATGATCGCGCGCAGCAACCTTCGCCTCGGGCGCGACCGCATCCTCCAGATCAAAGATGATCACATCGGCGGGCAACCCCCGCGCCTTCTCCATCGCGCGCGGATTGGCGGCAGGAATATACAAAGCCGAACGCATCGGACGGGCCATCACACACCTCAAGAATACCAGACAGCCGCACCCTGCCCCGCCGCGGCCCTCAGAACAAGCGCACCGCACCCTCATCTTTGCCTTGGTCCAAATATCCTCTGGGGGTCGCCGGTTGGTGCGCCACTGGTTCAAGAACCAGCCGGCGACGGGGCGAAGCGCCCCCGGCCACCGCCCCCGGCAAGGCCCGGCCGCCTCAGCCCGCAACCCCCTGCCAGACCAGCCGAACCGACACGATCAGCAGCCCCCAGGTGATCAGCCGGTAGAACAGCGCCTGCGGGATCACCCGCACCAGCCGCAGACCCAGCCAGACCGAGACCAGCGCCACCGGCGTCAGCACCGCCGCAATCGCCAGATTGTCGGGCGACAGCTGTCCAAGGGCGGCATAGGGCAACAGCTTGACCCAGTTCACGATCGCAAAGAACCACGTCGTGGTGCCCGCAAAGACCAGCGAGGGCAGACGCAGCGGCTGGGCATAGATCTGCCAGGGCGGCCCGCCGGAATGGCTGACAAAGCTGGTATAGCCCGCCAGCACCCCCCAGGAATTGCCGCGCGCAGCGGAGACGGGCCGGGGGGGCGGCGGCGGCTTCGGGCGCAGCGCGTTCAGCGCAAAGACCAGCCCGATCACCCCCACGATCAGCGTCACCCCCTGCACCGGCACCAGATGCGCGGTGGCCCAGCCCACGCCGATTCCAATCACCGCCCCCGGCAAAGCCGAGCGCAGAACCGCCCGGTCGACATGGCGCCGATAGACCAGCAGCCCGCCGATATCGGACACGACATAGACCGGCAGCAGCAGCCCCGCCGCCTGCACCGGCGACATGACCAGCGACAGGATCGGCACCGCGATCACCGCCACCAGCGCCAGCCCGCCCTTGGCAAGACCGATCGCCGAGGCGGCCAAAATCGCCAGGATCCAGGCCTCTGGCGTCAGTTCCGGCATGTTCGGCCCTCCTGCCCGCCGCCTGCATGACGTGCAAGCCTTGGCGCCATGCGCGGGAAATGACAAGTGTTAGGGATAGCAGTGCCGCAGTGCGGCGCGGAACACTTGCGATTCGTTGCGCGACCCTCTAACCACCGCGCAACAATCCACCTGGACATTCGGAGGTTACCCATGGCCCGACCCAAAATCGCACTCATCGGCGCGGGGCAGATCGGCGGCACGCTGGCGCATCTGGCCGCGATGAAGGAACTGGGCGATGTCGTCCTGTTCGACATTGCCGAGGGCACGCCGCAGGGCAAGGCGCTGGACATTGCGCAATCGGGCCCGTCCGAGGGTTTTGATGCCCGCATGAAAGGCGCCAATGATTACGCCGATATCGCCGGGGCCGATGTCTGCATCGTCACCGCCGGTGTGCCGCGCAAGCCCGGCATGAGCCGCGACGACCTGCTGGGCATCAACCTCAAGGTGATGAAATCCGTGGGTGAGGGCATTGCCAAGCATGCGCCCAACGCCTTTGTCATCTGCATCACCAACCCGCTTGACGCGATGGTCTGGGCGCTGCGCGAGTTCAGCGGCCTGCCGCATGAAAAAGTCTGCGGCATGGCCGGTGTGCTGGATTCGGCCCGCTTCCGCCACTTCCTGAGCCTCGAATTCGGCGTCTCGATGCGCGATGTGACCGCCTTCGTTCTGGGCGGGCATGGCGATACCATGGTGCCGCTGACCCGCTATTCGACCGTCGCAGGCATCCCGCTGCCCGATCTGGTCAAGATGGGCTGGACCACGCAGGAGAAGCTGGACGGCATCGTCCAGCGCACCCGCGACGGCGGCGCCGAGATCGTCGGCCTGCTGAAAACCGGCAGCGCCTTCTACGCGCCTGCCACCAGCGCCATCGAGATGGCCGAAGCCTATCTCAAGGACCAGAAGCGTGTGCTGCCCTGCGCGGCCTATGTGAACGGCGCCTACGGCCTCAAGGGGATGTATGTCGGCGTGCCGACGGTGATCGGGGCCGGTGGCGTCGAAAAGGTCATCGACATCACGCTGGACAAGGACGAACAGACGATGTTCGACAATTCGGTCAGCGCCGTGAAGGGTCTTGTGGACGCCTGCAAAGGCATTGATTCCTCACTCGCATGAGCGACCAGCCTGTGCGTGGCTTTGTCTACGCGGCGACGGGGGCGGATTACGTCACCCTCGCCCGGCGCTCTGCGCGCAGCCTCAGGCGGGTGATCGGCGACAGCCTGCCGATCGACCTGTTCACCGACGCGACTGTGACGGACCCGGTCTTTGACCGGGTCCATTCATTGGCGACCGTCTCGCGCCGCCCCAAGGTCGAGGCGTTGCTGAACAGCCGGTTCGACCGCACCATCTATCTGGATTGCGACACGATCTGCATCGCCCCGATCGACGACATCTTCGACATTCTGGAGCATTTCGAACTGGCGATCTGCGCGGAACAGCGCCGCAACGACCAGCGCGTGCGCCAGCAGCACCCCCTTGGCGATGTGCCGGTCGCGTTTCCGCAGCCCAATTCCGGCCTCATCGGCCTGCGCAAGACCGACGCCACCCGCGCATTGCTGAGTGAATGGCACCGGGTCTTTCACGCGGGCGCCGAAAAATACGACCAGCATTCGCTGCGGTATCTGCTGTTTCACAGCCATCTGCGCTTTCACACGCTGCCGGTCGAATACAATGTGATGTTTCTGGGCACGTTCATGGGTCCGGCGCGCGGCCTTGCGGCGCCGCGCCTGCTGCATCTGCCCAAGCTGCACCAGAAGGCACCGGGCGATCCGATGCGGCCCTTTATCGTCGCAGAAGAGCTTGGCCCCAAGACGGTCGACCGGCTGACGGTCACCCTGCAGGAGGATCACACGCTGACCCGCCATGTCTCGCTGACCGACGGTGCGATCCTGAAAAATCAGCCGCCCGCAGCAGTCCCCTCCGCGCAGCCGCGTCCGCTGCAACGGCTGCGCGGACAGCTGCGCGAACGCCTGCGCCGCCTGATCTGACGGCGGCACGAAAACTCTTGCACGGCCTGTCCGGCGCTGTGCGAAATCGCGAATCATTCCGCTTGCGCTATCATCCTCCGGCTTTGTGATCACAGCAATTCTGGCTGTGATCACATTAAGCATGATCCCGCCGGTTTTGAAGATTTTCCCATGATTTCGTTTTTCTGACCGCACTGGTTGTGTCACAAGGCCCCAAATCTGTCGAACCGAACGAGGTGGCCACGATGAATATCCACGAATACCAGGCCAAGGCGCTGCTGCGTCAATACGGCGCGCCCGTCAGCGAGGGCCGCATCGTGATGAAGGCCGACGAGGCCAAGACGGCGGCCAGCGAAATGGACGGCCCGCTCTGGGTCGTGAAAGCCCAGATCCATGCAGGCGGTCGCGGCAAGGGGCACTTTACCGAAGCCGCCGCCGGTGAAAAAGGCGGCGTCCGTCTGGCGAAATCGGTCGAAGAGGCCGAGGAACTGACCCGCCAGATGCTGGGCCGCACGCTGGTCACGCATCAGACCGGCCCCGCGGGCAAGCAGGTCAACCGCATCTATATCGAAGACGGCAGCGACATTGCGCGCGAGCTGTATCTGGCCCTGCTGGTCGATCGTCAGACCAGCCGCGTCAGCTTTGTCGCCTCGACCGAGGGCGGCATGGACATCGAAGAGGTGGCCGCGAACACCCCCGAAAAGATCGTCAGCTTCAGCGTCGATCCCGCCTCGGGCCTGTCGGATTTCCATGGCCGCCGCGTGGCGTTTGCTTTGGGTCTGGAAGGCGCGCAGGTCAAGCAATGCGTGGCGCTGGTCAAGAATCTCTATCGCATGTTCATCGAAAAAGACATGGAGATGCTGGAGATCAACCCGCTGATCGTGACCCCCGAAGGTCAGATCAAATGCCTCGACGCCAAGATGGGTTTTGACAACAACGCGCTGTATCGCCAGCAGGACATCATGGCCCTGCGCGATGAGACCGAAGAGGACAGCAAAGAGCTGGCCGCCTCGAAGTTCGACCTGAACTATATCGCGCTGGACGGCGAGATCGGCTGCATGGTCAACGGTGCCGGTCTGGCGATGGCCACGATGGACATCATCAAGCTGTTCGGTGCCGAGCCTGCCAACTTCCTCGACGTGGGCGGCGGCGCCACCACCGAAAAGGTGACCGAGGCGTTCAAGATCATCACCAGCGACCCGAACGTCAAAGGCATTCTGGTCAACATCTTCGGCGGCATCATGCGCTGCGACATCATCGCGGAAGGCATCATCGCCGCCGTGAAGGAAGTCGGGTTGCAGGTCCCGCTGGTCGTGCGTCTGGAAGGCACGAATGTCGAGCTGGGCAAAGAGATCATCGCGAATAGCGGCCTGAACGTGATCGCGGCGGATGACCTGAAAGACGGCGCCGAGAAGATCGTGAAAGCGGTCAAGGGCTGATGGCGTTCCCGGTGTCTCTCGGGAAAGGCTGCGGGGTGCTGGCACTTGCCGCGACCTTGTTGTTCACGGGCTGCGGCGTGGGAACAAACGACGCAACTTTCGGAGAACGCCAGGAGCTTGCCAATATCACACCCAACCTGATGGTGCCGGCCACGCGGCCAGCGTCACTGATTGCCTCGTTCAAACGCTATTGCGTTGAAATGCCATCGGACAGTGCTGCACGCACCGCGCAACTGCGTGCCACGGATTACATTCCCATGGGGGGATGGATCAACGGCTTCCGCAGTTTTGTCGTGGCTGACATGCGACCGATGGTGATCCTGACGGAAGACGGCAAAAGGTGCGCTGTGCGGGCACGGGCGCGTACTGGTCAGACAAGTGCGATTTCGCGCGAGATTGCGCGGACTTGGCCTGCGGCTCGCCAGATTTCTCCTCCGCGCCGCTATGAGGCCGCATGGGAGACTTCACCCGGTCAAGCTGAGGTCATCGGCCTGTTGCGCCACGCGGGCGGGCCGAGCCAGAACGAAATCACACTCGTCCTGACGCGGCGATAGAAAACAGAACTCTGACGAAGGATACGGAACATGGCCGTTCTCGTTGACAAAAATACCAAAGTCATCTGCCAGGGGATCACCGGATCTCAGGGCACCTTCCACACCGAACAGGCAATCGCCTACGGCACCAAGATGGTCGGCGGCGTGACCCCCGGCAAGGGCGGGTCCGAGCATCTGGGCATGCCCGTGTTCAACTCGGTCCACGAGGCCGTGGCGGTGACCGGCGCGACCGCATCCGCGATCTATGTGCCGCCCCCGTTCGCGGCGGATTCGATCCTGGAAGCCATCGACGCGCAGGTGCCGCTGATCGTCTGCATCACCGAAGGCATCCCGGTGCTCGACATGATGCGCGTCAAGCGCGCGCTGGCGGGGTCGAACTCGCGCCTGATCGGGCCGAACTGCCCCGGCATCATGACGCCCGACGAATGCAAGATCGGCATCATGCCGGGCAGCATCTTCCGTCGCGGCAGCGTCGGCGTCGTGTCGCGCTCGGGCACGCTGACCTATGAGGCGGTCAAGCAGACCTCTGATGTGGGTCTGGGCCAGTCCAGTGCTGTCGGCATCGGCGGCGACCCGATCAAGGGGATGGAGCATATCGACGTGCTGCGCATGTTCCTCGATGACCCGGAAACGGAATCCATCATCATGATCGGCGAAATCGGCGGCTCGGCCGAGGAAGAGGCCGCCGAATTCCTGGCCGAGCAGAAGGCCAAGGGCAACTGGAAGCCCACCGCAGGCTTTATCGCGGGCCGCACAGCACCTCCGGGCCGTCGCATGGGCCATGCCGGTGCGATCGTGTCGGGCGGCAAGGGCGACGCGGAAAGCAAGATCGAGGCCATGAAAAAGGCCGGGATCATCGTGGCCGACAGCCCGGCAGGTCTGGGCGAAGCGGTTCTGAAGGCCATCAAGGGCTGATGATTTGACAGTGCATCCCCCCGACCTGAGTATGGGGGGACGCGCTGGCAAAAGGGGGAGCGACGTGGACATCAGGGAACCGGCCAGCGCTGTGACGTTGCCGTATCCGACCCGCACCGGGCCTTCGGGCCGGGCCATGTCGCTTGTGGCGCTGATGGCGCTGTCGGCCTGCGGCGATCGCATGACCACCGACATCCTGCCCGGCGGCATCCCCGCCCGCACCAATCTGCACGAGGCGTCGGGCCTGCCCGCCGCCTCGGTGCGCACCGTCGCCCGCCGCGAATTCGGCTGGCGCGTCATCTACCTTCCCGCCGCCGCCCCGCCCAATGCCGAAAGCCGCGCCGCCGTGGCGCTGTGCGGATTGGAACGTCGCGCGCCGTTGCGGGTTGAACTGCAGCCGCGCCTTGACCCTTTCGCCGATCCCGGCGCCCGTATCTTCGATATTCACTGCGCCTGAGCGCCCTTTTCCGCCCTGAACCGGGGACTGACCATGACCGAGCAGCCAAAAAACACCGATTTCCACGATTCCTCGTTTCTTCAGGGCCATAACGCGGCCTATGTCGAGCAGCTCTATGGCCAGTGGGCAAAAGACCCCGCTGCGGTCGATCAGGCCTGGGACGCGTTCTTCCGGGATCTGGGCGACGCGCAGTCCGATGCCGTGCGCGAGGCCGAGGGCGCCAGCTGGGCGCGGGCCGACTGGCCGCCGGTGCCCGCCGACGAGCTGACGGCGGCGCTGACCGGCGAATGGCCCGCCGGCGCCAAGCCCGAGGCCCGCGCGGCGGCGCAAAAGATCGCCGCCAAGGCCGGGGAAAAGGGCGTGTCCCTGTCCGAGGGGCAGGTGCGTCAGGCGGTGCTGGACAGCATCCGCGCGCTGATGCTGATCCGCGCCTTCCGCATCCGGGGCCATCTGCATGCCGATCTGGACCCGCTTGGCCTGCGCAATGCGCCCGATCATGGCGAGCTGGACCCGGCCAGCTATGGTTTCGGCCCCGGCGATCTGGACCGCCCGATCTTTATCGACAATGTGCTGGGCCTCGAGGTCGCCTCGATCCGGCAGATCACCGATCTGATGAAGCGGACCTATTGCGGCACCTTCGCGCTGCAGTACATGCATATTTCGAACCCCGAGGAAGCCGCCTGGCTGAAAGAACGGATCGAGGGCTATGGCAAGGAGATCCAGTTCACCCAGAACGGCCGCCGCGCCATTCTGAACAAACTGGTCGAGGCCGAGGGCTTTGAAAAGTTCCTGCATGTCAAATACATGGGCACCAAGCGGTTCGGCCTTGACGGTGGCGAGGCGCTGATCCCCGCGATGGAACAGATCATCAAGCGCGGCGGCGCGCTTGGGGTGAAGGACATCGTCATCGGCATGCCCCACCGGGGCCGGTTGTCGGTGCTGGCCAATGTGCTGTCCAAGCCCTATCGCGCGATCTTCCACGAATTTCAGGGCGGCAGCTTCAAACCCGAGGATGTCGACGGCTCGGGCGACGTGAAATATCACCTCGGCGCCAGCGCGGACCGGGAATTCGACGGCAATGTCGTCCATTTGTCGCTGACCGCGAACCCCAGCCACCTCGAGGCCGTGAACCCGGTCGTTCTGGGCAAGGCGCGCGCGAAGACCGATCAGCTGGGCGACCGCACCGACCGGACGGCGGTTCTGCCGATCCTGCTGCATGGCGACGCGGCTTTTGCCGGTCAGGGCGTCGTGGCCGAATGTCTGCAACTGTCGGGCATCAAGGGTCACCGCACCGGCGGCTGCATCCATATCGTGGTGAACAACCAGATCGGTTTCACCACCGCGCCGCATTTCAGCCGCACCTCGCCCTATCCGACCGACATTGCGCTGATGGTCGAGGCGCCGATCTTTCACGTCAACGGCGACGACCCCGAAGCGGTCGTTCATGCCGCCCGCGTGGCGATCGAATTCCGCCAGAAGTTCAAGAAGGACGTCGTGCTCGACATCTTCTGCTACCGCCGCTTTGGTCACAACGAAGGCGACGAGCCGATGTTCACCAACCCGGCCATGTATCAGCAGATCAAGGGCCACAAGACGACGCTGCAGCTCTATACCGAACGTCTGGTTGCTGACGGCCTGATCCCGCAGGGCGAGATCGAGGACATGAAGGCCACCTTCCAGGCCCATCTGGCCGACGAGTTCGAGCAGGGCAAGAACTTCAAGCCGAACAAGGCCGACTGGCTGGACGGCAAATGGTCCGGCATGGCGCGCGAGGGCACGGAATATGTCGCGGGCGAAACCGGCATCGCGCCCGAGGTGATGACCCAGGTGGGCCGTGCGCTGTCCACCGTCCCCTCCGACATGAACCTGCACAAGACCGTGGGCCGCCTGCTGGAGGCCAAGAAGCAGATGTTCGAAACCGGCGAGGGCTTTGACTGGGCCACCGCCGAGGCACTGGCCTTCGGCTCGTTGCTGGTCGAGGGGCATGGCGTCCGTCTGGCCGGTCAGGACAGCGCGCGCGGCACCTTCAGCCAGCGCCATTCCGCCATCGTCGACCAGAAGACCGAGGACCGCTATTACCCGCTGAACAACATCACCGAGGGTCAGGGCAGCTACGAGGTCATCGACTCGATGCTGTCGGAATATGCGGTGCTGGGTTTTGAGTATGGTTATTCGCTGGCCGAGCCGAACAATCTGGTCATGTGGGAGGCGCAGTTCGGCGATTTCGCCAATGGCGCACAGATCATGTTCGATCAGTTCATCTCGTCCGGCGAGAAGAAATGGCTGCGCATGTCCGGTCTGGTCATGCTGCTGCCCCACGGCTTCGAGGGTCAGGGCCCCGAGCACTCGTCCGCGCGGCTGGAGCGTTTCCTGCAAGGCTGCGCCGAGGAAAACTGGATCGTGGCCAATTGCACCACGCCCGCGAACTATTTCCACATCCTGCGCCGCCAGCTCAAGCGGGGTTTCCGCAAGCCGCTGGTGCTGATGACGCCAAAATCGCTGCTGCGTCACCCGCTGGCGATCAGCAAGGCCGAGGACTTCCAGACCGGCAGCACCTTCCACCGCGTGCTGTGGGACGATGCCGAACGCGGCACCTCGCCCACCGAACTGGTGGCGGATGACAAGATGCGCCGCGTCGTGATCTGTTCGGGCAAGGTCTATTACGACCTGCTGAAAGCCCGCGACGAGGCTGGCATCAACGACATCTACCTGCTGCGCCTGGAACAGTTCTACCCCTTCCCGACCCAGTCGATGGTCAAGGAACTCAGCCGCTTCAAGCAGGCCGAGGTGGTCTGGTGTCAGGAAGAGCCCAAGAACCAGGGCGGCTGGACCTTTGTCGAGCCCAATATCGAATGGGTGCTGGAACGGGTCGGCGCCGCGACCACCCGCCCCCGCTATGCCGGGCGCAAGCCTGCGGCCTCGGTCGCCACCGGCCTCGCCTCGCGTCACAAGGCCGAACAAGAGGCATTGGTCGCCGATGCCCTCAGCCTGGAAGGATGATCCGATGACCACCCAAGTCCGCGTGCCCGCACTGGGCGAATCCGTGACCGAGGCGACCATCGCCACCTGGTTCAAGAAACCGGGCGACCGCGTCGAGATGGACGAGATGCTGTGCGAGCTGGAAACCGACAAGGTGACCGTCGAAGTGCCCAGCCCCGCCGCCGGTGTGCTGGCCGAAATCGTTGCAGCCGAGGGCGAGACCGTCGCCCCCGACGCGCTGCTGGCCCTGATCGGCGAGGCCGATGCCAGCACCCCCGGCAAAGCAGCCGAGAAACCGCAGGCCGAAGCAAAGGCCGACAAGACCCCGGAAGGACAAGGCAAGATGAGCGGCAAACCCGTGGACGTGATGGTCCCCGCCCTTGGTGAAAGCGTGACCGAGGCGACCGTCGCCACCTGGTTCAAGAAGCCCGGCGACCAGGTCGCCGCCGACGAAATGCTGTGCGAGCTGGAAACCGACAAGGTCTCGGTCGAGGTTCCCGCCCCCGTTGCGGGCGTCCTGGCCGAGATCCTCGCCGAAGAGGGCGCGACCGTCGACGCCAAGGCACGTCTGGCGATCATCACCGAAGGCGCCACCGGCGCCGCCCCCGCCAAGGGCGCCGAAGCCGCACAGGAGACCGTGCTGAAAAACGCGGGCCCCGAAGAGGTAAAGCCCCGCTCGGATGTCGAGGATGCGCCCTCGGCCAAGAAGGCCATGGCCGAAAAAGGCGTCAGCCGCGACGAGGTTCAGGGCTCGGGCCGCGATGGCCGCGTGATGAAAGAGGATGTCGCCAAGGCCAGCGCGCCCAAACCCGCGGCTGCCGCACCCCGCGCCCCCTCCGGCGCCGATGACGCCGCCCGCGAAGAGCGTGTCAAGATGACCCGCCTGCGCCAGACCATCGCGCGCCGCCTGAAGGATGCGCAGAACACCGCCGCGATGCTGACGACCTATAACGAGGTCGACATGTCGGGCATCATGGGCCTGCGCACCGAATACAAGGACGCCTTCGAGAAGAAGCACAAGGTCAAGCTGGGCTTCATGTCCTTCTTCGTGAAGGCCTGCTGCCACGCGCTGCAAGAGGTCCCCGAGGTCAACGCGGAAATCGACGGCACCGATGTCGTCTACAAGAACTACGTCAATATGGGCGTCGCGGTCGGCACGCCCTCGGGTCTGGTGGTTCCGGTCCTGCGCGATGCCGAGCAAAAAGGCTTTGCCGCGATCGAGAAGGAAATCGCCGAACTGGGCCTGAAGGGCCGCGATGGCAAGCTGACCATGGCCGAAATGCAGGGCGGCACCTTCACCATCTCGAATGGCGGCGTCTATGGCTCGCTGATGTCCTCGCCCATTCTGAACCCGCCGCAATCGGGCATTCTGGGCATGCACAAGATCCAGGAACGCCCGGTCGTGGTCGGCGGCCAGATCGTGATCCGCCCGATGATGTATCTGGCGCTGAGCTACGATCACCGCATCGTCGACGGCAAGGGCGCGGTCACCTTCCTCGTCCGCGTCAAAGAGGCGCTGGAAGACCCCCGCCGCCTGCTGATGGATCTCTGATCCCGCCATCCCAGGGGGCCGCATCCGCGCGGCCCCCGATCCGGACAGCCAGACCGAATATCACCTTGTTGACTGCCGCCGGGCAGGTCGTGATCCCGGTCGGGCCCCATCCGGAACGCGAGACCGTGCTGCGAGACGTGACCCATATCGCTCTGCCCCGATCCGGCTGCCAGAGGCATGATCAGCACCGCGCTTGTCCGGCGCATGTCCTGACCCGGCCCGCGCGCATTGGTGCTCTGGCCCCGCAGACAAACGCATGAGCCAGAGAGAGACATGATGACCACAGAACTGACCGTCCTCGCCCTCGCCGCCCTGCTTCAGGGCACGCAGTTCGTGCTGTTCTCGGTTCTGGCCAATCTTCAGATCGGCCCGAAAGTGGCGATGGGCCCACGCGATCATCCGCCCGAACTCACCGGATACGCGGGCCGCGCCGGACGCGCCCTCAGCAACCATTTCGAGGGCCTGATCCTCTTTTCCATCGCCGTGCTCATCGTTACGGCAGGCGGTCAGGCCAGCACTCTCACCGCCACCTGTGCCTGGATCTATCTGGGCGCCCGCCTCGTCTATGTCCCCGCCTATCTGCTGGGCTGGTCGCCGGGCCGCTCGATCATCTGGGGCATTGGCTTTTTCGCCACAATGCTGATGATCCTGGCAAGCCTGCTGTGATTTGCCTTGGACCAAATATCCCGCGGGGGTCCGGGGGCGCGAAGCCCCCGGCACTGCGGTCTGACAAAAGGAACTGCCATGTATGATCTGATCGTGATCGGCGCCGGACCCGGCGGCTATGTCTGCGCCATCCGCGCCGCCCAGCTGGGCCTCAGGGTCGCCTGCGTCGAAGGCCGCGAGACCCTGGGCGGCACCTGCCTCAATGTCGGCTGCATCCCCTCCAAGGCGCTGCTGCATGCCAGCCATATGCTGCACGAAACCCATGAGAATTTCGAGAAGATGGGCCTGATGGGCGCCCATGTGACCGTCGACTGGGACAGGATGCAGGGCTACAAATCCGAGACGGTCGCGGGCAACACCAAGGGCATCGAATTCCTGTTCAAGAAGAACAAGATCGACTGGCTCAAGGGCTGGGCAAAGATCGAGGCTGCGGGCCGCGTCAAGGTCGGCGACACGGTTCACGAGACAAAGAACATCGTCATCGCCACCGGCTCGGTCCCGGCCGCGCTGAAAGGCGTCGAGGTCGACAATGAGGCTGGCGTGATCGTTGATTCGACCGGCGCGCTGGCTTTGCCCAGGATCCCGAAATCCATGGTGGTGATCGGCGCCGGGGTGATCGGGCTGGAACTGGGCTCGGTCTATGCGCGGCTTGGCGCCAAGGTGACGGTGCTGGAATATCTGGATGTGATCGCGCCGGGCATGGATGCCGAGGTGCAGAAGCAGTTCCAGAAGATGCTGGCCAAACAGGGGCTGGAGTTCACTCTGGGCGCCGCCGTGCAGAGCGCCGGGGCATCCGGGGGCGGCGCGAAGGTCACCTACAAGCTGAACAAGGATGACAGCGCCCATGAGATCGAGGCCGAGGTGGTTCTGGTCTCGACCGGCCGCCGCCCGCATCTGACGGGTCTGGGGCTGGAGGATCTGGGCGTCGCGCTGACCGATCGCGGCTTCGTCAAGGTGGACGGCCATTGGGCCACCAGCGTCAAGGGCATCTATGCCCTGGGCGACGCGGTCCCCGGCCCGATGCTGGCCCACAAGGCCGAGGATGAGGGCATGGCCGTCGCCGAGGTGATCGCGGGCAAGCATGGTCACGTGAATTACGACGTGATCCCCGGCGTGATCTATACCACCCCCGAAGTCGCCAATGTCGGCCTGACCGAAGAGGCCGCCAGGGCCGCGGGCCGCAAGATCAAGGTCGGCAAGTTCCCCTTCATGGGCAATGCCCGTGCGAAAGCGCAGTTTCAGGGCGAGGGTTTCGTCAAGCTGATCGCGGATGCCGAGACCGACCGCATTCTGGGCTGCCACATCATCGGCCCTTCGGCGGGCGATCTGATCCATGAAGTCTGCGTGGCGATGGAATTCGGCGCCTCGGCCGAGGATCTGGCGCTGACCTGTCATGCCCACCCGACCGTGTCGGAAGCTGTCCGCGAGGCCGCGCTGGCCTGTGGCAGCGGCGCGATCCATGCGTGACGGCACGGCGACCGGACGCGGGAGGGGGGCGCTGCCCCCCGCCGCCTGCGGCGACTCCCCCCGGGATATTTCGGGACCGAAGCTGGGCAGGCGGGGACTGATCCTGTCGGTTCTGGCGCTGGCGGCCTGTGGCGGGCGGGACAGTGTTCCGTCCGGCGGGAATGTGACCCAGAGCGGTCTTTATCCCAATGAGACGCCGCATCTGCGCCAGCGCATCAATTTCTGGGCGCGGCATTACGAGGTGCCCTCGTCGCTGGTGCAGCGGGTCGTGATCCGCGAATCGAGCCACAGGCCGGGCGCGCGCAACGGTCCCTATTACGGGCTGATGCAGATCCATCCCCAGACCGCGCGCACAATGGGCCATCGCGGCCCCGACGCCGCGCTTCTGGATGCCGATACCAATCTGAAATACGGCGTCAGATACCTGCGCGGCGCCTGGCTGGTGGCCGAGGGCAACCCGGATCGCACGATCATGTGGTATTCGCGTGGCTATTATTACGAGGCGCGACGCAAGGGTCTGCTGAAGAAGACGGGCCTGCGGTCGTAGCGGTATGCGGGCACGGCCGGGCGATCACGCCCGCCGCATGACGTCGGGCGCCTAGCCTCCGGCGACGATGCGGACATAGTTGCGGGTCTCGCGATAGGGCGGGATGCCGCCATATTTCTGCACCGCGCCCGGCCCGGCATTATAGGCGGCCAGTGCCAGCCGCCAGTTGCCGAACTGATTGTACATCATCCGCAGGTAGCGGGCGCCGCCATTCAGGTTCTGGACCGGATCATTCGGGTTCACGCCCAGCTTCGCCGCCGTTCCCGGCATCAGCTGTGCCAGACCCATCGCGCCCTTGTGCGAGCGGGCGTTCGGGTTCCACCCCGATTCCTGCTGCACGAGGCGCAGGAACAGATCCTCGGGGATGCCATGGCGTTGCGCGGCCTGACGGGCATGGGGCAGGTATTCGCTGCGCCGCCCGGTATAGCGCGGGATGCTGGGCTCTGCCGCCAGCGGCATCGCCTGTTCCAGCCGGCCGGGCTGGAGGCGTGCCGATTGCTGGTACTGGGTGGACAGGCGCGAATCCATCAGCCGGGTCTGGCGGGCGAATTGTTCCGCCCGCGATTTCGATGAACTGCCCGACAGCCGCAACCCCTCGGCCGAGACCGGCGCCGCGACGGGCAGTGCCAGCCCAAGGCCCAGAGCTGCGCACAGGACTGCTTTTCCGAATCGGTTGAACCGCATCATTCCGCCCTCGTTTTCGTCAGCTTTTCCGCTGCTGCATGTTGGGGCAGACTATACAGCAGATCGCGCCCGCCGCCAGCATTGTGAACAGGGGCCGGAGCCGCCATCTGCGCCCGCGCACCGGTATCGGCGGCGGCCCGCCCATTGCAGAACGGCTTGCAGGCGCGGTCGAGCCTGCGTTAGACCCGTGTCCAAAGGTACAGAACCAAGGAAATCCGTCATGGCAGGCAGCGTCAACAAGGTCATTCTGATCGGCAATCTGGGGCGCGACCCGGAAATCCGCAGCTTTCAGAACGGGGGCAAGGTGGCCAATCTGCGCATCGCCACCTCCGAGACCTGGAAGGATCGCACCACCGGCGAGCGTCGCGAAAAGACCGAGTGGCACACGGTTGCGATTTTCACCGAAGGTCTGGTGAACGTGGTCGAGCGCTATCTGAAAAAGGGCGCCAAGGTCTATATCGAGGGCCAGCTCGAGACGCGCAAATGGCAGGATCAGTCCGGTCAGGACCGCTATTCGACCGAGATCGTGCTGCGCGGCCTGGGCGGCACGCTGACCATGCTGGACGGGCGCGGTGAAGGCGGCGGCGGTCAGGGTGGCGGCGGTCAGGGCGGTGGCTATGGCGGCGGTCGCGACGAGTACGACCAGCGCGGTTCGGGCGGTCCGGCCAGCGCTCCGGCGGGCGGTCAGGGCGCAGGCCGCGCCGATTACGACGACGAAATCCCGTTCTGAGCGGCGCCACCGGCGCATCAGGGCGAATCACTTCAGGGGGGGCGGTCCGGCAAGCCGCCCTTTTTGCTGTCAGGCCGCGATACGAAATTGCCCGATGCCCCGCCCCTTCGTGGCGTTCGTTGCGCGGCGTGCCACGCCTGCTTGCCGGATCATCTGCCTCTTGCAATATGCGGCAAGCGGCGCTTTGTGACCCGACCGGGCGGGAGACCCCGCTTTGCGGATGATGAAGAAGGGCGCTGCCATGTCACTGACACTCACCGAACTTGACCGGCCCGACGGGTTCCAGCGGCTGGTGCTGGCCGAGGACCCGGCCTCGGCCCTCAGGGCGATCATCTGCCTGCATTCGACCGCGCTGGGTCCGGCGGCGGGTGGCTGCCGGATGTGGCCCTATGCCAGCGATGCCGAGGCCATCCATGATGTGACCCGGCTGGCGCGCGGCATGACCTACAAGAATGCGATGGCGGGGCTGGGCCTGGGCGGCGGCAAGGCGGTCATCATCGGCGATGCCCGGCATGACAAGACGCCCGCGATGATGCGGGCCTTTGGCCGGGCGGTGCAGGCGCTTGGCGGTCAGTACTGGACCGCCGAGGATGTCGGCATCTCGCCGCAGGACATGGCCCATGCCGCGGAAGAGACCCGCTTTGCCGTGGGGCTGGCCCATGGTTCGGGCGATCCCTCGCCCTGGACCGCCGAGGGGGTGTTCCGCTGCCTGCGCGTCGGCGCGGCGCATGTCTGGGGCAACGAGGACCTGACCGGGCGGCGGGTGCTGGTGCAGGGGCTGGGCCATGTCGGCATGTCGCTGGCCGAGAAACTGGCGGCGGCGGGCGCGCGGCTGATCGTCACCGACATCCATCAGGCCGCGCTGGCGCGGGCGCAATCGGATCTGGGTGCCGCTGTCTGCGCCCCCGAGGCGGTGTTCGATCAGCAGATGGATATTTTTGCCCCCTGCGCCCTTGGTGCGGTGCTGACGGCCGACAGCGCGGCGCAGCTGTCGGCGCGGCTGATCTGCGGGGCGGCGAACAACCAGCTGGCCGATGAGGCGGTCGATGCGCAGCTGGCCGCGCGCGGGGTCACCTATCTGCCCGATTATGTCGTCAATGCCGGCGGCATCATCAGCGTCGCCAGCGAGATCCATGGCAGCGGCGATGGCTGGCGGCTGGATCGTCTTGGCGCGATTGCCGCCCGCGTGGCCGAGATGCTGGATCAGGCCCGTCAGGAGGGCTGCACAGCGGCGTTGATGGCTGACCGGATGGTCGATCAGATGCTGGCCCAACGCCGCCACGCCGCCTGAACACGGTCAAGGCCGGGCGCCATGGACCGGCGCAGCCGGTCCCGGCTCTGGTCCCCTTCGATGGGGGGCCCGAGCCGGGCGGGCCGGGACGGAACCGGGGCGACGGGCAGGCCGGGCGATGACGTCCGGGATCAGCGGGCGTCGTGCAGGACCGAGGCCAGCGTCTCGCCCGTCACCGCATCGCTGACGAAAGCCTCGCCGATGCCGCGCGCCAGCACGAACCGCAGTTGCCCGTCCACGACCTTCTTGTCCTGCCCCATCAGCGCGATCAGCCCGGCGTCATCGGGCAGCACCCCCGGCACATCCGACAGGCGCGCGGGCATGCCCATCTGGCGCAGATGCGCCAGCACCCGGCTTGGCGCCTCTTGCGCGCACAGCCCCATCCGCGCCGACAGATCAAAGGCCAGCGCGCAGCCGATCGCCACCCCCTCGCCATGCAGCAGCCGGTCGGAATAGCCCGTTGCCGCCTCCAGCGCATGCCCGAAAGTGTGGCCCAGGTTCAGCAGCGCACGCTCGCCCTGCTCGGTCTCGTCGCGGGTGACGATGGCGGCCTTCATCGCCACCGAATGGGCCACGGCGTGCTGGCGCAGGGCCATGTCCTCGCGCAGGCGGGGGGCGTTCGCTTCCAGCCAGCCGAAGAATTCCGCATCCCCCAGCAGCCCGTATTTGGCGACCTCGCCATAGCCCGCCAGAAAATCGCGCGGACTCAGCGTGTCCAGCACCGCGATGTCGGCCAGTACCAGCGCGGGCTGGTGGAACGCGCCGATCAGGTTCTTGCCATGGGGGCTGTTGATGCCGGTCTTGCCGCCCACGCTGCTGTCGACCTGCGACAAAAGCGTCGTGGGCAGCTGCACGAACCGCACCCCGCGCCGCAGGATCGCGGCGGCAAATCCCACCAGATCGCCGATCACCCCACCGCCAAGCGCCACCACCACGTCGCGCCGCTCGACCTGTTGCTCCAGCAGCCATTCGACGCATCGGGTCAGATGCGGCCAGCTTTTCGTGCCCTCGCCCGCAGGCAGGCGCAGCGCGACGCTGTCGATCCCCTCGGCGCGCAGCGCGGCCTCCAGCGCGGGCAGATGCAGGCGGGCGACGGTCTCATCCGTGACGATGGCCACGCGCGGGCGCGCCAGCAGGGGCGCGATCTCGGCGCCCGCGCGCCCGATGAGGCCCGCGCCGATGCGCACATCATAGGCGCGGTCGCCAAGCGGAACATGGACGGTCACGGTCTGGGTCATCAGATCAATCCTTGAAAGGGCTGGGGGATGCGGCTTCAAGCGCGGCCAGCAGGCGACCGGCGGCAGTCTCGATGCTGTCGTCGGGCCGGGCGGGGAAATCCAGATCGGCCAGCGCATAGACCGGCGCGCGTTCGGCCAGCAGGGCGGCCAGCGTGCCGCGCGGATCGGCGGTCTGCAACAGGGGCCGCGTCGGGCGCTGGCGCACCCGCTGCCACAGGGTGTCCAGATCGCAGCTCAGCCAGACCGACAGCCCCGACCGGCCGATCACCTCGCGGTTGCGCGTCTGCATCCACGCCCCGCCCCCGGTCGAGATGACCGCAGGCGCGCCGGCCAGCAGGCGGCCCAGCACCTCGGCCTCGCGCGCGCGAAAGAACGCCTCGCCGTCGCGGGCGAAAATCTCTGTGATGGTCATGGCGGCGGCGGTCTCGATCTCGGCATCGCTGTCGCGGAAGGCCACGCCAAGGCGCCGGGCCAGTTCGGTCCCGATGGCGGTCTTGCCCGCCCCCATCATGCCCACCAGCACGATATGCCTTGAAAGCCGTCTGCCCATGGTTGTCTCCCGGATCCGGTGACTGAATGGCGTGATATTCCCGGAATTGCCATATATAATCGGCTTGACCCGGCAGCAGACCGGAGACAGGCAGATCGTACAACTTACAGGCGACAGACGAGCAAGGGCAGGACAATGCGGCTGGTAAAACTTTTGGTGGTGGTGATTCTGGCGGGCCTGATCGGGCTGGCCGGATATGCGTATTTCGGTGATATGGAGCCGCAGCGGCGCGAGGTGCGCAGTCCCTTGCAACTGGATGTGCCCGGTGAATAGACGTCTTTCCCTGCGGATTGCTCTGACATTGAGCCTTGCATTGCCCGCCCCGGCGGTCTTTGCGCAGGGTCAGCCGCTGTCGGCCAGTGACTGGTTGTCTGGCAGCGTGCGCGGCCCTCAGCGCGAAAGCTCGGCCTGGCGGGCCGGTGATGCCGGGCCGCCGCAGCGCCCGCCCGGACGCCAGCCGGTCGCCGAAAGCGGTGCGGTCGGAACGGTGCAGGTCAGCCGTCTGGATCAGGGCGATCCCGACAGCACCGGCACGCTGACCCCGCGCCGTGCGGGGCTGCCGCCCGATCTGTGGGCGGGCAGCGATCCCGCCGATCTGGCCGATGCGCTGCTGCGCGCGCCCGCGCGGCTGCACGCGATGCAGGTGCTGCTGAGGCGTGTGCTGACCGCGCAACTGACCCCGCCCGAGACGAACGGCACCGCCACGCCCAAGGGCCGCCTGTTTCTGGCCCGCGCCGACCGGCTGCTGGACATGGGCGCGCTGGAAGAGGCGCAGGCCCTGCTGCTGGCCGCCGGTCCGGGCGATCCCGAGGTGTTCCGCCGCCTGTTCGACATTGCCCTGCTGGAGGGCGACGAGCATCGCGCCTGCCGGATCATGGACAGCACCCCCGGCATCGCGCCCAGCTTCAGCGCCCGGATCTTCTGTCTGGCGCAGACCGGCGACTGGGCCGCCGCCGCCCTCAGCCTGCACGGCGCCGAAAGCCTTGGCCTGATCGACGAGCGGCAGGCGATCATGCTGACGCATTTTCTGGACGACGCCTTTGTCGATGGCGGCCAGATGCTGGACCCGCCCGAACGCATGACGCCGCTGGAATTCCGCATTCACGAGGCGATCGGCCAGCCGTTGCCGACCGTGACGCTGCCCACGGCCTTTGCCCAATCGGACCTGCGGCTGAACAGCGGCTTCAAGGCACGGCTTGAGGCCGCCGAGCGGCTGACCCGCGCGGGCGCGATGGCGCCGCTGCGCCTGCGCGCGATCTATGGCGAACAGCGCCCTGCCGCCTCGGGCGGGGTCTGGGAACGCGCGGGCGTCATGCGCACGCTGGAGGCGGCGCTGCAATCGGGCGATCTGTCTCAGGCCCTGCCCCGCGCCTTTGACGAATTCCGCGCCGCAGGCATGGCCGATCTGCTGGCGGCGATGATTGCCGCGGACCTGCCCGATCACTACCCCGACGGAAACGGCGCCGCCGAGGTTGTGGCCCTGCTGCGGCAGTGGCGCGGCCTGACGGGCGTGGACCCGGTCGCGCCCGCCCCGGAACTGGCCGCCGAGACGCCCGAGCCACCCGAGACCCGCCAGGGCGAGGCGCTGCTGACCGCGATGGAGGATATAGACGCCGCGCTGGAAGGCGATCTGCCGCGGGCCGGGCGCGGCATCGCCATGCTGCGCGCGCTTGGCCTGTCCGAGGACGCGCGCCGGGCCGAGACGCAGATCACCCTGCTGCCGCAGATGACCGAGGCGCCCTGATGGGTGACGAAAGGCAGGACGGGCGGGCCATCTCGGCCTTTCTGGATGCGCAGGCCGCCGAAGCCGGGGCCGCGCGCAACACGCTGCTGGCCTATGGCCGCGACCTGCGCGACCTGTCCGGCTGGCTGTCCGGGCAGGGCCTGTCGCTGTCCGATCTGACCCGCGAGCGGGTCGAGGATTACCTTGCCCATTGCGACGCGCAGGGGCTGTCGCGGGCCACGCGTGCGCGGCGCCTGTCCTCGGTCCGGCAGTTCACCCGCTTTGCGCTGGAAGAGGGCTGGCGCGGCGATGATCCCGCGATCCGCATCGCCGGTCCGGGCCGCACCCACCGCCTGCCCCGCAGCCTCAGCCAAGCCGAGGTGACCGCCCTTCTGGCCGCCGCACCGGGGGTTGGCCGCACACCGGCAGACCGGGCGCGATCGGTCTGCCTGATGGAGCTGCTCTATGCGACCGGGATGCGCGTCAGCGAACTGGTCGAGCTGCCGGTCTCGGGCTGCCGGGGTGATCCGCAGATGCTGCTGATCCGGGGCAAGGGCGGGCGCGAACGCCTGGTGCCGCTGACCGGCCCCGCCCGCACGGCGCTGGCGGGCTGGCTGGCACATCGCGACCACGCCCCCGAGGGCAGCCCGCTGGCCCGGCTGATCGCCGGGCGCGGCGCCCGCTGGCTGTTTCCCGCCGCCGGGCCCGCCGGGCATCTGCCGCGGCAGGGGGTCTCGCGCCTGCTGGGGCAGATCGCGCTGGCGGCGGGGATCGAACCCGTGCATGTCACACCCCATGTCATCCGCCACGCCTTTGCCACCCACCTGCTGGAAGGCGGCGCCGATCTGCGCGTCATCCAGACCCTGCTGGGCCATGCCGATCTTGGCACGACCGAGATCTATACGCATGTGGTCAACCAGCGCATGCGTGATCTGGTGCTGAACCATCATCCGCTGGCCGCGATTTCCCCGGCTGACCCGCCGCCGCCGTTGCCCTTGCCGGACCCCCTGCCCGGCGCAATCCCGAAACCCCCCAACTGACCAAGGACCCATGGACGACGTATCCTCTGCCTTAGACTTTGCTGCCTTTCTGACCATCGGCGCAATTCTGATCTGCCTGATCCTGTCGGCCTTCTTCTCGGGTTCGGAAACCGCCCTGACCGCCGCCAGCAAAGCCAAGCTGCGAGCCCGTGCCGACCGGGGCGACAGCGGTGCCGAGGCCGCCGTCAGGATCACCGCCGACAGCGAAAAGCTGATTGGCGCAATCCTGCTGGGCAACAATGTCGTCAACATCCTGGCCGCCAGCCTGGCCACCGCGCTGTTCACCCGCCTGCTGGGCACCGGCGGTGTGCCCATCGCGACGCTGGTGATGACCATTCTGGTGCTGATCTTCTCCGAGGTGATGCCCAAGACCTATGCCATTTCGGCGCCCGAAAAGGTGGCCAGTCTTGTCGCCCGGCCGATCCGGCTGCTGACCATCGTGCTCGCTCCGGTGGTGACCGTGGTCCGCGCCATCGTCGGTATGATGCTGTCCATCGCCGGCCTGAAGACCGACCCCGGCAAGCACATGTTCTCGATCGAGGAAGAGATCGAGGGCGCGCTGTCGATCGGCCATGCCCAGGGCGCCGTCAACAAGGAGGACCGCGACCGCCTGCTGGGCGCGCTGGATCTGGGCAACCGCACGGTCGAGGAAATCATGCGCCACCGCAGCGAGATCCAGATGATCGACGCCGATCTGGCGCCCGAACGCATCCTCGAGGCGGTGCTGTCCAGCCCCCATACCCGCCTGCCCGTCTATCGCGAGGAACGCGAGAATGTCGTCGGCGTCATTCACGCCAAGGATCTGCTGCGCGCCGTCAACCGTGCCGTGCGCGAGCAGCGCGACCCGATGGCCGCGCGCCGCTTTGACGTGATGGCGGTGGCGATGCCGCCCTATTTCGTGCCCGACACCACCGCGCTGGACGAACAGATGCGCGAGTTTCTGAAACGCCGCACCCATTTCGCGCTGGTGGTCGATGAATACGGCAGCTTGCGCGGGCTGATCACGCTGGAAGACATCCTTGAGGAAATCGTGGGCGAGATCGCCGACGAACACGACACCGAGGCCGACCAGACCCTCAAGCCCAACGCTCAGGGCGAATATCTGGTCGAGGGCGGCATGACGATCCGCGACCTGAACCGCCAGCTGGACTGGTCCCTGCCCGATGACGAGGCCAACACCGTCGCCGGTCTGGTGATCCATATGGCCCAGTCGATCCCCGATCAGGGGCAGGTCTTCAGCTTCCACGGCTACCGTTTCGAGGTGGTGACCCGGCGCGAGAACCGCATCACCCGTCTGCGCGTGCGCCCGCTCAGCACCGCGCGCGACGGCGAGGGGTAAGGGATCCGGGGTCAGGGCGCTGCGGCTTGCAACCGCAGGCCATCCCCCCTAACAGGGCGGCAACACATTTTGCCGCAAGGGAACGCCATGGACATCGCCGCCCGCCGCACCGCCGACCCCCGCCACTGGAACCTGGCCAGCGCGATCCGCGTGCTGTCCATGGACGCGGTCGAGGCCGCAAATTCCGGCCATCCCGGCATGCCGATGGGCATGGCCGATGTGGCCACGGTCCTGTTCCGCAACCACCTGAAATTCGACGCCTCGGCGCCGAACTGGTTCGACCGCGACCGTTTCGTGCTGTCGGCGGGCCATGGCTCGATGCTGATCTATGCGCTGCTGCACCTGACCGGGTACGAGCAGATGACGCTGGACCAGATCCGCAACTTCCGCCAGCTGGGCGCGATCACGGCGGGTCACCCGGAATACGGCCATGTCGAAGGGGTCGAGACGACGACCGGCCCGCTGGGTCAGGGCATCGCCACCGCCGTCGGCATGGCAATCGCGGAAGAGGCGATGCGCGCCGAATTCGGCGCCCCGGTCTGCGATCACCGCACCTGGGTCATCGCCGGTGACGGCTGCCTGATGGAGGGCATCAGCCACGAGGCGATTGCGCTGGCCGGTCACCAGAAGCTGGGCCGTCTGATCGTGCTGTGGGACAACAATGACATCACCATCGACGGCCGCGTCAGCCTGTCGGACCGCACCGACCAGCGCGCCCGCTTTGCCGCGGCCGGCTGGCGGGTGCTGTCCTGCGACGGCCATGACGCCGCCGACATCGACCGCGCGCTGACGCAGGCCGCGCAAAGCGACGACCGCCCGGTGCTGGTCGACTGCAAGACCATCATCGGCTTTGGCGCCCCGAACAAGGCCGACAGCAGCAAGGCCCATGGCTCACCGCTCGGCGCGGAAGAGATCGCGGCCACCCGTCTGGCCTATGGCTGGAACGCAGCCCCCTTCGACATCCCAGATGAGATCCTGACCGAATGGCGCAGCATCGGCCAGCGCGGCGCCCCGGCCCGTGCCGACTGGAACGCCCGCATCGACGCGCTGCCCGAGGACGCACGCGACGAATTCGCCCGCCGCATCGGGCAAGAGGCAAACCCGCGTCTGGACGCCATCGTGCAGGCGTTCAAGGTGCAGACTCTGCAATCGACCCCGAAGGTCGCCACCCGCAAGGCCAGCGAGAACGTGCTGGAAGTGCTGAACGCCGAGATGCCCGAGAATTTCGGCGGCTCAGCCGACCTGACCGGCTCGAACAACACCAAAACCGGCGGTCAGGGCGTGTTCTCGCCCGAGAACCGCATGGGCCGCTATCTGCATTACGGCATCCGCGAACATGGTATGGCGGCGGCGATGAACGGGATCTGGCTGCATGGCGGGTTCCGCCCCTATGGCGGCACCTTCCTGACCTTTACCGATTACGCGCGCGGCGCCATGCGCCTGTCGGCGCTGATGGGGCTGCCGGTGATCTATGTGATGACCCATGACAGCATCGGTCTGGGCGAGGACGGCCCGACCCACCAGCCGGTCGAGCATCTGGCGATCTGCCGCGCCACCCCCAACACGCTGACCTTCCGCCCCTGCGACCAGATCGAGACCGCCGAGGCCTGGGAAATCGCCCTGTCGCAGGACGAGACCCCCTCGGTTCTGGCCCTCTCGCGTCAGAACCTGCCGCTGCTGCGTCAGGATGCGGGCGAGAACCTGACCGCAAAGGGTGCCTATGTCCTGCGCGCGGCGTCCGGCCCGGCCAGGGTCGTGCTGATGGCCACCGGCTCGGAGGTCGAGATCGCCACCGCCGCCCGCGACGCGCTGGAAGCTCAGGGCATCGCCACAAGCGTCGTCTCGGTCCCCTCGATGGAGCTGTTCCGCGACCAGCCCAAAGCCTATCGCGAAGAGGTCCTGCCCGCAGGCACCGTCCGCATCGCCATCGAGGCCGCTGTCCGCCAGCCCTGGGACTGGCTGCTTCTGGGCGAACGCGGCGCCGAGGACCGCTCGGCCTTCATCGGCATGGAGGGGTTTGGCGCCTCGGGCCCCGCGCCCGCGCTCTATAAGGAATTCGGCATCACCGCAGATGCGGTCCTTGAACGCGCCAAGGCGCTGCTGTGACACCAGGAACCGCCTCCGGCGGGGATATTTGGGTGAAGAAGAAGCCGGTTCTTCTTCACTTAAATATCCATGATCCTGCCGCCTGATGCGGGTGCTGGCGCGCGGGTTCGCGCTGATGGGGCGCGAGCGTGACGGGTTGCGGCGCCCGGGCTCGGATCAGGCGCGCGGGATTGCGCTGCTGCTGGCGGCGATCCTGGGGTTTACCCTGATGGATGCCACCGCCAAGCATCTGACCCAGAGCTATCACCCGGCTCAGGTCATCTGGGCGCGGTTTGTGGGCAATCTGCTGATCTTTGCGCTGATCTTTCGCGGCGCGATGCTGCCCTTGCTGCGCACCCGCCAGCCCGGCACGCAATTTGCCCGCGCGCTGATGCAGCTGGGATCAGTCACGCTGTTCTTCACCTCGTTGCAATATATCGGACTGGCCGAGGCGACCGCCATCATGGATCTGAACCCGGTCCTGATCACCCTTGGCGCCGCGCTGTTTCTGGGCGAGCGGATCGGACCGCGCCGGCTGGCAGGCATTGCCGTGGCGCTGGTGGGGGCCATGCTGATCATCCGGCCCGGCATGGGCGTCTTTCAGCCCGCCGCCCTGCTGCCGCTGGCGGGTGCCTTCACCTATGCCGCAGGTGCCCTGCTGACGCGGATCGTGCGGGCGGATTCGGTGGCGACCTCGGTTCTGTGGTCGGCGGTGGTGGGCTCCGTCGCGTCGACCCTGGTGGTGCCGCTGTTCTGGCAACCCATCGCTGCGGGCGATCTGTGGGCCTTTGGCCTGTTGGCGATTTTCGGCACGGCCAGCCAGTATCTGCTGGTGCGCGCCTTCAGCGCCGCCGAGGCCGGGGTGCTGGCGCCGTTCGGCTATACCGGGCTGGTCTGGGCGGGCCTCTGGGGCTGGATGTTCTTTGGGCAGCTTCCCGATCTCTGGACCATCGGCGGGGCGGCGATTATCGTGGCCGCCGGGCTCTATGTCTGGTCGCGCGAGGCCCGCGCGGCGAAGGGAGAGCGATGCGCGACGACCGACCCGACCTGACCGACCGGCTGGCCAATGGCACCTTTCTGGCGCTGATGGGCCTGGCCCGGTTGCTGCCCTATCACCGCCGCATCCCGGCAATGGGCTGGGTGTTCTCGCGTCTCATCGCCCCTGTGGCGGGCTGGCGCGGGCGCATCCGTGGCAACCTGACCCTGGCGCGCCCCGACCTGACCACAGATGAGATCGCGGCGCTGGTGCGCGCCGTGCCTGACAATGCCGGGCGCGCGCTGGCCGAGATCTATTCGGGTGAGGAATTCACCGCCCGCATCCGTGCCTCTGACCCGCTGGAGGGGCCGGGCCTGCCCGCGCTGGAGGCGGCGCTGGACAGTGGCCGTCCGGTCATTCTGGCCTGCGCGCATTTCGGCAATTACGACGCGATGCGGGCGGCACTGGCCGCGCGGGGCTGGCCCGTGGGCGCGCTGTATCGCCCGATGAACAACGAGGCGTTCAACCGCCATTACGTCCCCGCCATCACCGCCATCGCCGAGCCCCTCTTTCCGCGGGGCCGGGCCGGGCTGGCAGCGATGCTGCGGTTTCTGAAGGGCGGCGGCTGGCTGGCGCTTGGCTTTGATCAGTTTGACCGCGACGGGGCGGAGCTGCGCTTTTTCGATCTGCCAACCCGCACCGTGCTGACCCCGGCGGAGCTTGCGCGCCGCTATGATGCGCTGGTCGTGCCCATCGCGGGGATCCGCCAGCCGGACGGTCTCAGCTTTCGCGTTCATGTCGGCGCGCCCGTCACCGCAGACGAGCCGCGCGCCATGATGCAGGCGCTGAACGATGATCTGGAGATGCTGGTGCGGCGCCATATGGACCAGTGGTTCTGGGTGCATCGGCGCTGGAAATGAAAACGGCCCGGATCGCTCCGGGCCGTCTTCGTTTGGGACGCGCCGGGATCAGATCGCGGCGGCGCTGCGGGCGGGGGCGGTCTCTTCGCGCCGGGCGCGCAGTTCCTCGGCCACCAGAAAGGCCAGTTCCAGCGACTGGCTGGCGTTCAGGCGCGGGTCGCAGGCGGTGTGATAGCGGTCGGACAGATCCTCATCGGTGACGGCGCGGACGCCGCCGGTGCATTCGGTCACATCCTTGCCGGTCATCTCGAAATGCACGCCGCCGGGGATGGTGCCTTCGGACTTGTGGATGGCAAAGAATTCGCGCACCTCGCTCAGGATCGAATCGAAGGCCCGCGTCTTGTAGCCGGTCGAGGATTTGATGACATTGCCGTGCATCGGGTCGCAGGACCAGACCACGTTTGCGCCCTCGGCCTGCACAGCCTTGATCAGGCGCGGCAGGTGATCGCCGACCTTGCCCGCACCAAAGCGCGCGATCAGGGTCAGCCGCCCGGCCTCGTTTTCCGGGTTCAGCCTGGCCATCAGCACCTTGAGGTCGTCGGCCGTGGTGGTCGGGCCGCATTTCAGCCCGATGGGGTTCTGGACACCGCGGCAGAATTCCACATGCGCGCCGTCCGGTTGCCGCGTGCGGTCACCGATCCAGATCATATGGCCCGAGCCTGCGACGGGCAGGCCGGTGGTGCTGTCGATCCGGGCCAGCGCCTCTTCGTATTCCAGCAGCAGCGCCTCGTGGCTGGTGTAGAAATCGACCTTGGACAGCTGATGCGCGGTTTCGGAATTCACGCCCGCCGCGTGCATGAAGGCCATGGCATCGCCGATCCGGCCCGCGATGTCGCGGTATTTGGCGGCCTCGGGGCCGTCGACGAAATCAGCGATCCAACTCTGGACCCGGTGCATGTCGGCAAAACCGCCGGTCGAGAAGGCGCGCAGCAGGTTCAGTGAGGCGGCGGCCTGCGTATAGGCGGCCAGCATCCGGGCCGGATCGGGGATCCGCGCCTCGGGGGTGAATTCGAACCCGTTGATGATGTCGCCGCGATAGCTGGGCAGCTCGACGCCGCCGATGGTTTCCGTGGGCGCGCTGCGGGGCTTGGCGAACTGGCCCGCCATGCGGCCGACCTTGACCACCGGCATCTGCGCGCCCCAGGTCAGCACCACGGCCATCTGCAGCAGCACCTTGAACGTGTCGCGCAGGTTGTCGGCGCTGAACTCGCTGAAGCTTTCGGCGCAATCGCCCCCCTGCAGCAGAAAGCCGCGCCCGGCGGCGACATCGGCCAGCTGCGATTTCAGGCGCCGCGCCTCGCCCGCAAAGACCAGCGGCGGCGAGCGGCGCAGCTGCTCTTCGACCGCCGCCAGCGCGGCGGGGTCGGTATAATCGGGCATCTGGACGCGCGGATAGGCGCGCCAGCCGGCCTTGTCCCAGCTTTGGGTGGCGGCGGTTGTGCGTGCGTCCTGCGTCATTTTCCATGCTCCTTGGGAAAAACGGTGCCGCCCGTATAGTCGCTAACAGCGCACAGGGAAAGGCTTTGTGGCCCGCACCCGGCGGCGATGATCGCGCCTCTTGCCGTGGCGTGAAATCCCTGTTTGGGTGCCGGATGGACCCGCAGCCAAGACAGCCCCATGCCATCGACAAAACCGCGCCGCTTTACCTTTCTGCTTCTGGACCGATTCACCATGCTGCCCTTCACGGCGGCGATCGAGCCATTGCGGCTGGCCAACCGCGCCGCAGGCCAGGCGCTGTTCGACTGGCGGCTGGTCGGCCCGCGTGGCGATATGGCGGTCTGCTCGAATGGCAGCCGGGTGATGGTGGATGCGGGGCTTGAGGGGGACGCCGCACCCGGCCGCGACGAGGTGGTCATCGTCTGCGGCGGCACCGAAATCGCGCGCGAGGCCACGCGCCCGGTGCTGTCCTGGCTGCGCCGTCAGGCGCGCGGCGGGGCGGCGATGGGGGCGGTCTGCACCGGCGCCTGGGTCCTGGCCGAGGCCCGGCTGCTGGACGGGCGCAAGGCCACGATCCACTGGGAGAACCATGATGGCTTTGCCGAAGCCTTTCCGCAGGTCGATCTGTTCCGCTCGGTCTTTGTCTATGACGGCAACCGGCTGACGGCGGCGGGCGGGACCAGTTCCATCGACCTGATGCTGCATCTGATCGCCGAGGCGCATGGCGACGCCTTGGCCGCCGAGGTGGCCGACCAGATGCTGCACACCGCCATCCGCACCGATCAGGACCGCCAGCGCCTGTCGATCCCGACCCGGATCGGCGTGCGCCATCCGCGTCTGGCCGCCGTGATCGCCCGGATGGAGGGAAATCTTGAAGAACCGATCAGCCCCGCCCGGCTGGCGCTGGATGCCGGCATGTCGACCCGCCAGCTGGAACGCCTGTTCCGGCGCTATCTGAACCGCAGCCCCAAGCGCTATTACATGGAGACCCGGCTGGCCCGCGCCCGCAACCTGCTGATGCAGACCGAGATGTCGATCATCGAGATCGCGCTGGCCTCGGGCTTTTCCAGCCCCTCGCATTTCTCGAAATGCTACCGGGCGCAATATGGCAGCACCCCCTATCGCGAACGGGGCACTTCGGCCCCGGCCCCGGCCCCCGCCAAGGCCGTCGATGGATCTTAAGATCTGTTAACCCCTCGTTAACTTCTTTGCCTTAACCATGCCCTGACGGCAGGCTGCGGGCGCATGTCACCCATACGGCACCTGCCCCTGACACGAGGTTTTCACAGGGGGCTGCATGGAACGCCAGATCACGCTGCTGACGGTCAGCCAGCCGATCGCCCCCGGCGATGGCGGCGCGGCACAGTATGCACCGTTCGCCGGGGCGGGATCGGCGCCGTTCCTGCTGGAAAACCCCGTGCTGTCGACGATGATTCTGCAAGACGATGACGATCAGTTCGTCAGCGGTTTCTATTCCGGCGACGCGACACAGCAGGCGCTGACGCAGCCGGCGGTGATCGGCTATGGCGCCAGCCAGATCACCCTGCCCATCGGCACGCGCCTCTCCAATTTCATCGGCGCGGTGCTGACGGACGATGCGGGCAACCGCTTTGTCGCGCTCTATCCCCGCCGCTTCGACCCCTGGGATCTGGGCGAGGAGTTGGGCGACGGCCATACGGTGCTGATCATTCCCCTGCCTGCCCTGCAACCCGATGACAGCCTCGCATACCCGGTATTCGACCCGTCACGCCCGGTTCGCTTTACCGAGGTGCGCGGGCTCGGCCCCGCGCCCGGCGATGCGATCGCCTATGCGCCCGCCGCGGCGACAGGTCCGGTCGACATGGTGCCCTGCTTTGCCGCAGACACCCGGATCCAGACGGCGGCGGGTCCGCAACCGGTGCAGGCTCTGCGCCCCGGCGATCTGATCCTGACCCGCGATCACGGCTTTCAGCCGCTGCTGTGGTCCGGCAGCCGCGTGCTGGACGAGGCGCATCTGGACCTGATGCCGCAGCACCGCCCGATCCGCATCGCGCCGGGCGCGCTTGGCCCGGATCAGCCCGCACGCGCCCTGACGGTGTCGCCCCAGCACCGCATCCTGCTGCGCTCGCGCATCGCACAGCGCATGTTCGGCACGCCTGAAATCCTCGTGCCCGCGCGGCGCCTGACCGGCATGGCCGGAGTCGAGGTCCTGCGAGACACCAGCCATGTGACCTATTGGCACCTGCTGTTTCGCCGCCACGAGATTGTCTTGTCCGAAAGCGCATGGACCGAAAGCCTGCTGCCCGGCCCGCAGGCGCTCCGCGCCTTCGACCCGCAGGCCCGCGCCCGGATCGTCACAACGGCACCAGACCTGACGGCCCGGCCCGCGCCCGCGCGCCCGATCCCGCCCGGCCACGCACAGCGCAGGCTCGTCCAGCGGCATCTCACAAATCCCACCCGGCCACTGGTCGAACCCGCGCCCGAACCGGCCCTCTGAGGCAGCTACAGCCCGACCAGCGCGCGGGCGAAATCGTCGGGATCAAACGCATCCAGATCGTCGATCTGCTCACCCACGCCAATGGCATGGATGGGCAACCCGAACCGGTCGGCCAGCGCCACCAGCACCCCGCCCCGCGCGGTGCCGTCCAGCTTGGTCATCACCAGCCCCGAGACATCGGCCAGCTTGCGGAAGGTCTCGACCTGACTCAGCGCATTCTGCCCGGTGGTGGCATCCAGAACCAGCAGCGTGTTATGCGGCGCCGAGGGGTCTTTCTTGCGGATCACCCGCACGATCTTGGACAGCTCCTCCATCAGATCCTGCCGGTTCTGCAGCCGCCCGGCCGTGTCGATCAGCAGCAGATCGGCGCCCTCGGCCTCGGCCCGCACCATGGCATCATAGGCCAGGCTGGCGGGATCGCTGCCCTGCGGCGCGACCATCACCGGAACCCCGGCCCGCGTGCCCCAGACCTGCAGCTGCTCGACCGCTGCGGCGCGGAACGTATCGCCTGCGGCGATCACCACCGACTTGCCGGCGGCGCGGAACTGACTGGCCAGCTTGCCGATGGTGGTGGTCTTGCCCGCACCATTGACGCCGACGACCAGCACCACCTGCGGCTTTTTCGCAAACAGCGGCAGCGGTCGCGCCACCGGCGCCATGATCCGCGCGATCTCGGTCGCCAGCAGCTCCTTCAGCTCGGTGGCCGACAGGCGCCGCCCCATCCGGCCCTCGGCAATATTGGCGGTCACGCGCAGGGCAGTCTCGACCCCCAGATCGGCCTGAACCAGCATATCCTCCAGATCTTCCAGCATGGCGTCATCCAGCGCCCGCCTCGGCTCTTCGACACGGGCCTCGACACGGGCCTCGGCGCGCCCGAACAGGCGCCCCACCAGACCCGGCCCCGCCTTCCGGACCTCCGGCTCCCGTGTCCCGGCCGCCCGGACCTCAGGCGCAGGAACGTCGGGCGCACCAAGGTCGGGCGCCGGGGCCTCAGGTGCCGGGCCCCCAGCTGCCGGGGTCTCGGGCGCGGATGCGGCCTCACCCACGATCTCATCCAGCCCCGCCCCGATTTTCGAGGAAGAGCGCGTCAGCCGCTCGCGCAGTTTCGAGAAGAACGCCATGATCAGACCTTTCCGTAGCGGGCCGACCCTATCGCCCCCGCACGGAAAGGAAAAGCCGCCCGCATGTTTTGCCATGGCTCAAATATCCCGGGGGGAGTCCCGGAACGGGACGGGGGGCAGCGCCCCCCTTTTGCGCGCCCCCGCAAGGACGCGCCGCCGCGTCAGCCGCGCAACGCCCGGATCATCGCCGCCAGCGCCAGGGTCGAGCCGTCATGCCCCTCACCCGGCCCATCCTCGCCCGACAGCAGCGGCTCGACCTTCAGCGCCAGCTCCTTGCCCAGCTCGACCCCCCACTGATCGAAACTGTTGATCCCCAGAATCACACCCTCGACAAACACCCGCTGCTCGTAAAGCGCCACAATCTGCCCCAGTGCAAAGGGCGTCAGCTTCTCGATCAGCAAGGTGGTCGAGGGGCGGCTGCCCGGAAACACCCGGTGGCGGGCCTGACGCTCCAGCTCGGCGCCCTCCAGCCCCTTGGCGGCCATGATCGCGCGCGCCTCATCCAGGCTGCGTCCGCGCATCAGCGCCTCGGACTGCGCCAGACAGTTCGCGGCCAGCAGGATGTGGTGATGGGCCAGACCGGGCTCGTGACCGCTGGCGGCCAGAATGAACTCGCAGGGCACCGGCGTCGTGCCCTGATGGATCAGCTGATAGAAGGCGTGCTGACCGTTGGTGCCCGGCTCACCCCAGACCACCGGCCCCGACACGCCCGCCAGATCAGAGCCGTCCATGGCCACGCGCTTGCCGTTCGATTCCATCTCAAGCTGCTGCAGATAGGCGGGCAGCCGCATCAGACGGTTGTCATAGGGCAGCACGGCGCGGGTCGGATAGCCGCAGATCTGGTGATGCCAGATGCCCACCAGCGCCAGAGCCACCGGCAGGTTCGCCTCCAGCGGCGCTGTGCGGAAATGCGCGTCCATCGCGGCACCCCCGGCCAGAAAGGCGTCGAAGTCATCCGGCCCGACCGCCAGCATCAGCGAAAACCCGATCGGCCCCCAGACCGAATAGCGCCCGCCGACCCAATCCTCGAAACCAAAGACGCGCTCGGCCGGAATGCCGAAAGCGCCGGCCTTGTCGACGGCCGAAGACAGCGCCATGAACTGCGCCGCAGGATCGGTGACCGTGCCCGCCATCCAGTCGCGCGCGGTGCGCGCATTGGTCATCGTCTCGATGGTCGTGAAAGTCTTCGAGGCCACGATCACCAGCGTCGTTGCCGGATCAAGGCCCCGCAGCGTGTCGGTCATATCCGCGCCATCGACATTGCTGACGAAATGCGTGCGCGGCCCGTCGTGATAGGGGGCCAGCGCCAGCACCGCCATGACCGGCCCCAGATCGGACCCGCCGATGCCGATATTCACGACATCGGTGATCTTGCCGCCCTGCCCGGCAAAACTGCCCTCGCGGACCTGCCGGGCGAAATCAGCCATCCGGTCATGGGTCGCCCGCACCTCGGGCATGACATCCTGACCATCCAGCACGACACTGCCGGACAGGTTGCGCAGCGCCGTGTGCAGCACCGCGCGGCCCTCGGTCTCGTTGATCTTCTCACCCGCAAACATCGCCTCGCGCCGCGCCTCGACATCGGCGCCGCGCGCCAGATCCAGCAGCAGATCGCGCGCGCCCGCGTCGATCATGGTCTTGGACCAGTCCAGCACCATGCCATCGGCACGGGTCGAGAACGCCTGCGCGCGGTCCGGATCGGCGGCAAACAGCGCCTCGATCCGCTCCTCGCCCTGGGCTTGGCGGTAAGATGTCAGGCGGCTCCAGATATCAGTCATGCGGTGGTGGTCCCTTATTCGGCCCAGTGGACCGTAGCTGCGTCAAGAAAGGCGCGGATCGGTGCCTGCATCGGGTCCAGTTTCAGCGCGCGCTCCAGCGCCTCGCGCTTTTCCGGGCCCATGATCAGAACGTGAATGTTGATGGCACCGGCCAGAACCGGCCGGGTCAGCGTGATGCGCGGCTCTTCCGCACCCTCGGCGCGGATCGCCATGACCGGGGCGGCATCCGCCGCCAGCGCCGCCTCAAGGTGATCGGCGCCGGGAAACAGGCTGGCGGTGTGCATGTCATTGCCCATGCCCAGCAGCGCGACGGTCAGCGGCAGATGCGGCGCCAGCCGCGCGCCCAGCCCCCCGGTCGCCAGATCGGGCGCGGCATCCCCGGTATAGAGGTCGATGTAGTCGGCCCCCACCGCCTTGTCCTTCAACAAATGCCGGCGCAGCAGGCGCGAGTTCGACCGCTTGTGATCGCCATCCACCCAGCGTTCGTCACCCAGCACGACCGTCACCCGGCCCCAGTCCAGATCGGCGCCGCTGAGCGTCTCGAACACCGGCGCGGGCGAGGTGCCGCCCGGCACGCACAGCGTCGCGCGGTCACTGCTGCGCAGATGCTGCGCCAGTTGCGAGCCGATGCGGTCGGCCAGCGACAAGGCCAGCATCTCGCGGTCTGGATATTCCTTGAAATCCATGCTCATGACCTGATCTCTCTCCAGCGCCGGTTGTCGCGATGCATCAGGCGCAACGCCTCGTCGGGCCCCGAGGATCCGGCATCATAAGGCTCGGGGCGGCGCTTGCTGTCCTCCCAGGCGTTGATGATCGGATCGGTCCAGGCCCAGGCCGCCTCGACCTCATCGCCGCGCATGAACAGGGTCTGGTTGCCGCGGATCACATCCATGATCAGCCGCTCATAGGCGTCGGGCATATCCGCGCCCTCGGCGCCAAGCGCATCGGCGAATGACATGTCCAGCGGCACCTGCACCAGTCGCATCCCCCCCGGCCCCGGTTCCTTGATCATCACCTTGAGGTTCATGCCCTCATTCGGTTGCAGTCTGATGACAAGTTCGTTGGCCTTGGGCGTGCCGCTGTCGTCAAAGATCGAATGCGGCGGTTCCTTGAAGGTGATCGCGATCTCGCTGGTGCGCGCACGCAGTTTCTTGCCGGTGCGCAGATAAAAGGGCGTGCCCTGCCAGCGCCAGTTCGAGATCCGCACCTTCATCGCCACATAGCTTTCGGTGCGCGAGGCCGGGTCTTCGGCATCGGTCAGATAGTCGCTGCCTTCGCCGTAATACTGGCCGCGCACGATGTCGCCCGGCTCCAGCGGTTCCAGCGCGCGGATCACCTTCAGCTTTTCGTCGCGCACGGCGTCGGGGTCAAAGTGATAGGGCGGCTCCATCGCGATCAGGCACAAAAGCTGCATCATGTGGTTCTGGACCATGTCCCGGATCGCGCCGGACTTGTCGTAATAGCTGCCGCGCCCGGCCACGCCGACGGTTTCGGCCACGGTGATCTGGACGTGGTCGACATATTGCGCGTTCCACAGCGGCTCGAACAGCACATTGGCAAAGCGCACGGCCATCAGGTTCTGGACGGTTTCCTTGCCCAGATAGTGGTCGATCCGATAGATCTGCTGTTCGTTGAAATGCAGCGCCAGCGTCGCGTTCAGCGCCTTCGCGCTGGCCAGATCGCGGCCAAAGGGCTTTTCCACCACGATGCGGCTGTCATCATCGGCAATGCCGTGGCCCGCCAGCCGTTCGGCAATATCGCCAAACAGCACCGGTGCGACCGAGAAATAAAACGCATGCACCGCGCCGGGTCGCATCCGCGATTTCAGCTCCTGCCAGCCGCCTTCGCCCTTGGCGTCGATGGCGACATATCCCAGCAGCGCCAGAAACTCGGCCAGCTGCGGGTCGTCCTTGCGGGCGCCTGCGAATTCGCAGATCGCAGCTGCGGCCTCGGCCCGGAAGGCATCGTCGTCCTGTTCGGTGCGGGCCGCCCCGATAATGCGGCTGGTGGCCGGGATCTGCCCCGCCGTAAAGCGCCGGAACAGGCCCGGCAGGATTTTGCGATGGGCCAGATCGCCCGTGGCACCAAAGATCACCAGATCGAAATCTTCGACCGGAATGACGCGCGAGACCATGCTGTCCTCCTTGTGGATCGGCCCTGCCTTATCCGTTGTTAGCGTTAACAGCAACCCGGTTCAACCTTTATGGCACGTGCAAGACGCGGCAGGCGGCATCGTTTCAGCATCTGCGCCATGCTCATGCTGCCGCCAAGGGCAGTGGCCTTGTCGCGGGCCGCCCGCAGCGCTGCGGGAACGGCACCGGGATGGGCGTGGTGCAGATCCAGCAGGAAGGCATCGGGATGGATCGCGCGCAGCCCCAGCCCGGCCATCAGGCGCGGCGGAAAATCGCGCAGATTCGCGGTGACGATCACCCCGGCCCGGCCCGCCAGCGCGGCCTCGACCACATGGCGGTCATCGGGATCGGGAAAGTTCAGGTCGATCGCCACCTGCCCGCCGCCCGCCACCTCGGCGCCCGGAAACCGCGCACTCAGCAGCGCGATCTCGGCGCCCGCCACCGTCCCGTCCCCGGCCGCCGTGCCCGACCGGCTGGCGGCATGGCGCCACTCGGCCAGGATCTGGGGCGACCACAGCGGCACGAACAGGCCCGCCGCCGCCAGATCGGTCAGGATCTCGCGCAGGATCGTGGGGTACAGCACATTGGCGTCCAGCACCGCCCGCATCAGTCCAGCCGGAAGAACAGCGCTTTCAGATAGCCGGTCTCGGCCAGCTGCGGCAGGGTCGGATGATCGGGCCCGGCGCTGCCGGTATGGATCAACTGCCCGCGCCGCCCGCCACGCCCGATGCCGCGCGCGCTGACATTGCGGAAGGCGGTCAGATCGGCGGCATGGCTGCAGCTGCACAGCACCAGATAGCCCCCCGGCGCCACCAGAGGCGCGGCCATCTTCGCCACCCGCTCATAGGCGCGCAGCCCCTTTTCCAGCGCCGGTTTCGAGGGCGCAAAGGCCGGCGGGTCGCAGACCACCATCTCGAAGGTCCGCCCCTGCTGGGCCAGCACCTCCAGCGCATCAAAGGCGTCCGACTGCATCACCTCCAGCCGGTCGGCAGCGCCCATCGCCAGCGCCCCTCCGCGCGCCAGCTCCAGCGCGGGCGCGCTGCCGTCGATGCACAAGGCCGTCTTCGCCCCCGCCGCCAGCGCGGCCAGCCCGAAGCCGCCGACATGGCTGAACACATCCAGCACCGCCCCGCCACCGGCCAACCTTTGCGCAAAGGCGTGGTTGGGCCGCTGATCAAAGAACAGCCCCGTCTTCTGCCCGCCCAGCAGATCGGCCAGATAGACCGCTCCGTTCATCTGCACCTGCACCGGCGCATCGGGGGCGGTGCCCCGGATCACCTCCAGCCGCTCGGCCAGACCCTCAAGGCCGCGCGACCGGCCCTGCCCGTTCACCACCACGGTCGACACCCCGGTCACCCCGATCAACGCATCCGCGATCTGTTCCGCCATGCCATCGGCCCAGGCCGCATTGGGCTGGATCACCGCCGCATCGCCGAACCGGTCGATCACCAGCCCCGGCAGCCCGTCCGCCTCGGCATGCACCAGCCGGTAAAAGGGCGCCTCATAGATCCGCTCGCGCAGCGCCAGCGCCCGCATCAGCCGCGCCCGCAGCCACGCCCCGTCAATCACCGCCGCCGGATCGGCATCCATCACCCGCGCAATGATCTTCGAGACCGGGTTGACCGTCACCAGCCCCAGCGGCTGACGCTCGGCATCTTCCAGCACCGCCAGACCGCCCGGCGGCAGCGCCTTGGTGCGACGGTCCAGCACCGCCTCATCGGCAAAGACCCAGGGAAAGCCGTGGCGGATCGCCTGAGGCTTGGATTTCGGACGCAGACGGATGACAGGCAGGTCGGACATGACGGATTCCTTTTGCCGCCCGATCTGACACGCCCCGCCGCCGCAAACAAGCGCCCCCGCCGCCACAGCTCATCTTCTTCACCCAAATATCCCGGGGGAGTCGCGCCCCGCGCGACGGGGGCAGCGCCCCCTGCCCGGCCCCGGTCAAAAGCGCCGGTTGAACCGTTACCGCTAACGCGATATATTGCCCGCAACAGCCAGAGGAGGCCCAGATGACCCTTCACGCCACGATCGACCGGGTAACCGACCGCATCCGCGAACGCTCGGCCACCACCCGCAGCGCCTATCTGCGCAAGATCGCCAAAGCCGCGCAGGACGGCCCCGCCCGCGCGCATCTGTCCTGCGGCAATCAGGCCCATGCCTATGCCGCGATGGACGACAAGGTCGACATGGCCACGACCCGCAAACCCAATATCGGGATCGTGACGGCCTATAACGACATGCTCTCGGCCCATCAGCCCTATGAGGATTACCCCGGCATCATCCGCCGCGCGGGCCATGCGGCGGGCGCCACGGTGCAGGTCGCGGGCGGCGTGCCCGCCATGTGCGACGGCGTCACCCAGGGCCGCGCCGGGATGGAGCTGTCGCTGTTCTCGCGCGATGTGATCGCGCTGGCGGCGGGGATCGGGCTGTCGCATGACTGCTTTGATGCGGCGCTCTATCTGGGGGTCTGCGACAAGATCGTGCCGGGCCTGATCATCGCGGCGGGCAGCTTTGGCCATATCCCGGCGGTCTTCGTGCCCGCCGGTCCGATGCCCTCGGGCCTGCCCAATGACGAAAAGTCCAGGGTCCGCCAGCAATTCGCCACCGGCGAGGTGGGCCGCGACGAATTGATGAAGGCCGAAATGGCCAGCTATCACGCGGCCGGCACCTGCACCTTTTACGGCACCGCCAACACCAACCAGATGCTGATGGAGTTCATGGGCCTGCACCTGCCCGGCTCCAGCTTCGTCAATCCGGGCACGCCGCTGCGCGAGGCGCTGACCGTCGCCGCCGTCCGCCGCGCCGCCCAGATCACCAATCTGGGCAATGAATACCTGCCCGCAGGCGAGGTGCTGGACGAACGCGCCTTCGTCAACGGCGTCGTGGGCCTGATGGCCACGGGCGGCTCCACCAATCTGGTGCTGCACCTGCCCGCCATGGCGCGGGCGGCGGGCGTGCTGATCGACATCGAGGATTTCAACGACCTGTCCGAGGCGGTGCCGCTGCTGGCCCGCGTCTATCCCAACGGTCTGGCCGATGTGAACCATTTCCACGCTGCGGGTGGCCTTGGCTACATGATCGGACAACTGCTGGAAGGCGGGCTGCTGCACCCGGACGTCAAGACGATCAACGGCACCGGGCTTGACGGCTACACGACCGAGCCAAAGCTGGACGGCAGCTCTGTGCGGTGGGAGGAAGGCGCCCGCGACACCCTGAACGACCGCATCGTGCGCCCGATCAGCGATCCTTTCGCCAAGACCGGCGGGCTGAAGCAGCTGACCGGCAATCTGGGCCGGGGCGTCATCAAGATCAGCGCCGTCGCCCCCGAACGCCATGTCATCGAGGCCCGTGCCCGCATCTTCGAGGATCAGGACGCGGTCAAGACCGCCTTCCGCGCGGGCGAGTTCACCGAGGACACGATCGTCGTGGTCCGCTTTCAGGGTCCGCGCGCCAATGGCATGCCCGAGCTGCATTCGCTGACGCCGACGCTGGCGGTGCTGCAGGATCGCGGCCTCAAGGTCGCGCTGGTGACCGACGGGCGCATGTCGGGCGCCTCGGGCAAGGTGCCCGCCGCCATCCACGTCGCCCCCGAGGCGGCCACCGGCGGCCCGCTGGCGCGGCTGCGCGACGGCGACAGGGTGCGGCTGGACGCGGTGACGGGCCAGCTGGATTGCCTGGAGCCCGATTTCGAGGGCCGCACCCCCTCCATCCATGACGCCAGCAACAGCACCGAGGGCGTCGGGCGCGAACTGTTCGCGGCCTTCCGCGCCGTGGCGGGCCCCGCGACCGAAGGCGCAGGCGTGGTGGTCTGACCCATGGTGCAGTCCCGCCGCAGAGGTTCACCTTTGCGGCGCGACCCCGGTCAGGCGGCGGCTGCCGCCACCTCGCAGACCGCCCGGCGCAGATAGCTGGCGAAATCGGCAGCCTCCATCCGCGCCGGACCCTCGGCCACATAGACGTTCAGCCAGGTCGGCGGCAGCGGCGGCAGCGCGCCGCCATGCTCGACCACTTCCAGCCCGGGCTGTGATATGCCGCGCGGCAGCAGCGTGATCCCCAGATCCGCCGCCGCCAGCACCCGCCATGTGTCGCTGCCGCCATCGCCCACCGCCTGCACCCATTCGATCCCGGCATCGTCCAGCGCCGCCATGCCGACCGGGTAATAGGCGCAATGCGGCGAATTCGCGATCGGCACCGGGCGCTCGCTCCAGGCGCTGCCGCCCACCGCGCCGAACCAGGCCAGATCGACCTTGGCCAGATGGATCGCACCGGGCGGGGCATCGAATTCGGTCGTCAGAATCACGTCATGCTCGGCCCGCCGCATCTGGAGGCGCAGATCCTTGCTGCGGGCATCGTTGATGATCAGCTCGACCTGCGGATTGTCGCGGCGAAAGGCGCGGACGGCCTGCGCCACCTTGTCGAACAGCCAGTCGCTGGTCAGCCCCACCCGCAGCCGCATCTGCGGCCGCGCGCCGGTAAAGCGCGACAGGATCGCATCATTCAGCGCCACCAGCTTGCGGCTTTCGCCCAGCAGATCCTGCGCGAAATCCGACAGCACCACGCCGCGCCCCGACCGTTCCAGCATGGGCCGGCCAAACACCTCTTCCAGCCGCTTCATCTGCATCGACAGCGCGCTTTGCGTCATGTTCAGCGCATCCGCCGCCCGCGTCACCGCGCCATATTCGGCCACCGCCTGAAGCGAGCGCAGGGTGGCAATGTCCAGATTCCGCATTGTTCAGTTTCCCTGATCGGATCAATCAAAACCATTCGTTTCACAAATATCAGCCCATGGCCTATCTATCAATCACAGAGATGAAGGAACCATTAATCATCTCTTCCTGTGATGAATATAATCAGCGGAGTTGAACCATGACCACCAGATCCGCCGCCATGCTGCGCGTCATCACCGGCCAGGGCCTCGTCCCCCGGCCCGGCTGGCTGGAGCGTATCCTGACCATCTTCGACGTGCGCCGCACGCGCATCGACCTGTCGCGGCTGACCGATGCGCAGCTGCGCGATGTCGGCCTGACGCGCGACGATGTCGAGGCCGAGCTGGCCCGCCCGGCATGGGATGTGCCCGCGAACTGGCGCCGCCGCTAAGCGACAGCGCTAATCCGTCTGCTGCGGAGGGCCAAAGCGGTCCCTCATGCAGGTGCTGATCTGCTCACGGACCTGCCGGTACATCGCCAGCTTGGCGTCCCGCCCCTCGGCCAGCCCGGCAGGGTCCATGATCGGCCAGTATTCGACCTCGATATGAACATGGCGCGTCATCTCCAGCGCCATGCGCTGACTGGCGGGCGACAATGCGACGATCAGGTCGAACTGGCCCAGATCGTCGCCCCAGTCCTGCATTTCCTCGAAGCTGCGGCTGCGGTGACCGGCCAGCGGCACGCCGATCTCGTCGCAGACCGAGATGGCAAACCCGTCCACCTCCATATCGTTCCTGACCCCCGCCGATTGCACATAGGCGGCGCGGCCATAGAACTTTTTCATCATCCCCTCGGCCATGGGCGAGCGGATGGCATTGTGATCGCAGCAGAACAGTATCGACGAGGGGATCTTGTTCTGCGCCATCAGATCAGGCCTGCGGGATCAACGCGCAGATCAGGGTGAACAGGCGCCGGGCCGTGTAGACATCCAGATCCGCCTTGCCCTCCAGCCGTTCCTGCAAGATGCGCGCGCCTTCGTTGTGAATGCCGCGCCGGGCCATGTCGATGGCCTCGATCTGGGCGGGCGGCAGACGGCGGACGGCGTCGAAATAGCTCTGGCAGATCTGGAAGTAATCCTTGACCACCTGCCGGAACGGCCCCAGCGACAGATGGAACTCGGCCACCTTGGCACCCTCTTCGCTGGTCACGTCAAAGACCAGCCGCCCCTCGCGGATGCACAGTTCCAGCACGAACGGGCCGTCGGGCGCGGGCTGGCCGTCACGTCCGGGCACGGCAAAGCTGTTTTCCTCGATCAGATCAAAGATCGCCACCCGGCGCTCCTGCTCCATCTCGGGGGTGGCGGGGGGCAGCGCGCTGTCGTCGATCTCGATCCGGGTGATGCGGCTCATTCATTCGGCCTTTCGTTCAGCGTCCCAAGCCGAGCCTGAACCGAAGCGCCATGCGCCTGCAAGCCCTCGGATGCGGCCAGACGCACCGCAGCAGGCCCGATTGCCGCCAAAGCGCCCGGAGTCAGCCGCGCCATGGTGGTCCGCTTGAGGAAATCCATCACCGACAGCCCCGATGAGAACCGGGCCGAGCGCGCGGTGGGCAGCACGTGATTCGGCCCGCTGACATAATCACCGACCGCCTCGGGCGTATGCGCGCCCAGAAAGATCGCACCGGCATGGAGGCAGCGCGCGGCCAGCGCTTCGGGGTCGGCCACGCACAGTTCCAGATGCTCGGGCGCGATGCGGTTGGACAGGGCCGCGGCCTCGTCCAGATCGCGCACCACGATCAGCGTGCCGTAATCGCGCCAGCTGGCGCCTGCGATGGCGGCGCGCTCCAGCGTCGGGATGATCCGTTCGACGGCATCGGCCACCGCCTGCGCCATGGCCGGATCGGTGGTGATCAGGATCGACTGCGCATCGGCGTCATGTTCGGCCTGCGCCAGCAGATCCCAGGCCAGCCAGTCGGGGTTCTGATCACCATCCGCAATCACCAGAACCTCGGAGGGGCCGGCGATCATGTCGATGCCCACCCGGCCAAAGACCTGCCGCTTGGCCGCCGCCACATAGGCATTGCCGGGGCCGGTGATCTTGTCCACCGGCGCGATCGTGTCGGTGCCGTAAGCCATCGCCGCCACCGCCTGCGCGCCGCCGATGCGATAGATCTCGTCCACATCCGAAAGCTGTGCGGCCAGCAGCACCAGCGGATTGATCACCCCGCCCGGCGTCGGCACGCAGATCACCAGCCGCTCGACCCCCGCCACGCGGGCCGGGATCGCGTTCATCAGCACGCTGGAGGGATAGGCCGCCTGCCCCCCCGGCACATACAGCCCGGCGGCCGAAACCGCGCTCCACCGCCAGCCAAGCGTCGCGCCCTGCGCATCGGTCCAGCTGGCATCCTGGGGCATCTGCCGGGCGTGATAGGCGCGGATGCGCTCCGCCGCCAGTTCCAGCGCGGCGCGATCCTGCGGCGTCACCTTCGCCACCTCACCCGCGATCTGATCGGGCGTGAACCGCAACGTCCCCGGCACCAGCGACAGCCGGTCGAACCGCGCCGTCAGATCGCACAGGGCCGCATCGCCGCGTGCCCGCACATCGGCAATGATCGCCCGCACCGCATCGTCGACATCGGTCGAGTCTTCGCGCTTGGCGGACAGCATGCGCCGGAACCCGTCCTCGAAACCAGCATCGCTTGTGTTCAACCAGACCGGCATTCCCGTTCCCCTTCCAGCAACCCGCCCGCGGGGATCACCCCGACACGGGCTTTGCCTTGGCCCAAATATCCAAAATCCTCAGTCCGGATGCCCGGGCGCCCGCCCCGAAACCGCGCGATGAGGCCGCGTCACATCGCGCAGGTCCAGACTGATGCACTCGACCTCGGCCACAATCGTGCCGTCGCCCGCGAAATCCAGCGACAGCCGCCCGGTCCCGTCCTCACCCGCCAGCCAGCGGATCGCCAGCAGCTCCAGCACGGTCTCCGCGTCACGCACGATCCCGTCGCTGACGACGCGCATCACATCGCTGATGACCAGCACCGCGCGCACCCGCTCAAAGTCGCGCCCCTCGGCGCCTGCCGCCTCGGCATCCTCCCAGCGAAAGCGCGTCAGCAGCAGGGTCAGCCGCCGCGCACGCGGATCATGGCTGATCTCGGCCCCGGTCAGGACCGCATCCTGCACCAGCGCCGACAGAATGCGCAGATCCACATCATCCTCGGCCTTCAGCGCCAGAGGGCGCGGATCGGCATCGGCAAAACGGGCATCGCGGCTCATCGCTTACTCCTCCCTGACGCGCTCGATATGCGCCCCCACGGCGCGCAGCTTGCGCACGACATGCTCATAGCCGCGATCCAGATGATAGACGCGGCTGACCGTGGTCTGGCCCTCGGCGGCCATGCCCGCCAGAATCAGGCTGACCGAGGCCCGCAGATCGGTGGCCATCACCGGCGCACCGCGCAGCTGTTCCACCCCGTGCACGGTGGCCTGCCCGCCCTGCACCTCGATCTGCGCCCCCATCCGGGTCAGTTCGGGCGCATGCATGAAGCGGTTCTCAAAGATCGTCTCTTCCAGCACGCTGGTGCCCTCGGCCAGACACATCAGCGCCATGAACTGCGCCTGAAGATCGGTCGGAAAGCCCGGAAAGGGCGCGGTGGCCACATTCACGGCCCGCACCCGGCCATTCCTGCGCGAGACCCTGATGCCGCGCGGCGTTTCCTCGACGCTCAGCCCCGCCTCGTCCAGCTTTTCGCAGAACGCCTCAAGCAGTTCGATCCGGCCGCCAAGGCATTCGACCTCGCCGCCGCACATGGCGGGGGCCAGCATATAGGTGCCCAGCTCGATCCGGTCGGTCACCACGGCATGGGTGGCGCCGTGCAGCGCATCCACGCCCTGAATGGTCAGCGTGCCGGTGCCCTCGCCCTCGATCTGCGCGCCCATCGCCCGCAGGCAGCGCGCCAGATCGACGATCTCGGGCTCGCGCGCGACATTCTTCAGAACCGTGGTGCCGCGCGCCAGCGTCGCGGCCATCAGCGCATTCTCGGTCGCCCCGACCGAGACCAGCGGAAACTCGAACACCGCCCCCTTCAGACCGCCCGCAGGCGCCCTGGCATGGACATAGCCGTCGCGCAGATCAAGGGTTGCCCCCATCGCCTCCAGCGCCCGCAGATGCAGATCGACCGGCCGCGCCCCGATCGCGCATCCGCCCGGCAGCGACACCTCGGCCACGCCGTCGCGGGCCAGCATCGGCCCCAGCACCAGAATCGAGGCGCGCATCTTGCGCACGATGTCGTAATCGGCGCGGTGGCTGCTCAGCGCATGGCTGGACAGCGCCAGCACCTGCCCGTCCTGCAGGCTGGCGACCTCGGCCCCAAGCGAGCCCAGAAGCTCGGTCATGGTGCGGATGTCCGACAGGCGCGGCGCATTGGTCAGCGTCAGCGGCTGATCGGTCAGCAGCGTCGCGGGCATCAGCGTCAGGCAGGCATTCTTGGCGCCTGCAATCGGGATTTCCCCCTTCAGCGGGCCATTGCCCCGCACGATGATCTGATCCATCAGTTGTCGTCCCCGCCTGTGTCGCTGCCTGTCTGGTGTTCTGCCTCGTCCGGTCCGCCCGTATGTTCTGGCGCCTGCTCTGCCCGCGCGCGTGCCTGCGCCTTGCGGCGTTGCAGATTGGCGCGCAATGCCAGACGCAGCCGTTCCTCGCGGCTGTCCTGTCCGGTGCGGTGTTCGGATCGGTCACTCATGGCTACGCCCTTAGCGCCCGCCGGTGTGACAGTCCAGCAAAGGCAGGCGCCGCGCCCCCGGAAAAGAGATTTTCCACCCGATTTGGCGAAACCCCTCTTGCACTGCCGATTCCCATTGTCTAAACGCCCCTCACCGGCGCTGTGGTAGCTCAGTGGTAGAGCACACCCTTGGTAAGGGTGAGGTCGAGAGTTCAATCCTCTCTCACAGCACCAGGTCAACCCCATGATATGAAAAAGACCCTTGATTATATGGCTCCGGTGCCATTTTTGGTGCCACAACTGATGCCAGAATGAGGGCTATGAGATGCCCGGAGCGCGACGCTGCTGGAAGGAGAAAGGTGGCCGGTTTTGGGCGCGGATCTCGATTCCCACAGAGTTGCGACCGTTCTTTGGCGGGAAGACCCAGTTGGCGGAAAAACTTGGAGGTGACCGCCCTATTGCATCGCGCAATCACGCAGCCGCCGTCGCGAGGCTTCAGGCGCAGCTGACGAATGCACGGGCGAGTCTGACCTTTCCTTCCGGAGGGTCCCCGGTGGGTCGCTCAAGGTGGTTGCGGCCAAGGCCCCCGCAACCTGCGCCGCCACAACGTCCGCCTGCTGTTCATCGACGAGGCAGACGGCATGGAGGCCACGGCAGAGGGTTCCCCGATCCTGCTGGCCGAACGGGAATCCGATGACGTATTTCTACATGGCAAAGGTCATGCGGAAAGAGCGCGTCCGCCTTGGTCTCGAAGCGTACGATCCGCATGCGCTGCGCTACCGCAGCATTAAGGAACTGGTATGGGCTGGCTGCGACGACGACGAAATCGCGGCCTATAGCGGCCACGCGACGAAAGCCATGATCGCCAAATATGCTGGCGAGGCAAGGCAGGAGATGCGCGCTCGCCTGTAGGCGAAAAGCGTCAATGAACAGAACAGGCACAGAACGAGAAACTGATACCCAGACTGACACCCCCAAAGGAGGGGTAACAGCTATTTCCTTGAAAAAATGGTGCCCGGAGACGGATTTGAACCGCCGACACGCGGATTTTCAATCCGCTGCTCTACCAACTGAGCTATCCGGGCCCGTTTCCGCGCGTTGTATCGCGTCGGGTGAGCGGTGTTCTACGAGCCGGTTGCGGCACTGTCCAGACCCAAACTGAAGAAAATTCAGCCTCGCTGCCTGGCCTCGTCATCCGGCTCGGTTGACGGCAGATCCTCTAACGGTGCGCCAGGAATCACATAGTCGCCACGCAGCCATTTCGCCAGATCAACATCTGCACAACGCTTTGAACAGAAAGGGCGATATTGCTGCACCGACGGCTTGGCACAGATCGGACAGGCGGCCATCACATCGCCTCGGACTGCGCCAGGCGCGCAAGGGGGACGCGGTCTCGTTTGCGGTTGAGTTCGTACAGACCCATCGCGGTCCAGCCCGTCAGCGTCGTCTCGGCCCCGCTGGTGCGAAACGCGGCCTGCATCACCTGCTCCAGCGTCCCACGGTCGCGCTTGGGCATGGGTGCGAAGTCAATGATCACCTGTCCCCCAAGGCCCCGCAGCCGCAGTTGGCGCGGCAGGTCACGGGCCAGTGCAATATTGGCCTTGAGCGACGCGGCAGGCGAGCTGTCATTTCCGGTGTTCACGTCCACGGCGACCAGCGCCCGCGTCGTTTCGATCCAGGCATCGGCGCCGCCCGGCAGCGGCACACGCGGCGATAGCAACGCGTCGACGGTGTCGAGAATCCCGCAGCGTTCAAAGCTGTCGGTGCCCTCCTCGACCGAGTCGGGGGCCGGCTCTGCCCAATCCATCCAGGCCAGTTCGTGGGGTCCGGGCGCATCCAGCAGCAGTTCGGCCTCACCCAGCGTTTCGCCGCAGATCCGGTCGGCGAGGTCGAGCAGTTCGCCCAGTTCCGCCTGAATATCGGTGTCATCTTCGAACTCGGCGGCGCTGCGCAGGATCATGCCGTGGTCCCGTCCGGCCAGGGCCGTCTGGCCCATGGTCTCAAGCGCGGCGCGGGCATCCGGGTCCCGGATCTGGCGCGAGACATTCACGCCCGGCGCGCCGGGGGTCACAAGGGCACAGCGCCCGCGAAAAATCAGGCGCGTCGTCAGCGGAACGGCCTTGCCGGGTTCGGCCACGCCGGTCACCTGAACCAGAACCGGCTTGCCCTCGCCCAGCCCCTTGCGGTCGCGCAGATAGCCGGTCTGACCCTCGGGGAGGCGCACGAAAACGCCGCCCTGCCCTTTCATCAGACGCTCGGTCACGGCGCGGCAGATCGCACCGGGCGCCAGCGGGGTCAAGGCCTCGGCAGAGGGCAAAAGATCAATGAGTATACCGTCCTCGACCAAGGCTGCGGCCTCATGGCCGAACAGCTGACCCAGAACGACCTGACGACCCTTCATATGTGATCTCCGTCGCGGTTTGGGTGGATGCCGATGGCGGCCAGCATGGCGGCGGTTTCGGCCAGCGGCAGGCCGACAACGGCGGAAAACGATCCCTGAATCCACGGGATGAAAATCGAGGCGGCGCCCTGAATGGCATAGCCGCCGGCCTTGCCCTGCCAGTCGCCGATATCCAGATAGCGCGCCAGCGACGGCGCATCTATGGGCCGCATGCGAACCTGCGTCTCGACCAGCCGCAACCGCGTGCGCCCGGCATATCGCAGGGCAACAGCGGTCAGAACGCGGTGACGGCGGCCAGACATCAGCTGCATGAAGCGCGCAGCCTCATCCCGGTCGGCGGGTTTGCCGAGAATGCGGCGACCGACGGCTACGGTGGTGTCGGCGCACAACAGCGCCTCGTCATCCGCCAGAGGCAGTGCCCCGGCCTTTTCTGTCGCCATGCGCCTGACATAGATGTCGGGGCGCTCGGCGCGGTGCGGCGTCTCGTCGATGTCGGCGGGGCGCAGTGCGGCGGGGATAATACCGATCTGGGCCAGCAGTTCCGACCGTCGGGGACTGGCCGACCCGAGGATAAGTCGGGGCGGCGGGACTGGTGCACTCATGGCGCCCCTTTCCGCGCAGAGCGCGCCGTCAGGCTTACTTGAAGCGATAGTTGATGCGCCCCTTGGTCAGGTCATAGGTGTTCATTTCCACCTGTACCTTGTCGCCAGCCAGAACACGGATGCGGTTCTTGCGCATCTTTCCTGCCATATGTGCGATAATCTCATGGCCGTTTTCAAGCTCGACCCGGAATGTCGCATTGGGCAGGAGTTCCTTCACGACGCCGGGGAATTCGAGCATTTCTTCCTTGGCCATGGTCACTCCGTGATGATCGCCCCGCAGGATTCGGGACGGTCGTTAGATGCGACCAGACGAAGGGGAATTCAAGGAAAAAGCGTCACCTCAGCCCGCTGCACGGTCCAAATGGCCCGGTATCGGCGAATCTGACGCTGCATCGGCGCCAGGATCACCCAGAAACATGTCGGGTTCCGACAGGTCTGCAAGCGGCAGGTCCGTGGACATAAAGCTGTTCTCTCCGGTCTCGTCCAGCTGCGACATGGCTGCTGCCATCTCCGGCGCGGCAGACCCGCCAAAGCGCGGGCCATCCAGAACCGCCATGTCGTCACCCTGCATCGCAGGATCGCGCAGGCGGATCGCATGACACCCCTCGGCCTCGCCCAGTTTCCCCTGTGCCACCAACTGGCCTTGCGTGGTCTCGACGCGGGCGTCGGACAGGCGCACCCGCGGCAGATGCAGCACTCTGCCCGGGCCAAGCGCGCGCAGCTCGCCCAGACTCGCCTGACGACGGCACAGGATGCCGACCAGTTCGACCGGAACATCGGGCAGCGCATCGGCCGGCATCGACACAGAGGGGATGGCCGGTGCCGCGTCCGGTCTTAGCCCGGGCGCGGCCAGTGCAGGCATCGGACCTCGCGCCGGCGGCCGGGTGCCGTCGTCCGTGTGCGGCTCAGCGCCACGCCCGGCACGATGCGGCTGCGGCAATGCCAGAAGCAGCGACCCCTCACGCGCATCCGGGCTGCCCAGAGAAAGCTGAAAGCTGAGGCTGCGGAACGGCCGGTCGTCCAGCAACAAGGCAAGGGGTCGCGGATCCTCCAGTGAGGCTGCAAAGCGAAAACTGTCAAAACTCTCGAATCCCTCCAGCCCCGCCATTTCGGACTGCAATTCGGCCATCAGCATGTCGATGAACTCGGCGCAGAGCATCGCCTCGCTGCGGGTCGGGGGGCGGCGCTCCAGCGGGCGCCGGGTCACGCGGCCAAGCGCCTGCATCTCGACCAGGGCTGCGACCATTTCAGGGCAGATCGCCATCGCGCCCAGACTGTCGCCCGGCCCTTGCAGCAGCGCGAGCAACGGGCGTTCGGGCAGCAGTTCGGTCAGTTCGGCCAGCGTCATCGCATCGGCTTTGACCGACAGCGGCTGCACCGCCATGCCGAAAAGACGCTCGGCCACACGGCCAAGGGCGGTGGCCGCCGTCCGTGCGGGTGTCATTGGCGACGGGCGCGGCAATTGCGGCGGTCTGCCACGATCTGTCGCCGCCTGATGGCGCGCCGTCAGCATCTGCCGCAAAACACCCTGCACCTGTTGCCCCGGAGCGCGCCCCGGATCGTGCCCCGAATTCGCTTTCTGCGTCGTCATAACCTGTCCGAATCCCCGCTGTTCTTCGCCACTGTGCCAACAAGGCGTTGAAAAAGGGTTTACGCAGGCTCGACCTTCGCACCGACGGGCGGGCGTTTGGGCAGGGTGATGCGGAACGCAGCCCCCCCCTGCCCCGGCAGATAGGAAATGTCGCCCCCCAGATTGGCCATGATCTCGCGGCAGATGGCCAGCCCCAGCCCCGCGCCGCCCGCGCGCGAGGGATCATTCAGACGCGAGAATTTCTCGAAGATCAGCGACTGGCGCGAGCTGTCGATGCCGCTGCCATTGTCGGTGATGTCGATCACCGTCCCCTCGGGTTCGGGCCTGTGGACGCGGATCGTCAGCATCGGACGGTCCGCATCGCAATATTTGCGCGCGTTCGAGATGACATTGATCAGCACCTGCAGCAGGCGATCGGCATCGGTGATGACGCCCAGATGCTCGGTCGAGATGTCGCGGTCGATCAGGAAACTGCGTTCGGGACGGGTGGCCGAGGCGGCGCTGAGCGCGCGGTTGATCAGGTCATGCAGGTTGGCCACCGAAATCGTCAGCTGCGCGCGCCCGCTTTCCAGCACCGACAGATCCAGCAGATCGTCCAGCAGCCGGGTCAGTCGCCCGGCCTCGTCATGGATGATCCCGGCGAACCGGGCGCGTTCGTCAGGGGTCAGCGAGGGGTCCTTGAGGATCTCGGAAAACGCCCGGACCGAGGTCATGGGCGTGCGCAATTCATGGCTGATCTGGCTGAGAAAGGCGTCTTTCTGCACCGACAGCACGGTCAGCTTGTCATTGGCCTCGCGCAGCTGCCGCGCGGTCACGGCCAGTTCGGCGCGCGCGCCCTCCAGCCGCTGGGTTTCCTCTTTGGCGCGCTGCGCCTCATCGGCGACCTGCAGCAGATCGGCCACGGTCAGCGCCACGCCGCCCGCCACGCGGTCGATCATCGCATGCGCCGTCGCCGAGCCGATCGAGCCCGCCAGCCGCCGCTCCAGCCGGGTCAGAAAGCGCGGCGTCAGATCGGGCAGAAAGCCGGATTTGCCCTGCGCCTGCGCCTCGGCCTGAAAATAGCGCAGCGCGGCGTCGGCGCCCCAGACGCGGCGGGCCATCGCCAGCAGGGGCTCGGCCCGGTCATCGGCGCGCGTCATGCGGCTGTGGCGGATCGGCTCGACCGCCGAGACAAAGGACAGGCCCTGCAGCCGCTCGACCGGATCGGGAAAGCCAAAGATCGACACGGCGATAAAGGCCAGCGTGTTGACCGACAGCGACAGGAACACCGCAAAGGTCCAGGGGTCCATGCCCACAGCCACCGGCAGATCGCCCCCCACCCCGACCGAGGGCAGAAAGATCAGCGCCATCCACAGCACGAACCCCGAGCCGACCCCGGCATAAGCGCCCTTGCGGTTGGCGCCGCGCCACAAGAGCCCGCCGATCATCGCAGGCAGCACCTGCGCCATGCCCGCGAAGGCCACCAGCCCCATCGCCGCCAGCGCCGCCGTGCCCCCGGACGCCTGATGATAGACCCAGCCCGCCGCCATGATCGCCAGGATCGCCAGCCGCCGCGCGTTCAGCACAAAGCCGCGCAGGTCGGTCGCCTCATCGCCTGCGGGCATCCGGCGCAGGGCCAGCCAGACCGGCACCATCCAGTGGTTCGAGACCATCGTGGCCACCGCAATCGCGCAGACCACCACCATCGAGGTCGCCGCCGAAAACCCGCCCAGAAACACCAGCATCGCCAGCATATCCTGCCCCTGCGAGGCGGGCAGGGTCAGCACATAAAGATCGGGATTGGCGCCTGCGGGCAGCAATTCGCGCCCCATCACCGCAATCGGCAGCACGAACAGCGACATGGCGAACAGATAGGCGGGAAAGGCCCAGCCCGCGACGGTCAGGCGTTCCTCGTCGGCGGCCTCGACCACCATCACCTGAAACATGCGCGGCAGGGTCAGGATGGCCGCCGCCGAGACGATGTTCAGCGCGGTCCAGCGATCGGCGCGCAGTGCCCAGCCCTCGGCATTTTCGGGCGCGCGGCTGGCCGCGCCGATGCGGGCCAGAATGTCGGCGGGGCCGTCAGCCAGCCCCCAGACGACAAAGACGCCAAGCGCCAGAAACGCCACCAGCTTGACCACCGCCTCCAGCGCGATGGCGGTGACGACGCCGTGGTGACGCTCATCCGCGGCCAGATTGCGGGTGCCGAACAGGATCGTGAACAGCGCCAGACCCGCCGCCACCCACAGGGCGGTGCCGCCAAGCCCGGCGCCGTTCAGCACCGGCGCCTCGGGCGTGTCGGTGGCAAACACCTCGAAGGACAGGCGCACCGATTGCAGCTGCAGCGCGATATAGGGCGTGGCCGCGATCACCGCGATCAGGGTCACCAGCGCCGCCAGCTTGTTCGACTTGCCGAACCGGGCCGACACAAGATCGGCGACCGAGGTGACATGGTGCATCCGCGCCACCCGCACCAGCCGCCTCAGGCCCCACCACGCGCCGGTGAACACCAGCGTCGGCCCCAGATAGATGGTCAGAAACTCCAGCCCCGAGCGCGAGGCGTAGCCGACGGCGCCATAAAACGTCCAGGCCGAGCAATAGACCGACAGCGACAGCGTATAGACCAGCGGGTGATCCAGCCAGCGCACATGGCCCCGCGCCGCCGCCCGGTCGGCGGCGAAGGCCACGCCGAACATCAGCACCACATAGGCCAGACAGATCGCCAGCAGCGTCTCAAAGGGCATCGGGCGGGCGGTCCTGTGGTGTTGGCGGAGACAGGGGCACGCCCACCGCCTCGCTGGCTCGGATGGTCGCGGCCTCGGCCCGCAGCAGCGCGCGATGCAGCGCCCAGACGGCCACGATCAGCGCGGCCCACAGCGCGAAGAACCACACCGCGCCGCCCGCATAGCTGACCGCGCGCGGCACCCACCAGACCGGCAGCAGCACCGCCAGCGTCGCCAGAACCGGCAGGATCCGCGCGGCATCCCCCAGCCTGCGGCGGTGAAACGAGGCGCGTTCCAGAAACAGCGGCTTGTCAGGCATCGGCGCCACCGCCCGCCCGGCGCGCGCGGGTCATGCCAGCATCTGGCGCACAAGGGCGCGCAGGTCGTCATTGGCGAAGGGCTTGGCCAGAACGGCATCGGCCTCCCTGCCCGCCTCGGTGGTCTCGCCCCGCGCGGTCAGCATCAGCACCGGCGTCGCGGCCAGTTTCTGATCCGGCGCCGCACGCAGATCGCCCAGAATCTCGGCGCCCGAGCGGTTGGGCAGCATCAGGTCCAGGATCACCAGCCGCGGGCGCTGGCGGGTGATTTCCTCGATGCCACCGGCGCCGTCGCCATGAAGACCAATCTGCCAGCCGTCACGTGTCAGAATGAACCGCACCGCCTCGGCGATGTTCGGCTCGTCCTCGATCATCAGGATGTCCACCCCCATGAGCCGCTGCGCCTCCCCCTCAACGCCGCGTGATAATGGGCAGGAAAGACCGCCGCTGTCAAAGGCCGCGTGGCCCCCGGCGCGCGACCGGCCCCTCTCCGGCGGCGGGCAGAGGCGCTGCCGGTGCGCCCTGCCCTGTCCGGGGGGCCAGGATGGACGGTTCACGCCGGGCCGGGCAATCGCCCCGCGCGCAGATGCGGCAGGCCGGGCCCACCCGCATCGCATCGGGTGGCGCCGCACCCTCGCCGGGCAGCAGCAGCATATGCCCACGCAGCAGGATCGGTCCGTCCAGACCCAGAGGCTGGCTGCGCGTGGCAAAACTCAGCGAGCGGAACAGCCGCCCCTCGGGCGTGACAACAGGACGCGCAATCGCCGTCTGCGGCATCGCCAGCGCCAGATAGAGCGGCCAGAGCGGACAGGTGTCGCCCGGGCGCGGCAGCGTGAACCCCGCCGCCGCCCGACGCAGGGTCAGCGCGCCCGAGGCATCGCAGACCACCAGCCCCGCGCCCTCGTATCCCGCAGGGCGCAACATCGCCAGCCTGCGCAGGACCAGATCCAGCGGCAGGCCCAGATCCGCCGCCAGCAGCAGTGGATCATCCGTCCGGCCCGCAGCCAGCACATCCGACAGGCGCGCATCCGGCAGTTCGGCCCGGTCGGCGGCGATCTCATCGGCAAGGCGCAGGGCCAGCGCCCGCGCCGCATCCGATGCCAGATCCGAGGCTGTTTCCCGCAAGGCGCCCCCCGCCTCCAGCCAGGTCTCGACCTCTTCCTGCGGGGTCAGCGGCGTGCCCTCGGCCTCGAAGCTGTCGACATAGCGCACAAGTTCCTGCGCCGTCACCGACAGGCGCTGACTGTCCTGCGCCAGATTGCCATGGAACCGCTGGCGCCAGTCGGGGGGGATGTCCTCTTCCTCGACCAGAATCGAGGCGGTCGAGCGCAATGAGGTGACCGCCGACAGAACCTCGTGCAGCGTGGTCAGCAGATAGGGGTCGTGCGTCATGCGGTCGGACAGATCGACAAGCTGGCGTTCCAGCGCCGCCGCCCGCCGCGCCTGCGTCAACAGCAGCGACGACCAGCCCGGAAACCGGGCCAGAAACTCGGACGCCTGATCCAGTTCGGGCGTGGCCCCTTCGGCTGCGGGATGGGCGGCGGCCTCGCGCAGCGCGGCGATGCGGGCCTCTTCGCGGCCTTCCGACAGTTCATCGGGCGGCACCCGCAGTTCGACCGCCAGCCGCAGCAGCAGATCCGCCGTGACCGGACGCCGGTTATGTTCGATCAGGTTCAGATAGGCCGGCGAGATGCCCACCGTCCGCGCCAGTTCGGCCTGACGCCGCGACAGCGCCAGCCGCCGCTCGCGGATGCGGGTGCCGGTCAGGACATAAAGAGCGTGGCTGCGATCGGTCATTGGCCCAGAAAAGCCTGCCGGGGGGCGGCAGGCAAGCGAAATGACTGCATCAAACCGACAGGCCGTGGCGGCCCGCCAGATCGGTAAAGAACTGCCATGCCACCCGCCCCGACCGGGCGCCGCGCGTGGCCTGCCACTCGATCGCTTCGGCGCGCAGCTCATCAGGCGCGATCACCAGCCCGCATGCGTCGCAATAGCCCCGGATCATCGCCAGATACTGGTCCTGATCGCAGGGGTGAAAGCCCAGCCACAGCCCGAAGCGATCCGACAGCGAGACCTTTTCCTCGACCGCCTCACCGGGATGGATCGCGGTCGCGCGCTCATTGTCGATCATGTCGCGCGGCATCAGGTGGCGCCGGTTCGAGGTCGCGTACAGGATCACATTCGCAGGCCGCCCGCTGATGCCGCCATCCAGCACCGCCTTCAGCGATTTGTACTGCGCATCGTCATGGCCAAAGGACAGGTCATCGGCAAACAGCACAAAGCGCCGGTCCGGCACCCGCCCCAGCACCGAAAGCAGCCGCGAGACCGAGGGCAGGTCGTCGCGCGCAATCTCGACCAGCACCAGCGGCAGGCCCTGCGCCACGGCCTGCGCATGCACCGCCTTGACCAACGAGGATTTCCCCATCCCCCGCGCGCCCCACAGCAGCGCATTGTTCGCGCCATGGCCGCGCCCGAATTGCAGCGTATTGGCCAGCAGCGTGTCGCGGGCGCGGTCGATGCCGATCAGCTGCACCAGATCGACCCGGTCCACGGCGGCCACAGGCTCCAGCCGGTCGGGATCGGGGTGCCAGACATAGGCGCTGGCCTCGGAAAAGCCGGGGACAGGCACCGGCGGCGGCGCCAGACGTTCCAGCGCATCCGCGATGCGGTCCAGCGGTTCGGGCGTCACGGCCGCTCGTCCTCATCATCCTCGACCCACAGGCCCTGCGCGCGCAATTCGGCCTCGCGCCGCTTTTCGATGCGGCGGACAAGCTGGATCGAGATCTCGTAAAGCCCGTAGACCACGGTGAACAGCACCACCTGCGAGATGACATCGGGCGGCGTGGCCAGCGCGGCCAGCACCAGAATGGCCAGCACCGCGTAGCGCCGCGCCCCGGCCAGACCCTTGGCCGAGACCAGCCCCGCCCGGCCCATCAGCGTCAGCAGAACCGGCAACTGAAAGCTGAGACCAAAGGCCAGAATAAACTTGGTCGTCAGCGACAGATACTCATCCACCGAGCCATGGAAGACGATCGCAGCCATGGGGCTGGTCGCCGCCTCGGCGCCCGCAGCCATATCATCGGGCAGTTGCAGCGGCCCCTGCTGAAAGCCCAGAAAGAACGCATAAGCCATTGGCAGGATAATATAAAACGCAAATGCCGCGCCCAGAAAGAACATCGCGGGCGAGGCGAGCAGAAACGGCAGAAAGGCGCTTTTCTCGTTGCGGTAAAGGCCCGGCGCCACGAAACGCCACATCTGGTAGGCGATCACCGGAAAGGCCAGCACGAAGCCGCCCAGCAACGAGATGCGGATGGCGACGAAAAAGCCTTCCTGCAGCTTCACAAGGATCAGGCCGCATTCCTGACTGCGATCATCCAGCGCGGCGCAGATCGGCCGGGTCAGAAAGTTGTAGATCGGGTTCCAGACCGTGTAGCACAGCACCATCGCGACGATGAAAGCGACCATCGACCAGATGATGCGGGTGCGCAGCTCGGTCAGATGCTCGATCAGCGGGGCCGAGCTGTCATCAATCTCGTCATCCGGTTGGGGATTGGCTGCCACGTCAGTCGTCTTTCATGTCAGAGCGGCGCACCGCATGAAGCCTGCGGCTGGGGCTGGGGCTGGGGCCAGCGGCAGGCAAAGCGGCAGGCACGGTGGCCGTTTCTGCGGCATCCTCACCGGCGGGTGCGGCGGGGGTTTGCGCAGGTTCCGCCGCGACCGGCGCGGCGGGATCAAGGATCGCCTTGTCGTCCCTGGCCGTGGTCCGGGTCGCGGGGCGCTTGGGGTCCCATTTCTCGAACCGCTCGGTCGCGCGGTCCAGCGCGTCCAGCCCCAGCGATTTCTTCGAGGTCAGGTTCTTCATGTCGCGCAAGGTGCCCTTGGCCTCGTCCAGCCCGGCGCCCTTGGCCGCATCCTCCATGGCGGAACTGAACTCACGCGCCATCCCCCGCGCCTTGGCGGTGATCCGCCCCAGCGAATGGAACAGATGCGGCAGATCCTTGGGACCGACCACGATCAACGCGACGACGCCGATCAGCAACAGTTCGGTCCAGCCGATGTCCAGCATGGGACGTGCCTTCGCGGATCAGCTGCGGTCGGTGGTCTGCGAGGACGCAGGCGGCGTCACATCGCGCGCACGTTCACCCGGCATGGCACCCGGCATGGCACCCGGCATGGTGCCGGGGGTGGCGGCCCCGGACATCGTGTCGGCGCTGCTGCCGGGCAGGTCGCGGGTCGCCTCGGCCGAGGCGCTGTCGACCTCTTCCGAGCCATCCTTGACGCCCCGTTTGAACGCGGTGATGCCCTTGCCCACCTCGCCCATCAGGGACGAGATCTTGCCGCGCCCGAACAGGACCAGCACCACGACGGCGATCAGCAAAAGGCCGGGAAGGCCGATATTGTTCAGCATGAGAAACTCCCTTGGCGGACGGCCCGACCGCCCGCGCCCCACATTTAGTTATCCCGGGCCCGGAATGCAAAGCCCTTTCCCGTGAAGCCGCAGCCGAAGCCGCAGCCCCTGCCTGCCTCACGGGCACCCCATGCGGCGCCACAGCCGGGTCCGGGGGCGCGATCATGCCGCGCCCCGGCCCGCTTGGCAGCGCCGGGCAGACAGGCGATAAGGGCGCATGGACATGGCCATCTATATCACCGCTTTCGTGACGCTTTTCGTGGTCATCGACCCGGTGGGCCTGACCCCGATCTTCATTGCGCTGACCCCGGACATGTCGGCGGCGGAACGTCGCCGCATCGGGCTGCGCGCGCTGGTGGTGGCGGCAATCCTGCTGATGATCTTCGGGCTGGTGGGCGAGGCGATCCTGTCGGGGATCGGCATCTCGATCTCGGCCTTCCGAATCGCGGGCGGGCTGCTGTTGTTCCTGACCGCGCTGGACATGCTCTTCGAGCGCCGGACCGAACGCCGCGAGGGTCAGGCCGATGCCGACCAGCCCGGCGACGACCCTTCGGTCTTTCCGCTGGCCATGCCGCTGCTGGCCGGGCCCGGTGCGCTGGCGACGATGATCCTGCTGGTGGGCGAGGGTCAGGGGATCGGCCATGTCATCATGGTCAACCTGATGATGCTGGCGGTGCTGGCCATCGCCATGGGCCTGTTCCTGCTGGCCACCCCGCTGGCCCGCGCGCTGGGGCGCACCGGCACGATGGTCGTGACCCGGCTGCTGGGGATGCTGCTGGCGGCCCTGTCGGTGCAGTTCGTGCTGGACGGGCTGCGCGGTTCGGGGCTGGCGCCATGAGCGGGGACGAGGTCGCGCGCCTTGGCTATCTGACGCTGCTGCTGGCCGTGATCGGCGGCGCGATGCTGTTCGAGCTGTCGGGCCGGGGCGGCAAGGCGCTGCGGCAGCTGATGCTGTGGCTCGTCCTGTTCGCGGGCATCGGCATCGCCGCGGACTGGTGGATGACCCGCAACGCGCCGCAGCAGCAGGTGTTCGACGGCGGCCGGATCGAGGTGCCCGCCGGGCGCGGCGGCCATTTCCACCTGACCGCGCGGCTGAACGGCACCGAGGTCAGCTTTGTCGTCGACACCGGCGCCACCAGCGTCGCGCTGGCCCCGGACGACGCCCGCCGCATCGGCCTCGACACCGACCGGCTGGCCTATACCGGCATCGCCATGACGGCCAACGGGCAGGTGCCCACCGCGCAGGTCACGATCCGCGACTTCGCCATCGGCGACATCGCCGACCGCAATGTGCGCGCGGTGGTGATCGACGGTGACCTGTCGGTGTCGCTGCTGGGCATGTCCTATCTGCGCCGCTTTGCCCGCGTCAGTTTCGAAGGCGACATGCTGGTGCTGGAGCGCTGAGCCCCCCCCTCAGCCGCCCCAGACCTGCTGGAACTCGCGCCATTCGCGCGCGCCCATGCCCGAATTCTCCTGCGTAACCGTTTCCCCGGCCAGACGGCGGCGCAGCGCCTCCGCCCCCTGTGCCGACAGGCTGACCGCATCCATCCGGTAATCGCGGAAGGCGCCAAAGGCCGCAGGCACCCAGTCCTGCACGATGTCGCACATCAGATCGGCATAGGCCCTGATTTCATACTGTGCATGAGCATCTGCCCGCAAGCGCAGGAAATGCAACAGATTATGCAGATCGACCTTCCAATACCACTGGGTATAGATATTGGCGGGCAGGTTCATCCGCGCCAGTTCGCGCGCCAGACCCTGCTGGCCGTCCTGGCTCAGCATCGCCTCGTAACTGTCATAGCTGCGCATGGCGTCCTCGCGCAGCAGGTCCAGCACGCGCTGCGCCTCAGAGCCCTGCAGAACCTCGCCCCGGCCCTGATTGTTCTGGGTCGACTGCGCCGCCAGATGCTCGGGGCGCGGGATATAGAACTCCCGGTCGAGGATCGAATAGCGCGCGGAATACTCGTTCACATTGGCGGTGCGGTGGCGGATCCACTGGCGGGCCACGAAGACCGGCAGCTTGACGTGGAACTTGACCTCGCACATCTCGAAGGGGGTCGAGTGCCAGTGCCGCATCAGATAGCGGATCAGCCCCTCGTCATTCTGGACCGAGCGCGTGCCCTTGCCATAGCTGACCCGCGCCGCCTGACAGATCGCCGCATCGTCGCCCATATAGTCGATCACCCGGACAAAGCCGTGATCCAGCACCGGATGCGCGGTGTAAAGCCGCGCCTCCATCCCCGGCGAGACGGCGCGCAGGGTCTGGCGCGGGGTCGCGCGCTCGGTCTCGATCTCGGCCTGCTGTTCGGGGGTCAGGGGCATGGTCGGCGTCCTCTCGGGCGGTGTGGTTCGGGCGGTGTGGTGGCCCTCGTCCTAAGTGATGATCGCCGGTCCGACAACCGGGAACGCAGCGCGCAGCACCCGTGTTGTCTGCCGGGCGCGCCCGTGTCAGGCTGCGCCCGGAATGACAGGAGATGCCCATGACGATCCGCTATCTGCACACGATGGTCCGCGTGAAGGATCTGGACAAGACGATGGCGTTCTTCCGCCTGCTGGGGCTGGAGGAAACCCGCCGCACCGACAGCGAAAAGGGCCGTTTCACGCTGGTTTTCATGGCGCCGCCGGGCCAGCCCGACTGCCCGGTCGAGCTGACATATAACTGGGACGGCGATGAGGGCCTGCCCTCGGACAGCCGCCATTTCGGCCATCTGGCCTATCGCACCGGCAATATCTACGACCTGTGCCAGAGCCTGATGGATGCCGGTGTCATCATCAACCGCCCCCCGCGCGACGGCCATATGGCGTTCGTGCGCAGCCCCGACAATATCTCGATCGAGCTGCTGCAGGAAGGTGATGCTCTGCCCCCGCAAGAGCCCTGGGCCAGCATGGAAAACACCGGCCACTGGTAACAGCCGGAGGAGGCGCCTGCTGTCAGGCGCAAAGGGCGACCCCCGCGCGCAGGGGTGTGGGGCGCCCTGCCCCACCGGGCCGCCGTGATCAGTAGATATAGCGGATCTGTTCAGTCCAGAAACGCTCGATCCGGCGCATCTGCATGTTCACCTCGTCCAGCGGCGGGTCGTCCAGCACGCCCGACATTCCCAGGCCTTTGGCGTGGCGCAGGAACATCTGGTGCACCATGTCGCGCACCCGCTGCCCCTCGGGCGTCAGCCTGACGCGCACCGACCGGCGGTCCAGATCGCAGCGTTCGTGATGGACATAGCCCATCGCCACCAGCTTTTTCAGATTATAGCTGACATTCGACCCCTGATACATGCCACGGGATCGCAGCTCGCCCGCGCTGACCTCGGCCTCGCCCAGATTGTAGATGATCATGGCCTGAACCGGGGTCAGGTCGGTCTGGCGCAGGCGTTCGAATTCGTCCTTGACCAGATCCAGCATCAGCCGGTGCATCCGTTCCAGCAGGCGAAGCGCCTCAAGATAAGCCTCGGAATTGTCGGACAGACCTGCATCATCCGGCAGGTTCGCAGAGGGGAGTGGGTCGCGGGGCGCGTGGGCAAGCATTGTCTTTCGCTGTCCTGTCCGGTTCGTCATGGCCCGACATTCGCAGCAAAAAGACAATCCCCGGTTAATCGGCCCTTTTTTTGTGCAGGTGATGCGATGAATTTTATGCAGTTCGGAAACGGGTTGCCGCATGGCCCGCAATGCGGTCGAGGATCGGCGCAAAAACCGGGTCTGGCGCGGCGCGGTCACCCGGTGCCGGGCTGTCGCCGATCCGGGCGGTGACCCACAGATACAGATCCTGATCGTTCTCGGACAGCAGCCGCTCGTATTGCGCCAGATCATCGGGCGTCAGCGTGGCAAGGCAGTCATCGGCGAAATGGCCCAGAATCAGGTCCATCTCTTTCATGCCCCGGCGCCAGCTGCGCATGTGCAGGCGGCGCAGGCGGTTCCCGGCGGTCTCGTTGGTCATGTCAGCCATTGCTCAATGCCTCTTGCAGACGGTCGATGCGGGCGGTGGCCTCGCTCAGCAGGTTGCGCAGCGTGCGCAGCTCGTCCAGCACCGCCGCGTTCTGCGACAGCTCTTGCGGCGCCTCGCCCTGCCCCGTCAACAGCCATTGAGGCGAAACCTCCAGCCGCCCGGCGATCTGGTTCAGCAACGGCGCGCCGGGCTCGGCCTGATCCACCTCCCAGCCCAGCTGCGTTTCGGGTCGCACGCCCAGCTCGCCCGCCAGCTGATCGACGCTGAGGCCCGCCGCCTCGCGCGCCGCCGTCAGCCGGTCGCCCAAGGTCGCCACCGTGTCGGCATAGATATCGTCGCTCATCGCACCCTCGCTTGCCGCGCGCCCCGCCGCATCGTAAGCCATGCCGGTCCCGAGATCAAACCGACGAGGCCCCAGATGGCGTTCCTGTCCGACCGGCTTGCCCGCATCAAGCCCTCGCCCACCATCGCAATGACCATGCGCGCCGCCGAACTGGCGGCCCAGGGGCGCGACATTCTCGCGCTGTCGGCGGGCGAGCCGGATTTCGACACGCCGCTGAACATCCGCGACGCCGCCAAGGCCGCGATTGATGCAGGCCATACGCGCTATACGGCGGTCGACGGCACGCCCTCGCTGAAACGCGCCATCGCGGCCAAATTCGCGCGCGAGAACGGGCTGGAGTACACGCCCGCGCAGATCACGGTCGGCACCGGCGGCAAGCAGATCCTGTTCAATGCGCTGATGGCGACGCTGGATGCGGGCGACGAGGTGATCGTGCCCGCGCCTTACTGGGTCAGCTATCCCGACATGGTGCTGCTGGCGGGCGGCACGCCGGTCATCGTCGAATGCGGGATCGAGGCGGGCTTTCGCCTGACCCCGCAGGCGCTGGAGGCCGCGATCACGCCGCGCACCAAGTGGCTGATGCTGAATTCGCCCTCGAACCCCTCGGGGGCGGGCTATGACCGCGCGTCGATGCGGGCGCTGACCGATGTGCTGCTGCGTCACCCGCATGTCTGGGTGCTGAGCGATGACATCTACGAGCATCTGGTGTTCGACGGGTTTGAATTCTGCACCCCGGCGCAGGTCGAGCCGCGCCTGAAGGACCGGGTGCTGACCATGAACGGGGTCAGCAAATCCTATGCCATGACCGGCTGGCGCATCGGCTATGGTGCCGCCCCCGAGGCGCTGATCCGCGCCATGGCCAAGCTGCAGTCGCAATCGACCAGCAACCCCTGCTCGGTCAGCCAATATGCCGCCGAGGCGGCGCTGACCGGGCCGCAGGACTATATCCACGACAGCCGCGCGGTGTTCCAGCGCCGCCGCGATCTGGTGGTTGCGGGTCTGAATGCCTGTCCCGGCATCGACTGCCCGGTGCCGCAGGGGGCGTTTTATGTCTACCCCTCGATCGCCGGGCTGATCGGCAGGACCACCGCAAGCGGCATTCTGATCGACAGCGACGAGGCCTTTGCCAACGCGCTGCTGGATGATGAGGGCGTCGCGGTGGTCTTTGGCGCGGCCTTCGGCCTCAGCCCGCATTTCCGGGTGTCCTACGCCACCAGCGACGAACGGCTGACCGAGGCGGTCGCGCGAATCCGCCGCTTTTGTCTGGGCTGCAGCCAAGCGCGTGCAACCCGGCGCGATGGCGGGCGTTGAACCGGGGCGAGCACAATAAAAAGGAGAGTATCATGCTACCTCAGAACGCGCTGGTGGTGGTGGCCGACGGTCATTCTGCGACCCTCTTTCGAAACGAGGCGCGGCACGGGATCGAACTGACCGACCCGCGCCGTGTCACCCCGGAAAGCCTGTCGGACCCCGCCACCACGCCGGAGTTTGATGAGATCTCTCCGCGTGACGAGGAAGAGGCCGCCTTTGCCGTGCAGCTGACGCGCCACCTCAACGCGCTGGTCCTGAAGAACAAGGTCGATGATGTGGTCATTGTCGCCGACCCCTCGACCCTCGGCGTGATGCGCAAGCATTACCACAAGGAACTGCAGTTCCGTCTGCGCAAGGAACTGCCCAAGACCATGACCAACGCCGATATCCGCGCGATTCAGGATGCGCTGGCCTGACCGGGCCGACCCGTCTTTCGGCCAATGTAAAAACGCCCCGCCGGTCTGGCGGGGCGTTCTCGTCTGCTTCGTCTGCGGCTGCCGCCCGGGGCGGATCAGAAGATGCCGATCAGATACAGCAGGATGATCACAAAAACCGGGACGCCCAGAAACCACGCAATCAGACCCTTCATCACATTCTCCTTCATGTTGATCTGAAGGACGAACGCCGAGGGTGATCACAGGTTCCTGAACTGACCGGTCCGGGCTGTGGCCTAAAGCGCCGTCCAGCCGCCATCGACGCTGATCGTGGTGCCGGTGATCTGGGCGGCGGCATCGCTGCACAGGAACACGGCTGTGTCGCCCAGCTGATCGGTGGTGGCGAATTCCTTCGAGGGCTGACGCTCCAGCAACACCTTTTCGATCACCTCGTCGCGGCTCATGCCGTATTTCTCCATCGTGTCGGGGATCTGGCTTTCGACCAGCGGCGTCAGCACATAGCCCGGACAGATCGCGTTGGCGGTGATCGGCTCGCGCGCGGTCTCCAGCCCGGTCACCTTGGTCAGGCCGACAATGCCGTGCTTGGCGGCGACATAGGCCGATTTATAGGGGCTGGCGGTCAGCCCGTGGGCCGAGGCTACGTTGATCACACGGCCCCAGCCCGCCTTGCGCATCATCGGCAGGGCGGCGGCGGTGGTGTGAAAGGCCGAAGACAGGTTGATCGCGATGATCGCGTCCCATTTGTCGGTGGGGAAATCGGGGATCGCGGCGACATGCTGGATGCCCGCGTTGTTGACCAGAATGTCGCAGGCCCCGGCCTGTTCGATCAGCGCGCGGCACTGATCGCCCCTGGACATGTCGGCCTGAATATAGCGCGCGGTGACACTGCATCCGGCGGCGATCCGGCGGGCGGCCTCGTGATCCTTGTCGTCATCGGTGAAGCTGTTCAGCACGACGTTGGCGCCCGCGCGGGCCAGCCGTTCGGCCATGCCCAGACCGATTCCCGATGTGGACCCGGTGATGATGGCGGTCTTGCCGGTCAGAAATCTCTCGAACATCTGCTGCTCCTCTTGGTGCCTCTTGCGATTGTGAACGCAGGCCCGCGGGCCCCGGTTTCGCGCCCGCAGCTTGGGCAAAAAAAAGCGCCCGCACAAGGCGGGCGCAAGTCATGAGGCAGGTTTCATACAGGCAAGAAACCTATCGAGCAGTGAGTTATTTATACGCGAGTGTTCGCCCGAGTCCAACACAGTTCTTGCAGGCTTGGTTGACGCCTCCTTTCGGAAGCTGTTGTTATCCGGGGAAAGCAGAACAAGACGGGGCAGCGGGCAATGCGAATCTTAAGAATCCTTAACGAATGCGCGATCGGGACTGTCTTTCCCGTGATCGCCGCGACCGGCATCGGTGTTGCAGCAATGCCGCTGGCAAGCCTTGCCGAGCCGGCCCATGGCATTGCAATGTATGGAGAACCTGCGCTGGCCGAGGGGTTCTCGCACCTGCCATACGCGAATCCTCAGGCCCCCAAGGGCGGCACGATTCGCCTGGCCGAGCCGGGGGGATTCGACAGCCTCAAGCCCTGGGTTCTGAAAGGCAACGCGGCCTGGGGCGTCGGCGTCCATGTGGCCGAGACGCTGATGATCCGCTCGATCGACGAGCCGTTCACCCTTTACGGGCTGCTGGCCGAGTCGGTCGAGACCGCACCCGACCGTTCCTGGGTCGAATTCACCCTGCGCCCCGAGGCCCGCTTTTCGGATGGCAGCCCGGTCACGGTCGAGGATGTGATGTGGTCCTACGAGACGCTGGGGACCGAGGGTCATCCGCGCTATCTGGGCGCCTGGTCCAAGGTCGCCGCGATGGAGCAGACCGGCGAGCGCAGCATCCGCTTTACCTTTTCCGAAGACGACCGCGAGCTGGTCATGCTGATGGGCATGCGCCCGATCCTGAAAAAGGCGCAATGGGAAGGGCAGGCGTTCAGCGATTCCAGTCTGGAACCGCCCATCGGCTCGGGCGCCTATGTGATCGACCGCGTCGATCCGGGGCGCTCGGTCACCTTCCGGCGCAACCCCGACTATTGGGCGAATGATCTGGGGGTGACGCAGGGGCTCTATAATTTCGACACGATCCGCTATGACTATTTCGGCGACACCAATGCCATGTTCGAGGCGTTCAAGGCGGGCGAGGTCACCGTCTGGCGTGAATTGTCTGCGCAGAAATGGGCCGCAGAGTACAACTTTCCCCTCGTGACCAACGGTCAGGTGGTGCTGTCCGAAATCCCCCACCAGCGCCCGTCCGGCATCGTCGGGCTGGTGATGAACAGCCGCAACCCGATCTTTGCCGACTGGCGCGTGCGTCAGGCCATGATCGAGATGTTCAACTTCAACTTCATCAACCAGACGCTGAACGGCGGCGTCGATCCGCGCATCACCTCGTATTTCTCGAACTCGGTTCTGGGGATGGATGAGGGTCCGGCCACCGGCCGCGTGGCCGAACTGCTGGCGCCCTTTGCCGATGATCTGCCCCCCGGCACGCTGGAGGGCTACAGCCTGCCCGAGGGCAGCGACCGCGCCATGGACCGCGCTGGCCTGCGCCGCGCGCTGGCGCTGATGGAAGAGGCGGGCTGGAGCGTGAAGGACGGCCAGATGCGCAATGCAGACGGCCAGCCCTTTGCCTTCGAGATCGTGCTGAACCAGTCGGGCACCGCGATGCGCACCGGCTCCGAGACGCAGCAGGTCGTGAACATCTATGTCGAGGCGCTGCGCCCGCTTGGCATCACCCCGCCCATCACGCTGCTGGATTCGGCGCAATATGTCGAGCGCACGAACAATTATCAGTTCGACATGGCCTGGTATGAACGCGGGCTGTCGCTGTCACCCGGCAACGAACAACGGCTGTATTGGGGCGCGGCCGGCGTGACCGAGCCGGGCAGCCGTAACTGGATGGGCATGTCCAGCCCCGCCGCCGAGGCGATGATCGACGAGATGGTGAACGCCGCGGATGCCGAGGATTTCGCCTCGGCCGTGAAGGCGCTGGACCGGGTGCTGACCGCAGGGCGCTATGTGATCCCGGTCAGTTTCTCGCCCGCCTCGCGGCTGGCACATTCGGTCAGCCTCAAATACCCCGAGACAATCCCCATTTACGGTGACTGGCCGGGATTTTTGCCGGAAGTCTGGTGGCAGGAGGCGAACTGATGCGGATGTTTTGGGTTACAGTCATGGCTTGTGGCATACTGGCCGGATGCAACACCGTCGCCGGGATGGGCGAGGACATTAGCGGGGCTGCGCGCTGGGTTCAGGGCGGCATCCCCGCAGGAGGTTACTGAAGATGAAGTGGCACCATGTGCAGGAAAACTGGACGGCCTTTTACGAGGCGATCATCGACAAATGGCCCGAGGCCGACGACAGCGATCTGGACGAGATCGACGGCGACCAGCGCGCCTTTGTGACCTATCTGGCCGAGGCGACCGGGCAGGAACCCTCCGAGATCCGCGAGGAACTGCGCGAATGGCTGATGGGGGAAATCCCCTCGGATGTCGTGATGGACCCGATCCACGACAACCACTCGATCGCGCTCAGCGCCAAATACGTCAACGAGGGCGAGGATGAGTTCTCGGACGACGCGGCCTTTGGCGATGACAGCAAGGAAGAGACCTGACGCCCCCTCCTCCCCGCGCCGCTTCAGGTTGACGAAGGGGCGCGGGACAGGTCGGCCAGCTTGGGCAGATGCCGGATCAGCAGCAGATAGATCGCGCCATAGAGCCCGGCCACGACCAGCCCCACCCACTGGATTTCAAACGGCGTAAAGACATAGGCCGCGACCAGCCCGGCCTGCAGGAACCCGTGCAGCGGGTAATAGGCCCATGACCCCAGCCGCGCGCGCGTCCAGCCCAGATTGGCGGAATAAAGCCGGATCAGGCTGTCCAGCGAGTTGATGACGAACACCACCCCCACCACGATCATGAACCAGTTCAGCCAGCCGGGAATGACGATCTGGCTTTGATGATAGACGAACAGCACCGAGAACCACAGCCCCAGCGGAATGGCAGGCAGCGCGACCATGGCCAGCGCCAGTTGCCAGACCGGCAGCCCGCCGACGAAACGGGCGACGAACTGCCCGATCATGATCGACCATGCGAACCACCAGAACAGATAGAATTCGTGATAATCCCCGATGGGCGTGGCAAAGCGCGGCAGGTGGCGGAAATAATCCAGCAACAGGCCGACGCTGGCGAAAAAGTCCGACATGTCCACGCGGCTGTAGACAAAGGCGATCATCGCCAGCGCGGTAAAGGCCAGCACGCCGAACCCATAGCTGGACACGATCGCCAGCCATTTCATCACCCGCATATCGCCGCTGGAGATGACAGCGGCGGCGATCACGGTCAGCACCAGCGCCCAGATCGCGCCCTGCGACAGATCGGGCGCATAGCTGGGCAGGTTCGACATGAACAGGAAACAGGTGAACGAGCAGGTGGCGATGACGGTCAGGTTATAGACCAGCTTGATCGCGGGGATCTCGAACAGGCGCAGGCGCGGCTCGATGGCGACGAAATAGAAGGTGGTGACGAAATACATCAGCCAGACCAGCGGCCCCCACATCCCGAACTCGACGGCCAGCGGGTTGGTAAAGCCAAAGGCCGGGTCGGATTCATAGACCGGAAACTCGGTCAGCGGCAGCATCACCAGCCCCATGTCCAGCCCCGCCGTGAACAGCAGCGCGATCAGCGTGAACAGCCCGACCGGGCTTTCGCCCCGGCATTTCAGGCGCGGCCAGCGGACCAGCACGAACAGCGCGCAACCGAGAACGCTGAGATAGGCGACGGTGATGATGGGCGTCATATCTGATCCTTGCTGTGCTGCGTCACGAAACAGGGGCGCCGACCGGATGCGCGCAGCTGATGTGCCCCCGAAAACCAAGGGTGCAGCCGCTGGCGCAGTGTCGGCACGACCATCAGGCCGCTTGGGATATGACAGTTAAATTGCTTTATATTGAATGATCAGTCAATCAAAAAAGAAAGCCAGTTGCAACTGGCCTTGTGATCGGGGCGACCTTCTGTCACATGCTTGCCCAAACGCACCAGACATTCAGGGCCGCCATGACCGGAACGCTTAAGATTGCCATTGGCAGCATCGTGCTGGGTCTTGTGGTTCTGGCGCTCAAGACCCTTGCATGGTGGCTGACCGGCTCGGTTGCTCTGCTGTCCGACGCACTGGAAAGCATCGTGAACGTGGCGGCGGCGGTGGCGGCGGTGATCGCGATTCAGGTCGCGCAGCGCCCCGCCGATCAGGTGCACCCCTATGGTCACGACAAGGCGGAATTCATCAGCGCCGTACTGGAAGGTGTGCTGATCATTCTGGCCGCGCTGCTGATCCTGCGCGAGGCGTGGGGCGCCCTGCAGACCCCGCGCGAGATCGAGCAGGCCGGGCTGGGCATGGCCATCAACGCGGCCGCATCGGTGCTGAACGGGGCGTGGTGCTGGGTGCTGCTGCGCGAGGGGCGCAAGCGTCGTTCGCCCGCGCTGGTGGCCGACGGCAAGCACCTGCTGACCGATGTCATCTCATCGCTCGGGGTGCTGCTGGGCGTTGGTCTGGCGCTGGCGACCGGCTGGATGATCCTCGACCCGATTCTGGCGATGCTGGTCGGCATCAATATCCTGTGGTCGGGCTGGAAGGTCACGACCGCCTCGCTGTCGGGGCTGATGGACGAGGCCGTGCCGCAGGCCACCCTGCGCGACATTCAGGCGATCATCTCGGACACCGGCACCGGCGCGATCGAGGCGCATGACCTGCGCACCCGCCATGCCGGGCGCGCGACCTTCATCGACTTTCATCTGGTCGTGGACGGCCAGACCACCGTGGCCGAGGCGCATGACATCTGTGACCGGATCGAGACCTCGCTCAAGGACCGCCTGCCCGACGCGCAGATCACCATCCATGTCGAGCCCGAGCACAAGGCCAAGCATTCCGGCATTCTGGTGATCTGAGGGGTGATCTAGGCCGCCAGCCGCACCCAGACCGGAACGTGATCGCTTGGCTTGTCGCCCGCCCGCACCTCGCGCTCGACCCCGGCATCGACCATCAGATCGGCGGCCTGCGGCGACAGCAGCAGATGGTCGATGCGGATGCCGTCATCCTTGTTCCACGCCCCCGCCTGATAATCCCAGAAGGTGAACGGCCCACGCGTGCCCCAGGGATCGCGGATGCGGATCGCATCGGTCCAGCCCTGATGGACAATCGCGCGATACGCAGCCCGGCTTTGCGGCAGGAACAGCGCATCCTCGGTCCAGTTCTGTGGATTGGCCACGTCGCGGGCCTCGGGGATGATGTTGTAATCGCCCAGCATCACCACCGGCATTTCCAGCGCCAGCAGATCGGCGGCGCGGGCCTGCAGCCGCGCCATCCAGCCCAGCTTGTAATCGTATTTCGGCCCCGGCGCCGGGTTGCCATTGGGCAGATACAGCCCCGCGATCCGCACCGCCTGCGCCCCCACGACCGTCGCCTCGATATAGCGCGCCTGTTCGTCGGTCTCATCACCGGGCAGGCCACGGGTCACATCTTCCAGCGGCAGGCGCGACAGGATCGCGACGCCGTTAAAGCCCTTCTGGCCGTGGGTCTCGACCTGCCAGCCCAGATCCTCGACATGGGCGCGGGGAAACCCCTCGTCCACGGATTTGATTTCCTGCAGCACGACCAGATCGGCGTCGGTGTCCGACAGCCAGCCGGTCAGCGCCTCGATCCGGGCCTTGATGCCATTGACGTTGAAGCTTGCGATTTTCATGGCGCGACCATGGCGCCGCCTGCCGGAATTGGCAAGATCGCCTACATCGAAAACGAGGTGCCGCAGCCGCAGCTGCTGGAGGCATTCGGGTTCTCGATCACGAACCGTGCGCCAATCAGCTCTTCGGTAAAGTCGATCACGGCACCGGCCAGATAGGGCAGCGACACAGGGTCCACGACGACGCGCTGGCCCGCGCCCTCAAGCACCAGATCATCGTCGGCGGGCGCATCCATGCGGATGTCATACTGAAATCCCGAACAGCCACCGCCCAGCACGGCCACGCGCAGCGGCACGGGCGGCTTGCCCTCGTTGATCTGGGCCAGTCGGGTGAATGCGCGGTCGGTCACTTTGGGGGGCAGGTTCATGGGGCGTTCCGGTTTTCGTCTGTCACTGTCGAATATAGGGTTGCGCCGGATCACCCGCAAGGAAGGCCACCGACGTGACCGCATTCGCGCCCTATGCCTGCCAGCCCGATCAGAGCCGCGGGCGCCTGTCCCCCGAGAAACTGTCCACCTTCCGCTCTCCTTGGCAGCGGGACCGGGACCGGATCATCCATTCCAGCGCCTTCCGGCGGCTGAAGCACAAGACGCAGGTGTTCGTCGAACATGACGGCGATGCGTGGCGCGGCGATTATTTCCGCACCCGCCTGACCCACACGATCGAGGTGGCGCAGGTGGCCCGCACCATCGCGGGGGCGCTGGGGCTGAACACCGATCTGGCCGAGACGGTGGCACTGGCCCATGATCTGGGCCACCCGCCCTTTGGCCATACCGGCGAGGATGCGCTGGCCGCGCTGATGGCGCCTTATGGCGGCTTTGACCACAATGCGCAGGCCCTGCGGATCGTGACCCGGCTGGAACGCCATTACGCCGATTTCGACGGGCTGAACCTGACATGGGAATCACTGGAAGGCATCGCCAAACATAACGGTCCTGTCACCGGCGACCTGCCCTATGCACTGGCGCAGGTGACTGCCGAATGGGATCTGGAGCTGCACACCAATGCCAGCGCCGAGGCGCAGGTCGCCGCCGTCGCCGATGACGTGGCCTATAACCATCACGACCTGCATGACGGTTTGCGCGCCGAATTGTTCACCGAGGCCGAACTGTCCGAGCTGCCCGTCATCGGCCCCGCCTTCTCCGAGGTGGACGCGCTCTATCCCGGTCTGGACCCGACGCGACGCCGCTATGAGGCGCTGCGCCGCGTCTTTGGCGTCATGGTCGAGGATGTGATCGCCGTGGCCCAGAACCGGCTGGCGGGCCTGCAGCCCCGTTCCGTCGATGAGATCCGGGCGATGGACGGCCCGATCATCCGCTTTTCCAAGCCGCTCTATCAGAACATCAAGGCGATCAAATCCTTCCTGTTCACCCGCATGTATCGCGCCCCCTCGGTGGTGATCGAACGGGAAAACGTAACCCGGATGCTGAACGACCTGTTTCCGCTGTTCCTGACGGACCCCTCGCAGATGCCGGACCATTGGGATCAGGCCGCCCGCGCCCTGCCCGACCAGACCGAACGCGCGCGTCTTGTGCTGGATTATGTGGCAGGCATGACCGATCGCTATGCAATTTCGGAACATCACCGCCTGTTCGGGTCGCGCTGAGCCTCAACGCCTTGCGACGATGCCGTGAACCTTGTGCTACGATCCGCGTTATGTCGCCGGACCCATGCAAAGGAGAACAGCATGATTACGCGCAGCGGCTCGGCCGAATGGCAAGGCGGACTGAAAGACGGCAAGGGCAAGGTGTCCACGAAATCGGGGGCACTTGACGGGTTGCCCTATGGCTTCAACACCCGGTTCGAAGACACGCCCGGCACCAACCCCGAGGAACTGGTGGGCGCCGCCCATGCCTCGTGCTTTTCCATGGCGCTGGCCATGATGCTGGAGCAGGAGGGGGTTACCGGCGTCTCGATCCGCACCACCTCGGACATCTCGATGGACAAGGATGGCGGCGGGTTCGCGGTCAAGAAGGCCCATCTGACAACGGTGATCACCGCCGATGCGGATGAGGCCAAGGTGCTGGAAACCGCTGCAAAAGCCAAGGATGGCTGCCCGATCTCGAAGCTGCTGAATGCCGAGATCACCATGGATGCAAAGATCGGCTGATGCGGGTCCGGGTCGGCCACGAATTCCGCATCCGGGTCGAACAGCCGACCCCCCTGATCTGCCTTGTCGCCCCCGAGGCGGCACGGCAGCGCGATTTCATCGCGCCCGAAACCGTGACCACCGATCCCCCCGTGCCGATCCACGAATTCCGCGACCGGTATGGCAATATCGGTCGCCGCATGATCGCGCCTGCGGGTGACTTCCTGCTGCGCGGCGACGTGACCCTGCTGGACGCCGAGCAATGGGATGAGGTCAATCCCGACGCGCAGGAAATGCCGGTCGAGGATCTGCCCGACGACGTGCTGCCCTTCATCACCCCCTCGCGCTATGTCGAAAGCGATGTGCTCAGTCAGCAGGCATGGGATCTGTTCGGCCACCTGCCTCCGGGCTGGGGCCGCGTGCAGGCGATCATGGATCACGGCCACAAGGTGCTGAGCTTTGACTACGGCACCGCCTCGGTCTTTCGCACCGCCAGCGATGCCAGCAAGGGCGGCGACGGGGTCTGCCGCGACTTTGCCCATCTGGCGCTGGCCTATCTGCGGGCGCTGAACATCCCGGCGCGCTATATCAACGGCTATGTCGGCGATATCGGCGTGCCCAAGGTCGACGCGCCGATGGATTTCGCGGCATGGATCGAGGTCTATCTGTCGGGCCGCTGGTATACGTTCGACCCGCGCAACAACGAACGCCGCCTTGGCCGCGTGGTCGTCGCGCGCGGGCATGACGCCGCCGATGTCTCGATGCTCAGCAGCTTTGGCCCGCATGTGCTGACCGGCTTTACCGTCTGGTGCCACCCCGTCGATGACGAGGGGCGCGAACTGGACGGGATGCTGTTCGGTCAAGCACCGGGGTAGGGAAAGGCAGCACAGTTGCCCACGCTAGGTTTAGCAACTCCTGCGAAAGGGGATGGAATGAACCATTCTCTGTGACAGAACATGAATCGCCGCGAATGAGGACGCGGCGTCAGCCATCAATCGCTCGTTGTCCACAAGACGCTGCCACGCTTTATCGACATTCGCCGGACCACCCACCTCGTCGGCAATGAGAAGGTGTAGTTCCGAAACGGATGAGTAATTCCCAGTCTTTTGCTTTTGTATTTTTCTACAGATGGCACGCGACACAAAGTCAACCCAATGCCTTTCGGGTTCGTCCCCCAGCCAAGGCTCAGAGCCGGAGAAATCACACGCAGTCTCAATCACTTCGGCTTGTGTTTTTCTAACTTCATCGGATCGGAAGTCGCTGAAGGAAAGGACAGATGGAAAACGATCCGAACCATCGTCGGATCTGTTCACAACAGCGTATGCATGAGCCAATTCGCACGGAATTGCCTCTACGACCTCCACACCCACGATCCTCTGGCCATAGCGTAACACAAAATCCGGGGCATCGCCGTGCCGGATTTCACTGGGAAAGCGGGCGCCGAAAAGTCCGGGCGAGGCATGCAGCGCGTGCCCGATTGTCCAACGTTCTCTTGCCTCTTTCGTTTGTAATAAACCCCGGGCGGGAATGGGTTTACACAATTCATCTAGTATCCGCTTCCACTCAGCCTCGTCATGAATGGTGCTCGGCCAGACCGTCAAACCATCATTTCCTTGGTGGCGGTCAGCTTCAGCTCGGGGTGATCGCGGCCGATCCGGTCGATGTCCCATTGCAGCCGGGTCAGAAAGACCAGATCGCCATCATGGTCATGGGCCAGATGACCCTTGTTGGCCTCGGCGAAGGCATCGACCTTGGGCTTGGGGCCGGTGACCCAGCGGGCGCTGGTGAACTGGCTGCCCTCGAACCGCACGGGAATGCCGTATTCCAGCTCGATCCGGCTGGCCAGCACCTCGAATTGCAGCGCCCCCACCACGCCCACGATGAACCCCGAGCCGATGGCGGGCTTGAACACCTTGGCCGCGCCCTCTTCGGCGAACTGCATCAGCGCCTTTTCCAGATGCTTGGCCTTCATCGGGTCGGTCGCGCGCACCGATTGCAGCAGTTCGGGCGCGAAACTGGGGATGCCGGTGAAGCGCAAAGCCTCGCCCTCGGTCAGCGCATCGCCGATGCGCAGCTGACCGTGGTTCGGGATGCCGATGATGTCGCCCGCCCAGGCCTCTTCGGCCAGTTCGCGGTCGGCGGCCAGAAACAGCACCGGATTGCTGATCGCCATCGGCTTCTTGCTGCGCACATGGATCAGCTTCATGCCGCGTTCGAAATGGCCCGAGGCGAGGCGCACAAAGGCCACCCGGTCGCGGTGCTTGGGGTCCATATTGGCCTGCACCTTGAAGACAAAACCCGTCACCGGCACCTCTTCGGGTGCGATCTGGCGCCCGGCGGTGTTCTGCGGCTGCGGCGGCGGCCCATACCGGCTCATGCCCTTCATCAGCTCCTGCACGCCGAAACTGTTGATCGCGCTGCCGAACCAGATCGGCGTCATATGCCCCTCAAGAAAGGACTGGCGGTCAAAGGCGGGCAGCAGTTCGCGCGCCATCTCGACCTCTTCGCGCAGCTTTGCCAGCAGATCGGCGGGCACGTGATCGGCCAGTTTCGGGTCGTCCAGCCCCTCGATGGCGATGCTCTCGGCGACCTTGTTGCGGTCGGCGCGGTCCATCAGCTCCAGCCGGTCGGCCAGCATGTCATAGCAGCCGATGAATTCGCGCCCGACCCCGATCGGCCAGCTGGCAGGCGCCACGTCGATGGCCAGATTTTCCTGAATCTCGTCGATGATCTCGAAGGTGTCGCGCGATTCGCGGTCCATCTTGTTGCAGAAGGTCAGGATCGGCAGGTCGCGCAACCGGCAGACCTCGAACAGCTTGCGGGTCTGGCTTTCGACGCCCTTGGCGCCGTCGATGACCATGATCGCCGCATCCACCGCCGTCAGCGTGCGATAGGTATCCTCGGAAAAGTCGCTGTGGCCCGGCGTGTCCACCAGATTGAAGCGATATGTGTCAAAATCGAACGACATCGCCGAGGCCGAGACCGAGATGCCGCGATCCTTCTCCATCTGCATGAAGTCTGACCGCGTGCGCCGCGCCTCGCCCTTGGCGCGCACCTGACCGGCCATCTGGATGGCGCCGCCATACAGCAGGAACTTCTCGGTCAGCGTGGTCTTGCCGGCGTCGGGATGCGAAATGATCGCAAAGGTCCGGCGGCGGGCGATTTCGGGCGGAAGTTCGGGGCGATTGGTCATGGCCGGGGCTTTACCGCGCCCGCGCGGCCAAGGCAATCGCCGCCGGAAGGGCATCGCTGGCGTAAAAGTGTATCGAATTGTCAGAAAGGCGACATTGCAAAATGACGCTGATGCGACAATCTGCGCATGCGTATTTGCGGGTGTACCACGATGGATTGCCTGGATCAGGTCATGCGGCTGTTGTCTGCGCGGGCGGTGGATTGGCTGCGCCAGCATGTCATGGACTTGCCCGATCCCTTGCCTGACGATCACCCCGACCTGCCCGTGCTGGCCCATGCCGCCCGGATTGCGCCCGCGCTGACCGGGCTGATGGGCCGCCCCTCACCGGTCGAGGTGCTGGTGCGCCGCCGCCTGACGCCCGCCCATGTCCGGGGCGCCGCCGCGCGCCTGCTGGCGGGCCAGCCCCGCGACGGGGATGCGGGTCTGCTGGTCGCCGGTGCCCTGCTGACGCCGGATGAGGCGCTGTGGCAGCTTGCACGCGATCAGATTTCATCGGACCCCACGCAGCCGCTGTCGCTGCGGCTGTCTCTGGCCGCCGATCCTGTTCTGACCTCGCAGGCCGAGGCCGCGCTGCTGGCGCCCCTGCCCGCCTGCGTCAGCGCCGCGCTGCTGGCCGAACGGACCAGCACGCTGATTGCGCTATGGCAACATGGTGCGCGACCACCCCGGCTGTCGCATCCCGCCCGCCACGGCGAGATCATGGCGCAGGTGCGCCATTGGGCCGGGCTGGCACCCGCCCTGCGCTGCACCGCGCTGGTGGCGCAGGTCATCACCTGCCTGCGGCTGATCGACCCCGACCATGACATCCGTGATCTGATGGGGCATCTGTTTCCGCTGCAACGGCCCGACGGATCGTTCCCGGCCCTGCTGGCCCAGGGCGATGCGTCCCATGACCTGCCCACCGGCGCCACGCCCACCCTGTCGGTACTGCTGACACTGCATGTCGCGGTCATGCGGCGCTGGTGCGGGCCGCGCCCGCTTCAGCCACAATCGCGGCCCTTGCATGGCGCGATGGTGCAGGCCGCGCATCATCTTGCCGCGCGCCTCGCGGCCAGCCCCCCCGCTGACGGCTGGCTGCGCCTGCGCGCCGCCGCCACGCTGACGCGGGCCTTGTCGCAGGACTGGTTCGCCAGACTGACGCCCCCGAAGATCCTGCTGGACGCCGACCGCCTCGGCCATCTGGCCGCACTGGCCTTTCGCGATGCCGGTACGGCGCTGCGATTGCGGGGACATCTGGGCCTTGGCCGGGCGTCGCGTCCGCGCGGCATCCCGCGCCCCGCCCTGCCGCATCAGTCGCCACAGATGGCGTGGTTGATCGGCGCGCCGGTGGCCTTGGCAGGCACTTTGCCGGCCCATATCGCCGCTGAATGGGATGCCACGGCCAGCGCGGGGCAACAGAACCGCTTTCTGGCGCTGACCGGTATTGCGGCGCTTCACCCGTCGGCAGACCCGCCCTTTGCGCGCGCCGCGATGGCGCGACGGCTGACGGCCGGGGCGCTGGCCGCATGTCTGGACGACCGCACCCCCATGGGTCAGGCGCTGGACGCGCTGGCCCGGCTGATCCTTCTGGCGCTGGTCTTTGAGGATGAGCCGCCGATGGCGCAGGTCGCCTAGAACGGACTAGGGCTTGTTGAGTATCAGGATTCCCAAGTGTTCTGATTTCTGATTCAAACTTCCCAAATAGGAGGTTTGGATGCCGGTTGACCGCTACATCATCACGGATCGCCAGTGGGCGAAG
>NZ_JBKBVD010000072.1:0-12778 GCF_046289755.1 Paracoccus sp. (in: a-proteobacteria) | reverse complement strand
CGCATGTCCTGTGCACCGCCACCATCGAGGACAGCCCGCCGCGTTTCCTGAAGGGCACCGGTCTGGGATGGGTCACGGCCGAATACGGCATGCTGCCACGCGCGACCAACACGCGCAACCGCCGCGAGGCGGCGCAGGGCAAGCAATCGGGCCGCACGCAGGAAATCCAGCGGCTTATCGGCCGCAGCCTGCGCGCCGGCATCGACCGCAGCGCCCTGGGCGAGCGTCAGATCAGCATCGATTGCGACGTGATCCAGGCCGATGGCGGCACGCGCTGCGCGTCGATCACCGGGGGCTGGGTCGCGTTGCGGTTGGCGGTGAACAAGCTGCTGAAGGCGGGCGCGATCACCAGTGACCCGATCCTGGACCACGTGGCGGCGGTCAGCTGCGGCATCTATGCGGGCCAGCCGCTGCTGGACCTGGACTATGCCGAGGACAGCGAGGCCGGAACCGACGGCAACTTCGTGCTGACCGGCGCGGGCCGCCTGATCGAGGTGCAGATGTCGGCCGAGGGCGCGACATTTTCGCGCGACGAGATGGGCCGCCTGCTGGACCTGGCCGAGGCCGGGATGGCCGATCTGGTCGCAGCCCAGAAGGCTGCGATCGCGTGAGGGCCTTTACCGAAAAGCGTCTGCTGGTCGCGACCCATAACGCGGGCAAGCTGGACGAGATGCGCGCCCTGCTGGCCCCCTACGGTGTCGAGGTGGTGGGCGCGGCCCAGATGGGCCTGACCGAGCCTGCCGAGACCGAGGACAGTTTTGCCGGCAACGCCCGCATCAAGGCGCGCGCCGCAATGCAGGCGACCGGCCTGCCCGTGCTGGCCGATGACAGCGGCATCTCGGTCGATGCCTTGGGTGGCGCACCCGGGGTGTATACCGCCGATTGGGCCGAGACCGGCCAGGGCCGCGATTTCGCGATGGCGATGCAGCGGACCTGGGACGCGGTGCAGGCGACGGGCACCCCTGCCCCGCATGCGGCGCAGTTCCGCTGCACGCTGGTCCTGATGTGGCCCGACGGCCACGAGGCGCTGTTCGAGGGCGTGCTGCCCGGTCAGGTCATCTGGCCCCCGCGCGGAGCCGAGGGTCACGGCTATGACCCGATCTTTCAGCCGGACGGACATCAGGTCACGCTTGGTGAGATGTCGGCCGAGATGAAGAACAGCCTCAGCCACCGCGCCCGCGCCGTGGCCCGGATGATCGAGGCCTGCTTTGCATAGGCTGTCCACCGGATCGCCCTTCGAGGCGCGGCTGGCCTATAGCCGGGCCGTGATCAAGGGCGACTGGTGCTTTGTGTCGGGCGTCACGGGTTATGACTATGCGGACATGACCATGCCCGACGATCCGTGCCAGCAGGCCCGCAACTGCTTTGCCACCATCTTTTCGGTGCTGGATCAGGCAGGGTTTGCGCCGGGTGACATCGTCCGCGTGCAATACACCATCACCGATGCGGCCCTGGTCGAGCGGATTGCCCCTGCCCTGACCGAGGCGCTTGGAGAGATCCGCCCGGCGGCGACCATGATCGTCGCGGGCCTGATCCGGCCCGAAATGCAGGTCGAGATCGAAGTCACGGCGTTCCGGGGATGACCGAGGCGGGCGAAGACTGGCGCGCGGGCGGGTTTGGCCTTTATGTCCATTGGCCGTTTTGTGCAGCCAAATGCCCCTATTGCGATTTCAACAGCCATGTCGTGGCACGGGTCGACCAGAAACGGTGGGCGACCGCCCTGTCGGCCGAGATCGCCCGGCTGGCCGCCGAGACGCCGGGGCGGCATCTGGGCAGCATCTTTTTCGGCGGCGGCACGCCATCGCTGATGGAGCCGGACACCGTCGATGCGGTCATCACCGCAGCGCGCGCGGGCTGGGGTTTCACCAACGATATCGAGATTTCGCTGGAGGCGAACCCGACCAGCGTCGAAAAGGGCCGGTTCCAGGGCTTTGCCGATGCAGGCGTGAACCGCCTGTCGATGGGCATCCAGGCGCTGAACGATGCCGATCTGCGCCGACTTGGCCGGATGCATTCCGTGACCGAGGCGCGGGCCGCGTTCGACGTGGCCCGCGACGTCTTTGGACGCATCAGTTTTGACCTGATCTATGCCCGCCAAGGCCAGCAGCGGGACGCCTGGCGAAACGAGCTGCGCGAGGCGTTGGCCATGGCCGCCGATCACTTGTCGCTGTACCAGCTGACCATCGAACCGGGGACCGCCTTTGGCGCCCGGGCCGATGCGGGACTGCTGCGCGATCTGCCCGATGACGATCTGTCGGCCGACATGTATTTCGACACGCAGGAGATCTGCGAGGCGGCCGGAATGGGCTGCTATGAGATCTCGAACCACGCCCGGAGCGGGGCGGAAAGCCGTCACAACCTGGTCTATTGGCGGCAGGGTGACTGGGCTGCCGTCGGCCCGGGTGCGCATGGCCGCCTGACCCTGCCCACAGGGCGCACCGCCACCGAGGCGCATCGTGCGCCCGGCGCCTGGCTGGATGCCGTCGAGGGCCAAGGAACGGGTGAACTGCCGCGCGAGTTCATCCCCCCAGATGAACAGGCGACGGAATATCTTCTAATGGGCATGCGGCTGACCGAGGGCCTGGACACCGGCCGCTATGCCGCGCTGGCCGGAGAGCCGCTGGATGCGGCTGCCATCGCGTCGCTGGAATCGCTTGGCATGGTGCGCCATGAGGGCGATCGTCTGCGTGCGACGGCTGCGGGCCGGCCGGTTCTGAACGCCATTCTGCGCGAACTGGCGCGCTGAGATGCGGCGCAGGCTCTGGCTGGCGGTTGGGTGGTTGTTCACCGTGCTGGGCATCATCGGGGTGGCCCTGCCCGTCATGCCGACGGTGCCCTTCCTGCTGGTCGCCGCATGGGCCTTTGCGCGGTCCTCACCAGTGCTGGAACAGCGCATCATGAACCACCCGACCTATGGCCCACCGGTCCGGGCGTGGCGGGATCGGGGGGTGGTCGGGCGCCTGGCCAAAGTCTGGGCGATCAGCGCGATGACGTCTGGCGTGGTCCTGTCGTGGTGGGTGGGGATGCCGATCTGGGTTGTGGCAAGCCAGGCCGGCATCTGCGGCCTCGTCGCGATCTTCCTGATCCGGCGACCAGAAGTCTGAGCAAATGTGGTGGCTGTTTGTAGAACGGACACCACATGTTGTTACCCATTCCCACCCAGAAGCTGGCAGAGGTGATCAAGCTGGTCCAGATCCTTGTAGGTGATGACCAACTGTCCGCCATCCGTGCCCGCATGCGCGATCTCGACCTTCATCTTGAGATGAGCTGACAGATCACCCTCCAACGCCCGCGTGTCGGCATCCTTCTCAGAGCTGCGGGGTGATTTACGTGGTTTGGCATCGGATGATTGGGCCAGCTTGCGGACCATATCTTCGGTATCGCGAACCGAAAGCCCCTTCTCCGCGACCTTTCGCGCCAGTTGCGCCGCGTCGGGCGCAGTGATCAGCGCGCGTGCATGGCCTGCGCTGATCTTGCCGTCCTTGACCATCTCCTGGACGGAATCGGGAAGGCTTAGCAGGCGCAGCAGGTTCGCGATATGGCTGCGGCTTTTGTTCAAGGCCTCGGCCAGTCGCTCCTGCGTATGGCCGAAACGGTCCATCAGCTGACGAAAGGACGCCGCCTCTTCGATGGCGTTCAGATCGGCGCGCTGGATGTTTTCGATGATCGCGACTTCCAGGACCTCCGTATCGGTCATGTCGCGGATGATCACGGGCATCTCGTGCAACTGCGCCATCTGGGCAGCGCGCCACCGGCGCTCACCAGCGACGATCTGGTAAAGGCCGTGATCGCGGGGATGCGGGCGGACGATCAGCGGTTGTAGAACGCCACGCTGCTTTAGCGACGCCGCCAGCTCCTGCAATGCCTCTGGATCAAAGCTGCGCCGGGGCTGATCAGGGTTGGCGGTGATCTGCTCGATCGGCAGAACCGTCTTGTCACGGGCAGCGCTGGTGGGCGCATCTCCCAGATCCATGTCCGCCATCAAGGCGGAGAGTCCGCGACCGAGGCCCCTTTTGGCGGTCTTGGCGTCTGACATCAGGCAATCTCCGGGATGAGGTTGAGGCGAGCCATGAACTCGGTCGCGAACTGACGATACGCAACGCTGCCCTTGGACTGCGCATCGTAGGCGAGGACGGGCTGCGCATGGGACGGTGCCTCGGACACGCGAACGTTCCGCGGAATGACGGTGGGATAGACCAGGTCACCCAGGGTTTCGCGCGCGTCCGCTTCGACCTGCTGGGAGAGGTTGTTGCGATAATCGGACATGGTCAGAAGGATTCCGTTGATCCTGAGGCGGGGATTAGCGCCCTGACGGACCTGCTTGACCGTCCCCAGCAGTTGGGACAACCCTTCGAGCGCATAAAACTCCGCCTGCAGCGGTACCAGAACACTGGATGCGGCGACCATGGCATTCACGGTCAACAGCCCCAACGCCGGAGGGCAGTCGATCAGAACAATGGTTCCGGCGGGCGCAGACGCCAGCTGACGTTCCAGAAGGCGCGTGCGATCCACAGTCTGGGAAAGATCCACATCCGCAGAGGCAAGGTCGGAGGTGGATGGAACAACCCGGAGATTGGTGACATCGGTTTCAACAGCGGCGGAGGACAGATCGATCTCGCCGGTCAGCAGCTCATAAACTGTATGGCGTCTCTGGTCGGCCGTGATGCCTAGACCGGTCGATGCATTCCCCTGCGGGTCGAGGTCGACCAGGATGACGGGGTGTCCCGCCTCGGCCAGAGCGGCGCCCAGATTGACAGCCGTAGTCGTCTTCCCCACCCCCCCCTTTTGGTTCGCGATGGCCACGATATGTTGTTCAGGCATGCGAGACTCCGGTGATGTTCAGGATTGCCGCTTCGGGGTCTGTTTTACTGGGTATGGCACGAAGATCAAATCGCCAATCGCCTTTGGCCGCCTGATATTCCTGGCGCCATGCCTGACCTTTCATCAGCCAAGCCTGCCCTTGCGGCTGCATATGGCGCGCGACCATTGGCAAAAGGGATGACAGTGGCGCCAATGCCCGAGCAGAGACATGATCGGCTTCCAAGGGTGGTACGGCCTCGATCCGGTCCGAGATGACAGACGCTCTGGTAAGGCCTGTCTCTCGGAGAACCGCGCGAAGAAATGCTGATTTCCTCTGGTCGCTCTCGACAAGCGTCACGTCCAGCTCCCAGTCCGCCGCCAAGATTGCAACCACGATTCCAGGAAACCCCCCACCGCTACCAAGGTCGACCCATCGGCCTTTTACCGCCCCGGAATGATCAATGATCTGCGCACAATCATCAATGTGCCGCGCCCGCAACGAAGGAATGGTCGAAGCGGAAACAAGATTGATCCGCGGATTCCACTTTTTCACCATAGTGCCGTAAGTCGCCAAACGCTCCGCTGTTTCACGTGAAACATTCATCCTGCACGACTTCGAACAACGGAACGGGAAGCAGCGATCAGAAGGGTCAAGGCAGCAGGCGTCATGCCCTCAATTCGAGACGCTTCTGCGAGGTTCGCAGGGCGCCGCTCCTGCAACTTTCGCGACAGTTCGGCAGAAAGTCCACCGAGGGTTTCATAGCGGAGGTTGGGATCCAACAGCATCTGCGCGTTAGCTTTAAGCGCGTCGGCGTCTCGGTTCTGACGTTCGGTATACTGACTATAGAGCGCATCATTCTTGATCTGGTCTAGCGATGCATTTGATATCGTGGCTATCTGGGGCAGCTCGGCAATAAGCCTATTCGGGTCAATGTCCGATTGCCCAAGCAGAGAAAACACGGACCGCGATTGCCCATCCTGGCGGACATGTATGCCCATCCGTAAAAGTTGAGTTGGCGACAACCGCAGGGATTGGCAGGTTTCTCGCGCAGCTTCGTAAGCAGCTTGACGACGCGTAAAGGCCTGAACACGCTCCGGACCCGCGCAGCCAATTCGCATCGCCATCGGCGTCAGGCGCTGATCCGCATTGTCCGCCCGGAGGGACAGGCGGAACTCGGCCCTGGATGTGAACATCCGATAGGGTTCGGAAACACCTTTCGAGATCAGATCATCGATCATGACGCCGATATAGCTGTCCGATCGACTGAAATGCACGGGCTTCGCACCTCGGGCAGTCAAGGCTGCATTCAGGCCAGCAACAAGCCCTTGTGCCGCCGCCTCCTCATACCCTGTCGTACCATTGATCTGACCAGCCAAGAACAAACCATCGACAGATCGGACGGCTAGCGATGCGTCGAGTGACCGTGGATCCACGTAATCATATTCCACCGCGTATCCAGGCTGGATAATCTGTGCGTCCTCCAGCCCGCGAATGCTCCGCACATATGCCAATTGGACGTCTTCAGGCAGCGACGTCGAAATGCCGTTCGGATAGACTGTGCTGCTGTCCAACCCTTCAGGCTCCAGGAAGATCTGGTGCGATTCTTTATCAGCAAATCGGACGACTTTATCCTCGATGGACGGGCAATATCGCGGCCCCACGCCGGTGATGTTCCCGCCATAGAGTGCCGATTTCGCGAGGTTCCCCCGTATAATCCGATGCGTGGTGGCATTCGTGTGCGTGATGGCACAGCTGATCTGAGGCGCCTCGGGTGCATTGTTCAGATACGAAAACATCACTGGCTCAGCATCGCCGGGCTGAACCTCAAGGCAGGCCCAATCTATGGAAGTGGCATCGATCCGGGGCGGCGTTCCAGTCTTCAGCCGACCCATTTTCAGCCCAAACCGCTCCATGCTGGCACTCAGCTTGTGCGCGGCCCCGTCGCCCCAGCGACCGGCTTGTCGGCTTTCGTCACCAATATGAATTGTACCGCGCAGGAACGTGCCCGTCGTCAGTACTACGGTCTTCGCCTGGATTTCACGTCCGTCCGCCAAGCGAACGCCTGTCACCGTCTGCTCGGCGCCAAGCAGCTCTTCGACCTCGCCGAAGGCGAGTTCTAGGCCGGGATAGGTGCTGATAAGCTCCCAAGCTGCTTTGCGGTAGAGATCCCGGTCCATCTGCGCACGCGGCCCCTGAACGGCTGGACCTTTACGGCGGTTCAATAGCCGGAATTGGATCCCGGCACGGTCGGCGAGACGTGCCATGACGCCATCCATGGCGTCAACTTCACGAACCAAGTGCCCTTTTCCCAGCCCTCCGATCGCAGGATTGCATGAAAGAGTTCCAATGTCTTCTTTGCGCATCGTCAGCAGGATAACATCAGCGCCCATCCGGGCGGCTGATGTGGCAGCCTCCAATCCGGCATGCCCCCCGCCAATCACTGCGACGTCGTAATGTTTCACGTGAAACACTCCCTATTTCCCGATGCAAAAGGACGAAAATATCTTGTCCAAATAGTCATCAGGATCGATTCGTCCAAGTAGGCGATCCAAAGCGATGTTGGCACGGCGCAGCGATTCCGCCAACAGTTCAGCAGGTAGAGAGTCAGCGCCCTCCAACGCGGCCAAGGCCGATATGACCTCCAAACGTTGCCGCTCGTGACTGATTAGTCCGGCATCAGAGACCTTCGAGCCAAGCGTTTCAAAGATTTGCGTCAAGACTGCGCCGATCCCCTGCCCTGTGACGGCAGAAATTGCCAACGGTGCAGAGGCGCCAAGGTCGGCGTGGCTCTGCACCATAAGATCGCCAGGCACCCACAGCTCATCGACCCGCGAACCATCCCGTGACAGATGAATCCTCATGTCGGCTGCCCGCGCGCGGGAAAACGCCTTTTCGATACCGATCTGCTCGATATCATCGCCCGATTCCCTCAGACCTGCCGTATCCAGAAAGGTCACCGCCAAACCTTCCAAATCGTATCTCAGCTCAATGACATCTCGCGTCGTGCCGGCACGGTCGGACACGATGGCAACATCTCTTTTGGCTAACCTGTTTAAAAAGCTAGATTTTCCTGCATTCGGCGGCCCGATGATCGCGATGTCAAAGCCTGCACGCACACGCTCTGCGGCGCGAAATCCGTCCAGCTCCTGCTGCAAGGCCTGACGCAATGTCGCCACCAGGTCAAAAACCCGTGGCGGTACCTCATCGGGGACATCCTCATCCGCGAAATCAACACTGACCTCGACCAGCGCCCCAGCCTCGATCAGCACGTCGCGCCAGCCCGCCAGCTTTCTGGCCAATTCACCGCCAGCCGCCCTCAGGGCCAGCTTTCGTTGCGACTCCGTTTCCGCAACCAGAAGATCGCCCAGACCTTCGACCTCGGCCAGGTCCATCCGACCGTGCAGGAACGCCCGCCGCGTGAACTCTCCAGCATCGGCCGGACGTGCCCCCAGGTCAAGCAGTGCGGCCCCGACCCTGCGGACCACGACGGGCGCCCCGTGAAGGTGCAGTTCCGCGACCTCCTCGCCGGTAAAGCTGGCACCCTCCGCGAACCACATCGCCAGCGCCTGATCGATCGGCTCATCCTCATGGATCACCGCGCGGAAATAGGCATGGCGCGACAGCGACATTGACCCTACCAGCGTCTCCGCCACGGCCCGGGCACGATCACCGCTCAGCCGGATCACGGAAACGCCCCCCCGCCCGGGCGGGGTGGCCTCTGCAAAGATCAGGTCCATCGCTGCCCCGTTTAGGCGTTCATCGAGTCGAAGAACTCGGCGTTGCTCTTGGTCTGCTTCATCTTGGAGATCAGGAACTCGACGGCATCCGTTGTGCCCATCGGGTTCAGGATGCGCCGCAGCAGATAGGTCTTCTGCAGGTCCTTGCTGTCGACCAGCAGCTCTTCCTTGCGCGTGCCGGACTTGAGGATGTCCATCGCCGGGAAGACGCGCTTGTCGGCGACCTTGCGGTCCAGCACGATCTCGCTGTTGCCCGTTCCCTTGAACTCCTCAAAGATCACCTCATCCATGCGCGATCCCGTATCGATCAGCGCGGTGGCGATGATGGTCAGGCTGCCGCCCTCCTCGATGTTGCGCGCCGCACCGAAGAAGCGCTTCGGGCGCTGCAGGGCATTCGCATCGACACCACCGGTCAGCACCTTGCCCGAGCTAGGCACAACAGTATTGAAGGCACGACCAAGTCTTGTGATCGAGTCCAAAAGGATCACAACATCTCGTTTATGCTCGACCAGACGCTTGGCCTTTTCGATCACCATCTCCGACACGGCGACGTGCCGGCTGGCCGGTTCGTCGAAGGTCGACGACACCACCTCGCCGCGCACGCTGCGCTGCATATCGGTGACTTCCTCGGGGCGTTCGTCGATCAGCAGGACGATCAGATAGCATTCGGGGTGATTCTTCTCGATCGAATGCGCGATATTCTGCAGCAGAACCGTCTTACCGGTCCGCGGGGGCGCCACGATCAGCGACCGCTGGCCCTTGCCGATCGGCGCGACCAGATCGATGATCCGGGCGCTGCGATCCTTCAGGGTCGGGTCCTCGATCTCCATCTTCAGCCGCTCATCGGGATAAAGCGGCGTCAGGTTGTCGAAGGCCACTTTGTGACGCGCCTTTTCGGGGTCCTCAAAGTTGATCGTCTCGACCTTGGTCATCGCGAAATAGCGTTCGTTATCGCCCGGCGCGCGGATCACGCCGTCGACCGTGTCGCCCGTGCGCAGCGAATGCTGCCGGATCATGTCCGGGCTGACATAGATGTCATCGGGACCGGGCAGATAGTTGGCCTCGGTCGAGCGCAGGAACCCGAATCCGTCCTGCACGACCTCCAGCACGCCGCCACCGCCGATCTCCCACCCCTCCTCGGCATGCTCCTTGAGGATCGAGAACATCATCTCGCCCTTGCGCATGGTCGAGGCGTTCTCGATCTCCCATTCCTCGGCCATCGACAGCAGGTCGGCGGGGCTTTTTGCCTTAAGGTCGGACAGATTCAGGCGTTCTTCGGTCATTCTGATGCAAACTTTCGGCCGCGCGACATATCGGAGCGGAGAAGACGGGTGTTCCAGGGAATCCCGTGCCGGACGGCCGGGGTTGGGGCGCAGATAAGGCCCCGGTCCGCACGAGTCAATCTTTTCGATCAGAACTTGATGATCACCGAAGAGACGATCGCCACCATCAGCAGGGTCGGAACCTCGTTCATCAGGCGATAGGTGCGCCCCGCCTGCGCGGTTCCGCCCGCCAGAATCCTGCGCTCTCGGGCGCACCACATGTGAAACGCGCTCATCGCGATCACGCAGACGGCCTTGATCCACGGCCAGATCATGTCCCAGCTGACGATCCCCGGCGTCAGCACCAGCGACAGACCGCTGATCCAGGTGGCGATCATCGCCGGATTCATGATCAGCCGCAGCAGCTTGTCCTCCATGATGACGAAACTGGCGACAGGCTCGGCCGATCCGGCGCGGCGTTCGGCGTGATAGACGAACAACCGGGGCAGATAGAACAGCCCCGCCATCCAGGAAATGACGGCCATCACGTGGAATGCCTTCACGTAGGGATAGATCAGCGTGAGCCAGTCGAACATCGGGAAACCTCTCTTCCCTCCTCTCTTAAATAAAAAGGATAAAGAAAGGAATGTTGTAGAAGTAGGGCCTGTGGATAGCAGGACGTGGACTCTGCTCACCGTGATTTCCTCAGAATCACCGTCTGTGGACAAGGATGTGAGAAACCCGTGCCACAGCCTGAAAACCCTTTGTAAACAAAGATGTCATTTGTGGATAACTTTGCGGATAATGATCCTGCCTCCCATTTGTCCACAGAACGGCCCATTTTGGTGGATGATTCGTCCACCTGTGGAGAAGCCTGCGTCGTTCTCTCTCTGTTCCTGGCGAAAATCGCCCCATGTCAGGGATTGACTCGGCTTGCCCGCAGGCCCGGCACCGATTCCCCCCGCCACTTGTCCACACGGGGGTTGCGCCGTCCCCGCCACAGGGTCCGGTCCCGTGCCCGGGGGGGCTTTCGCGCTGCCCGTGCTGGCCCTAGTCTGGTCCCTGAACCCGCGATGTGATGATCAAGCCCATGCAAGACGACCTGCCCGCCAGCCAGATCAGCCATGCCCCCCTGGCCGGGGTGATCGGCATGCCGATTGCGCATTCCCGCTCTCCGCGACTGCACGCGCATTGGCTGGCCCGATACGGATTGCCGGGCCATTACGTCCCGATCCCGGTGATGCCCGAACACCTGGCCGAGGTGTTGCGCATCCTGCCCCGCGCCGGTTTCGTCGGCGCCAATGTCACCATCCCCCACAAGGAGGCCGTGCTGACCTTGGCCGACACGGTCACCGACCGCGCCGCACTGATCGGGGCGGCAAACACGCTGATCTTTCGTCCCGACGGCAAGATCCATGCCGACAACACCGACGGCTACGGCTTCATCGCGAACCTGCGCCAGAACGTCCCCGACTGGCAGCCCGACCGGGGCCCGGCGGCGGTGATCGGGGCCGGGGGGGCTGCGCGGGCGGTGGTGGCCTCGCTGCTGGACAGCGGGGTCAAGGAATTGCGCATCACCAACCGCACCCGCCTGCGCGCCGAACAGATCAAGGCCGAATTCGGCGCCCGGCTTGTCGTCTATGACTGGGCGCAGGTCGGCAACATGCTGGAGGGCGCCTCGACCGTGGTCAACGCGACCTCGCTCGGCATGCAGGGCAAGCAGCCCCTGCGCGTGCCGATGGATGCGCTGTCGCCCGACGCGCTGGTCACCGATCTGGTCTATACCCCGCTGATGACCCCCTTCCTGACCGAGGCGCAGGCCCGCGGCTGTCGCATCGTCGACGGGCTGGGCATGCTGCTGCATCAGGCCGCGCCCGGATTCGAACGCTGGTTCGGCCAGCGCCCCGATGTCGACGACCAGGCGCGCCGGGTCGCGCTGGAATGACCTTCCGTCTTGGCCTGACTGGCAGCATCGGCATGGGGAAATCCACGACGGCGCAGATGTTCCGCGACCTGGGGCATCCGGTCTGGGATGCGGATCAGGCGGTCCACCGCCTCTATGCACCGGGCGGCGCGGCGGTGGACCGGGTCGCTGCGGCCTTTCCGACCGCGCTTCGCGACAGCGGCATCGACCGCGCGGCCCTCAAGAACGCGCTGGCCGCCGATTCCGGCGCGCTGGCGCGGCTGGAGGGCATCGTCCACCCCCTTGTGGCGCAGGATCGGCAGGCGTTTCTGGCGCGACATGACGGCGCACCCCTGGTCGTCCTGGACATCCCGCTGCTGTTCGAAAGCGCGCAGCCCCCGGACCTGGATGGGGTGGCGGTGGTGTCCACGGACCCCGAAACCCAGGCCATCCGCGTGCTTGCGCGCCCGGGCATGACGCGCGATACCCTGGCCATGATCCTGGCGCGCCAGATGCCTGACGCGGACAAGCGCGCGCGCGCGGACTGGATCATTCCGACCGACAGCCTGGACGCCGCCCGCGCCGCCGTCGCCCATATCGTGAACGAGGTTGCCCCCCATGCGTGAGATCGTCCTGGACACCGAAACCACCGGCTTTGACGCCGAAGGCGCGGATCGCATCGTCGAGATCGGGGCGCTGGAGCTGATGAACCACCTGCCGACCGGGCGCACCTTTCACGTCTATATCAACCCCGAACGGTCGATGCCCAAGGAGGCGTTCGACGTCCACGGCCTGGGCGACGACTTTCTGCGCGACAAGCCGAAATTCGCGGCAATCGTCAGCGATTTCATGGACTTCATCGCGGACGACGCCAAGCTGGTGATCCACAATGCCAGCTTTGACATGAAATTCCTGAACGCCGAACTGAAGCGCGCGGGCCACAAGCCGCTGCCTTGGTCGCGGGCGCTGGACACGCTGATGCTGGCGCGCGAGAAATTCCCGGGATCGCCCGCGACGCTGGACGCGCTGTGCCGCCGCTTTGGCGTGGATAATTCGGGCCGGGAGCTGCACGGCG
>NZ_JBKBVD010000071.1:0-13054 GCF_046289755.1 Paracoccus sp. (in: a-proteobacteria) | reverse complement strand
AACAAGGGCCATGCGGAACAAGGGGTCGCGCATCGGATGAACCTGAATATGAGGACATTGCAAAAGGCGGCGCAGAATCACGCCGAAGGGATACACCGCCACACTGCGGCAATCTGCCACGTTCGGAGGCGATGGACAAACCTCTGATGTCCTGTTCGCAGATACCTGCTGCATTCGCCCGGTTTGGCGCCCGGTTTCTGGCACGGGGCGGCGCGTCTCAGGTGCTGGAAGGTCCGGCCTATGACCGCCACGTCATCATCCGCTTTCCCGATCTGGCCTCGGCGCAGGCCTGCTACCTGTCCGACGACTATCAGCGCGCCCGCCAAAGGCGCGAGGGCGCGGCCGTGGTGTCGGTGACCATCGTCGACGGCCTGCCCGAGGGGTAGCTGCCTGCGTCCGTCACCGGGACGACAACCCGGTTGCCTCTCTGCCCGAGGCACGCACCGTTTCGCCAAGATCAACCTGGGGTTCGAGGTCGATCCGGGCGAAACGGTAAGGGTGCTGAGCGCGGGTCAGGGGGCGATTGATCTCTGGGTTTCGACAAGATGGAGTGGGCACGCCCGGTGGCAACCCGATACGGCAAGACCAGAAAAGTCTCATCGGCATGGCGTCAATCCGCCCGTGCCGACGTCATCTATCAACCGGACCCTGCCGGTTGCCGCGATCAAAATCTGCATCGGCGCGCAGACCGAACTGGGTGATCAGCGAGGTTCCTGCGGCGCCAAGGGAACGCGCAATGACGCCAAGTGTTCCTTGTTTCACCTCTGGTGCCACGATGCCTGACATGTCCAGCGCCTGCATATGCGCGAGGGTTTTCGCGACAAGCGACTGGCGAAGCGCATCAGGGATGGCGCCGTCGATCACGACTGCCTTGCTGTCGGTGACGGCAATGGCACTGATGGCCGCCTGCGCGATACCAAAGGCTGCGCGATCAATCCACGGCTGGACATGATCGCACAGTGAGGCCCAGCCCTCGGGATCATCCTCGACGCAGGGGGGCGCAATCCCGGCGGCTTGCAGGGACTGTTTCAGAGCCGCCAGCGATGCGACGCGGATCAACTGGACCGTTCCGGCATCGGGGCACTGCACCAGCATTGACCCAAGCGCGCCGCCATGCCCGGTCGGGCCGATCCGCAGACGCCCGTTCTGGACCACGCCGCCGCCAATGAATGTCCCGATGTAGAAATAGACGAAATCCACCGGAAGGGACGCGGTGCCGAACATCATTTCGGCGGCACATGCGGCCGTGGCGTCATTGACAAGGCTGATGCTCAGACCCTCATCGGCCAGCGCAGCGCGCAGGTCGATTGCCTGCCATGCGCGGTGATGGGCCTGCTCGGCCGGTTCCTCGGCCTGCCAGTCCCAAAGCTGGAACGGCATGGCGATGCCCAACCCGATCAGCTTGGCGGCGTGCAGGCCCAGATCGGCGCGGGTCCGGCCCAGTTGTCGCCGCAGCCAGGTCAGGACGATGGCCGGGTCCGGTGCGTCATATTCCAGGCTGCTCTGGGCGCGGACGCCCCCGCAGAAATCGGCCAGCAGATAGTCGACACTGCGTCTGCCGATCTTGACCCCTGCGACAAAGGCACCTTCGGGCGCCAGTGCCAGCGGCACCATCGGCTGTCCGATCCGGCCACGCAGGGGTTCCAGGCGACGCAGCAGACCTTGTTTCTCCAGCGCCCGGGTCGTGACCGACACCGTCTGTGGTGACAGATCCGCCAGCCGGGCCAGCTCGGATTTGGCCAGCGCGCCGTGCCGCCGGATCAGGCTCAGCAGCAGACGGTCCAGTTCGCTGCGGTCGGTCAGATTGCCCGGCCCGGCCACAGCGACCGACGGGATAGCGATCCGGGGTAAGGATGACTGGTTCATGGCGTCGGGTCCCGTGCGGTGCGGAGGCAAGGCATTGCTTGCGAATAACAGATCAGGTGTCAGGGTCTTAGCAGAAAGCGGACGGCCTGGCTGCAAGCGGTGCGTCCGGGGCTGCCTCAGATTAAATCAATAAAGTTGATTTAATATTTGACGCGACATTTCAACTGCGGCTATTCAGAGCAGGGTGACAGCAAATCGCGCAGTCAGAGGGAGAGAGCAGTGGCCGAAGTGACCATTCAGAACGTCAAGAAGGCTTATGGGAGCACGCAGGTGATCCACGGCATCGACGTGAAGATCGCAGACGGGGCCTTCGTCGTGCTGGTCGGCCCGTCAGGCTGTGGCAAGTCGACGCTGCTGCGCATTATCGCGGGGCTGGAGGATGTGACCGAGGGCGCCATCCTGATCGGTGGGCAAGAGGTCAATGACATGGCCCCCAAGGATCGCGACATCGCCATGGTGTTCCAGAACTATGGCCTCTATCCGCATATGACGGTCGCGCAGAACATGGGATTTGCGCTGAAACTGTCCAAAGTCTCCAAGGATGAGATCGCGCAGCGCGTGGCGCGGGCCGCCGACATCCTGAACCTCGACGTGTTGCTGGACCGCTATCCGCGGCAGCTGTCGGGCGGTCAGCGTCAGCGGGTCGCCATGGGCCGCGCCATCGTGCGCAATCCGCAGGTGTTCCTGTTCGATGAACCGCTGTCGAACCTCGATGCGAAACTGCGCGTGCAGATGCGGGCCGAGATCAAGCAGCTGCACCAACGGCTTAAGGTCACGACGGTCTATGTCACCCATGACCAGATCGAGGCGATGACCATGGCCGATCTGATCGTGGTCATGCATGACGGGGTGGTGAAACAGGCCGGCGCGCCGCTGGAACTGTATGACACGCCCGCCAACCTGTTCGTGGCAGGCTTCATCGGCTCTCCGTCGATGAATTTCTTCGAGGCGACGGCAACGAACGGCATGCTGCATCTGGCCGATGGCCAGATCACCGCGCCCCCCGCCGGTGTGGCGCTGTCCGAGGGGCAGGCCGTCCTGCTGGGCATCCGCCCCGAGGATCTGACCATCGCCGAGACCGGGCTGGAGGCCACCATCGACGTGGTCGAGCCGACCGGGGCCGAAATCCACGTCAACGCCACGCTTGGCGGCAAGCCGATGACGGCGGTGTTCCGCGAACGCCACGACCTTGCGCCGGGCCAGACCATCCGCATGGCCGCGCGCGCGGGGCGGCTGCATCTGTTCGACCCCAAGACGGAAATGCGCCTGAACTGACCGGCGTACACCCGCATCTGACGACAATAGGGAGGATACCATGAGCTTTACGATTCCGGCCCGCGCCCCGCTTGGCGCTCTGGCCTTCACGATGGCGCTTGGCTCGGTGGCCACGGCGCAGGACATCACCATCCGTTGGGCCCTGCATCCGGGCGCCGAGGCGGATGCGGTCGTGAACTATTTCGCGCCCAAATACGAGGAAGAGACCGGCATCAGGGTGATCGGTGAAATCCTTCCCCCCAACCAGCTGCGCGACCAGATGTCGATCGAGGCGATCGGCGGCACCGGCCGGTGGGATCTGGGCTATCACAGCCCCGGCTGGTTCGGCACCTTCCAGAACCATGTTGTCGATCTGACGCCGTGGATCGAGGAACACGGCTTTGACATCAACGCCTATCCGCAACTGGTCATCGACAGCCACATGAAATCGGATGCGCGTCCGGGCGAGATCATCGCCCTGCCGACGACGCCCGCCGCGCCGATGATGATCGCCCGCCGCGACTGGCTGGAAAACGCGGATGAAAAGGCGGCCTTCGCCGAGGAGTATGGCCGCGAGTTGACCATGCCCGCGACCTATGCCGAATGGCGCGAGGTGGCCGAATTCTTCACCCGCGACCGGGGCGAGACGCTGGCCGGTGAAACGCTGGAACGGGCGGTCTATGGCTGGGCCGATGCGCTTGGCGCGGGCGCGGGCATCACCCGCAGCTTTATCGTCGTGCTGTATTCCGCAGGCTTGCGTGGCTTTGACGAGAATTTCCAGACCGATCTGGACAACCCGATGCTGGTCGAGGCCGCGAATTACTTCGTCGATCTGGCCCGGAACACCGCCCCGCGCGAGGCGCAGAACTGGGGCTTTCTCGAAGGGCTGGAAATGTTCCGCGATGGCGGTCTGGCCACCGCCGTCATGTGGCCGCAGGGTCTGGGCACCGTCGAGGACGAGGCCGGGCAGGCCGCGGGCAACGTCATGTATGCGCCCCTGCCGGTCTGGGAAGGCAATCTGGCCGGATACGAGCAGGGCGCGCCCTTCCTTGGCGGCGGCGGTGTGTTCGTCTTTGATACGCCCAATGCCGAAGAGGCGTTCAAATTCCTGAAATGGATGCTGCAGGACAACGAGATCGAATGGGGCAAGCAGTCCGAGCAGTTCTCGACCACCGGCCATTTTGCCAGCGAAGAGCTGAAGGCCCAGCAGCCCTATTACGCCGATTTCCTGCCCGCCTACGAGCAGGTTCTGGATGAGGTCTTCATCCGTCAGGGCATCCCGGAATACGGCTCGGCCATGTGGAACGGCACAACCGAGTTCATCACCGACGTGTTTTCGGGCGATCTGACGGCTGAACAGGCGCAGACCCGGTGGGTGAATGCCATGACGCAGGCGTTTCAGGCCGCAGGCTACATCCAGTAACCAACCGCCGCCCCCGCGCATCACTCGCGGGGGCAACCCATCGCCGGAGGAGGGCCGATGTCCAGCAGACGCGCACAGTTCACACGAGGCTGGTGGTTCATTCTGCCCGGCCTGATCCTGATGATCCTGATCGTCGGAACGCCCCTGGTGCTGGGGCTGCGATACAGCCTGCACCGGGTGTTTCTGTATGATTTCACCAACCAGACCTTTATCGGGTTGCAGAACTACGTCGCGGCCTTTCAGGATCCGCTGTTCATCAACGCCCTGAAGATCACCGGCATCTTCACCGTGGGCTGCGTGCTGGTCTCGGTCACCTTCGGCATTCTGATCGCGTTCCTGCTGAACGCCCGTCAGGTCAAGCTGCGGCCGATGTGGATGGCGCTGTTCCTGATCCCCTTCGTGATGACGCCGGTGGTGGGCGGCATCGCGTGGCGGTTCTTCATCTGGCAGCAGGAATTCGGTGTGGTGAACCAGATCTCGGGGTTCTTCGGCGGCGGCGCGCCCTATTGGCTGCTGGACCGCGAAACCGCGCTGCTGGCCACGATCATCACCAATTCGTGGCACCTGATCCCGCTGGCGATCCTTGTGTTCTACGCTGCCCTGACCACCATCCCCGACGAGCTGCACGAAGCGGGCCGGATCGACGGCGCAGGCCCGTTGCAGGCGCTGTGGTATATCGTGCTGCCGATGCTGCGCCCGCATATCCTGTTCGTGTCGATCATCCTGATCACCTCGGCTTTCCGGGAATTCGACATGATCTGGGCGCTGACCGGGGGCGGGCCGGGGCGATCAACCTCGGTTCTCAGCATCTTTGCCTATAACCGGGGGATCGCCAATCAGGACATGGGCATGGCCAATACCATTGCGTTTTCCATGTTCATCATCATGGCGGTCGTCGCCTGGATCTACATCACGCTTTACCGCAGCACCATGAAGGACAAGGCATGAGCAGGACCAACGCAAGCGCCCGCCTCAGAAAGCGCAGCACGACATGGCTGATCCACGCGGCCCTTGGCTTCTGGCTGATCGTGTCGCTGCTGCCGCCGGTCATGTTGCTGGCCGCGTCGTTCAACCGAACGGCGCTGTTCCGCAGCCCGCTGGACCTGCTGATGATGCGGGATTTCACCTTCGACAATTTCGTGCAGGCCTTCACGCGCGGTGATTTCTGGTTCTTCTTCACGAACTCGGTCATCATCTCGGTTTCGGCCGTGGTCATCACGCTGGTAGTGTGCACGCCCTTGGCCTACGGGCTGACTAAAATCTCGGGGCGGGCGCGCTCGGCGGTGTCGTTCGGCGTGCTGGCAATGCGGTTCATCCCCTATGTCGTTCTGGCGCTGCCGCTGTTCCTGATTTTCGTCAATCTTGGCCTGTCCGGATCGCGCATCGGGCTGTTGCTGGCGCATCTCACCATCCACATTCCCTTTGCGACATGGATGCTGGTCGGATTTTTCGATACCGTCCCGCAGGAGCTGGAAGAGGCGGGCATTGTCGACGGGTGCAGCCCGTGGAACCTGTTCTGGAACGTGACGCTGCCGGTGGTGCGGTCGGGCGTGATCGCGCTGGCGATCCTGGTCTTCATCATGTCGTGGAACGAATACCTGTTCGCGCTGTTCCTGGCGGGCAACGACGCCCAGCCCCTGACGGTCGGGATCACGCGCTTTCTTGGCGGGGCCGAAGCGGGGGCCGAATACGGCGTCATCGCGGCCTATGCGATCCTCGTGATCTCTCCGGTCATCGTCTTTGCGTTGGCAGCCAACCGCTATATCGTCAGCGGCATGACAGCTGGCGCTGTGAAAGGGTAAGACCGGCCAGCCGGCCCTGATATATGACGGGCCGGCTGGCAGGGAAAAGGAACAGGAGAACATGGCCGGGATGTGGAAATCGGTCTGAGGTGTCCTGAGCACGGCGAATTTTGCCATCAATCAGGTCATCCCCGCCTTGCAGAAAAGCGACCGGCGGGTCGTTGGCGGCATTTCCTGACACGATGGCGACCGCGCGGCTGCGGTGGCACAAACCCTCGGGATCGCCCGATCTTCTGGCCGACCCGGAAATTGACATCATCCATAGCCCGCTGCCCAACCATCTGCATGTGCCCTTTCCCCGCTGAGTTCAGACCACGCGCAGGATCTCGGCGGTGCCGCGGGCCGGGAAGCGGTTCATCAATGCGATGCGGATCTGGATTTCAGCGGTTTGGCGAACTGGGTCTCTTGCGCAGATGCGCTCTCCGAAGGCCTTCAGGCAGCGCATCTCGACCTCGATGAGGCTTCGGACATGGTATCGGGTCCAGCGCATCCGGAGCGTTCTGCCGGACGTGCCGGGTGGCGCGCAGGGTTTCGCTTCTGACGACCGCGGCCGGGGAATCCTCCTTCCACGGCCGCGGGTGCTTGCGGATCGGGTGACCTGCCACTGAACTTTGCTCCAGCCGGAACCGGAGCCCTGTGGGCCGTCACTGTGGCAACCGCGGCGCGCGACGCGGCCGTTCGTGATACAGCCATTTCATGCGCAGCAGCGGATCGCTCATGTTGCGGATCCAGCCGACCAGAAACGTGATGCTGAGGCCGACCAGAAAGATCGTTGCGCCGGGCACATAGATCGTCCAGGGCGCCGTGGTGATGTATTGCCGCCCCTGCGCCACCATCAGGCCCCAGGACGTTTCCGGCGCCTGCACGCCCAGCCCAAGGAAGCTGAGCGTGGATTCGGCCAGAATGACGCGCGCCACCTCCAATGTGGCGATGACTGCCATGGGCGAGATGATATTGGGCAGGATATTGGTCACGACCACGCGCAGACCCGATGCGCCCTGCATCTTGCTGAAGTCGATGAAGGGCGCATTGCCGATATCCAGCACCAGGCTGCGGCTGATCCGGGCGTAAAGCGGCCAGCGCACCAGCGCCAGCACGATGATGACATTGGTGACACCCGGCCCCAGGGTAAACAGCACGATCATTGCCAGCAACAGGAACGGAACCGACATCTGCAGATCGACGATCCGCATCAGGATGCCTTCGGTCCGGCCACGGGCATAGCCCGCCCAGAGCCCGATGATCGTCCCGAACAGCCCCGAAACCAGCACGCTGAGCAGGCCCACCGAAAGAGAGACCTGACCCGCATACATCACGCGCGACAGGACATCGCGGCCCAGATTGTCGGTGCCCAGCAGATGAAATCCGCTGCCGGGTGCCACGCTGAACGGGGCGACATGGCGGGCCGCGATATTGATTGCACTTGGGTCATAGGGGGCCAGCCACTGGGCAAAGGCCGACCCCGATGCGACGATCACGATGAACATCAGGGCCAGAAAGCTGGGTGTGTCGCGGAACAGGGCGCGCTGCATCAGGGCAAGCCGGTTCCGGGCGGGGCGGGGCTGAGAAATATCGGTCATGTCACGAATACCGTATTCTGGGGTTGAGCCATGTATATGACAGGTCGGACAACAGGTTCAGTGTCGCGATCATGATGGCGATCACGAAGACCGTCGCCTCCAGCAGGAACAGATCGCGCATCGCAATGGCGTTGACGATCAGCATGCCCATGCCCGGCCAGGCAAACACGGTCTCGACCACCATCGTGCCGGTCAGCAGGTCCGACAGCTCGTCTGCCGCCATCGTCGTGATGGTGATGGCCGCGTTCTTGCCCGCATGCATGAAGACCCGCCATTCGGGCATGCCCTTGGCGCGGGCCATGACGATATAGGTCTTGCCCAGTTCCTCGATCATCGCGCTGCGCACGAATTGCGACAGCCGGCCAATGCCGCGAAAGGCGATCGTGGCCGCCGGCAACAGCACGCTGAGCGGATGATCCATGCCGCCCGTGGGCAAAAGGCCAAGCTGGACGCTGACCAAGCCGATCAAAATCAGACCCAGCCAGAATTCCACCATCGAGACGCCGCAGAGGCTGATGAAGGAAATCACCCGGTCGGTCCGGCTGCCCGGCCGCATCGCCGCCAGACAGCCCAGCAGCACCGCGATGGGCACGACCATCAGCATGGTGACGCCCGCCAGGATCAGCGTGTTGGGCAACCGCTCCAGCACGATGGACAGCGAGTCCGTGCCCTGCCACATCGAGTTGCCGAAATCCAGCTGGACCGCCCGCATCACGAATTCGCCGAACTGCACGCTGATCGGCTGGTCGAACCCAAAGCGCACCGCAATGTCCATCCGGGCCTGCTCGCTGGCCCCCGGAGGCGCCATCGCATCGACCGGATCACCGATGACCCGGGCGCCGAAAAACACCAGTGTCATCAGCACCGCGATCATTGCGACGGATTGTCCGGCCCTTCTGAGTGTATAGCGCATGTCTTATCCTTTCCTGGATCGCGCCTGCGGGTCAGCTGTCATGGTGGTGGCAGGCGACCATGCCCTGCCCGTCCTGCCGGGGCGTCAGCAACGGCGCCTGGCTGCGGCAGAGATCAGTCGCCTTCCAGCAACGTGGATTGAACCTGCATCCCTGCGGCGGACGGGCCGGGTCGGGCGGCTCGCCCTGCAGCAGAATGCGCGGGGCGTTCGGGTCGGCCTGCTCCAGACCTTTGGGCACCGCCGAAATCAGCGCCTGCGTGTATGGATGCGAGGAGTTGTCGAAGACCGGGCCGACCGGGCCGGATTCCACGACGCGCCCCAGATACATGACAAAGACCTTCTGCGCGATAAAGCGCACGACTGACAGATCGTGGGACACGAACACCGATGCGACGCCCGTGCGCTCACGGATCTCGCACAGCAGGTTCAGGATCTGCGCCTGCACCGACACATCCAGTGCGGCGACCGGCTCATCGAACAGCATCACTTTTGGCTCGACCGCCAGCGCCCGCGCGATTGCGATGCGCTGGCGTTGCCCGCCCGAAAATTGCGAGGGATAGGCGTCGCGCCGCACCGGATCGAGGCCGACCATGCTCATCAGTTCGCACAACCGGTCATCGGACAGCTTCTTGCCGAAATGGATACGATAAGGTTCGCCGATGATGTCGCTGACCCGCTTTCGCGGATTGAGCGAGGCGGTCGGGTCCTGAAAGATCATCTGCACATGGCGGCGATAGTCATTGCGCGCAGCCTTCGGCATGTCCCGCACCTCGACGCCCTCAAAGCGCACATGCCCGTCCGAGACATCCTCGACCGAGACCATGCAGCGCAGCAGCGTGGATTTTCCGCAGCCCGATTCACCGACCACGGCGACCGTCTCGCCCCGTTCGATCTGCAAAGTGACGCCGTCGACCGCCCGCATCCCGTAACCCGCCGCACGCATCCAGCCCGCTGCGACCCGGCCATATTCACGCACGACATCCTCGACAGCCAGAATCGGCGGCAGGGTCTGGGTCTGTTCCTCGGCCAAGGTCATGACGCAACCCTTTCAATCTCAAGCTGACCGGCGAAATGGCAGCGGCTGAGATGCCCTTGCGCCACGCGGGTCTCACCTGGAACCGCGCGGCTGCACAGATCGGTGGCCATCGCGCATCTGGGTTGAAAGGCGCAGCCGTCGGGCAGGGCCGTCAGCCGGGGTGGCAGCCCCGGAATGGTGCTGAGCGCGCCCTGATTGCCATGCAGCGTCGGGCGCGATGAGATCAGGCCCCGCGTATAGGGATGCGCGGGGTTCAGATAGACCTGATCGACCGTGCCCGTCTCGACGATCCGCCCCGCATACATGACCGCGATCCGGTCGCAATATTGCGCGACCAGATCAAGGTCGTGGCTGACCAGCACCAGCGACATGCCATCTTCCTGCTGGATCTGCTTGATCAGTTCGATCACCTGCGCCTGAACGGTCACATCCAGCGCAGTCGTCGGCTCATCCGCGAACAGCAGCCGGGGGCGCAGCGCGATCGCAATGGCGATCATGGCGCGCTGACGCATCCCGCCCGAATACTGGTGCGGGTATTCATCCACCCGCCGTTCGGGTGCAGGGATGCCCACTCGGCGCAGGCTTTCCACCGCCTTTTCGCGCGCCTCACGCCGCGACAGGCCCTGATGGACGCGAAACATCTCGGCAATCTGATAGCCCACGGTAAAGCCGGGGTTCAGCGCCGTCAGCGCGTCCTGAAACACCAGCGAGAATGTCCGCCCGCACAGCCTGCGCCGTTGCGCAGACGTCATATCCTTGAGCGACCTGTCCCCCCATGTCATCTGCCCGGCGGTCACCCGCCCCGGCGGGCAGTCGATGATGCCCATGATCGCCTCGGATGTGACGGATTTTCCCGACCCCGATTCTCCGACCAGCGCCAGCGTCTCTCCGGGTGCCACGTCCAGATCCACGCCATTTACGGCGAAGATCCTTCCCTGATCGGAATCGAACGAAACGTGCAGATCGCGGACTTTGAGGCTGACCCCCGCCTCGGGGGGCGCATTCTGTGCGACGATGTTCATGTCCGCCCCCTACCTGGCTTTCAGATCTTTGAGCAGCAGCTGCATGTCGCTGCGCGGCGTCCAGTCCAGCCTGTCGGACACGCCATGAAAGATCGACGTATGCGCGATGGGCAGGAACATCAGATGCTCGGGGTCGCTGTACATCCGGGCGGCAATTTCCGCGAAGGCGGTGTGACGTTCATCGCCGGTCAGCGCCGATGCCGTCTCGAATTCGGCGTCGCGTTCGGGGTTGCACCCGGTCGAGGCCTGCCCCGCGCAATGGTGGTTCGAGGCATAGGTGCGGGCGAAGTCGAATTCGGCGTTGTTGTGGCGATGCAGGGCCAGCCAGCCGCGATCGGTCGCGACAGGCTTTTCCGAGGGCGGCAGGTCGAACAGCGACCGGAACTCCAGATCTTCCATTGCCCGGATGGCCACGTTCAGGCCAATCGCGGAATAAAGACCCTGAACCGCCTCCATGACTTCGGTATTGCCCGAGAACGACCCCGACCGCATCGAGATGAACAGCGGGAAGTCGTCAATCGGAACGCCGTCGGCGCGGGCCTCTTCGACCAGGGTGATGGCGCGTTCGATGTCAAAGGGCATGGGTTCGATGTCGGGATAGCCGGTGACGCCGGGGATGATCATGGCGGCGGCCGGGGTCGCGTCACCGATCAGAACCCGGCTGATGGTCGGGCGGTCCAGCGCCAGCGACATGGCCTCGCGGATGCGCGGGTCTTTCATCACCTCGTGCTCGACATCCATGCGCACATAGACGGTTTCGGGCGTCGGCCCCGAGATGCAGTTGTCGCCCAGATTCGCGCGGCATTCATCCGGCGTCAGATCCCATGCGAAATCGACCTCGCCTGCGCGCATGGCCGCGATTCGGCTGGAAGAGTCTGGGCGGATCAGAAATGTCGCAGTCTCAAAATCCGGCTGCGCGATCCCCTCGACGTCAAAGCCCCACCAGTCTTCGTTTACACGTAGCGTATAGGACGTGCCGCGGTTCCAGCTGTCGATGAGGTAGGGGCCGGTTCCCACGGCCTTGTTTTCATAATTGTCGAGACCGCTTTCCAGATGCGCTTTTGAGGTGATGCCGATCCCGAAGGCCCGCGAGGGATAGATCGGATCGGGCGTTCCGGTATGGATGTGCAGGGTGTACTGATCGACCGCCTCGGCGCGATACTCCCGGTTGGGCAGGAAGCCCGCGACCGTATAGGCATTGGCGGTGTCATAGATCCAGTTGATGCCATGGGCCGCCGCGTCGGCATCAAATGGCGTGCCATCGTGGAACGTGACGCCCTCGCGCAGCTTGAATTCCCAGATTGTCGGCTCGATCCGCTCCCACGAGAGGGCAAGGCTGGGGACGATCTCGTTGGTTTCGGGATCGCGGTCGACCAGCGCCTCGTGGATATTGCGCAGCACGACACCTTCCTTGGCGGCATATCCCCAATGCGCGCCCATCGAGGGCGATTCCGCGCCGATGGCGATGCGGACCTCGCCGGTCGGCTGTGCGATGGCTGGCTGTGCCACGGCAATAGCTGCCGCACACCATAATGTCATGGTTTTCATCAATCTCTCCTCCTCTACAGATGCCCGACCTCTCCCTGATCGGACGGTGGCGCAGTCATTCGAAGGTCGGGCGCGGCGGGCCGTGGCTGTCGTCCGCCGGTGAACGCCCCTTTGTGCTCGCATGCAGACTGAGGCCGGGTTCAGTTCTGAACATGAGTATTTCCGGTCGCGGACTGTCTGACGTCCGGCGCGTGGCCGCATTGATACGAGTGGCTCTGCAAAACTAACATACTAGCGGATTAGATGTCGGTCAATATGCTATCTGGTCATAAGCAGTAATATCGACCCCATTATTAGTCAATACTGGTAATTTTAGTTACGGACCCGGTGCACTTCTTATTGGGCCGCCAACCCTATCTGACTGACTTCAAACGCCTGCCGGCCGCCCACCGCTGCCCAGAGACCGGCTGGACAATCTGCGCACGCTGCGGCTTATGGAGCAGGTCTATCGCACCGCCGGTGTCCCGGTCTGACCTCGTGAAAGGAGCGCCGCGTGTCTGACCCCCAGCCCCCGTCTCTGGCCGATCAGGTCTATGACCGGCTGCTGACGCAGATCACCGAAGAGCAGTACCCCCTGCACAGCCGCCTGCCGCCCGAACAGGCGCTGGCG
>NZ_JBKBVD010000013.1:0-90665 GCF_046289755.1 Paracoccus sp. (in: a-proteobacteria) | reverse complement strand
CATCCGAAAGGAGTGCCCGATGTCGATCACTGTTGAAGAAAAAGCCCGTGTCATCAAGGAATTCGGGACCAAGGAAGGCGATACCGGCAGCCCCGAAGTGCAGGTCGCAATCCTGTCCTCGCGCATTGCCACGCTGACCGACCATTTCAAGTCGCACAAAAAAGACAACCACTCGCGTCGTGGTCTGCTGATGATGGTCGCACAGCGCCGCAAGCTGCTGGACTATCTGAAAGGCAAGGAAGAGGCGCGCTACACCGCCCTGATCGCCAAGCTGGGCCTGCGTCGCTGATCTGACGCGCCTGCAAGGATGCCGGAACGCCCGCGACGCTGTCGCGGGCGTTTTGCGTTCGGGCGGATGGGGGACGGTTGCGGCCGGGGCGGGGCGTTGCGCAGGTTAACCTTTGCAGCGTGCGTTGCCTGTTGCCGGGCTGTGGTGCCGGGGCAGGGGGGCAGGGCTGGAAAGGCCAGCAATTGCCGGGAAATGGCCTGCACCGGCTGTGCACAGCGGCAGCACCGGGCGGGCACAGGGCGTACACCGCTTGCGGGCGCCCGGTTAAGACTTGCGTTGCGCGGCCTATCGTTCGGTGGCGCCCTTTCCGGCAAGGATCCTGTCGCGGAATTTCGCGATCCGGGCCGTCCGCGTCGCCGATGTCTTCGCGCCGCTGAGGTTGATGACATAGCTGCGCTGGCGGCCCGGAGTCAGGGCGTGGAACGCCCAGGCCAGGTCGGGATCGGCATCCAGCGCGCAGATCAGCTCTTCCGGCAGATCGATCCCGGCCTGCTCTTTCGGGGCGGTGATCCCGGCGGCGGCATAGCCCATCGCTTCGATCAGATAGGACCGGATCACGGGGGCCAGCAGATGGGCCTGCCCGTTGTCGGTCAGGCCCAGCGTTCCGGCGTGGCGGGTGTTCGGCCCCTGCCGCCGCAGCAGGTTTTCGGGGTCCTTCATCAGCGCGGGATTGAAGAACCCGAGGCTGTAGCCACCCCGCCGGGCGCCGATGATGGCAATGTTGCGGCCCGCGTGCATATAGCAGGGATGGCCCCATTTCACCGTCTCGGTCAGGCCCGCGTCACGGCAGATCCGGCGCAGATCGCCAAGGCCACGCGCCCAGAGCCGCGCCGAACAGCCGGGCGTGCCGAACCGGGGGCAGCGCCCGCATCCGCTGGCGAAATAGTCATCAATCCGGGTGATCATGGCGGCACCTCTGCGACCGGGTCCTGGGCGGTTCATACCCCGGATCGCGCCCGCCGCCAAATCCCGGCAAAGCGCCGCGCGGGCCCGTGTGCACGCGCGGCGTCACCCTTCCCAAATCCCGCGTTTTCATATATGCCCCGTCCATCTGTGACGTGAGGCCCTGCCCCGGGGCACATGCAAAGGATAGGGGCGGCGGCAATGGGGCCGCCATACATGACATGGGTGGCCGGAGGGCCGGTGCACCCTTTGAGGAAATCAGATGTTTGATGAAGTGAAGAAATCAATCCAGTGGGGCGAAGAAACGCTGACCCTGGAAACGGGCAAGGTTGCCCGTCAGGCCGACGGCAGCGTCATCGCCACCCTGGGCGAGACCAGCGTCATGGCCAACGTCACCTTCGCGAAAGAGCCCAAGCCCGGTCAGGACTTTTTCCCGCTGACGGTGCATTATCAGGAAAAATACTATGCCGCGGGCAAAGTGCCCGGCGGTTTCTTCAAGCGCGAGGCGCGCCCGTCGGAAAAAGAGACGCTGACCGCGCGTCTGATCGACCGCCCGATCCGCCCGCTGTTCGCCCCCGGCTTCAAGCATGAAGTGCTGGTGATGTGCACGGTGCTGAGCCACGATCTGGTCAACGATCCCGATATGGTCGCGATGATCGCCACCAGCGCCGCGCTGACGATTTCGGGCGTGCCCTTCATGGGTCCGATCGCGGGCGCCCGCGTCGGTTTCTCGAACGGCGAATATGTGCTGAACCCCGAGGTTCAGGACATGGACAAGCTGCGCATGAACCCCGAGCAGCGCCTTGATCTGGTCATCGCGGGCACCAAAGACGCCGTGATGATGGTCGAATCGGAAGCCTATGAGCTGACCGAAGAGGAAATGCTGGGCGCCGTGAAATTCGGCCATGACGCGATCAAGCCGGTCATCGACCTGATCATTGATCTGGCCGAAGCCGCCGCCAAAGAGCCGTTCGACTATCAGGCCCCCGATTACAGCGCGCTGTATGCCCGCGTGAAATCGCTGGGCGAGGCGGAGATGCGCACAGCCTATGCGATCCGCGACAAGGCCGAGCGTCAGGATGCCGTGGCTGCGGTCAAATCCAAGGTCAAGGCTGGCCTGTCCGAGGAAGATCTGGCCGATGCCAATCTGGGTTCGGCGCTGAAAAAGCTGGAATCGGGCATTCTGCGCGGTGACATCATCAATGGCGGTGCCCGTATCGACGGTCGCGACACGAAAACCGTGCGCCCGATCGTGTCCGAAGTCGGCATTCTGCCGCGCACGCATGGTTCGTCGCTGTTCACGCGTGGGGAAACGCAGGCGCTGGTCGTGACGACGCTGGGCACCGGCGATGACGAGCAGATCGTTGACGCGCTGCACGGCAATTCGCGGTCGAACTTCCTGCTGCATTACAACTTCCCCCCCTATTCGGTGGGCGAGGTTGGCCGCGTCGCAGGTCCGGGTCGTCGCGAGATCGGTCATGGCAAGCTGGCATGGCGCGCGCTGCAGGCGGTTCTGCCCGCACCTACGGATTTCCCCTATACCATCCGCGTCGTGTCCGAGATCACCGAATCGAACGGCTCGTCCTCGATGGCGTCGGTTTGCGGTGGTTCGCTGTCGATGATGGATGCGGGCGTGCCGCTGAAGGCGCCGGTCGCAGGTGTGGCCATGGGCCTGATCCTGGAAGATGACGGCCGCTATGCGGTTCTGACCGACATTCTGGGCGATGAGGATCACCTGGGCGACATGGACTTCAAGGTGGCGGGGACCGAAAACGGCATCACCTCGCTGCAGATGGACATCAAGGTCGCGGGCATCACGCCCGAGATCATGGAGCAGGCGCTGGCGCAGGCCAAAGACGGTCGTCTGCACATTCTGGGCGAGATGGCGCAGGCCCTGACCGCGGGCCGGAACGAGTTCAGCGCCCATGCCCCGCGCATCGAGACGATGCAGATCCCGACCGACAAGATCCGGGAAGTGATCGGCTCGGGCGGCAAGGTGATCCGCGAGATCGTCGAGGTTTCGGGTGCCAAGGTCGATATCAGCGATGACGGCGTGATCAAGATCGCCTCGGCCAATGCCGATTCGATCAAGAAGGCCTATGACCTGATCTGGTCGATCGTGGCCGAGCCCGAAGAGGGTCAGGTCTATACCGGCAAGGTCGTCAAGCTGGTCGATTTCGGCGCGTTCGTGAACTTCTTCGGCAAGCGCGACGGGCTGGTCCATGTCAGCCAGATCGCGGGCCGCCGTCTGGGTCACCCGAATGAGATCCTGAAAGAGGGCCAGGAGGTCAAGGTCAAGCTGCTGGGCTTTGACGATCGTGGCAAGGTGCGCCTTGGCATGAAGATGGTCGATCAGGAAACCGGCGAGGAAATCGCCGAGAAGAAAGAAGAAACCGCCGAGTGACCGGTCGGATGACCTGCCGGGCAACCGGCGGGTTCTGACATGACAGGAAAGGCCCCGCCCCGATGCGGGGCCTTTTGCCTATCTGCGGGGGGACGCGGGCCGGGTTCAGCCGCCCTGCTGGGCCAGATCCTGAATCAGCACCGCGCGGACGGGCACGTCGGTCGCCGATCTGGCCGCGGACAGCAGGCTGTCGCGCAGGGTCTGGAGGTTGCGGTCGACCGTGTAACTGCCGTCAAAGCCGCCGGTATTGGCGTGGATCATCAGCGCCCGCAGCAGCGCGTCGCGCAGGCGGTATTCCTGACGGCCAAGCGCCTCGATCTGGCCCTTGTCGGTTTCCAGAACCAGCGTCAGGATCATGATGGCCGACATGTCGCCCTGACGGACCAGCGGCACGAAGAACTGGCTGGGAAAGGTGAACCAGTCGACCTCGGCGGCGGGCGTGGGGGGGGCGGCGGCGGCCGGTGTGGTGGCCTGGGCCGGGCCTTCGGCGGCCTCTTCCGGCGCCGCGGGCAAAGGGGCGCGCAGCCTTTCGCCGGCGAATGCGCCGCCCAGCAGGGCCAGCAGCGGCACGATCACGAGGATGAGTTTCCTGACCATGGGGGACCTCAATAAGGCAGCAGGATGTCGGCGATCTGCTGGCCATAGCGCGGCTGCTGCACATCGCTGATCTGACCGCGCCCGCCATACGAGATCCGCGCCCCGGCGATGCGGTCATAGGCGATCTCATTGTTGCGGTCGATGTCGCCGGGGCGCACAAATCCGCCCACGGTCAGTTCCCGCAGTTCGAAATTCACGCGCACCTCTTGTGTGCCGGTGATGTGCAGCGTGCCGTTGGGCAGCCGGTCGATCACCGTCGCCGCGACCCGCAAGGTCAGCTTGTCGCGGCGCGAGATATTGCCGCTGCCCTTGTAGGTCGAGCTTGCCGAGGCATCGGCCAGTTCGTCGAAACCGGCGCCCTCGGGCAGCTTTTCGGCCAGCCGCTGCGGAATGCCCAGCATCTGCGGGATGCCAAGGTTCTCGCGCGCGTTGCGGCTGCGGCCAGAGCTGTTGCTGATCTCGGCGCGGTCGTCGATTTCGATCACGACGGTCAGAATGTCGCCGCGGGTGGCCGCCCGCCGGTCGCTGAGCAGCGAGGAGGAAGATTGCGTGCCCGCCCAAAGCGAGGCCGCCGCCTCGGGGCGCCCCGAATCGACGGGCAGGTCCAGCGGCGGATTGGTCATGGCGATGAATTCCTCGCTGTCACGCGGGGGCGTCAGTTGCGGCGGCTGGCCCAGATGCCCCGCCCGCGAGCAGGCAGAAAGGGCCAGAGCCAGGCACAGAAGATGGGCGGGTTTCATGGGCATATCCTTGATATATAATCAGTTCGTCACGGAGACGCTGCCGTCTGGCATGACCCGCGCCGTCACGGTGCTGCGCGAATCGAGGTTCATCACGCGGATCAGATCGCCCGCAGCACCGTCTGACAGGGTGCGGCCATCGGCCTCGATCCGCAGGGTGCCGCGCTGAAAACGGACGCGCACCAGCTGGTTGCGGGTGACCAGACGCGGGGCCTGCAACATCGTCGGATGCAGCGGACGCCCCTCGAAAATGGTGATCCGGGTCTGCATGCCGATCGCCTCGGACGGGTCGGACAGGCCGGGGCGGTCGCTGTCCACCGCGCGCAGATCGGCCGCGGTGATGACCGTGCCCGCGGGCAGGTTGCGCGCCGCCGCCAGCGTGCCGCCCCAGCCCGTCGCCGGAACCAGCAGCGCCAGCGCGAAAGCCAGCCACCGCATCAGCGCACCTGCACCGTCGCGCCGAGCATCTGGTCGGCGGCAGTGATGACCTTGGCGTTCAGCTCGTATCCGCGCTGCGCCTTGATCAGTTCGGTGATCTCGCGCACCGCATCGACCGAGCTTTCCTCCAGATAGCCCTGCCGCAGGGTGCCCAGACCCTCTTCGCCGGGATTGGCCACCTGCGGCGCGCCCGAGGCCGGGGTCTCGATGAACAGGTTGCCGCCGATCGCCTCAAGGCCCTTTTCGTTCGAGAAACTGGCCATCGTGAACTGGCCCAGATTCTCGGGCTCGATCCGGTCGCCGAAATAGGCATAGACCTCGCCCGCCGCATTGATCGAGATGGTCCGCGCGTCATCGGGGATCGCGATCTCGGGCACGACGGGATAGCCGTCCGAGGTGACGACCAGCCCCTCGGGCGAGCGTTTGAGCCCGCCATCGCGGGTATAGCCCGACATGCCCGAGGGCAGGATCACCTCCAGATAGCCGTCGCCGTCGATGGCCAGATCCAGATCGCCGTTGGTCTGCACCAGCGAGCCCTGCTGCAGCGTGACGCTGACCGCGGTGGGCCGCACGCCAAGGCCCAGCTGCACGCCCGCCGGAATGACGGTGCCATCGGCGGCGGTCACGGTGCCGGGGCGGATCGCCTGCTGGTAATGCAGGTCGGCGAATTCGGCGCGGCGGGCGTTGTAGCCGGTGGTGGACATGTTGGCGAGGTTGTTGGAAATCACCTCGACGCGGGTTTGCTGGGCGCTCATGCCGGTGGCGGCAATCTGAAGGGCTCTCATGGCGGGTCCTATCGGGTCATGGTGGTGATGGCGTTGCGGATGCGCTGGTCTTCGCGTTCCAGAAAGCTCTGGCCCAGTTCGTAATTGCGCTGGACCTCGATCATGCGGGTGATCTCGAACACGGGATCGACGTTGGAGTCCTCAAGAAATCCCTGCCGGATGGTGGCGGTTTCGACGGGTTGGGGCGCGCCTGCGATCGAGAACATGGTGCCGCCATGGCGGGTCGGGTCGTCGCCCTCGGGCGGTGCAAAGACACCGATGCGCCCGAACTGGACGCCATTGGCCGACAGGGTGCCGTCGGCGCCCACCGCGACCGTGCTGGCGCCTGCCGGGATGATGATGGGGGCCTGCCCCTCATCCAGCAGGCGGTTGCCGTCGGAATTCATCAGCTCGCCCTCGGCCGAGGGGGTAAAGGCGCCGGCGCGGGTCAGGCGCAGCCCGTCCGGGGTGTCCAGAAGAAAGAAGCCCTCGCCCTCGATCGCCATGTCGAAGCGGTTGTTGGTCTGGGTCAGCGCGCCCTGACGCAGATCCAGCAGCCGCCCGCGCGCATGCGCCATCGACAGCGTGTCGCCGCGCCGGTCCAGCGAGGCCAGATGTTCGGCAAAGATCACGCCTTCGCGCCGGTAGCCGGGGGTGTTGGCATTGGCGATATTGTTGGCCACCACGCGCATCTCGGCCATGAGGCCCGATTGGCGGGTCAGGCTGGCATAGGTCGCGTTCTCCATCGGCTCAGCTTCCTTCGATCAGGGGGATGATCTGCCCGAGGTAGAAATCGGACAAGGCGGTGGTCATGAAGCTCATGCCGACCCAGAAGACGACCAGCATCAGCCCGATCTTGGGCACGAAGGTCAGCGTCATTTCCTGCACCGAGGTCAGCGCCTGAAACAGGCCGATGACGACGCCGCTGACCAGTGCCACGATCAGCAGCGGCGCGGCCATGCGCACCGCCACCAGCAGGGCCTGACGCAGCACGTCGAAGAGCATGGTTTCGGTCATGGCGCGCCTCAGACCGGCATCCGCAGGATTTCCTGATAGGCCTCGACCACGCGGTCGCGGATCGAGACCACGGCCTCCATCGCCAGCTCGGCCTCGGCCAGGGTCTGCACCAGCGTATTCGTGTTGACCTGCCCGGTCATCGCGCCGGTCGAGACCTGATCGACCTGCGCCATATGTCTGGCGAATTCCTCGGCGGCCTGGCCTGCGCGCTGGATCGCATCGGGCTTTGCGGCGCCATCGGGGGCGACGGCGCTGCGGGCGGCGGTATAGGCAGTGGCGGCGTTCAATGCGGCGATCATGGCGGCACCTTTCTAGCGGCGGAGGATTTCAAGAAGCGAGGCGCCCATCTGGCGGCTCTGTTCGAACATGCGCAGATTGGCCTCGTAGCTGCGGCCCGCCTCGCGGCTATCGGCCAGCTCGACGATCAGGTCGACATTCGAGCCGAGGTAATAGCCCTCGGCATCGGCCATCGGGTGGCTGGGGTCGTGGATGCGCGGCAGTTCGCGCTGGTCCAGCCGCATGCGCCCGGCCTGCACCTCGCCCGAGGGGCGGCCAAAGCGGACCGCTTCCTCGAAGGTGATCAGCTTGCGGCGATAGCCGGGCGTGTCGGTATTGGCCATGTTTTCAGCGGTATGGCGCAACCGTTCGCTTTGTGCGCGCATGCCCGAGGCGGACAGTTTCAGCGCGGATACGGGTTCGGTCATCTGGTCTTTCCCTTAGCGTCGGCCAATGCTGCTGCGCATCAGGGTCAGCGCAGAGCGGTAAATGCCGATGGACAGGTCGTGTTCGCGTTTCAGTTCCGCCGCGCGCACCATTTCCGCCTCAAGCGAGACGGTGTTGCCGTTGGGCGAGGCTTGCGCGTCCAGCGTGACCGGGCGCGGTGTGCCGCTGGCCCATGCAGGCGGCGGCAGATGCCCCGGCTGCGTGGCCCGCATCGGCGGGGTGACCGCCTTGCGGCGGTAACTTTCGTCGAACGGCGGCAGGTCGGCGGCCTTGAAGCCGGGCGTGTCGGCATTCGCGATATTGCGGGCGGTGACAATCTGCCGTTCCGCAACGTGATGGCCCATCGCACGGGCCATCCGCATCATTTCGATTCTCTCAAACATGAGGCTTCTCCTCATTCACCATAAACCCGGTCTTAACCCCGATTCCTTTAGAAACCCTTTCATGGGGCGCGATTCCCGGCCCCGGTGAGGATGCGGAAATGGATAAGATTGAATCGATCTCCCGGCAGATCGCGGCTCTGCGGCTGACGCGCCACTATGGGCATGTGCAGGCGATCCGCGCCGGGCTGATCCGGGTGGCGGGGCTGAACGACCGGGCCTCGGTGGGCGACCGGGTGATGATCGCGCTGCAGCACGGATCGGTCGGCGGCGAGATCGTCGGGCTGGGGCCGCGCCATGCCGAGGTGCTGCCCGAAGGCGTGACCGAGGGGCTGTCGGTCGGCGCCGGGGTCGAGCTGTTGTTCGCCCCCCGCATCGCGCCCTGCGACGGCTGGATCGGGCGGATCGTGGACCCGTTCGGCCAGCCGCTGGACGGGCGGCCGCTGCCGCAGGGCGCCTGCCCGCGGGCGTTCCGGGCCGAGGCGCCGCCCGCCGCCGGGCGCCGCCGGCTGGGCGCGCGGCTGCCCACGGGGCTGGCGGTGTTCGACACGCTGCTGCCGCTGGTGCAGGGCCAGCGGATCGGGCTGTTCGCGGGCTCGGGGGTGGGGAAATCGACGCTGCTGTCGCAACTGGCGCGCGGGGTTCAGGCCGATGTGGTGGTGATCGCCATGATCGGCGAACGGGGCCGCGAATTGCGCGAATTCACCGAACGCACGCTTGGCCCCGAGGGCATGGCGCGGGCGGTGATCGTGACCGCCACCTCGGACCGGCCGCCGCTGATCCGGCGGCGCTGCGCCTGGGCCGCGATGGCCGTGGCCGAGCATTTCCGCGATCAGGGCCGCCATGTCCTGTTGCTGGCCGATTCGATCACCCGCTTTGCCGAGGCGCATCGCGAGATCGCGCTGGCGGCGGGCGAGCCGCCCAGCTATCGCGGCTTTCCGCCCTCGGTCTCGAACCTGATCATGGGGCTGGCGGAACGCGCCGGGCCGGGGCCCGAGGGTGCGGGCGATATTACCGGCATTTTCAGTGTGCTGGTCGCCGGGTCGGATATGGACGAGCCGGTGGCCGACATCCTGCGCGGCACGCTGGACGGGCATGTCGTGCTGGAGCGGACGATTGCCGAACGCGGCCGCTATCCGGCGATCGACGTGGTGCGGTCGGTGTCGCGCGCGCTGCCCGAGGCGGCGGACGGGCCGGAAAACGCGCTGATCGGGCGCGCGCGCGGGGCGCTTGGCGCCTATGCCGAATCAGAGCTGATGATTCGCGCGGGCCTGTATGCGCCCGGCTCGGACCCCCGGCTGGACGAGGCCGTGCGCCTCTATCCGGCGCTGGACCAGTTCGTGACCCAGACCAGCGCCTCGGTCAGCGACAGCTTTGTCGCGCTGTCGGCGGCGCTGCGCGCGCCGGTCGTGCCACGGTGAAACAGCCATGGTGAAACAGATGAAACCCGACCGGGGGAAAGGCGGTTGTGCAGATTAATGAATGTTAGGCGGAAAGGGCTGGCCATTGCACCGGCAAGGGTGTTTTGCAAATGTCCGCCAGCCTTTGCGGAGGGGAGCAGAATGGCGATAACCGAGTATTTTGTTCGCTATCTTCAACGGCGTGACCGGCTGAGCGAGGCCGAGCTTGCGCGCCTGCGCGCCATCCGGACCGAGCAATACACCGCCGCCCCCGGCGAGGTGATCGTGGCGCCGCAACAGAAGGTGTCCCGCAGCTGCATGATGCTGCGGGGGATGACCGCGCGGTCGCACCGGCTGAACGGGCGGACCGAACAGCGGGTGATCACCGCGCTGCATGTGCCGGGCGATTTCGTCGATCTGCACGGCTTCATCCTGAACGGGCTGGCGCATTCGGTCGTGGCGGTGGGGCAGGCCGAGGTCGAGTTCATCGAGCATGACGAGCTGATCGAGATTACACAGAACTTTCCGCATCTGACCCGGCTGTTGTGGCGCGCGACGCTGATCGACGCGGCGATTCACCGGCAATGGCTGGTGGCGGCGGCCTCGCTGCGGTCCAGCGCCCATCTGGCGCATCTGCTGTGCGAGATCTACACGCGCCTGAACGTGGTGGGCGCGGCTGCGGAGGGCCAGTTCTCGATGCCGCTGCTGCAGCGCGAACTGGCCGATCTGCTGGGCTATTCGCCGATCCATGTGAACCGCGCCGTGCGCGATCTGCGCGACCGGGGGCTGGTGCGCTGGATCGGCCCGGACATCACCATTCTGGACTGGCACGGGCTGGCGACACTGGCGCGGTACGATCCCGCCTATCTGGACCTGTCGCGCGAGGAGACCTGAGCGGGGCGACCCCTCAGGGCTGGGCTCAGGGCTGGGCTCAGGGTTGGGGGGCGGCGGGCAGGGGGACGACAAACCCTTCGGGCAGCGCCTCGGACAGGGCGTCGCCCAGGGCATCGCCGGTGTTGTCGGCGGGCTGGATCAGGCCGGGGAAGGCGTCAGCGGGGGCGGTCTGCGGGGTCTCGTCCGCTGGCAGGGCGATCTGGGCCGAGGGTTGAACGGCGGGCTGCGTGGCGGTCTGGCCCCGCCCGGTCACATCGGCGATGGTCACGCCGCTGTCCAGAAACTCGACCGTGGTGCCGCCGATGCGGACCAGTTTTGCCAGCTCTTCGGCATCCCAGTTGGTCAGCCGCACGCAGCCCATCGACTGGTTGCGGAACAGTTGCGACGGCGTCGGCGTGCCGTGAATGCCATAGGTGGGCTTGGTCAGGCCGATCCAGACCGTGCCGACCGGGCCGTTCGGACCCGGCGGGATCACCAGCGCGCGGTCATTGTCGCCCTGCTGGAAATTCACCGCAGGGTTGTAGGTGTAGTTCGGGTTGATCGCCACCGTGCGCACATTATGCACCCCCGCAGGCGAGGGGGTGACGCTGGAGCCGATCGTGGCCGGGTAGTCCACCACCATCTCGCCCCGCGCGTTATAGGCCGCGACCCGGCGGTTGTCCTTGTCGATGATGATGCGCGTGACCTCGCCCCGGATCGGCGGGTTCGGCGCCATGACCCGGATCGTCGCGCCCGGCACCAGCGAAATGCCGGGGTTCAGCATCTGGATGAAGCGCTCGTCCATGTGAAACCGCTCGGCCAGACGCTCGGCCACGCTGGTGTAACCCAGCGACGGCATCAGCGCCTTTTCGGCGTAATCGGTGGGGATCGAGGCCACCAGACCCTGTGCGTCGGCCTCGGTGATCGTATAGCTCTGGGTGACGGCGCGTTCGGCATAGGCCTGCAGCAGGTTCCAGACATGCGGGTCCAGCACGCCGTCGACGGGCAGGCCCGCGCGACGCTCGAACGCCTGAATGGCGCTGAGGCTCATGCCGCCCTTGTAGCCGTCGATCACGCCGGGCGAGGTGCCCGAGCGGTCCAGCAGCAACTGCACCTTGGCGGTCAGGGGGGACCGCCCTGCGGGCAGGTCGCCGCCGTCATATTCCGCCGCCTCGATCTGATCGGCGGTAAAGACGCGGTCGTCTTGTGCCAGTGCTCCGCGCGGGGCAAAAGGCAGCAGGGAAGCCAGCGACAAAACAAGTGCATAGGCCAGGCGACCGGCAGGATGGGACATGGTGGACTCCGACAAGGGGTGGGGCGACCATCCCGGATTAGGCGAATTTCCGCCAGATACCCCCGCGGTCACAATCAGGTCAATTCAGGATTGTGTTCCGCAGGGCGGAATGTGAACCTGCATGGCGGAACGGGAGGCGTTTCACAGGAACAGTGCTGATCGTTCGGGCAGGCCGGGATGGCCTGACCCGTGGCGCGCACCGGACGGCAGAGCGCGGGCAGAGGTGAGGTGGGCTGATGGAGCCGGTGACGATCGGACTGACGGCCCTTGTGGTGACTGTGATCCTGCTGGCGCTGCGCATTCCGGTGGCCGCCGCGCTGGCAAGTGTCGCCGGTATCGGCATTTTTCTGGTCCATGCGGCGGGCGGTGACGCGGCAGGCGGTGACGCGGCAGGCGGTGACGCGGGGGGCGCGATCGGGGCGCCGACCGCGCCGCTGGCGGGGGTGCTGAGCCAGACCGCCGCCGATATGGCCTCGGCCGTGGCGGGTCTGGTCACCGGCGCGGATCTGTGGGTTCTGCCTCTGGTTGTGATGCTGGGGAATATCGCGTTCTATACCGGCATCACCACGCGGATTTATGACGCCGCCGCCATCTGGCTGCGGCCGGTGCCGGGCGGGCTGGCCATGGCCTCGGTTCTGGGCTGCGGCGGGTTTTCGGCCATTTCGGGGTCATCCATCGCCTGCGCCTCGACCATGGGCCGCATCTGCGTCCCCGAGATGCTGCGCCTGGGCTATGACCCGCGGCTGGCCACCTCATCGGTGGCGGTGGGCGGCACGCTGGGGGCGCTGATCCCGCCCTCGGTCCTGTTCATCCTCTATGGGATCTTCACCGGCACCCCGGTCGGGCCGCTGTTTCTGGCGGGCATCCTGCCGGGCCTGCTGTCGCTGGCCGGAATGCTGCTGGTGATCGGCTGGTGGGTCATCCAGGACCCCGGCGCCGCACCGGCGGGCGAGGCTGACAGCGCCAGCCGGGCCGAGGCCGCGCTGGCCGTCTGGCCCGCCGTGCTGCTGTTTGCGGTGATCGTCGGCGGCATCTGGGGCGGCCTGCTGACCGCGACGGGGGCGGCGGCGGTCTGCGTGGTGCTGACCATCGCCATCGGCTTCGCGCAGGGCCGCCTTGCCCCGGACGTGCTGTGGCGCGCGATCCGCGAGACGCTGATGCAGACGGCGGGGCTGGTCCTGATCGCGGCGGCGGCGGCGGTCTTTGTCAGCTTCGTGGCGCTGAGCGGGGCGGCGGGCGCCGTGGCGGGCTGGGTGCAGGGCGCCGGTCTGTCCTTTGGCGTGATGATGCTGTGCGTGGTGCTGATCTTTATCGTGCTGGGCATGTTTCTGGAGCCGATCGGCATTCTGGTGCTGACGCTGCCCCTGATGGCGCCGCTGGTCGAGGGATACGGGCTGAGCCTGATCTGGTTCGGCGTCGTCACCGTCAAGCTGCTGGAGATCGGGCTGATCACGCCGCCGGTGGGGCTGAACGTCTTTGTCGTCAGCAATGTGACCCGCAGCGTCCGCATCGACACGATCTTTGCGGGGGTCTGGCGGTTCCTGTTCGCCGATCTGCTGGTTCTGGCGCTGCTGATCCTGTTTCCGCTGATTTCGCTGCTGTTGCCGGGGTTGATGTGATGGCCGCCCGGCGCCCCGGCTTTGAAAGCGACCGCGCCTTTGCCACCACGCTGGCGCGCGGGCTGTCGGTGCTGCGCGCCTTCCGCACCAGCGATGACGGGCTGAGCAATGCCCAGATCGCCGAGCGCACGGGCCTGCCGAAATCCACCGTGTCGCGGCTGACCTTCACGCTTGGGTCGCTGGGTTATCTGACGCAGCCGCAGCGGCATGACCGCTATCGCCTTGGGCCGACGCTGATGGCCCTGGGCCATGTGGCGCAGGCCGGGCTGTCCTTTCTGGAGCCCGCGCAGGAGATGATGCAGGCATTGGCGGATGAGACGGGCGCGCCGGTGCTGTTCGCGCTGCGCGACCGCGACAAGCTGGCGGTGATGCGCGTCTGGCGGCCCGCGCGGGCGGCGGCGGTCGGGCCGGAGATCGGGCAACGGCTGCCGCTGGCGGGGTCGGCCTCGGGGCTGGCGGTGCTGGGCGCCAGCACCGGGGCCGAATTCGCGCGCCTGCTGGCCGACCGCCCCGACCCGGCGCGCGACGGCACGCCGCTGACGGCGCTGCGCGACGGGGCGCGCGGGCAACTGGCTGCGCAGGGCTATGTGATGGCGCAGGCCCGCCTGCCGGGGCTGGCGGGCGTGTCGGTGCCGTTCCGCAGCGCCCGGCTGGCGGGGCCTGCCGCCTTCACCTGCGCCGCAGGTGCCGGCGGGGGGGCTGATCCCGAAACCGGCCCCCGGCTGTGCGATGCGGTGGCCGCTCTGCACCGTCTGACCGGCGCCGGGGCCAGCCCCGTCTGGGCCGACCCCCGCCGCGACCAGCCGGATGCGTGACAATGCCCCCCTGCCTGCGCCCCCCTGCCTGTACCAAGGCCTGCACGAAAGGAACCCGCATGACCCTGATCGAGAATGAGACCGGAACCCAGCGCCTGATCGGCTATGTGCTGGATGTCGGGCAGGGCGACGGATGCGCGCGTGCGCTGCTGGATCTGGACGACCGGCACCTGAACCGGCAGGGCATCCTGCATGGCGGGCTGTCCGCGACCCTGCTGGACAGCGCCATGGGCGCCACCGGCAGCCTGACCGTCGATCCTTCCGGGCGCCATCCGTTCACCACCCTGTCGCTGACCGTGAACTATCTGGCGCCGGGCCGCCCCGGCCGGATCGAGGCCACGGGCCGCATCACCGGCGGCGGCCGCAGCACCCTGTTCATCGAGGGCGTCTTGCGTCATCAGGACGGCACGCTGATCGCCACCGCGACCGGCGTGTTCCGCAAGACCCGCAAGGAGCCGACATGACCGCCCTGAACAACCCCCATTGCGAGATCAGCGATCTGGGCGACCGCCTCGTGGTCGAGAACCGCAATGCCGCCCGCCGCAACGCGCTGACCCCCGAATTCTACGAGGGGCTGCACGAGGCCCTGCGCATGGCCGCAGAAGAGCCGCGCATCGGCGCCGTGATCGTGATGGGCGAGGGCGATTTCTTCTGCGCGGGCGGCGATCTGAACACGCTGATCACCGCCCAGCAGATGGACGAGGATCAGCGCCGCGCCCGGATCGAGGCGCTGAACGACCTGATCCGCGCCATCGTGCATTGCCCCCGCCCGGTGATTGCCGTGGTCGAAGGCGGCGCGGCGGGCGCGGGCCTGTCGCTGGCGCTGGCCTGCGACATGGTGATTGCCGGGCGCGATGCGCGCTTTACGGCGGCCTATGTCAATGCGGGCCTCGTGCCCGATGGCGGGCTGACGGCGGCGCTGGGGGCGGGCCTGCCGCCGCAGATGGCCGCCGAAATGGCGCTGACCGGCCTGCCGGTGGGCGCCGACCGCCTGCACGCGCTGGGGCTGATCAACGAAGTGACCGATCCGGGCGAGGCGATCATGGCCGCCATGGCGCTGGCCGACCGGCTGGCCCAGGGCCCCGCCGATGCACAGGCTGCGATCAAGCGGCTGCTGACCGGCTGGCGCGCCGCGGCCTTCGAGGCGCAGCTGACGGCCGAGCGTGACGCCATGGCCGAGGCGCTGGCCGCCCCCGAAGCCTCCGAGGGAATCAGCGCCTTTCTGGCCAGGCGCGCCCCCGATTTCCGGCGGCTGCGCGAAGGGGTCTGACCGCCGCCCGCCGCCCCTGCCAACAGGGCAGGCGGCCAGCAGGATCAGTCGCTCAGCGCCAGCCGGTGACCGGGGGCATAGAACTGGCGGGCATATGAGACGGGGGCCTCATCCAGCAGATTGGTGCGCTCGATCGTCAGAAGCGCGGCGTGATCGGGCACCGACAGCGCCTCGCTGAACGGCTCGGTCGCACTTTCGGCCAGGATCGAGAACCGCGCCTCGGTCACCGGAACGCTGCGGGCCAGCCATTCATGCGGCGGATCGGCCTCGAACGTGGCGCGGTCAAAATCCGGCAGGGTCGAGGGCGTCAGCCAGATCACCTCGCAGCAATGCGGCACGCCATCCGACAGATAGACCGTGGTGATCTGCGCCAGCCTGGCGCCATCCTCGGTCTGCAGCGCCTGTTGCACCGGCGCGGGCGCCGGGCAGAGGCGGAAATCGGACAGCCGGTACTCCATCGCAGCCCCCCGCGCCTCGATCTCTTCGCGGATCGAGGGCAGCTCCAGCCAGGACCGGCGGGTGGCGCGCGCGGTGACCCGCGTGCCCACCTTGCGGCGGCGCTGAAGGATGCCGTTATCGGCCAGTTCCCGCAATGCCCGGTTCACGGTCGCCCGCGCACAGCCCAGTTCCAGTGCCAGCTCGTGTTCGGTCGGGATCATCGTTCCCGGCCCCCACAGCCCCGAGCGGATGCGGCCCAATACCTCGGCCCGCACCGATTGCCATGTATTCAGACGACGTCGGCGCGGCGCAGCCCCGGCCGGAACCAATGCAAGCTGTGGCGGCGCTGGCCTGACGTCAGACGGAGATGTTGAGTTTTTGTTCATTGGGCATACATAGCGGCGGCCACCCTGCACGACGACTATCCAAAGGGTTAGCGGAAGGCGCCTTTCCGTCGGGTCAACCTCGCGGGCGTGTTCTGCCGGTGCTCCGGGCAGTCGCTCTGCCTGATCTTTCGGCAGCCGCTTTGCGCGCTGTGCAATTTCCGGCTTTCCGGTTCCACGCCTGCGCGCTAAGTCAGATCCGTTGCGGGGCGGGGGCATCATGGCGCAGACAGAAACGCAGATCACGGGGACCAGTCCGGGGACCGGTACGGGGACCAGTCCGGGGGCCACGACCGGGGCGGTTTCGCCTGTTGCGGTCACCTCGTGGGGCATTCTGACGGCGATCAGCCTGTGCCATATGGTCAATGACGTGATGCAGTCGATGCTGGCGGCGATCTATCCGCTGCTGCAGGCCGAATTCCAGCTGACCTATGCGCAGATCGGCATTCTGACCTTTGCCTTTCAGGTCACCGCCTCGCTGCTGCAGCCGCTGATCGGGGCGGCGACCGACCGCCACCCGCAGCCGCGTTCGCTGCCCTTCGGCATGGCCTCGACCTTTGCGGGCGTGCTGCTGCTGGCCTTCGCGCCGCATTATCCGATGCTGCTCGCGGGGGCGATGCTGATCGGCCTTGGCTCGGCGGTGTTCCATCCCGAAAGCTCGCGCGTGGCGCGGCTGGCTTCGGGCGGGCGCTTTGGCACGGCGCAGTCGATGTTCCAGCTGGGCGGCAATTTCGGCCAGTCGCTGGGGCCGCTGCTGGCCGCCTTCATCGTGGTGCCGCTGGGGCGCCCGGCGGTGGCGTGGTTCGCGGTGGCCGCAGCCCTTGGCGGCGCGCTGCTGTGGCATGTGGGCAGCTGGGCCGAGACCCGCCGCCGCGCCGCCGCCGCCCGCCCGCAGGACCGGCGCCTGCTGCTGCCGCGCGCGACCGTCTTGCGCGCGATCACGGTTCTGGCGATCCTGACCTTTACCAAGAACATCTACGCGGCGGCGATGACCAGCTATTTCACCTTTTACACCATCGAGACATTCGGCCTTGGCATGCAGGGCGCGCAGATCATGCTGTTCCTGTTTCTGGGCGGCATGGCGGCAGGCGTGATGCTGGGCGGGCTGCTGGGCGACCGGATCGGGCCGCTGGCGGTGATCTGGGTCAGCATCCTCGGCGTGCTGCCCTTTACGCTGCTGCTGCCCCATGCCGGGCTGGTGGGGACCGGCGCGCTGGCCGCCGTGATCGGGCTGATCATGGCCTCGGCCTTCCCGGCCATCGTGGTCTTTGCGCAGGAACTGGTGCCGGGCCGCACCGGCATGATCGCGGGGCTGTTCTTCGGGTTCTCGTTCGGCATGGGCGGGATCGCGGCGGCGGCCCTGGGCGTGCTGGCCGACAGGCAGGGGATCGAGGCGGTGTTCCACCTGACCGCCTGGCTGCCGCTGCTGGGCCTGCTGACCATCCTGCTGCCGCGCCGGCGCGCGCTGATCGGCGGCTGATGGCCGGGCCGCGTCTTTTTCATATCAGCCCCGACTGCTGCGCCGAGGTTCAGATCGCGCAGATCTTCCGCGCCAACGGCCATGAGGTCGCCTGTCACGAGGGCGGGCGTCTGGCCGCCGACATCCTCTATGCCTCTGCCCGCGACGCGCCGCTGCTGGCCCCATGGCGCAAGGCGCGGCTGGTCTCCGGCCTCTATCGCCTGACCCCCCACTGGCGCCCGCCGCTGGAGGGGTGGCGCTGCTTTGCCCTGCTGGCCCGCCACTTTCCGGACGCGCGGTTTCTGCTGACCACGCGGCGGGTGGCGGACTGGACCCGGCACCGGATGATCCGCGATCAGGGCCGGGCCGCGCGCGCCTATGCGCATCATCCGGGCGTGGAAACCGAGGATCTGCCTGCGATCTGGGCGCGGGACTGGCAGGCGCATCAGGACGCGGTCGCGGCGCATTTCGGCGACGACCCGCGCCTGATCCGGCTGGATCTGGACCGCGAAAGCCCCGCCGATCTGGCCGCGCGGCTGGCGCCCCTGGTCGATCTGCCGGTCCTGCCCATGGGCGGCTGGTCCCTGCCTGCGCCGCCGCCGCCGCCGCCCCTCCCGCGCCCCGATCCCGCCCCGCCGGGCTGGGCCGAGGATGTGGCGCAGTTCTGCCTGCGCGGGCTGGCCCCCGGCGGTGACCGGATGACGGGCCTGTCGAACCTCGCCTGTCACTGGGCCGGGCAGGTCGCGGCGGGGCAGGCCCCCGTCACCGACCGCGACGGCGCGCCGCGGCAATTCGCGGTCTTTGCCGACCCGGCCCCGCAGCCCCCACACCCGCTGGCCCCCCACCCGCTGGCACTTGCCCGCGATGGCCGCCATTTCAAGCTGATCCGCGCCGAGGGCGTCATCAACGACATCCTGCGCCTTGGCCGCCGCGACTCTCTCTGGATCGACATGGAGGACAGCCGCTGGATGGGCAGCCCGCAGGGCGATCCCGTCGATCAGCCGGTTCTGTGTCACAACCGCCGGGCAGGGGCGCGCAATGCGGTGCTGTGGCCCTTGCCCGACCAGCACAGCATCGGCCTGCCCGGCTTTGATCCTTCGGCGACGCCCGACCAGATCCCCTTTGACGCCAAGATCGACCGCCTCGTCTGGCGCGGCATGATGTCCGGGTCCGAGATGCGCGAGGGCGTCAAGCCCGGCCCCGCCGCCCATGTCTGGCTGACCCGTCTGGCCGGGGCCACGGACGCACGCGCGCGCGAGGCCGCATGGGATGGCCTGTGCCGCACCAACCGCCTGCACGTCCTGCGCCGCTATATCGACCACCCCGATTTCGACCTCGGCGCGGTGATGGGCTGGGCCTTCCGCGATGTCGCGCAGCATCCGCTGCTGGCCCCCTATTGCCGCCCGCGCGAGGATCGCGGCTTCTTTCACCGCTTCCGCTATCAGCTCTGCATGAGCGGCTATGACCACGGCTCGAACTTCATCTCCGGCCTCGACAGCCGCGCGGTCCTGCTGGCCGAGGAGGACGGCTGGCAGGTCTTTTATTCCGGACGCTTCCGCCCGTGGGAGCATTACATCCCCGTCGCCCGCTATCTGACCGACATCGAGGACAAGCTGGCATGGGCCCGCGCCCATCCCGCCGAATGCCGCGCCATCTCGCGCCGCGCCCGCGCCGAGGCCGCCCATCTGCGCGACCCCGCCGCGCGGCCCGCGCTGATGCGTCTGATCCTCGACGGCATCGCCGGGGCGCGCTAAACACGACGCCATGACAACGATCCGCATCACCCCGCTGACCGCCGCAGCCTTCGCCCCCTTTGGCGAGGTGCTGACCCCGAAATCCGCGCCCGACCGCCTGATCAATGCGGGCCGCTGCGAACGCCATCACGCGCTGGCCACCGTCGAGCGCACGGGCGGCGAGGCGATCATCTCGATCTTCCGCAGCGCCCCGGTCAGCCTGCCCTATGACTGCGACCTGCTGGAGCGTCACCCGCTTGGCTCGCAGGCCTTCATGCCGATGGGCGCCGACCCGTGGCTGTCGGTCGTGGCCCCCGATGCGGGCGGCCATCCCGGCACCCCGCGCGCCTTTCTGGTCCCCGCAGGCGTGGGCGTGAACCTGCGCGCGGGCGTCTGGCACGGCGTCCTGACCCCGCTCGACCGCCCCGCCGATTTTCTGGTCATCGACCGCGAAGGGGACGGCGTGAACCTGCAAGAGGTCCGCATCCCCCCCGTCCGCATCACCGCATGACCCTGCCCGACCTGTCTTTTGAGGACGCCGCCCGCGCCCGTGGCTTCCGCCTGATCGCCGGTGTCGACGAGGCCGGGCGCGGCCCCCTTGCCGGTCCGGTCACGGCGGCGGCGGTGATCCTGCCCGACCTGCCCCTGCCCCCCGGCCTCAACGACAGCAAGAAGCTGACCCCCGGACGGCGCGCGGCGCTGGCCGACTGGATCACCGCCCATGCCGACTGGTCCGTGGCCCATGCCTCGGTGGCCGAGATCGACAGCCTCAACATCCTGCGCGCCAGCCATCTGGCCATGTGCCGCGCGCTGGCCGGGCTGCGCCAGCGCCCCTGCATCGCGCTGATCGACGGCAATCTGCTGCCCCGCGATCTGGACTGCCCCGGCGAGGCGATCGTCAAAGGCGACGCCCGCAGCCTGTCGATCGCGGCGGCCTCGGTGCTGGCCAAACTGTGGCGCGACCGCATCATGGTGGATTTGGCGCAACAGCACCCCGGATATGGCTGGGACCGCAACGCCGGTTACCCCAGCCCGGCGCATAAACAGGCCCTGCTAGATCTGGGGGTCACCCCACATCATAGGCGCTCTTTCGCACCCATCCACAATATCTTGTGTAAAGCCCCTTTGCCAAGTGATTGATTCAAAAAAGAAATTGACGCCGAATCATGTCTGACTCATCTTTAGGGCATACCAGACCGGCACAAAGCCGGCTTTCCCCAGAGGCAGAGCATGACGAAAACCAAAGACCAGCGCGCGGCCATCGCGCGGCCATTACCGCTGAATCAGATCCTCGGCGGCGATTGCATCGACGTGATGAACAGCCTGCCCGAGGGCAGCGTGGACCTGATCTTTGCCGACCCGCCCTATAACCTCCAGCTCAAGGGCGATCTGCACCGGCCCGACAATTCCCGCGTCGATGCGGTCGATGACCACTGGGACCAGTTCACCAGCTTTGCCACCTATGACGCCTTTACCCGCGACTGGCTGGCCGCCGCCCGCCGTCTGCTGAAACCCAACGGCGCCATCTGGGTGATCGGCAGCTATCACAACATCTTCCGCGTGGGGGCCGAGCTGCAGAATCAGGGCTTCTGGATCATGAACGACGTGATCTGGCGCAAATCGAACCCGATGCCCAATTTCCGCGGCAAGCGCCTGACCAACGCGCATGAGACGCTGATCTGGGCCGCCAAATCCGAGACCTCGAAATACACCTTCAACTACGAGGCGCTGAAATCCCTGAATGAGGGCATTCAGATGCGCAGCGACTGGGTGCTGCCGATCTGCAACGGCGGCGAGCGGCTGAAAGACGCGGCGGGCGACAAGGCCCACCCGACCCAGAAACCCGAATCGCTGCTGCACCGCGTGATCGTCGGCACCACCAATCCCGGCGATGTCGTGCTCGACCCGTTCTTTGGCACCGGCACCACCGGCGCCGTCGCGAAAATGCTGGGCCGCGACTATATCGGCATCGAGCGCGAAGAGGCTTACCGAGAGGTCGCCACCCGCCGCCTGTCCCGCGTCCGCCGCTTTGACGCCGACGCCATCGCCACCACCCGCGCCAAGCGCGCCGAGGTCCGCATCCCCTTCGGTCAGGTGATCGAGCGCGGCATGCTGCGCCCCGGCGAAGAGCTGTTCTCCATCGGCAACCGCCACAAGGCCAAGGTCCGCGCCGACGGCTCGCTGATCGGCAATGACGTCAAGGGCTCGATCCATCAGGTCGGCGCGGCATTAGAGGGCGCCCCCTCCTGCAACGGCTGGACCTACTGGCATTTCCGGCGCGAGGGCAAGATGATCCCGCTGGACATCCTGCGCCAGCAGATCCGCGCCGAGCTGGAAAGCGACGCCCCCCGGCCGAATTGATCGCGCCCGAACTGATCCGTTTCGCCAGTCCCGGAAGCCTGCAACGCCGGGACCACCTGCCTCGCCATGTCCGCATGGCGGGGTTTTTTGGTTGGGGGATTGACTGAGAAAAATTCAAACGTCTGCGATGCCTAGAATCGTCCCCTCAACGGCCATGACTAAGTCATTCTGAACGGTTATGTACGGGGCTGGTGCTTGCTCGGTGTTAGGACATATAAATAATGAACAGATTCACTTTGGAGCGCGGCCTATTTGAACGGTGCGCCGGGTGCGGAGAAAGCGCGATGGGCGTTCTATCAGCTGGCGGCGATACACTCAGAAAACGCTGCACTAAGTGTCAACGTGCTGTGGAAATATACCTGCCTGATTTAGATAAGAAGGCGGTGTATTTGGACCAGTTCATGTTTAGCTTAATATATAACGTAAAAAATCATGGAAACCTTCCCTTAGGCCATGAAGCGTTCGCCAAGGAAGTTTACTTTCTATTGCGAAGATGCGTCCTGTTGCAGCAAATATTCCTCCCCCACTCGGATATTCATCAAAAAGAAACTATGGCCTTTCACAGTTCTATGAATCTACGTGGGCTCTATGAGTTTTTTGGGGGAGACGTGCGTCTGAGCGATCAGCTAAACGTCGTGCTTTCACAAGAAATGGCCTTCGCAGAAGCCTTTTTTGACGGGAAGGAGCCAGTCCTGTCGTTCGATCTCGATGAAGTGACAGACAGCAGACACAACGAGTGGCTGCAGGACATGCACATTGACGTTCGCATGGATATTGGTCAGTTCGCCGAGGATGCGCGTCGAGTGCGTGCCGAGTCATATTTGGCCATGCAAGGTCTGTCGCAGGTTTGGGTAGAGAGAAAAATAAAATTCAAAGACTTGCTGGAAAACGAATTTGCGTCTATTTTTTTGACAAAAAGAGAAGAGATGTATCGTTGGGCGCGGGATGCCTTGAGTCCTAATCTGAATGATCCAATGGCTATTTTGGAAGTTTCCGGCAGAAAAATAGCCAGAGAATATCGAGAACTTTTTGGGATGCTTGAGGCTCGTGGCGTAGAAGAAAGTGGTCGGATGCAGAAAATTATGGATTTCTGGAGCTGGCAAAGATTGCGTGAAGTTCCGTATCACCGCATTTCTGCCTATTTTTTTGCGGCTGTGGCAAGGCGCGTTGCAATGGGCGATAAGAAGGTTATAGACCGTGGCTTGATAAACGACGTGAATACGATTTCGACCTATGCACCTTACGTTGATGCTTTGTTTGTCGACAAAAAATGTGCTGCCATCCTCGCAGAGGAACCCCTTGCCTCTGACTTGAGCTACAAGGCAGAAATATTCTCACTTAGCGACCCCGAAGCCTTCATTGAGTATCTCAAGGAGCTTGAAGCGAAAACACCAGATGATGTTCGTGAATTGGCGGAGCGCATCTATCAAGTGACTTAGAACTAGTGACGGGTATATGTTGACTATGGGTTTGACGACGCGAGTGTTGCTGCACTCGCTGTGATAAGCGCAAGTGTCGGTGGCGGGTTCACTTTCCAACCCCTCCCCCACCCAAAAACCAGTGTACACCCTGTGCACGCCCTGTGCCGCCTCTGTGCACGCCCGGTGAGGCCAAAAACCCAGCATTTGCTGGCCTTTCGGCGCCCGCCCCCGCCACCCGGACTCCGCGCAACGCACGCTGGTGCAACGCCCTGTTGCACAACCCTGCGCGTTCACGTTGTGGTCGCCTCTGACCTCCGCTAACATTCACGGATGACAGACCTTGCCCCGGCCCCCAGATGATCCCCAACAGAACCCGCCGCCCCCTGACCCTGCGTGATGTGTCCGAGGCGTCGGGCGTCTCGGAAATGACCGTCAGCCGCGTGCTGCGCAACCGGGGCGACGTGTCGGCGGCCACCCGCGAAAAGGTGCTGACCGCCGCCAAGGCATTGGGATATGTGCCAAACAAGATCGCGGGCGGGTTGGCCTCTCAGCGCGTTAATCTGGTCGCCGTGGTGATCCCCTCGCTGTCCAATCTGGTCTTTCCCGACGTGCTGGGCGGCATCTCGGCGGAACTGGACGATACCGGCCTGCAACCCGTGATCGGCGTCACCAACTATTCCCCCGCGCGCGAGGAAATGGTGCTGTACGACATGCTGTCCTGGCGCCCCTCGGGCGTCATTCTGGCGGGGCTGGAACACAGCAAGGCCTCGCGCGCGATGCTGGTCAATTCGGGCATTCCGGTGGTCGAGATCATGGATGTCGACGGCGACGGAATCGACACCCGCGTCGGCATCTCGCATATCCGCGCGGGCCGCGAAATGGCCGCGCGCATTCTGGCCGCAGGCTATCGCCGCATCGGTTTCGTGGGCACCCATATGCCCGAGGATCACCGCGCCCGCAAACGCCTGTCGGGCTTCGAGGACGGGCTGGCGGCGGCGGGCGTGCAGCTTGAGGCGCGCGAATATTATCAGGGCGGATCGTCGCTGCTGAAGGGGCGCGAGCTGACCGAACGCATCCTGACCCGCGCGCCCGATCTGGATTTTCTGTACTTTTCCAACGACATGATCGGGGCAGGGGGGCTGCTTTACTGTCTGGACAAGGGCTATGACATTCCGAACCGTCTTGGGCTGGCGGGGTTCAACGGCGTCGATCTGCTGGACGGTCTGCCGGTGCGGCTGGCCACCACGGATGCGCGCCGGGTCGATGTCGGGCGCCGCGCGGCGCGGCTGGTGGCGGGCAAGGACAGCCGCCCCGAAAGCGGCATGATCGCGCTGACGCCGACCTTTATTCCGGGCGACACGATCCGCGAAAACCCGGCCTGAAACGCGCCACCTTGTTCCCGGCAGGGCGGGCGCCTAGATGTGGCACATGCGTATACCGGTCATCTCCCGCCTGATCCCCAGCCGCCCCCGCGTCGCGGTCATCCGCCTCAATGGCACCATCGGCGGCTCGGGTCGCGGCGGGGGGCTGAACGATGCCGCCCTGGCGCCGCTGATCCAGCGCGCCTTTCGCCGGGGCAAGCCCGTGGCCGTGGCGCTGGCGATCAACTCGCCCGGCGGCTCGCCGGTGCAATCCTCGCTGATCGCGGCGCGCATCCGGCGGCTTGCGGATGAGACCGAGATCCCCGTCCATGCCTTTGTCGAGGATGTCGCGGCCTCGGGCGGCTATTGGCTGGCCTGCGCGGCGGATCAGATCTGGGCCGATGACAGTTCGATCCTCGGGTCGGTCGGGGTGATCTCGGCGGGCTTCGGATTCCACGAGCTGATCGACAAATGGGGGATCGAGCGGCGGGTCCATACTGCGGGCGCCTCGAAATCGACGCTGGACCCGTTCCGCCCGCAATCGCCCGAAGACGTGGCCCGGCTGCATGCGATTCTGGAGCCGATCCATCAGGCGTTCAAGGATCACGTCACCGCCCGGCGCGGGTCGCGGCTGGCGGCTGGCCGCGACCTGTTCACCGGCGAATTCTGGGCGGGCCGTCAGTCGGTCGAACTGGGGCTGGCCGATGGCATCGCCCATCTGGTGCCAAAGATGCGCGCCCTTTACGGCGACAAGACCCGGTTCGATGTCCACACGATGCGCCGCCCCCTGTTCCGCCGTCTGGGCCTGTCCGCCGAGACGCTGATCGACGCCGCCGAGGATCGCGCGGCGTTTCAACGCTTTGGCGCCCGCGGATGAGCGTCCGCGTCGTCCTCATCTTCCTGCTGGTCATGGTGGTCATGGCCTTGCTGCGTGGCCCGGCCTTCCGCCGGGCGCTTGTCAAATATCTGGGGATCGGTCGTCGTGATCGTTGACATCGTGTTGGTGCTGGCGGGTCTCGCCCTGCTGGTCTTCGGGGGCGACCTGCTGGTCAAGGGCGCGGTGAACCTGTCGCTGCGGCTGGGCATCGCGCCGCTGGTGGTGGGGCTGACCGTGGTGGCCTTTGGCACCTCGGCGCCCGAGCTGATCGTGTCGCTGTCGGCGGCGTGGCGCGGGGTGACGGATATTGCGCTTGGCAATGTCGTCGGCTCGAACATCGCGAATGTGCTGGTCATTCTGGGGGTCGCGGCCCTGTTCCAGCCCATTGTCACGCGCGGCCATGACCTGCGCGAAAGCTGGGGCATGATGATGGCGGCCTCGGTGCTGCTGATCGGGCTGGCCTTCACCGGCACGCTGGATGCGGTCGAGGGGCTGGCGCTGCTGGCCGCGCTGGCCCTGATCCTGTGGCGGCAACTGAGCACCGCCCGCGCCGGTGACGTGGACGAGATCGAAGGCGCGCAGCTGGGCGCCAACTGGGGCCGCATCCTGATGTGGCTGGGGCTGGGGCTGGTCCTGCTGCCTCTGGGCGCCGATCTGCTGGTGCGCGGCGCCACCGACATTGCCCGCGCCTTTGGCGTGACCGAGGTGGTGATCGGGCTGACGCTGGTCGCCGTGGGCACCTCGCTGCCCGAGCTGGCGGCCTCGGTCGCGGCGGCGCTGCGCGGGCGCTCGGACATGGCGCTTGGCAATGTCGTCGGCTCGAACATCTTCAATATCCTGTCGATTCTGGGCATCACCGCGCTGGTGGCGCCGCTGCCGATCCCGCCGCAGATGATGCAGCTGGACCTGTGGGTGATGCTGGCCACCTCGGCCCTGCTGGCGCCGTTCCTGTTCCGGGGCATCACCATCGGGCGCGTCGCGGGCGGGGCCATGGTCGCGGCCTATGGCGCCTATGTCTGGGTGCTGCTGTGAGCGTGGCACTGGTCACCGGCGCCGCAAGGCGCCTTGGCCGGGCGATGGCGCTGTCTCTGGCCGGTCGTGGCTATGACGTGGCCATCCACTATTCGGGCTCGCGGGACGAGGCACAGGCGACCGCCGCCGAGGCACGGGCCATGGGCGTGCGGGCGCAGGCGTTTCAGGCCGATCTGCTGGACGAGGCCGCGACCGCCGCGCTGATCCCGCAGGTGGCGGCGGCGATGGGGCCGCTGACGGTGCTGGTCAACAACGCCTCGATCTTCGAGCATGACACGATCCACAGCGCCACCATGGCGGGCTGGGACCGGCATATCGGCTCGAACCTGCGGGCGCCGTTCCAGCTGATCCAGGCCTTTGCCGCGCAGGCGCCCGAAGCGGCACGCGACGAGAATGACGAGCCGCAGGCGCAGGCGCTGGTCGTCAATATGGTCGATCAGCGGGTGCTGAAACCGACGCCCGAATTCATGACCTATTCGCTGGCCAAGGCGGCGCTGTGGTCGCTGACCCGTACCGCCGCGCAGGCGCTGGCGCCCGCCGTGCGGGTCAATGCCATCGGCCCCGGCCCGACGATGATCGGCGCCCGCCAAAGCCCGGACCACTTTGCCGCACAGCGCGCCGCGACCATTCTGCAGCGCGGCGCCGATCCGCAGGGGATCACGCAGGCGCTTGGCTATCTGCTGGAGGCGCGGGCCGTGACCGGGCAACTGATCTGCGTGGACGGTGGCCAGCATCTTTGCTGGCAGACGCCTGACGTGCTGGGAATAGAATAGACAAAACGCGGCATCTTGTCCCCTGTCGGCGCTTGTGACAGCAGACTGCCCCGGATGTAACGGTTTTATCTAAGTTTTCCGCAGGCGCCTTTCCGCCAAAAGAAATAATATTGGAAAATCAAAGGGATATAATAATGCTTAAAATGCAGGCATGTTCATGAAACCTTAACGTTTGCTGGCCTGCAGAGTACTGCCTCACAGGCCACCCACAGAATTATCCACAGATTCCGTGGACAGCTTCTGTCTTGCACTCGGCCCCCGGAACTTGCAGCGAGGGGGCAGAATCACCACTCTGACGCCATGACCCAGAAAACCGGCCACGCCCTCATTCAGGATTACCTTCGCACGCTGGACAACAGTCCCGGCGTCTATCGCATGCTGGATGCGCAGCAGGCGGTGCTTTACGTCGGCAAGGCGCGCGATCTGCGGGCGCGGGTGTCCAACTATGCCCGCCCCTCGGGGCATTCGGGCCGCATCGCGCGGATGATCCGCGAGACGGCCAGCATGATGTTCCTGACCACCAACACCGAGACCGAGGCGCTGCTGCTGGAGCAGAACCTGATCAAGCAGCTGAAACCCCGCTACAACGTGCTGCTGCGCGACGACAAGTCGTTCCCGAACATTCTGGTGGCCAAGTCCCACGCCTATCCCCAGATCAAGAAGCATCGCGGCGCGAAATCGGAACAGGGCGAATATTACGGCCCCTTTGCAAGCGCCGGCGCGGTCAACCGCACGCTGACCCAGCTGCAGCGGGTGTTCCTGCTGCGCAACTGCACCGACAGCGTGTTTGAATCCCGCACCCGCCCCTGCCTGCTGTTCCAGATCAAGCGCTGCAGCGCCCCCTGCGTGGGCCGGATCAGCGAGCCCGACTATGCCGCGCTGGTGAATGACGCCGAGCGGTTCCTGCAGGGCAAGACCACGACGATCCAGTCGGATCTGGCCGCCGAGATGGGGCGCGCCGCCGGGAACATGGAATACGAGCGCGCCGCCGCCCTGCGCGACCGCATCAAGGCGCTGACCGCCGTGCAATCGGTGCAGGCGATCAACCCCAAGGGTGTGGCCGAGGCCGACATCGTCGCGCTGCACATGGAGGGCGGGCAGGCCTGCGTGCAGGTGTTCTTTATCCGCGCGAACCAGAGCTGGGGCAACCGCGATTTCTACCCCCGGCTGGGCGGCGCCGAGAGCCCCGACGAGGTGATGCAGGCGTTCCTGTTGCAGTTCTACGACGACAAGCCGCCGCCGCGTCAGATCCTGCTGTCGCACCCGCCCGAAGACCCCGACCTGACCGCCGAGATCCTGTCGGAGCGCGCCCGCCGCAAGGTCGAGGTTCTGGTGCCTCAACGCGGCGAGAAAAGCGATCTGGTGACGAATGCGCTGCGCAATGCCCGCGAAAGCCTGGCCCGCCGCATGGCCGAAAGCGCCACGCAGCTGCGCCTGCTGGAGGGTCTGGCCGAGGCGTTCGGGCTGCCCAGCCCCCCGCGCCGGATCGAGGTCTATGACAACAGCCATATCATGGGCACCAATGCGGTGGGCGGCATGATCGTGGCGGGCCCCGAGGGCTGGATCAAGAGCCAGTATCGCAAGTTCAACATCAAGGGCACCGAGATCACGCCGGGCGACGATTTCGGCATGATGAAAGAGGTGCTGACCCGCCGCTTTGCCCGGCTGCTGAAGGACGACCCCGACCGCCAGACCGAGGCCTGGCCCGACCTGCTGCTGATCGACGGCGGCGCCGGTCAGGTCTCGGCGGTGGCCGGGATCATGGTCGAGATGGGGGTCGAGGACATCCCGATGATCGGCGTCGCCAAGGGTCAGGACCGCGACCATGGCAAGGAGGAGTTCCACCGCCCCGGCACGCGCCCCTTTGCCCTGCGGATGAACGACCCGGTGCTGTATTTCGTGCAGCGCCTGCGCGATGAGGCGCACAGGTGGGCCATCGGCACCCACCGCGCCAAGCGCGCCAAGGCGGTCATGGCGAACCCGCTGGATGAGATTGCGGGCATCGGCGCGGCCCGCAAGCGCGCGCTGCTGGCGCATTTCGGCAGCGCCAAGGCGGTCAGCCGCGCGGGTCTGGCGGATCTGCTGGCCGCGCCGGGGATCTCGGCTGCGATGGCGCAGAAGGTGCACGACCATTTCAACACGCGGGACTGAGGCGGGCGCCGGGGGCCAGCCCCCGGACCCCCGGGATATTTCGGGACCAAAGCAGGGCGCGGGGGGCCGGTCTTTTCGACGCGGCCTCTTTCCAATGGTCGTTGCAGGGGCTAGCGTGCGGCCATGCGCTGGAACCTGCCCAACACACTGACCCTCATGCGGCTGCTGGCGGCGCCCGGCGTGCCGCTGATGTTTCTGTATTTTCATCGCCCCTGGGCGGATTGGGCGGCGCTGACGCTGTTCTTGCTGGCGGCGGTCACCGACTGGTTCGACGGCTATCTGGCGCGGGCCTGGAATCAGGAAAGCCGCTTTGGCGCCGCCATGGACCCGATTGCCGACAAGGCGATGGTGGTGATCGCGCTGGTGGTGATCACCGGCTATTCGGGGATGAACCCCTGGCTGATCCTGCCGGTGACGATCATTCTGTTCCGCGAGGTCTTCGTGTCGGGCCTGCGCGAGTTCCTGGGCGACCGCTCGCGCAGCCTGAAGGTGACCAGCCTCGCCAAGTGGAAGACGACCTGTCAGATGGTGGCCATTGCGGTGCTGTTTCTGGGCACCGGGCTGACCTATGTGGAACATGGCCGCCCGCCGCGCGTGGGCGAGACCGGGCTGGTCTGGTCGGGAAGCTGGTCGGCGATGGCCACCCATGCCGGGCTGGTGCTGATCTGGCTGGCCGCCGCGCTGACGGCGATCACCGGCTGGGATTACTTCCGCAAGGCGCTGCCGCATCTGAAAGAGACGCGCGATGACGGTTGATCTGCTGTATTTCGCCTGGGTGCGCGAGCGCGTGGGCCAGCCGCGCGAGACGGTCCGGACCGAGGCGCCCACCGTGCGTGCGCTGCTGTCGGAACTGACTGCCCGGTCCGAAGGGCATGCGGCGGCCTTTGCCGATACGGGCGCGCTGCGCTGCGCGATCGACCAGCAATTCGCCGATCTTGACGCCCCGATCGGCGCCGCCCGCGAGATCGCCATTTTCCCGCCGATGACCGGTGGCTGATGGCCGCGCGGGTCCAGCCTCAGCCCTTTGACCTGACGGCCGAGCTTGCCGGTCTGGACCGGGGCGCGGGCGCGGTGGTCAGCTTTACCGGCATCGTGCGCGATGACACCGGCAGCCTTGCCGCGCTGGAGATCGAGCATTATCCCGGCATGACCGAACGCGCGCTGAGCGATTACGGCCGCGAGGCGGTGCGCCGCTTTGGCCTGACCGGCTGGCGGATCGTGCATCGCCATGGCCGTCTGGACGTGGGCCAGCCGATCATGATGGTCGCCACCGCCGCCCGCCACCGCCGGGCCGCCTTTGACGCCGCCGATTACCTGATGGACTGGCTGAAATCCCGCGCCCCGTTCTGGAAGCGCGAAATCGCCCGGGATGGCCGGACCCGATGGGTTACGGCCAAAGACAGCGACGAGGATGCGCTGGCCCGATGGTAGATTTCTTTGTTGCCCAGATACCCATGCCCGGTTGCCTCTGATGATCCCGGTCGATGCGTCGGACCTGCCTGCGGCGATCGCTGCCCTTGATCGGGTGGCCGAGGGGCCGGTCTTTCTGCAATCGAACCTCGCCCGCTATGGGCTGGCCCCGGGCGCGCCGCGCTCGGTGCATCTGTGGGCCAATGCGGAGCGCACTGCCTTTGTCGGATTGACCGTTGCGGGCATCCTGATGCCGCAGATGCGTGAGGCAGGTTCCGGGGATTGGGCGGCTCTGCCGCAGGTCCTGGCCGGTCATGAGGTGCTGGGGATCAATGGCGCCTCGGCGCAGGTCGCGGCCTGCCTGTCGCGGCTGGACCTGCCGCCCCCGCGCCTCGACCGGACCGAGCCGTGCTTTGCGCTGCCCCTGTCCGATCTGCGCATGCCGGCGCAGGAGGGGCTGGAACTGCGCCCCGTTGCTGCTGCCGAGATGGAGCTGCTGACCGGCTGGCGGGCCGCCTACCGGGTCGAGACCGTGGCCGAAACCCCCGCCGAGGCGCGGACGGCGGCGCGGGCCGAACTGCCGCTGTGGCTGGCCGAGGACGGGCTGCGGCTGCTGTGGCGGGGCGGGCGTCCGGTGGCGCTGAGCGGGCTGAATGCGCGGGCGGGGGGCTGCGTGCAGGTGGGCGGGGTCTATACGCCGCCCGACCTGCGCGGGCAGGGGCTGGCGCGGGCGGCGGTGGCGCTGCATCTGGCCGAACTGCGCGCGCAGGGGGCCGGGCGCGCCTTTCTGTTTGCCGCCAGCCCTGTGGCCGAGCGGGCCTATCGCGCCATCGGGTTCCAGCCTGCGGGCCATATGCGCATGGTGGTTCTGCCCTCGCCAATAGGGATCGCGCCATGATCCGCCCGGAGATCCGCCGCTGGCTGGCGGTCCATGCCGAGCTTCTGGCCTGTCTGGCGGTGGTCGCGGGGGGGCTGTGGCTGGGGTTTCGCGGTGGCTGGTTTCTGGCGCTGCTGGGCGGGGCCGTGGCGGTGACCGGCGCGGTTCTGGCGATGGGCGCGCGGCGCAGGCTGGCCTTCCGGCGCGCTGTCGCGGCGCAGGGCGTGGTCGAGATCGTCGAGGGCGCCATCCGCTATTTCGGGGCCGAGACGCCGGGGGCCGAGATGCCGCTGCGCGATCTGGCGGAAATCCGCCTGCTGCGGGTCAGCGGGCGGGCCTGCTGGCGGCTGCGCTCCATCGGGGGCGAGGCGCTGCTGATCCCGGTCGAGGCGGCGGGCGCCGCCGCACTGGCCGATGCCTTTACCGCGCTGCCGGGTCTGGATCTGGGCACGGCATCCGAGGCGCTGTCGGCGGTGGCCGATGGCGGGGCCGCGATGCGCACCGTTTGGCTGAGGCGTGACTGAGGCGCCTTGACTTGGCCCCGCACGCTTGCCACCTGTGACCGACCGAACGATCACATAAGGCCAGCTTTCCATGTCAATTCCCCAGCAGGGCGGCGGCCCCATCGAGCATCGTGACCAGTTGGCCGCCTATATCGCCAGCGGTGAAAAGCCGAAGGATCAATGGCGCATCGGCACCGAGCACGAGAAATTCGGCTATGACGACGCCCGCAAGATGCCGCTGCCCTATGAGGGTGCCGTGTCGGTCACGGCGATGCTGGAGGGGCTGCGCGACCGCTTTAACTGGACGCCCGTGCATGAGGCGGGCAAGCTGATCGGGCTGGAACGCGACGGCGCCAATGTCAGTCTGGAACCGGGCGGGCAGCTGGAACTGTCCGGCGCGCCGCTGGAGACGATCCACCAGACCTGTGATGAGGTGAACAGCCATCTGGCCGAGGTCGAGGCCGTGGCCCATGACATCGGCGCGGGCTTTATCGGGCTGGGTGCGGCGCCGATCTGGGGGCAGGGCGACATGCCGATGATGCCCAAGGGGCGCTACCGGCTGATGACCGATTACATGGGCCGGGTGGGCACGCTTGGCACGCAGATGATGTACCGGACCTGCACCGTGCAGGTGAATCTCGATTTCGGCTCCGAGGCCGATATGGTTCAGAAGATGCGCGTGGCGCTGGCCCTGCAGCCGGTGGCCACGGCGCTGTTTGCGAACTCGCCCTTTCTGGATGGCAAGCCCAATGGCATGAAGTCGTGGCGCGCGCATATCTGGCAGAATCTGGATGCGGCGCGCACCGGCATGCTGCCCTTCGTGTTCGAGGACGGCTTCGGATACGAGCGGTGGGTGGACTATATCCTCGATGTGCCGATGTATTTCGTCTATCGCGACGGGAAATATATCGACGCCCTGGGGCAGAGCTTTCGGGATTTCCTGAACGGTCGTCTGCCTGCCCTGCCCGGCGAGGTGCCGACCCTGTCGGACTGGGCCGATCACATGACGACGGTCTTCCCCGAGGCGCGGGTCAAGAAATATATCGAGATGCGCGGTGCCGATGGCGGGCCGTGGCGCAGGCTGTGCGCGCTGCCCGCCTTGTGGGTCGGGCTGACCTATGATCAGGGCGCGCTGGATGCGGCCTGGGATCTGGTCAAGGGCTGGGATGCCGAGACCCGCGAGGGGCTGCGCGTGGCCGCGGGCCGCGACGGGTTGCAGGCCGAGGCCGGGGGCGTGCGGATGCACGATCTGGCGCGCGAGGTTCTGGCGATTGCCGAGGCCGGGCTGAAGGCACGGGGCAGGCCCGGCAGCGGCGGGCTGGTGCCGGATGAGACGCATTTCCTGAACGCGCTGCGCGAAAGCGTGGACAGCGGCAAGGTGCCCTCGGACGAGTTGCTGGACAAGTATCGCGGCGAATGGGGCGGTGATCTGAGCCGGATCTATGACGAGTATTCCTACTGACGGTGCCCGGTTGCGTCCCGCGACAGCCGGGGGCGCTTCGCCCCCCGGACCCCCCGAGGATATTTGTGTGAAGAAGAGGCCGTGGTGGCGTCGGTGCACGCGAAGGTGAGCGGCTTCGGCATGGCGATGGGTTGATCTGGTGCGATGGTGGTGGCACCTCCGGTCAAAAGGATTGGGGGCAGTTCATGCGTGGTGATGTGATGGTCTGGATTGGTCGGCTGGTGGGTGCGGTCTTCGTGCTGGGGCTTGGGGCGCTGATTGCGGCGGTCGTCGTGATGGTGCAGCGGGCCGAAGGGGTGCCGCCCTTGCCGCTGCTGGCCGGCGTTGCGGGCGCGGTGTTGCTGATCCTGCTGTCGGGGGCGTGTCTTGCGGCGATCTCGGTTGCGGTCTCGGCGCGGCGGGGGGCCGAGGCGTTGCAGCAGATGGCGGGGCAGCGGATGGCGTTGCAGCAGATGGCGGGGCAGGCAGCCTCGGGTCGCGCAGCGGCGCCGGTGCCCGCGCCGATGCCCGAGAGCGATGTGCAGGCCGAGATGCAGGGGCCGTTCAGCCCCACTGCGCTGCGTGAAGCCGTCGATGTGCCGCCCCGTCCGGCCCGGCCCGGCCGGGTGCTGGTGGCCGAACGCTGAGGGCTATTTGCGGCCGATGCGCGGCTCGGTTCCGGCCAGCAGGCGGCTGATATTCGTGCGGTGGCGCAGGAAGATCAGCACCGCCATGAAAGCGGCCACCGCCGCGATGTCGGTCCGGCCCAGCCCCCAGGCAAAGACCGGGGCCAGCGCCGCTGCCAGAAGCGCGCTGAGGCTGCTGATGCGGGCGATCAGTGCCGTCAGCGCCCATGTCGCGCAGGCGATCAGGCCAAGCGGCCAGTTGAGTGCGATCAGCGTGCCCAGAAAGGTCGCCACGCCCTTGCCGCCCCGAAAGCCCAGCCAGACCGGGAAGCAATGGCCCAGAAAGGCCGCGCCGCCCGCCAGGATCGCCGCCGTTTCGCCGCCGAAATGCCGCGCCAGCAGCACCGCGATGGCGCCCTTGCCGCTGTCCAGCAGCAGCGTGGCCAGGGCTGCGGGCTTGTTGCCGGTGCGCAGCACATTGGTCGCGCCGATATTGCCCGAGCCGATCTGACGCAGATCGCCCAGCCCCAGCGCGCGGGCGATCACAAGGCCGAAGGGCACCGAGCCCAGAAGATAGCCGGCGAGGGTCCAGAGGATCAGGCTCATGCGGGGTCTCCGAAAACGCGCAGGCCGGCGATCCAGGTGCCCAGCACCCGGCCCTGCATCCGGGCGCCGTCAAAGGGGGTGTTCTTCGATTTGGACAGCAGCGCAAAGCGGTCCAGCACAAAGGGCGCGTCGGGGTCGAGCAGCACCAGATCGGCAGGCGCACCCTCGGACAGGCGCCCGGCGGGCAGGTTCAGGCGGCGCGCCGGGTTCAGCGACATGGCGCGGAACAGCTGCGGCAGGCTGAGACCGCCCTGATGATAGAGCCGCAGCGCCGCGGGCAGCAGGGTCTGGAGGCCCACCGCGCCGGGGGCTGCCGCCTCGAAGGGCAGGCGTTTGCTTTCCTCGTCCTGCGGCGTGTGGAAGCTGGCGATCACGTCGATCAGCCCGTCGCCCACCGCCTGCACCATGGCCTGCCGGTCCTCTTCCGACCGCAGGGGCGGGGTAAAGCGGAAAAACGTGCGGTAATCGCCGACATCCAGCTCGTTCAGGGTCAGGTGGTGGATCGAGATGCCCGCCGTCACATCCAGCCCCGCCGCGCGGGCGCGGGCCAGCGCGGGCAGGCTGGCCGCCGTGGTGACCTGATCGGCATGCCAGCGGCAGCGGGTCATCGCGACCAGCGCCAGATCGCGATCGAGACCCATCACCTCGGCCATGGGTGAGACGGCGGGGATGCCGTAGAGCGAGGCGAACTTGCCCGAGGTGGCGGCAGCACCTGCTGACAGGCCCGGGTCCTGCGGGTGGCCCAGGATCAGCGCATCAAGGCCGCGCGCATAGGTCATGCAGCGGGCCAGCAGCTTGGTGTCGCGCACGACGCGCACGCCATCGGTGAAGGCGACGGCGCCCAGATCGGTCAGAAAGCCGATCTCGACCATCTCGCGGCCCTCGCGGGATTTGGTCAGCGCCGCCATGTGGCGGATGTTGACCTGCGCGTCGGCGGCGCGGCGGGCGACGAATTCCAGCGCCTCGGGCGTGTCCAGCGGGGGCGCGGTGTCGGGGCGGGCGATGAGGGTGGTCACGCCGCCCGCCGCCGCCGCGCGACCGGCGCTGCGGAAACTTTCCTTGTGCCGCTCGCCCGGCTCGCCGATCTTGACGCCCCAGTCGATGAGGCCCGGCGCCAGCGCGCGGCCCCGGCAGTCGATGATGGTGGCACCTTCGGGGGCGGGTTCATCCGGGGCGCCGCGTCCGGCGATGCGGCCATCGCGGACCAGCAGGCTGCCGGGCGTGTCGGTCTGCGCCTCGGGGTCGATCAGGCGGGCGTTGCGGAAGATCAGGTCCATCATGCCTCTCCTGCGGCGGCGCGGCCACGGGTGGCGCGCAGGTTGCGGGCCAGCAGATCGAGGGCGGCCATGCGGACGGCGACGCCCATCTCGACCTGATCCTGAATGACGCTGCGGTTGATGTCATCGGCGATGGTGCCGTCGATTTCCACGCCCCGGTTCATCGGGCCGGGATGCATGACGATGGCGTCAGGTGCGGCAAGCGCCAGCTTTTCGGCATCGAGGCCGAAGCGGTGGAAATACTCGCGCTCTGACGGGATGAAGCCGCCATCCATGCGTTCCTTCTGCAGACGCAGCATCATCACGACATCGGCGCCCTTCAGCCCCTCGCGCATGTCCTCGTAGAGTTCGACGCCCATATCCGCCACGCCTGCGGGCATCAGGGTGGCGGGGCCGATCAGGCGGATGCGGTTTTCCATCTTGCCCAGCAGGATGAGGTTCGAGCGCGCGACCCGGCTATGGGCAATATCGCCGCAGATGGCGATGGTCAGCCGGTGCAGCCGCCCCTTGGCGCGGCGGATGGTCAGCGCGTCCAGCAGCGCCTGCGTGGGATGTTCGTGCCGCCCGTCGCCTGCATTGATGACGGCGCAGTTCACCTTTTCGGCCAGCAGGTTGACGGCGCCGGAATGGGGGTGGCGCACGACCAGCAGATCGGGCTGCATCGCGTTCAGCGTCAGCGCCGTGTCGATCAGCGTCTCGCCCTTTTTCACCGAGGACTGCGACACCGCCATGTTCATCACATCGGCGCCGAGGCGCTTGCCCGCCAGTTCGAAACTGGCCTGCGTGCGGGTCGAGTTCTCGAAGAACATGTTGATCTGGGTCATCCCCGCCAGCACATCGGAATGCTTGACCGTGCGCCGGTTGAGGGCGACGTAATCCTCGGCCAGATCCAGCAGCGACACGATCTCATCGGGTTTGAGATGGTCGATGCCCAGCAGGTGACGGGCGCGAAAGCTCATGGGTGGCCTCTTGGCTCAGGGGTTGGCGATCTATCGCAGATGGCAGGGGGTGCGGCAAGCGTCGCAAGGGGGCTGTCTGCCCCCGCCGCCGTTCCGGCGGCCCCCCCGAGGATATTTCCGGACCAATGCAGGCGGAAGGGGTTGCAGGACGTGCAATGCCCCTCTTGCCGCATCTGTGGTGGCGGGATATGGCGAAACCATGCGGTGGACACGTTATCGCCCTCATGTGATCGCGACGCTGTCGCTGGGTCTGCCGCTGATCGGCAGCCATCTGGCGCGCATGGCCATCGGTGTGGGCGACACGGTGATGATCGGCTGGTACGGGGTCGAGCCGCTGGCGGCGCTGGTCATTGCGACCTCGTTCTTTCACATCCTGTTCTTTCTGGGCATGGGGTTCGGCACCGGGCTGATGGGGCTGATCGCGGCCCATGTCGCCTCGGGGCGCGAGACCGAGGTGCGGCGCGGCGCGCGCATGGCGCTGTGGCTGTCGGCGGGCTTTGCGCTGCTGGTCATGCCGCTGATGTGGTTTTCCGAGCCGGTGCTGCTGGCGCTGGGGCAATCCCCGGTCGTCTCGGCGCTGGCGCAGGACTATCTGCGCATCGCCGGCTGGGGGCTGGGGCTGATCCTGTGGCAGGTGACGCTGGCCTCGTATCTGGCCGCGCTGGAGCGGACGCAGATCGTGATGTGGGTCACGCTGGCCGGGCTGCCGGTGAACCTGTTTCTCAACTGGGTGCTGATCTTTGGCAATCTGGGCGCGCCCGAGCTGGGCGTGCAGGGCGCGGCCATCGCCAGCGTCACCGTGCAGGCCACGCAGCTGGTGCTGTTGATCGCCTATGCCGAATGGCTGCCCAAGGCGCGGCGCTATCACCTGTTTCTGCGCTTCTGGCGCCCGGACTGGCAGGCCATGTCGCAGGTCGCCCGGATCGGCTGGCCCGTGGGCCTGACCATGGTGGCCGAGGGCGGGTTGTTCGTCGCCTCGAACCTGATGATGGGGTGGATCGGAACCGTGGAACTGGCCGCGCATGGGATCGCGCTGCAGATCACCGCTGTCACCTTCATGGCGCATCTGGGCCTGTCCAACGCGGCCACGGTGCGGGTGGGGCAGGCCAAGGGCCGCGGCGACCGCGCCGGGATGCGCGAGGCCGCCATCACGGTGATCTGGCTGTCGCTGCTGTTTGCGATGATTGCCATCGCCATCTATCTGCTGTTCGCCCGGCAGATGGTGCGCATGTTCCTGGACCCGGCCGATCCGCAACTGCCGGTGATCGTGACGCTTGGCGCCAGCCTGCTGATGTTTGCCGCACTGTTCCAACTGACCGACGCCTTTCAGGTGATCGCACTGGGCTTTCTGCGCGGCGTGCATGACACCAATGTGCCGATGTGGATCGCGGGCTTCAGCTATTGGGTGGTCGGCATGCCGGTGGCCTGGGCGCTGGCCTTCCCCCTGGGCGTTGGCCCCGGCGGGCTGTGGCTGGGCCTGTGCGTCGGCCTGACCTGCGCCGCGATCCTGCTGATGATCCGCTTCTGGCGTGGCCATGCGCGCGGGGACTGGACCCGCGCCACCGCCAGCGGCTAACCTGCCGCCCAAAGCAGGAGATCACGATGCGCGCCGTCTTTGTCCAGTTCCGATGCGAGCCCGGTCGCACCTATCAGGTCGCCGAGGCGATCTATGACCGCGAGGTGGTCAGCGAGCTGTTCTCGACCTCGGGCGATTACGACCTGATCGCCAAGGTCTATATCCCCGAGGATGAGGATGTCGGTCGTTTCCTGTCAGAGCGGCTGTTCGACATTCCCCATATCAGCCGCACGCTGACCACGATGACCTTCCGCGCCTTCTGACGCCTTGCAGGGCGCGGGCGGGCAGGGCAATCTGCGCGCCATGACACGCCTCGCCCCCATCCCCGCCTCGCTGCCCGCCACCGTGCCCTTTGTCGGTCCCGAAACACTGGAGCGGCGCCGCGGCGCCCCCTTTGCCGCCCGCCTTGGCGCCAATGAAAGCGCGTTCGGCCCCAGCCCGCTGGCGGCGCGGGCCATGCGCGAGGCGGTGTCGGGCATCTGGAAATACGGCGATGCGCCCAGCCATGACCTGACCGAGGCGCTGGCCGAGCATCTGGGCGCCGCCCCCGCCAATATCGTTGTGGGCGAGGGGATCGACGGGTTGCTGGGCAATCTGGTGCGGCTGACGGTCGCGCCGGGCGATGCGGTGGTGACCTCGGACGGCGCCTATCCGACCTTCAACTATCACGTGACGGGCTTTGGCGGCGTGCTGCACAAGGTGCCCTACCGCGATGACCGGGAAGACCCCGAGGCGCTGCTGGACCGCGCGGCACAGACAGGGGCGCGGCTGATCTATCTGGCCAATCCCGACAATCCGATGGGCAGCTGGCATCCCGGCCAGGTGATCGAGAGCATGCTGGACCGCCTGCCGCCCGGCTGCCTGCTGGTGCTGGACGAGGCCTATCTGGAATTCGCCCCCGACGAGGCCCGGCCTGCCATCGCCGCCGATGATCCGCGCGTGATCCGGATGCGCACCTTCTCCAAGGCTTACGGGCTGGCCGGCGCCCGGATCGGCTATGCCCTGGGCGCGCCGGAGCTGATCGCCGCCTTCGACCGGGTCCGCAACCATTTCGGCGTGAACCGCATCGCGCAGGCAGGCGCGCTGGCGGCGCTGGCCGATCAGGGCTGGCTGGCGCATGTGGTGGCCGAGGTCGCCGCCGCCCGCGACCGCATCGCCGAAATCGGCGCCGCGAACGGCTTGACCGCGCGCCCCTCGGCCACCAATTTCGTGGCGCTGGACACGGGCCGCGACGGCGCCTTCGCCCGCGCGCTTGTGGCCGCGCTGGAGGCCGAAGATGTCTTCATCCGCATGCCGGGCGTGGCCCCGCTGGACCGCTGCATCCGTATCAGCTGCGCCACCCTGACCGAGCTGGACGTCCTCGCCGCAGCCCTGCCGCGCGCCCTGTCACGCGCCTTGTCACACGTCGGCTGACCCCGGCCTCTTCTTCACTCAAATATCCCCGCCGGAGGCTCCTGCCCGTGCCTCAGGCGCCTCCGGCGGCGCAGGCTCACATCGCCGCCAACTGATCCAGCGCCGCGCGCAGCCGCGCGATGTCATCGTCCAGCGCCGCCAGCTTGGCCTGCGTCTCCTCGATCACCTCGGCCTCGGCATTCTCGACGAATTTCGGGTTCGACAGCCGCTTGCGCAGACCCTCGGCATCCTTTTCGACCTTGCCTGCCGCCTTGGTCAGCCGCGCGGTTTCAGCAGCCACGTCGATCACCTCGCCGATGGGCAGCGCGAAACTGGCCCCCTGCGCCGAAACCGCGATCATGCCCCGGCCCGCCGTGCCGTCCATGGGCGGGTTCACCCGCGCCAGCCGCTCGATCAGCGGGCTGTTGGCGGTCAGGGCGGTGCGGGCGGCGGCATCCGCCTCGGTCACGATCAGGTCCAGCCTGGCCCCCGCAGGCACGCCCATCTGCGCGCGGGCCGAGCGCACGGCCTCGATCAGCGCGATCACCCAGTTCATCTGGGCATAGGCCTCCGCGTCGATCAGATCGGCGCCCAGTTCCGGCCAGTGCCCGTGGACCAGCATGCGGTCGCGATCCCCGGTCAGCGCCCAGAGTTCCTCGGTCACAAAGGGCATGATCGGGTGCAGCATCGCGTAGCACTGATCCAGCACCCAGCCCATCGTGGCCCGCGTTTCTCCGGCATCGTCACCGTCGAACAGCGGCTTGGCGAATTCGACATACCAGTCGCAGACCTTGCCCCAGACAAAGGCGTAAAGCCCGCCCGCCGCATCGTTGAAGCGATAGCTGGCCAATGCCTCGTCGGTGGCCATCAGCGCGCGCGCGGTCTCGCCGATGATCCAGCGGTTGACGGTGTTCTGAGGATCGGGCCGGGCCCCGCCGCCGCGCACGCCGTTCATCTCGGCGAATCGGGTGGCGTTCCACAGCTTGGTGACGAAATTGCGGTTCACCTCGACATGTTTCGGGCCCAGCTTGGGGTCGCGCCCCATCGCCGCCATGCTTGTCAGGGTGAAGCGCAGCGCGTCCGCGCCATATTCGTCCACAAGGGTCAGCGGGTCGATGACATTGCCCTTGGACTTGGACATCTTCGCGCCCTTTTCGTCGCGCACGAGCCCGTGGACATAGACTGTGTGGAACGGCACGTCCTTGACCACCTCCAGCTGCATCATCATCATCCGGGCGACCCAGAAGAAGATGATGTCAAAGCCGGTGACCAGCACGTCGGTCGGGAAATATTTCTTGAGTTCCTCGGTCGGTTCGGGCCAGCCAAGCGTCCCGATGGGCCAGAGGCCCGAGGAGAACCAGGTGTCGAGGACGTCGGGGTCGCGGTGCAGTTCGACCACGCGGCTGTTGGGATCGTATGCAGTCCTACCCTCGTTAAAAAAGCCAACGGTGACATGATCGCCGTAGCGAGCCTGTGCAAGCTTTCTCACTTCTGCTTCGCTGGCGGCGCAGAACTGGATTTTCTCGTCGTAATCGAAAGATCCATCCTTTGGCGTCGGTCCATACCACACCGGGATCTGATGCCCCCACCACAACTGGCGGCTGACGGTCCACGGCTCGATATTCTCCAGCCAGTTGAAATAGACCTTCTTGTGCTGCTCGGGCAGGATCTGGGTGCGGCCGTCGCGGACGGCCTCCAGCGCGGGGCCGACGATGCGCTTGGTGTCCACGAACCACTGATCGGTCAGCATCGGCTCGATCACCACCCCCGAGCGGTCGCCGAAGGGCTGCATGATCGGCTTGGCGTCCACCACGGGGCGGCGCTCCAGATGTTCGGCGCCGGTTTCCGGCTCGATCTCGCGGTGCAGATAGGTGACGGCCAGACCCTCGGCGGTGATCGCCTCGACCACGCGCTTGCGGGCCTCGAAGCGGTCCAGTCCGCGCAGATCGTCGGGGACAAGGTTCACCGCCGACACGTCGCCCACATCCTCGCCGCGGGCGGCGCGAGAGGCAATCGCGGCGCTCTCCGCATAGGACAGCCCGTCGCTGCGCATCGCGCCCTTGGTGTCCAGCAGCGTATAGAGGGGAATGCCGTTCCGCTGCGCCACGCCGTAATCGTTGAAATCGTGCGCGCCGGTGATCTTGACCGCGCCCGACCCGAACGTGGGGTCGGGATACTCGTCGGTGATGATCGGGATCAGGCGGCGGTGTTCTTTCGGCCCCACCGGGATCTCGACCAGCTGGCCAACGATGGGGGCATAGCGTTCGTCCGACGGATGCACGGCCACCGCGCCATCGCCCAGCATCGTCTCGGGGCGGGTGGTGGCGATGGAGATATAGTTGCGCGTCTCGCGCAGGGTGACGCGACCCTCCTCGTCGCGCTCGACATATTCATAGGTCGCGCCGCCGGCCAGCGGGTATTTGAAATGCCACATATGGCCGGGCACCTCGCGGTTCTCGACCTCAAGATCGCTGATGGCGGTCTCGAAATGCGGGTCCCAGTTCACCAGCCGCTTGCCGCGATAGATGATGCCGCGTCCGTCAGGCCCTTTCTTGTTGTACAGATCCACAAAGACCCGGATCACCGCGTCGTGGAAATTGCCCTCTTCCCCCGCAGGTGCCGAGGGCGCGCCGGACATGGTAAAGGCGTTACGCGACCAGTCACACGAGGCGCCAAGGCGCCGCAACTGGTTCATGATCGTTCCGCCGGATTCGCGCTTCCAGTCCCAGATCTTGGCGACAAAGGCGTCGCGCCCGATCTCGCGGCGGCCGGGTTCCTGACGCTCGGCCATCTGGCGTTCCACCACCATCTGGGTGGCGATGCCCGCATGGTCCTGACCGGGTTGCCACAGCGTGTCAAAGCCGCGCATCCGGTGCCAGCGGACCAGAATATCCTGCAATGTGTTGTTGAAGGCATGGCCGATATGCAGGCTGCCGGTGACGTTGGGCGGCGGGATCATCACGGTGAAGGTCTCGTCCCGCCGCTTGTTCGCACCTGCGGCAAAGGCGCCCATGCGGTCCCATTCGGCGCTGATCCGGGCCTCGGCGGCCTTCGCGTCAAAGCTCTTGTCCATCGTCATCGCAAATCCCCATCTGTCGCAACGGGATTAGCGAAACCAAGCGCAAAGGCCAAGCCGTCGCGCGCGGTCAGCTTTCGTCGACCAGCGGCGAGAAGCCGCCCCAGAACATCCGCGCCCCGTCAAAGGGCATGTCGGTCATGCGGAACGAGTTGGTATCCTCGATGATCGTGGCCCACGCGGTTTCGGCGGTCTCGCGGTCGGGCCATTCGATCCAGGAAAACATCGGCACCTCGTCGTCGCGGGCCTGGGTGGCGCGAAAGAAATCGGTCTGCGCGCCGCGTGGCACGTCCTCGCCCCAGCATTCGACCATGCGCAGCGCGCCGTGACGCTTGAACATCGGCCAGCTTGCGGTGGCATGATCGGCATAGGCCTGCTTGTTCCCGGCAGGAACGGGCAGCACAAAGCCGGTGAAATAGGTCATCGCGTCCTCCTTGTTGGTATGGGCCGATGGTCGGCGCCATGGCCGCAGAAGGCAACCATTTAGATGTTAAGATCGCACATCAAAGCGCATATCAGATCGCCCGGTCCAGCTTGGCCGACAGATGGATCAGGCTTTCCGACGACCGGACGCCCTCGATCGCGCCGATCCGGTCCAGCGTGTCGTCCAGTTCGGCGGTCGAGCCGGTGGCAAGCTGCAACAGCAGATCGACCCGGCCGCTGGTGGTGTGGATGCGCTCGATCTGGGGCATGACCTTCAGCCGCGACAGGATGCCCGGCAGGCCGCGCGGCTCGATCCCCAGCAGCACGGTGGCGCGGATCCGCCCGCTGCGCGCCGCCTCGCCCAGCCGCAGCGTATAGCCCGCGATGGCGCCCGTGCCCTCCAGCCGCTCCAGCCGGGCCTGCACCGTGGATCGCGCGACCCGCAGCTTGCGGGCCAGCACGGCCACGGACATGCGCGCATCGGTCGAAAGCTGCGCGATGATGTTGCGATCCAGTTCATCCATGGGAAATGCCGGTGCTTTCGTCAAATTGACATGTATGTCGGCATAATAACTGGTGTGGCGTGCGATTCTACCCTTTTCATCGGTGAATTCGAAACCCAAAAGCGCCATTCTGGGTTTTCGCCAGACCCGGCCACATATGCGCGCGAAAGGAACATCCATGGGACAGCACAAGACCGTTTGGGACAACCCGGCCGAGGTGGTCCGCCATCTTGCCCCCGAAAACCCGCTGATGGTCTTTGCGCCGACGGTGCTGCAGGAACGGGCCCGCCAGTTCATCGAGGGTTTTCCCGGTCTGGTGACCTATGCCGTCAAGTCCAACCCCGAAGAGGCGGTGATCCAGAACCTCGTCGCCGCCGGGATCACCGGCTTCGACGTGGCCTCGCCGTTCGAGATCGACCTGATCGGGCGCCTCGCCCCCGGTGCGGCGCGGCACTATCACAACCCCGTCCGCGCCCGGGCCGAGATCGCGCATGCCGTGGCCCAGAACATCCGCGCCTGGTCGGTGGACAGCCATTCCGAACTGGACAAGCTGTTCGGTCAGGTGCCGGTGCAGATCGCGGGTGAGGGCGTCGAAATCTCGCCGCGTTTCAAACTGCCGGTGCTGGGGGCGGCCTATGATTTCGGCTCGAAATTCGGCGCATCGCCCGAACTGGCGGCGGAATTGCTGACCAAGGTGGCGGATCGCGGCTATGTCGCCTCGCTGACCTTCCATCCGGGCACGCAATGCACCGACCCGATCGCCTGGGAAAGCTATATCCGCGTCGCGCGCGAGATCTGCGATATGGCGGGCGTGCGGGCCGCGCGGCTGAACGTGGGCGGCGGCTTTCCGTCGCACCGGGTGCAGGGGGTCGAGCCGGATCTTGAGGCGATCTTCCGCGAGATCGGCGAGACGGTGACCGAGGCCTTCGGCGACGACGCCCCCGATCTGGTCTGCGAGCCGGGCCGGGGCATCTGCGCCGATGCCTATGCGCTGATCACGCAGGTCAAGGGCGTGCGCGACGGGGCGCATGTGTTCCTGAACGATGGCGTCTATGGCGGTCTGGCCGAGCTGCCGATCATCGGCAATATCGACCGGATCGAGGTGCTGGACCCGCAGGGACAGCCGCGTCAGGGCGACCGCTCGGGCCGCGTGATCTTTGGCCCGACCTGCGATTCGGTCGACCGGCTGCCGGGCGAGCTGAGCCTGCCCGCCGACACGGCCGAGGGCGATTTCGTCATCTTCCACGGTGCGGGGGCCTATTCGACGGTGACGAACACGCGCTTCAACGGCTTTGGCCTGATGGGCCACGCAACCGTGATGCGCCTGTCGTAACCCTTTGCTCATGCCTCTGTGCTAGCGTTCAGGGCATGAGCGACCCGCCTGTGACACATCATGTCGTGCTGATGGACGGCACCTTTGCTTCGCTGGCCGATGGCCGGCGCAGCTCTATCGGGCGCATTCACCGCTTGCTGACGGGCCGCCACGGCCTGCCGCCGCCGCCGGGGCGGCTGCGTATCCATTATGGCATGGGTCAGCAGTGGAACCGCTGGCGCACCCTGCCGGAACTGGCGGCGGGGCGCATCCTCGAGGCGCGGATCATCGAGGCTTACGGCTGGCTCGCGTCAGGCTGGCGGCCCGGTCAGCCGGTGTTCATGCTGGGCTATTCGCGCGGCGCCTTTGCCATCCGCAGCCTTGCGGGCATGATCGACAGCATCGGCCTGCTGCGCCCGGAACACGCGACCGAGCGCAACATCCGCCTCGCCTGGCGCCTTTACCGGCAGGGCGGGGCTGCGGGCGTTCTGACCGCCTTCCGCCGCCGCTGCCACGACCGCACGCCGATCCGCATGGTGGGCTGCTTTGACACGGTGATGGCGCTTGGCCTGCGCCTGCCGCTGCTGTGGATGCTGACCGAGCCGCGCTTTCGCTTTCACGACGCGCATCTGGGGCAGGGGATCGAACACGGATTTCAGGCGCTGGCACTGGATGAGACACGCGCCGCCTTTGCGCCGCTGCTATGGGATGATGACCATGCGGCAGGCCGGATCGAACAGCTGTGGTTCCGCGGCGCCCATCCCGACATCGGCGGCCAGCTGGGCGGGTTCGAATCCGCGCGCCCGCTGGCCAATATCCCGCTGGTCTGGATGCTGGGCCATGCGCAGACCCTTGGCCTGCCGCTGCCCGACGGCTGGCGCGATCTCTTCCCCTGCGACCCGACCTCGCCGCCGATCGGATCATGGCGGCGATGGGGCAAGCTGTTTCTGGCCCGCGCCCCCCGGCTGGCGGGCGCCTACCGGACCGAACAGCTGCACCCGACCGTCCCGCGCCCCTATCCCGGCCCGGCCCTGCTGACCGGCGGTCTGGCCTTACATGCCGTCGACCGCCCCCGCCGCAAGAACGCTCAACCGCCGCGCACCGCGCATCGCCCCTGACCCCGGAGTTTCTTCTTCATAGAAATATCCTCTGGGGGTCCGGGGGGCGAAGCGCCCCCGGCTTTCGCCCGCCACAAGGCGGGCAGTTCTGCTCAGGCCACCGCCTCAAGCCCGTTTGCCGGGCGCACGCCCAGAGCCGCACAGACATCACGGGTCAGTTCGGGCCGGTTCAGCGTGTAGAAATGCAGCCGGTCCACGCCCCCCGCGATCAGCTCCTCGCACAGATCGACGCAGAGGCTGGTGGCCAGCGCCCGCTCGGCGCCGGGCCCGTCAAGTGAGGCCAGCTGGAACGCCTCTTCGGCCCAGTCGGGGACGGTCGTGTTGCAGCTCGCGGCGAACCGCTTGGTGCCGGCCCAGCTTTGCACCGGCAGGATGCCGGGGATGACGGGTGCGGTGATCCCCGCCGCCGCGCATTTGTCGCGGAACCGAAAAAACGTCTCGGCTTCAAAGAAGAACTGCGTGATCGCGCTGGTCGCACCGGCCTCGATCTTGCGCTTCAGCCAGGCCACGTCGGCATCGGTGCCGACGCTGTCGGGATGCGGTTCGGGATAGGCGCCGACGCGAATGGTCATGTCGCCCCGCGCGGCAATCGCCCCGATCAGCTCGACCGAATTGGCAAAACCCTCGGGATGGGGCGTGAAACGGTCGGCGCCTTTGGGCGCATCGCCGCGCAGGGCGACGATGTCGCGGATCCCGGCATCGGCATAGGCCTGCACGATCTCCAGCGTCTCGGCCTTTGTTGCCTCGACACAGGTCAGATGCGCCGCGACCTCCAGCCCGAACTGGCGGTGGATGGTGGTCACCGCCTCATGGGTCAGCTTGCGGGTCGTGCCGCCCGCGCCATAGGTCACCGACACGAAATCGGGCGCCAGCGGCGCCAGCGCGCGCGCGGTCTCCCACAGCCGGAACGAGGCATCCAGCGTCTTGGGCGGGAAGAACTCGAAGCTGATCTTGGGCGTGGTCATGGCGAATCCCTTCTGTTGCGGGTCTTGTGCCATGCGGCGCGGCGTGAGACAAATTCATAATCCTCAAGATCAAAGTGAAAGCTGTTCATCATGCATCTGGAATTGCGGCATCTGCGCACCGTTCACGCGATCCATGAACAGGGCGGTCTGGCCCGCGCCGCCGAGGTGCTGAACATCACGCAATCGGCCCTGTCCCATCAGGTCAAGGCGCTGGAGGAACAGTCGGGCACCCAGCTGTTCGTCCGCCGGGCCAAGCCGATGCGCCTGTCCGCGGCAGGCATGCGCCTGCTGCGGTTGGCCGAACAGGTGCTGCCGCTGGTCGCCGCCACCGAGGCCGAGTTCAAGGGCGTCGAGGCGGGCCGCATCGGGCGGCTGCATATCGCGATGGAGTGCCACGCCTGTTTCGACTGGCTGCTGCCGGTGCTGGACATCTTCCGCCGCGCCTGGCCCGATGTGGATGTGGACATCCGCCAGCGTCTGGCCTTTGGCGCCCTGCCTGCACTGGTGCGCGAAGAGGTCGATCTGGTGATCTCGTCCGACCCCGAGGATCTGGCGGGCGTCACCTTTCAGCCGCTGTTCGACTATGCGCCGGTGCTGGCCGTGCCTGCCGGGCATCCGCTGGTCGCCAAGGGCTATGCCGAGCCCGCCGATCTGGCGCCCGAGACCCTGATCACCTATCCGATGGACCGCGCCCGGCTGGACGTGTTCAGTCAGTTCCTGACGCCCGCCGGGGTCGAGCCCGCCCGCACCCGCACGGTCGAACTGACCGCCGTGGCGGTGATGCTGGTCGCCTCGGGGCGCGGGGTCGCGGTCATGCCGGACTGGGTTCTGCGGCGCGAGGCCGCCAACCCGGAACTGGCGCTGCTGCCGCTGGGGGCGCAGGGGCCGCGGCGCAGGCTTTATGCGGCGGTGCGCTCGGGCGATCTGGCGCAGCCCTATATGGCGCATGTACTGCGGCTGTCGCGCACCGAACCCCTGCGCATGCTGCGGGGCGCTGCCGCGTGACGCTTCACATTCCGCCGCGCCTGCCCTAAGAGGCGCCAACCCCAATTCCCGGAGCACCCGATGGCAAGCGCCAATCTGAACGTGATGATCAAGGCCGCCCGCAAGGCGGGGCGCGGCCTCGTCAAGGATTTCCGCGAGGTCGAGAACCTTCAGGTCAGCGTCAAGGGCGCCGGCGATTTCGTCACCCGCGCCGACCGCGAGGCCGAACGCCTGATCAAGGAAGAGCTGATGAATGCGCGGCCCAGCTATGGCTGGCTGGGCGAGGAAACCGGCGAGGATGCGGGCCAGGACCCCACCCGCCGCTGGATCGTCGATCCGCTGGACGGGACCACGAACTATCTGCACGGCCTGCCCCATTGGGCGGTCAGCATCGCGCTGGAGCACAAGGGCGAGATCGTCGCCGCCGTGATCTTTGACGCCGCCAAGGATGAGATGTTCATCGCCGAAAAGGGCAACGGCGCCTATATGAACGACCAGCGGCTGCGCGTCTCGGGCCGCACCCGGCTGACCGATTCGGTCTTTGCCACGGGGATCCCCTTTGCGGGCCGGGGGCCGCTGCCCGCCGCCTTGCAGGATCTGGCGCAGCTGATGCCGGTCTGCGCGGGCGTGCGCCGCTTTGGTGCGGCCTCGCTGGATCTGGCCTATGTCGCGGCAGGCCGCTTTGACGGCTACTGGGAACGCGGCAACAAGCCGTGGGATGTCGCGGCGGGCATCCTGATGGTGCGCGAGGCCGGTGGCTTCGTCCATGGCATTCGCGAGGGCGACGACCCGCTGGAATCGGGCCGGATCATCGCGGCCAACCCGACCCTGCTGGAGCCCTTCGCCAAGATCATCCGCGCCCGCCCCTGAGCGTGTCCCTGAGCCCGAAACCGTCCCGGCGATGCTGTTGAGCCACGGCGCGCAGGGTTGCATGACGTGCAACCCTGCCTGCGCTTGACCTTGTCACGGGCGGGGCGCAACAGGGGCCTATCCCCTGAAGGCGCAGACATGTCCGACGACCGTTTCGACCCGCCCTATGCCGCCTCGGCTGCCACCGCTTCGGCGCCGCCGCCGATCCCGCCGGAAACGCCGCCGCCCCTGCGGGACCGCACCGGCCTTGCGATCCTGCTGATGTGTCTGGTCAGCTTCATCTTTGCGCTGCAGGACGGGTTCTCGCGGGTGCTGGGGTCGGAATACCCGCCGGTGATGATCGTGATGATCCGCTACTGGGTCTTTGCGCTGTTCGTGATCGCGCTGGTCTCGCGCCAGCCGGGCGGGCTGAAACGCGCCATCCGCACGCGTCGCCCGCTGACCCAGATCGCGCGCGGCGTGATCCTGGCCGCCGAGATGCTGGTCATCGTCGAGGCATTTGTCCGTCTGGGCCTGATCGAGACCCATGCCGTCTTTGCGGTCTATCCGCTGCTGGTCGCGGCGCTGAGCGGTCCGGTTCTGGGCGAGCGGGTGGGCTGGCGCCGCTGGACCGCGATCGGGGTCGGGTTCTCGGGCATTCTGGTGATCCTGAACCCCGGCGGCGGCGTTCTCAGCATCGAGGCGCTGCTGCCCTTTATCGCCGCCCTGCTGTTCGCGCTGTATGGCCTGCTGACGCGGCATGTCTCGCGCGATGATCCGGCGATGGTCAGCTTTTTCTGGACCGCCGTTGCGGGGGCGGTGGCGATTACGCTGGTCGGAATCTGGGACTGGCAATGGCTGGCGCCGCAGGACTGGATCTGGATGGCCTGCCTGTGTGTCTGCGGCATGGGATCGCATTACATGCTGATCCGCAGCTATGAGATGGCCGAGGCCTCGGCGCTGCAGCCCTTTGCCTATACCCAACTGGTCTGGGTCAGCATCATCGGCGTGCTGCTGTTTGGCGAAACCCTGCGCGCCAATGTGGTCGCAGGCACCGTGATCGTTGTAGGTGCCGGGATCTTCACTCTGTTCCGGCAGCGGCAGACATCACGTCAGGCCAGTCCGCAGGCAGGGGCGGACCGATCCCGGTAAACGGCTTGGGCAGAGGCCGCGCCGACAGCGCCAGCGTCAGGCCCAATGGCGGTGGCGGCACCATGCCCCCGCCCGACAGGTCCCAGCGGGGCACGATAGGCGCGGGCTTGCCATGGATCCGGGCGCGATAGACGGGCAGCGCCTCGGCCACCCGCATCACATAATTGCGGGTCTCGTCAAAGGGGATCAGCTCGACCCATTCGACCGGGTCGGCACCCTTGCGCAGATCGCCGAAATCGCCCAGCCAGCGCGCAGGCCGCCCCGGCCCGGCATTGTAGCCCGAGGCGATCAGCGCCACCGACGGCCCGAAGCGATCCGCCAGATCCAGCAGATATTGCGACCCGATGCGGGCGTTATAGGCCGCGTCGCTGGACAGCCGCGCCAGATCATAGGGCATGCCGATCTGGCGGGTGACCTGCTCGGCGGTGCCGGGCATGACCTGCATCAGTCCCTGCGCGCCGACCGGGCTGCTGGCGGTATGGTTGAACTCTGATTCCTGCCGCGCGATGGCCATGACCAGTTCTGGCGGCGGGCCAAGCTCTTCGGCCTCCAGCCCGGTCAGCGGGAAATGCGCCACCGGCCAGATCACCCCCTGATTGGCCGATTGCTTGGCCAGCCGCAGCCCGTGCCAAGGATAGCCCGCCTCATACATCAGGCGCGACATGCGGGCGATGTCCTCGGGCGTGGCGTCTGGCGCCAGATGCAGAAAGAACCGCTGCGCCTCGGTCGCGCGGCCCATGCCCAGCAGCCACAGCCCGGCACGATAGACCGAATTTTCGGCCAAAGCCGCACCGCGCCAGTCGGGCAGGGTGTCATGGGCGGGGCCGGGGATCGCATAATCGGCGGGCAGGGCAACGCCCACACGCTCGGCGGCAAGCTGGCCGTAATAGACGCCGGGCCATGCGGCGGCGCGCTGAAAGGCGGTGCGGGCCTCGGCCTCGCGGCCCAGATCCTCCAGCGCGCGGCCTTGCCAGTAATGCGCGCGGGCGCGGCTGATGGCGGCGCCGACCACGGTTTCCAGATGGCGGAAATGCTCCAGCGCGCGGGCCGGATCATCGGTTTTCAGCGCCGCCCACCCGGCCAGCCATTCCAGATCGGGATAATGTCGGTTCGAGGGGTCCAGATGATGCGGCGCGGCCAATGCCAGCGCCCGCGCCCAGTCGCCGTTGCGCATGGCCAGCCGCGCATAATCGACCCGCATCTGCGCCCATTGCGCCGGGTCACGCAGGGCCTCGGCACTGACCGACGCCTCCAGCATCAGCGCCTGCGCGCCCTCGTGCATGCGCGCCCCCACCCGCCACAGATAGCGGTCCATGGTCAGGCCCGGATCGGCGCGCTGATCGTCGGGCAGCGCCAGAATCAGCGTGTCCACCCCCTCGCGCCCGGCTTGCAGCGCGATGCGGGCGGCGGGCAGGGCGCGGGCCTCTTCCGGCAAACGGTCCAGCAGCCGCTCGGCCTGTTGCCATTGCTGCCGGTCCAGCAGTGCGGTGATACGGGCGGGGACCAGCGGCACCAGCTCGGCGCCATGCAGGGCCAGCAGCGCGTCCTGATCGGCGGCGTCCAGCGTGGCGGTGGTGAAAAACCGCGCGCGTTCGGCGGCGGCGGCCTCGGGGGGCAGGGTGGCCGCAAGGGCGTCATGCGCGCGCAGGGTGGCGGGTGGGCGCCCCTCGAACCACAGCGCGGCGTCCTCGGGCGACAGGGCGCCCAGCTTGGCGTCGCCGCGCTGGCGGATCTGGTCCAGCCCCGGCCAGTCCGGGTTGCGGGTCACGAAATCGAGGTAATCGCCGAATTCGCCATATCCGGCCCGCAGCGCCTGCCAGCCGATCAGCGCCTCGGCCAGCGGCCCGGCGGCCTGCGCGGCGGCCCGCGCGGTGGTCCAGTCGCGCGTGTCGGCGGCGGCCAGCGCCAGCGCCATTGCGCCCGCATCCTCGGCCCGCGCAGGCGCGGCCAGCGGCAAAGCGGCCAGCAGCCCGGCCAATATCATGTCACGCAGAAGTCGCATCACCATCCTGTGTCGCGGCCAAAGCCCGCGCATGCAATTCACATCCTTGGCAACTGCGCCGCCCGCCGCTAGTGAGAGCGGCGCAACAGATCATCCCGATACCAAATTCTGCAAGGAGCGTGTCATGTTCAAAGGGTCGATGCCAGCCCTCGTCACGCCGTTCACTCCGGACGGCGAGCTGGATCTGGACACGCTGAAAAAGCTGGTCGAGTGGCATGTGGATCAGGGCAGCCACGGCATCGTCCCGGTCGGCACCACCGGCGAAAGCCCGACCCTGACCCATGACGAGCACCGCCTTGTCATCGAAGAGGTGGTGCGCGCCGTCGATGGCCGCATCCCGGTCGTTGCGGGGGCGGGGTCGAACTCGACCCGCGAGGGGATCGGGCTGCTGAAACATGCCGCCAGCGTGGGCGCGGATGCCGCCCTTGTGGTCACGCCCTATTACAACAAACCGACGCAGGCAGGGCTGATCGCGCATTACACCGCGCTGGCCGAGGCCTGCGACCTGCCGATCATCATCTACAATATTCCGGGCCGCTCGGTCGTTGACATGACGCCGGAAACCATGGGCGTGCTGGCGCAGATCCCCTCGATCGTGGGGGTCAAGGACGCGACCGGAAGGCTGGAGCGGGTCAGCTGCCAGCGCATCACCTGCGGGCCCGATTTCATCCAGCTGTCGGGCGAGGATGCGACAGCGCTTGGCTTCAACGCCCATGGCGGCGTGGGCTGCATCAGCGTCACGGCCAATGTCGCCCCCGCCCTCTGCGCCCGCTTCCAGGAGGCGACGCTGCGCGGCGATTACACGGCCGCACTCGCGCTGCAGGACCAGCTGATGCCGCTGCATCAGGCGATCTTCGTCGAGCCGGGCCTCGTCGGTGCCAAATACGCCATGTCGCGGCTTGGCCTGTGTCAGGATCGCGTGCGCCTGCCGCTGACACCGCTGACCGACCCGACGCGCCGCCTGATCGACGACGCCATGGCGCATGCGGGGCTTGTCTGAGCGGCTCTGCCCCCGCCGATGTGCCCCCCCCCGACCCGAAGGGCGGGCAACAAGACAAAACGACGCGCATATGACGCCTGCTCTTTTCATCCTGCAACCTTGTTGCCATATTGGTGACAAGGAGAGGATAGTCCCATGCCGCTGCCGCATTTCCTGTTGCTGATCGCCGCCGTGCTTGTGGCTGCCGGGCTGACGCTCTGGATCAGCCTTTCCGCAGGCGTGCCAATGATTGTCATTCTGCTGGGCGGGCTTAGCGCCGCATTGGCGCTGCATCTGTCACAGCGCGGCCATCATCACGATCCCCACGCCTGAGCGTCCGATACCCGAGCAGGCCGCTGCTCAGCTGTCCAGCTCGGCATCCCAGTACAGGAAATCCATCCAGCTTTCATGAAGGTGATTCGGCGGAAAACGCCGCCCGATCGCGTGCATCTCTTCAGGGATGGGCTGGCGCGGCTTACGGCGCAGGCTCATGCCGGAATGGCGCAGGCTGCGATTGGCCTTGCGCAGGTTGCAGGGCGAACAGGCCGCCACGACATTCTCCCAGCTGGTCACACCGCCGCGTGAACGGGGCACCACATGGTCAAAGGTCAGATCACCCTTGGCGCTACAATACTGGCACGAGAATTCGTCCCTCAGAAAAAGATTAAAGCGCGTGAATGCCACGCGCTTCTGGGGTTTGACGTAATCTTTCAGAACGACGACCGACGGGATGCGGAACACCTGTCGCTGACTTCGCACCACCTCGTCATATTCGGCCAGAATGGTGACCCGGTCCAGAAACGCCGCCTTGATCGCCTCCTGCCACGGCCACAGCGACAAGGGGTAATAGCTCAAGGGGCGGAAATCGGCATTCAGAACCAGCGCGGGGTGATGGCGCAGCACCGCAGGCTCGCGCACGAACTGGGTCCGGAACTCCGTCTGATGATGCTCGTCCAGCATGTCGCCTTCCTGCTTGCCCCGCAGGTCGGCGGGGCGCCTCTCAGATCAATGCCCTGACTATATATCGCGCAAGCCGTCTGGCAAGCCTCTGCATCTGTCCGGGCCTGCCGGATAAATATCGGCATGCCGTGACACCGCCATGACAATCGCCTGCCTGCGGAAAAGGCAGCTTTGCCTTGGTCCAAATATCCCGCGGGGGAATCCTTTGAAAAAGGATGGGGGCGCGAAGCCCCCTGCGCCCTCTCAGCTTGGCTCAGCGGGGCAGATGGTCGCGGATAAAGGCCAGCGCGACCGACAGCCCGTCAGGGGCGATGCCGTGGCCGGTCCCCTCCATCACATGGCCGTAGACCGTAAAGCCCGCACCCAGCAGCGCATTGCCCGCCAGCGCCATATCATCGAACGGCACCATCTCGTCCTGATCGCCATGGATCAGCAGCACCGGCGGCCTGACCTGCGCCTCGGCCTCCAGCGTTTCGGACGACAGAAGCCTGCCCGAGAAGCCCACGACCCCGGCCACGGCCTGCGCCCGGCGCGGCGCCACATGCAGCGCCATCATGGTGCCCTGCGAAAAGCCCAGCAGCACCAGCCGGTCGGGGGTCAGCGCCTCCTGCGCCAGCACGCCGTCGATATAGGCGTCCAGCAACCCGACCGAGCGCCGCATCGAACTGCGCGCCTCGTCCTCGCCCGAGCCGTCCAGCCAGGGGATCGGAAACCACTGGAAACCCATCGGATTGTTGCGGCAGGGCTCGGGTGCGTTGGGTGCGAAAAACGCGGTCTGGGGCAGATGCTGCGCCAGCGGATCGGCCAGACCCAGCAGGTCATTGCCATCGGCGCCGTAGCCATGCAGAAAGATCACCGCCGATGAGGCAGCCTTGGGGCCCTTGCGGGCGGATGTCAGGCGATCGGTCATGTCACTCCCTCGCGGCCTTTTGCCAGCCGGTAATAGGCCCACAGCCCGCGCGCCGCAACCGCCCGCCAGGGCTGCCATGGCGCGGCCAGCACGCGCAGGGCCGCCGGGCCGGGCCGGGCGTCCAGCCCATATAACAGCCGCGCGCCCTCCTGCAGCGCCAGATCACCGGCGGCGAAGACATCGGCGCGGCCAAGCGCGAATTTCAGATAGATCTCGGCGGTCCAGACCCCCACGCCGGGCAGGGCGGTCAGCCGCGCGATCGCCTCATCGTCGGGCAGCGCCCGCAGACCGGCCCAGTCCAGCCGCGCCGCCGCAATGCCGCGCAGATAGCGTGCCTTGGGCCGCGACAGGCCCGCCGCCCGCAGCGCCTCATCGTCGGCGTCACGCAGGGCCTCTTCGGACAAAAGGCCCGCCGCCTCCATCCGCGCCCGGATCGAGGCGGCGGCCGCGACCGAGATCTGCTGGCCGATGATCGCATCGGCCATGGCGGCAAAGCCATCGGGGCGGCGGCGCAGGGGCAGGGGGCCGATCCGGGGCAGTGCCCCGGCCCAGACCGGGCAGATGGCGGCCAGATGCGCGCAACCCAGCGCCAGATCGGCCTCGGTCGCAATGACGCGGAACGGCTCAGCCATGGGCATGGGCTTCCAGCTTCAGCCGGGTTTCCCATGCCATCGAGATATGCTGTCGCAGAGCCTTGTCGGCGGCCTGCCCGTCACCCGCCGCGATCGCCTCGACCACGCGGGCATGTTCGGTCATGGCGGCCTCGCTGCGGCCCTCGGCGGCCAGCGAGGTCCGCGCCATCAGCGCCATGCTGCGATGCACAAGGTCCAGCTGCTGCACCAGATAGCGGTTGTGCGAGGCCAGATGGATCTGCCGGTGAAACCGCCGGTTGGCCCGCGCCAGCGCCTCGGGGTCGCGCTGGTTCTGGCGGTCCTCCTCGACCATCTGGCTGAGTACGCGGACCTCTTCGGGGGTGGCGTGGCGGGCGGCCAGCCGCGCGGCCAGCGCCTCCAGCTCGGCGCGCACGACATACAGCTCGGCCAGCTGGTTGTGATCCAGCGAGGCGACGATCAGGCTGCGCCCGTCGCGCACCAGCATGGCCTGCGTTTCCAGCCGCTGCAGCGCCTCGCGCACAGGTGTCCGGGACACGCCGAAGCGGTCGGCCAGCTCGGATTCGACCAGCCGGTCGCCGGGGCGATAGGTGCCCGCCTCGATGGCGGCCAAAATCAGGGAATAGGCATCTTTCATCCGGCAACGATTGGACCTGCCGCACCGAATTGCAAGCGCGCGTGTGCCACGCCATGCCCGAACAATGGATTATTCGCATATGTGCATGCTGCTTCCCGGCCGGGCAGGGGCCATCCGCGCGGCGAAACCTGTCTGGCCGCGTTCCTGCGTCGCATTGCGCCCCGGGGCCGGGCGGGGGTATCAAGGGGCCGGAACGCGCGCCACCCTTGCAAGGAACATCCCATGACTGCGCATGACAAATACGATCTTTCGCCCGCCGCGGCCTTCCGGCTGATTGCGGTGACCCTGCTGGTGCTGGTCGCCCTGCTGGTCGGGCTGGTTCTGGCCTTCGGCGCGCCGGGTCTGGGGATATTCGGTCTGGTGGCCACAGCGATCGTGTTCGTCGTGATGCTGGCCTTTACCGCCGCGAACTAACCCGCCCGCCCGCCCGCCCCCCACCAGACAGAACAGGACCACGCCGATGCCCGGACCCGAGATCGAAGACATCGACATCCTGATCTCGGGTGGCGGGATCGCGGGGCTGATCGCGGCTGCGGCCTTCGGCGCCGAGGGGTTTTCGACCCTCTGCGTCGACCCCGCCCCGCCCGTCACCGAAGAGGCCGCCGAGGGGTCCGACCTGCGCACCACCGCGCTGCTGACGCCATCGGTCGCGTTTCTGGAACGGATCGGGCTGTGGGACCGGCTGGCGCCGCATGCGACGCCCTTGCAGGTCATGCGCATCGTCGATGCGGGGGGCGCCGCGCCGCGCGCCCGCCTGATCCGCGATTTCGACGCCGCCGAGATCGGCGGCCAGCCCTTTGGCTGGAACCTGCCCAACTGGCTGCTGCGCCGCGAGATTGCGGCCCGGCTGGAGGGGCTGCAATCGGTTCGCTTCCAGCCGGGCACGGGCACGCATGAGGTGCTGGCCCGCGACGAGGGCGCGCTGGTCACCCTGTCGGATGGCCGCCGCCTCCGCGCACGGCTGCTGATCGCCGCCGATGGCCGCGATTCGCCGGTGCGCCACGCGCTGGGGATCGCCGCGCGGCGGTTGCGCTATGGCCAGAAGGCGCTGGCCTTTGCGGTCACGCATGAGTTTCCGCATGGCAATGTCTCGACCGAGGTGCACCGCTCGGGCGGGCCGTTCACGCTGGTGCCGCTGCCCGACCGCGAGGGGCGACCCTCATCGGCGGTGGTCTGGATGGAAAACGGGCGCGAGACGGCACGCCTGCGGGCCCTGCCGCCGGAGTCGTTCGAGGCGGAGCTGAATACCCGGTCCGCCGGGGTGCTGGGGCATCTGCGGCTGGCAACGCGGCTGACGGAATGGCCGATCATCAGCCAGATCGCAGACCGCTTCACCGGCCCGCGCACCGCGCTGATCGCCGAGGCCGCGCATGTCGTGCCGCCCATCGGCGCGCAGGGGCTGAACATGAGCCTCGCCGATCTGGCCGAGTTGCTGGAGCTGAACCGCAGCGATCCGGGCGATCCGCAGGCGCTGGCCCGATACGAGCGCCGCCGCCGCCCCGAGGCGATGCTGCGCCTGATGGGCATCGACGCGCTGAACCGCGCCAGCCAGATGGGCGCGCGCCCGCTGCGCGATCTGCGTGCGGCGGCGTTGGGCGGGCTCTATGGTGTGGCGCCGGTGCGGCGGCTGATGATGCGCGCGGGTCTGGGCCTGCGCTAAGGTGGTTGCCTTTGGGCCACGCGGCGGGCGGCGGCGCTGATCGCGGCGGGCTCGTCACCATCACGCCGGCCTCCTGATCCGCAACCGGCGCTGATTGCGTCCCGCGACGGCCCGCGGGGCTGCACCCCCCGGACCCCCCGCGCCCGCCTCCGGTACGCGCTGGACAGCCATGCGCCGACAGAAAACCTCGCCTGTCGGGCATCGGGGGTAATTTCCTTCCGCCGCGCAGGATGCTAAACGCAATCGCCAGCCAGAGGAGAGATCGCCCATGCCCGCCTATCGTTCCCGCACCACCACCCATGGCCGCAACATGGCCGGCGCCCGTGGCCTGTGGCGTGCGACCGGCGTGAAGGACAGCGATTTCGGCAAGCCGATCATCGCCATCGTCAACAGCTTCACGCAATTCGTGCCGGGCCATGTCCACCTCAAGGATCTGGGCCAGATGGTCGCCCGCGAGGTCGAGGCCGCAGGCGGGATCGCCAAGGAATTCAACACCATCGCCGTCGATGACGGCATCGCCATGGGCCATGACGGCATGCTCTATTCGCTGCCCTCGCGCGAGATCATCGCCGATTCGGTCGAATACATGGTCAACGCCCATTGCGCCGACGCGATGGTCTGCATCAGCAATTGCGACAAGATCACGCCGGGCATGCTGATGGCCTCGCTGCGGCTGAACATCCCCACCGTTTTCGTGTCGGGCGGGCCGATGGAGGCGGGCAAGGTCGTGCTGAAAGACGGTCGCGTCAAGGCGCTGGATCTGGTCGATGCCATGGTCGCGGCCGCCGATGATTCGGTCAGCGATGAGGATGTCGCGGCGATCGAACGCTCGGCCTGCCCGACCTGCGGCTCCTGTTCGGGCATGTTCACCGCCAATTCGATGAACTGCCTGACCGAGGCTCTGGGCCTGTCGCTGCCCGGCAACGGCTCGACGCTGGCCACCCATGCCGACCGTCAGCGGCTGTTCGTCGAGGCGGGCCACCTGATCGTCGATCTGGCGCGCCGCCATTACGAGGGCGACGATTTCAGCGTCCTGCCCCGCAATGTGGCCAGCTTCGCGGCCTTCGAGAATGCGATGACGCTGGACATCGCGATGGGCGGCTCGACCAACACGGTGCTGCACCTGCTGGCGGCGGCGCATGAGGCCGAGATCGACTTTACCATGTCCGACATCGACCGCCTGTCGCGCAAGGTGCCGGTCCTGTGCAAGGTCGCGCCCGCCAAGGCCGATGTGCATATGGAAGACGTCCACCGCGCCGGTGGCATCATGGCGATTCTGGGGCAACTGGACCGCGCCGGGCTGCTCGATACCTCGGTCGGCAGCGTCCATTCCGGCACGCTGGCACAGGCGCTGGACCGGTGGGACGTGTCGCGCACCGATGCGGCCTCGGTCCACGACTTCTTCCGCGCGGCCCCCGGCGGCGTGCCGACTCAGACCGCATTCTCGCAGGCGAACCGCTATGACGAGGTCGATCTGGACCGCGAAAAGGGCGTCATCCGCAGCTCGGAACATGCGTTTTCGCGCGATGGCGGGCTGGCGGTGCTCTATGGCAATCTGGCCGAGGATGGCTGCATCGTCAAAACCGCAGGCGTGGATGACAGCAACCTGACCTTCGAGGGCCCGGCCCATATCTTCGAAAGCCAGGACGATTCGGTCAGCGCGATCCTGACCGGCAAGGTCAAATCGGGCGAGGTCGTGCTGATCCGCTATGAGGGCCCGCGCGGCGGCCCCGGCATGCAGGAAATGCTGTATCCGACCAGCTACCTGAAATCCAAAGGTCTGGGCAAGGAATGCGCGCTGGTCACCGATGGCCGCTTCTCGGGCGGCTCGTCGGGCCTGTCCATCGGCCATGTCTCACCCGAAGCCGCCGAGGGCGGAACCATCGGTCTGGTCGAGCAGGGCGACCTGATCCGCATCGACATCCCCAACCGCAAGATCGAGCTGGTGGTGGACGATGCCACCCTCGCCGCCCGCCGCGCCGCGCGCGAGGCAGAGGGCTGGAAACCCGCCAAACCCCGCAAGCGCAAGATCACCACGGCCCTGCGCGCCTACGCCGCCATGACCACCAGCGCCGCCAAGGGCGCGGTCCGGGTCATCCCGGAATAAGCTTCTTCTTCATAAAAATATCCTCAGGGGGTGCGGGGGCAGAATGCCCCCGTTTTACCCCAACGGCCCCGGCCGCCGCTCCTCGGACAGCATCACATTCGCCTCGACCTGCCCCACGCCGGGCAGGGTCATGATGCGTCGCCGCAAGATCCGCTCGAAATCGGAAATGTCGCGGGCGGTGATGCGCAACCGGTAATCGAACTGCCCCAACACATGCTGGACCAGTTGCACCTCGGGGATGGCGGTCACGGCGCGCTCGAAATCCTCAAGGCTGGTGCGGCCCTTGGCGGCCAGCCGGATGCCCAGAAACACCGTGACGCCAAACCCCAGTGCGGCCTGATCCAGCACCACGCGCCGGCCCGTGATCACCCCCTGATCGCTCAGCCGTTTGACGCGCCGCCAGGCGGCAGGCTGGCCGATCCCCACCGCACGCCCGATCTGCGCGGCGCTGGCTGTCGCGTCATCGGCGAGCATCCGCAGAATCGCCAGATCGGTTGCGTCCAGACCGCTCACAGTGCCAGTTCCCCGCTGTCCTTGATGGTGGCCACCAGCATCAGTGCGTCCAGTTCGGCGATATGCGGCAGGGTCAGGATGCGGTCGCGATAGACCTGCTGCCAATGCGCCATGTCCCGCGCGATGACGGATGCGCGCCAGTCCACGCTGCCCAGAAAACTTTGAATTTCGATCACTTCGGGCACGGCGCGCAAGGCCGCCGAAAATTCGTCAAAGGCGCGGGGGTTGGTCTTGTCCAGCGTGAAGCGCAGCGAGACCTCGACCTCCCACCCCATTGCGCGCCAGTCGATGCGGGCCTGAATGCCGCGCAGAATGCCCGCCTCGCGCAGCCGCTCCAACCGCCGCCACAGGCTGGCTGTGGTGACGCCCGCACGTTCAGCGAGTGTCGCATTCGCTGCGGCGGGATCGGCCAACAGATGACGAAGGATGCGTTTATCGGTCGTGTCGGGCATGAAAGTCATACTCTGAAGCATATCAAGGCATGATCCTTTCGCACAGGGCCAAAATATCGTGGCGATTGCACTGTGTCTTGCGCGCGAATGCGTTAGAAAGGCGACATCAAGAAGGAGATTTCCGATGCGTGTTTACTACGACCGCGACTGCGACGTGAACCTGATCAAGGACAAGAAGGTCGCGATCCTCGGCTATGGCAGCCAGGGTCACGCCCATGCGCTGAACCTGCGCGACAGCGGCGCCAGGAACCTCGTCGTCGCCCTGCGCGAGGGCAGCGCCTCGGCCAAGAAAGCCGAAGGCGAGGGGCTCAAGGTCATGGGCATCGCCGAAGCCGCCGCATGGTGCGATGTCATCATGTTCACCATGCCCGACGAGCTGCAGGCCGAGACCTACAAGAAATACGTCCATGACAACCTGCGCGAGGGCGCGGCGATCGCCTTCGCCCACGGCCTGAACGTGCATTTCGGCCTGATCGAGCCGAAACCCGGCGTCGATGTCATCATGATGGCGCCCAAGGGCCCCGGCCATACCGTGCGCGGCGAATACACCAAGGGCGGCGGCGTGCCCTGCCTTGTGGCCGTGCATCAGGACGCCTCGGGCAAGGCGATGGATATCGGCCTGTCCTATTGCTCGGCCATCGGCGGCGGCCGCTCGGGCATCATCGAGACCAACTTCCGCGAGGAATGCGAAACCGATCTGTTCGGCGAACAGGCGGTGCTGTGCGGTGGTCTGGTCGAGCTGATCCGCATGGGCTTTGAAACGCTGGTCGAAGCGGGCTACGAGCCGGAAATGGCCTATTTCGAGTGTCTGCACGAGGTCAAGCTGATCGTCGATCTGATCTATGAAGGCGGCATCGCCAACATGAACTATTCGATCAGCAACACGGCCGAGTACGGCGAATATGTCAGCGGCCCGCGCATCCTGCCCTATGACGAGACCAAGGCGCGGATGAAGGCGGTCCTGACCGACATCCAGACCGGCAAGTTCGTGCGCGACTTCATGCAGGAAAACGCCGTCGGCCAGCCCTCGTTCAAGGCCACCCGTCGCATCAACGACGAGCATCAGATCGAGAAGGTCGGCGCGAAACTGCGCGAAATGATGCCCTGGATCAGCAAGGGCAAGATGGTCGATCGCAGCCGCAACTGACCTGCGGAACAGCCAGCCGGGGGTCTGCCCCCGGACCGGAAGGCGCCAGAGACATACCGTCTCTGGCGCCTGTCTTGTTCGGTCAGGGCTTGTTGCGCGTTGGTTTCTGGCCCTCGGGTTTGACGCCCATCGCAAGCTGCTGCAGCCGCTCGCGGTCAAGAACCACGATCCTGCCGCGACCCAGTTCGACGATTCCCTCATCGCGCAGTTGCGCCAGCGTGCGGTTGACCGTCTGCCGCGAACAGCCGCTGAACGCCGCCAGATCCGCCTGGCTGATATCCGCGCTGGGGTTGTCCGGCGTGGTCAGGCTGAGCAGGTGGCTGCGGATGCGGTCTTCGACGCAGTAGAACATGGCCAGCAGATGATAGCGGTTGTCCCGCGCCAGACGGTCGTGAAAGAGGCGCGCAAGATTTTTCAGCAACCGCTCGCCGGGGATCACGCTGCGCAGCAGCGGCAGATCAAAGCTTGCAACCATCGTGCCGGGCCGGGCCATGCAGTTGGCGACGCAGAACAGGCCGGACAGCAGCTCGACCTCGCCCACGACCTCTCCGGGCTGGGCCAGATGGGCCAGAACGCGGTTGCCCTCGATATCCAGAATGCTGACTTCGACTGCGCCGCGCAGGACCAGAAAGGCGTGGTCCAGCATCGCGCCCTGCTGAATGATCTGCTGTTCGGCATGGAAGGTGCGGATGGTGCAGCGGGCCAGAAACTGCTTCAGCGTTTCAAGGTCGATCCCGCCCAGCAGCGCGGCCGTATGGTTGTTCATGATGCGCAGAAGGTTTGCGGCCATATGGTCCGCAGGTGCCGCCCCGACAGTGCCTCGGGCAGGTTTCCGGGGAACGAGGACGTAGCGGCCTGCCGGTGTTGTCGATTCAGACAATCCCTGAACTACCTTTGCATGCGTATCCAAGACATCGAACTGATGTCGCGATAGCATGCCGCTGGCCTATCACAAAGCAATATGTCAGCAACCACGGGCGCAACAATCGAAAACCCTGACACAGCCAACCGCGCCCATGATTGCCATACCTTCATACTAGAAACACATGCGCGGAATGTCGCCTGCGCGACAGATCGGGTCGTTTTCTGCGAGAGGATCGAAATCCGCTAAAGCGCGTTGCGCGGCATCGGCAGATCGCCTGAATTATAGGGCGCCCAATCCGTGATCTCGGGATAGAACTGCTTGCGCCATGCCCGCACGCGCGGGTTCATGCGCCGCCGCCACAGGGGCGGCACCATCGCCACAAAGGTCATTGCGGGATAGCCAAAGGGCAGTTGCGGCGCCTCGTTGGGCGCATAGGTTTGCAGCAAGGGAAAGCGACGCTCGGGCTTGTAGTGGTGGTCCGAGTGGCGTTGCAGGTTGATCAGCAGCCAGTTCGTCGCCCTGTGGCTGGCGTTCCAGCTGTGGCGCGGGCGGACGGGTTCATACCGGCCTTCGCCCAGATGTTTACGGGACAGGCCGTAATGCTCGACGTAATTCGTCAGTTCCAGCTGCCAGACCGCGATGAAGGCCTGAAAGGCGAACAGCCCCAGCCCGGCCCAACCGCCAAGCACCAGTGCGAAGGCCAGCATTGCCAGTTGCAGCACCCCGTAGCGCCAGAACGGGTTGCGCCGGTCCCACGGGCTGCGGCCCGCGCGGGCCAGAAAGCGCGTCTCGGCGGCCCATGCGCTGCGCGGGCCACCGCTCAGCACGCGCGCGAAAAAGCGGTAGAACCCCTCATTGTACCGCGCTGACACCGCGTCGCGCGGGGTCGACACCCATGAGTGATGGACCAGCAGATGCTCGGTCCGGAAATGCGAATACAGCACCGTGGCCAGCAGCAGATCGCCCAGCCAGCGCTCCAGCACCGTCTTCTGATGCAGCAGTTCATGGGCATAGACGATGCCGATGCTGCCCGACAGAACCCCGATGCCAAAGAACAGGCCCAGCTTTTCCCAGCCCGACAGATGCGCCGTGGTCTGCACATACCAGATTGCGCCAAAGATCGCCGCGAATTGCAGCGGGAACCAGATGATGGTGATGGCGCGGTGCCAGAACAGCTGGTCGGTCGCGGTTTCGGGGTCGGGATTGGTCTCGTTCAGGCCCAGCAGGCTGTCCAGCATGGTGGTGACATACCACGCATAGCCGGGCAGCAGCAGCCACCACCAGCCGCCCTGCATGGCGGCCAGCAGTACCAGCGGGATCATCAGGATGGACAGCCAGAACGGGGCTGCGGCGGGCAATCGGGAACGGGGCGACTCGGTCATGGGCCGGATGCTACGCCGGGTTCGCGCCTTGCGCCACATCCCAGACCTTGCGCATCAGCCCCGGCAGCGCGTCGCGGTCGATCTGTCGCAGAGGGATCACTTCGCCGCGCGTGGGATTGCCCGTCAGATCGCCCCGGACGACCTGCAGCGTCAGCGAGAAATGCGTGAACACATGGCGCACCTGACCCAGTTCACGCCACTGCGCCGGGCCGGGCGGCGGCAGGTCGCGTCCGTCCCACAGCGCCGAGGGGAAAGCCAGCGTGCCGCCCAGCAGACCCTTGGCCGGGCGATGCTCCAGCACGACCCCATCGCCGTGGCAGGCGATCCAGACGATGCCATGGCGTTCGGGCCTGGGCGGTTTGGGCGCCTTGCGCGGCAGCTCGGCGGCGATGCCCTGCACGCGGGCGTCACACAGCGCGATCAGCGGGCAGATGCCGCAGGCGGGGTTGCGCGGCGTGCAGATCGTCGCGCCCAGATCCATCATCGCCTGCGCGTAATCGCCGGGCCGCGTGGCGGGCGTCAGCGTGGCCGCCAGCGTGGTCAGTTCCGGTTTGGCGGCGGGCAGGGGGGTCTGCACCGCGAACAGCCGCGCCACGACACGTTCGACATTGCCGTCCACGACTGTCTCGGGCTGCTGGAACGCGATCGCGGCAATCGCGGCGGATGTATAGGGCCCGATGCCGGGCAGCGCCGCCAGCCCCTCGCGCGTGTCGGGAAATCCGCCCCGCGCCGCCACCGCCCGCGCGCAGGCCAGCAGATTGCGCGCGCGTGCGTAATAGCCAAGCCCCGCCCATTCGGCCATGACGACCGCATCATCCGCCGCCGCCAGCGCGCCCACCGTGGGCCAGCGGGCGGTGAAGCGGCGGAAATACTCTTTCACCGCCGCCACGGTGGTCTGCTGCAGCATCACCTCGGACAGCCAGACCGGATAGGGATCGGTGCGCCCGCCACCCGGCGGCCTCCGCCAGGGCAGGGCGCGGGCATGGCGGTCATACCAGTCCAGAAGATCGGGGGCGATCACCTTGCTTTCACGCAATTATGTGGCCTCATCAGGTTGGGCGCGCTTTCATCCGGGCGGATGGCTGGCTAAGGATGGGGGCGTGATAGCAGAACAGGCGATGATGGCCCAGCCACCCGACAGCCCCAACACGTTCCGGCGCCGCCGCAGCCGCGGGTTCCAGCCCGCCGCCTCGTTGCTGGCCAACCGCGTGCAGAATGCGGCCGAGGGGCGGGGCTTTGCCGTCTCGCGTCTGCTGACCCACTGGCCCGAGATCGCCGGCCCGCAGATTGCCGCCGTCACGCGTCCGGTGCGCATCAGCCATGGCCGCGCCACTGTCGGCGCCACCCTGACCCTGCTGACCACCGGCCCGATGGCGCCCATGGTCGAGATGCAGCTGCCCGCCCTGCGCGAGCGTGTGAACGCCTGCTACGGCTATAACGCGATCCAGCGCATCACCCTGACCCAGACCGCCGCCCATGGCTTTGCCGAGGGGCAGGCCCAGTTCACGGCGCGCCCCAAGGCACCGCCCGCGCCCGACCCCGCAAGCCTGCAACAGGCCGCACGGGTGGGCGCGCAATTCACCGACCCGACGCTGGCCGAGGCCATGGCCCGGCTGGCGCTGAACGTCACAAGCCGCAATTCCAGAAAGACCTGAAAGGATTTTCCATGTTCCTTCGCCCCGTCGTCGCCTCTGCCGCGACCGCACTGACGCTGGCCCTTGCCGTTCCCGCCATGGCGCAGGACGCGCCCGCTGACGCGGCCGTCGAAACCCTGCCCGACATCGCCCTTGGCGCCGAGGATGCGCCGCTGACCATCGTCGAATATGCCAGCTTTACCTGCGGGCATTGCGCGAATTTCCACAATGATGTGTTCCCCGACCTCAAGGCCGAATTCATCGACAGCGGGCAGGTGCGCTTTGTCCAGCGCGATGTCTATTTCGATCAGGTCGGTCTGTGGGCCGGGGTGCTGGCGCGTTGCGGCGGTGATGACCGCTATTACCCCGTCTCGCACATGCTGTTCGAGGAACAGTCGGCATGGCTGTCGGGCGGCTCGGGCGACGAGATCGCGGCAGGACTGCGCCGCATCGGCCTCAAGGCCGGGATGAGCGACGATCAGATGACCGCCTGCTGGGACGACACCGCCAAGGTCGAACAGCTGATCGCCACTTTCCAGCAGAACGCCACCGCTGACGGGGTCGAGGCGACGCCCACCTTCATCATCGGCGACGAGAAGGTGCCGAACCAGTCCTGGGACAGCATGCGCGACATCATTCAGGCCAAGCTGGACGAGGTCGCACCCGCAGCCGACGCACCCGCAGCCGACGCCCCCGCAACTGACGCCCCCGCAGCCGAATAACGCCGCTGCCCGGTCTGCGCGTCGCCCGACCGGCGCGCAGACCGGCTGGCCCCCGGTGGCGCCCGGACGGCGCGACATGGCGGCTTCTTCGTTGTCCAAAGACCCCGTCCCGGCCTCGGCACACGCGCCCGATTGATTTTTGCGAACCACTGCCGCACCCTGCGCCATCGGCCACAGAGCTGAGCGCAGAAGGGACAGAGGATCATGTTCGCGGAATTCAGAACATTTATCGCGCGGGGCAACGTCATTGACCTTGCCGTGGGCATCATCATCGGCGCGGCCTTCACGGCCATCGTCAGCTCGCTGGTGGCCGATCTGATCAACCCGATTCTGGGTCTGGCGACCGGCGGGATTGATTTCACCAATCAGTATCTGGTCCTGTCGGGCAACGTTCCTGACGGCGCCAGTCTGGCAGCCGCCCGCGATTCCGGCGCGGCAGTGTTTGCTTACGGCGCTTTCCTGATGGCGGTGCTGAATTTTCTCATCATCGCCTGGGCCGTGTTCCTGCTGGTCAAGGGCGTGAACCGCATGCAGACGATGGCCCGCCGCAAGGAAGAGGCCGCCGAGCCTGCCCCCGCAGGCCCAAGCCAAGAAGAGCTGCTGGCCCAGATCCGCGACCTGCTGGCCGACCGCGCCAGCCGCATCTGACGGCGCGGCGGCGCGCCACCGCGCCGTGGCTGGCCTGTGCGGCCTGCCACGGCGCCTTTGCGGATCAGCGCGCCAGCAGATCCTCGGGCGTGACCGCCTCCAGCCCCAGCGCCTCGCCCACGGGGATCGAGGTCAGAACCCCCTCATGCGTGGACAGGCCCGCGCGCAGATGCGCGTCATCGGTCACCGCCTGCCGCCAGCCCTTGTCGGCCAGCGCCAGCAGATGCGGCATGGTCACATTCCCCAGCGCCTGCGTGGCCGTGCGCGCCACCGCGCCGGGCATGTTCGCCACGCAGTAATGCACCACGCCATCGACTTCGTAGATCGGGTCCTGATGCGTGGTCGCGCGCGAGGTCTCGAAGCAGCCGCCCTGATCAATCGCCACATCGACCAGCACCGCGCCGGGGCGCATGCTCGACAACTGCGCGCGGCTGATCAGCTTGGGGGCCGCAGCGCCGGGGATCAGCACCGCGCCGATGACCATATCGGCGGACCTGATGGCCTCTGCGGTGGCGGCGGCGCTGGCGAATTGCGTCGTCAGCTTGCCCATGAACACATCGTCCAGATAGGACAGACGCGGGACCGAGCGGTCCATCACCGTCACATTCGCGCCCATCCCCACCGCGACCCGCGCGGCTGCCGCGCCCACGACGCCGCCGCCGATGATGACGACATTGGCAGGGCGCACGCCCGGCACGCCACCCATCAGCACGCCGCGCCCGCCATTGGCCTTTTGCAGAGCCCATGAGCCGACCTGAGGCGCCAGCCGCCCCGCCACCTCGGACATCGGCGCCAGCAGCGGCAACCCGCCGCGCGCATCGGTCACCGTCTCATAGGCGATGGCGGTCACGCCACTGTCCAGCAGGTCGCGGGTCTGGTCGGGGTCGGGCGCCAGGTGCAGATAGGTGAACAGGATCTGACCCTTGCGCAGCATCCTGCGTTCGGTCGCCTGCGGTTCCTTGACCTTGATGATCAACTCTGCCGCGTCAAAGACCGCGGCGGCGTCAGGCGCGATCTGCGCGCCTGCATCGGTGTAATCCTGATCCGTGAACCCCGCGCCCTCGCCCGCGCCGGTCTGCACCAGAACCTCATGGCCGCGGCCCACGGCCTCGGCTGTGGCGGCGGGGGTCAGGCCTACGCGGAACTCTTGCGGTTTGATCTCTTTCGGGCATCCGATTTTCATTGTCAGTCCTCCCCTGATTGTCTCCATGGTGCCAGTTCGGCGGCGCAATGTGCTGCGAAGCTGGCGGGTCATGCGGCAGCGCTGTCGAAGAACCTGCTGGCAAAGACGCCAAAGATCGAAGAAACTGCGCCCATGGCCGATTTGGACGCAATAGACCGCCGCATTCTTGCCCTGCTTCAGAAAGAGGGGCGAATCAGCAATGCCGAACTGGCGCTGCGGGTGCATCTGTCGCCCTCGGCCTGCCACAGGCGGGTGCAGCGGCTGGAAGAGACGGGCGTGATCTCGGGCTATGTGGCGCTGCTGGACGCACGCGCGTTGCGGCGCCAGACGACGGTGTTCGTGGAAATCACCCTGTCGGGGCAGGCCGATGAGGTGCTGGACGCGTTCGAGCGCGGCGTGCGCACCATCCCCGATGTGCTGGAATGCCACCTGATGGCGGGCACAGCGGATTACCTGCTGAAAATCGTGGTCGAGGATACGGACGATTTCGCCCGCATCCACCGCCAGCACCTGTCGCGCCTGCCGGGCGTGGCGCAGATGCATTCCAGCTTTGCGCTGCGCACGGTGTTCCGCACGACCGCGATCCCGGTCTGAGCGTCAGAACAGCCCGATCATCCACGCGACGCCCAGCACCACCAGCGAGAACCCCCACATCCACATGAACGAATAGCGGATATGGGCGCCGATATCGGCCCGCGCCAGACCCAGCGCCAGCCACAAAGCGGGCGAGAACGGGCTGGCGAATGTGCCGATGATATTGCCGATGACCATGGCATGCACGATTTCCTGCGGGGCCACGCCGGTCGGCTCGACCACCTCCAGGACGATGGGCAGCATCCCGAAATAGAAGGCGTCGGTGGACAGGACCAGCTCCAGCGGCGTCCCCAGGGCGCCCACAAGGATATGCAGGCTGCCGATCATCTGCTCGGGCAGGACCATCACCATCGAGGCGGCCATGGCGCGCAGCATCCCGGTGCCGTCCATGATCCCCAGGAACGTGCCCGCCGACAGGATGATCGCCCCCATCAGAAGCGCCGAGGGCGCATGCGCGCGGATCCGCTGCATCTGCGCCTCGACATTGGGATAGTTGATCAGCAGCACGATCGACAGGCCGATCATGAAGATCAGCGCCGGCGGCAGTATGCCCGAAACCAGCGCCGCGACGACCGCCATGAACAACGCGCCGTTGACCGCCAGCAGGGCGGGGCGTTCCAGCAGCCGCTCGTCATCGGTGGCGGCAACCCCGCCCACATCCAGCACGGTGCCGGGCGCGGGGCCTCCGGCGGCGGCGATGCGGCGCTGTTCGCGCAGGCCAAGCCCGATGGCCAGCACCACCAGCAGGCCCAGACCGATCACCTGAATCTGGATCAGCGGATGCCACAACTCGGCCAGATCAATGCCGGTGACGGCGGCGGCGCGGCCAAGCGGCCCGGCCCATGGCAGCATGTTCGCGATCCCGGCACCCAGTGCCAGCATCATCAGCATCAGATAGCGGCTCATGCCAAGGCGTTCATACAGCGGCAGCAGCGCGGGCACGGTCAGCAGGAACGTGGTGGCCCCGGCGCCGTCCAGATGCGCCAGCGCGCCGACGATGGCGGTGCCCGCGGTCACGGCCACGACATGCCCGCGCGTCAGACGGATCAGCCCGTTGATGATCGGGCGGAACAGGCCGGTATCCTGCAGCACGCCGAAAAAGGTGATGGCAAAGACGAACATCGTCGCCACCTGCATGACGCGGGCCAGACCATCGTTGAAAAACCCGCTCAGCGCCTCGGGGCCGAAACCCGCCACCAGCGCGCCGCCGATGGGCACCAGGGTCAGCGCCACGATCGGCGACATGCGCCCGAGCAGCAGGAAACCGACCACAAGAACAATCGTGACGAGTCCGATCAATGCCAGCACGTGAAACCTCCCGAATGCAATGGGGGGTGCATAGTCGGGTTTTCCCGGTGATCCAACCTTTGCGGGGCAGGTTTACGCAGGTTTCGGGCGCAAACATCGGCGCAGGGGGCCGCAAACCCGCCTGCACAATATGAAACACCCCGCGACACGGGGCCGCGGGGTGTTTCGGATGACACAAAGATCGCGTCGTCTTACAGCGCGCCTTCGCGCTGTGCCTTTTTACGGGCCAGCTTGCGGGCACGGCGAACGGCCTCGGCCTTTTCACGGGCTTTCTTGACCGACGGCTTCTCGAAATGTTGCTTGAGCTTCATTTCGCGGAAGACACCTTCGCGCTGAAGTTTTTTCTTCAGAGCACGGAGCGCCTGTTCGACGTTGTTGTCGCGAACATTGACCTGCATGTGGTTGTCACCACCTTCCTAGGTTAGAGTTGATAGATTGCAGGAAGCGTCCCCCTAACAGCAGCGGGCGCGTTTGTCCAGACGAGGTATGCCATGACCCAGACCGACCGTGACGCGCTGATGGAGGCGGCCCTGATCCACGTGCCCTTCGAGGGGATGAACCAGCAGGCGCTGGCCGCAGGCGCGCGCGACATCGGCATGGACCCGGCGCTGATCGCGGTGCATTTCCCGCAGGGCGGCGCCGGGCTGGCGGCGGCCTATCACCGGCAGGGCGATCAGGCGCTGCGTTTCAGCCTGACCGACAGCCCGCCCGAGGGGCGATTCCGTGACCGTGTGACCGAGGCCGTCTGGCGGCGGCTGGATCAGGCCGACCCCGAACTGGTGCGCGCAGGCGCCGCCGTGCTGGCTTTGCCGCAGAACGGGGCACTGGCGGCGCGGCTGGTCTGGGAAACGGCAGATCTGATCTGGACCGCGCTTGGCGATGCTTCGGATGATGTGAACTGGTATTCCAAGCGTGCCACCCTGTCGGCGGTGATCTCGGCCACGGTGCTGTTCTGGCTGGGTGACGAATCACCGGACCATGCCGAGACCCGCGCCTTTCTGGATCGCCGGATCGAGGGCGTGATGCGGTTCGAGGGGATCAAGGCCAGCCTGCGCAAGCTGCCGGGGGCCGAATGGCTGGGACATGCGGCCTTTGGCTGGGTGCGTGCGCCCCGCCCGCGCGCACTGCCCGGCAAGAACAACTGAGAGGCCGCGATGTTTCCCGACACGATGAACGCCGTCCAGATCGCCGCCCCCGGCGCCGCCGATCAATTGCGCATGACCACCCGCCCGGTGCCGGTGCCCTGCCACGATCAGATCCTGATCCGGCTGGCCTATGCCGGGGTGAACCGCCCCGATGTGCTGCAACGCAGCGGCAGCTATGACCCGCCCCCCGGCGCCTCCGACCTGCCGGGGCTGGAATGCGCGGGCGAGATCGTCGGCATGGGCGCGGGCGTGACCCGCTGGCGCAGGGGCGAGCAGGTCTGCGCCCTGTTGCCGGGCGGCGGCTATGCCGAATATGCCGTCTGCCACGCCGATCACGCGCTGCGCATCCCGCACGGCCTGACCGCGCGCGAGGCCGCCTGCCTGCCCGAGACCGCATTCACCGTCTGGTCGAACGTGGTCCAGCGCGGGCGCCTGACGGGGGGTGAGCGGTTTCTGGTTCATGGCGGCACCTCGGGCATCGGCATGATGGCGGTGCAGGTGGCCCGCGCGCTTGGCGCCCGTGTCTTTGCCACCGCCGGCAGCGATGAGAAATGCGCGGCCATCACCGCGCTCGGCGCCACCGCGATCAACTATCGCGATCAGGATTTCACCCGTATCCTGCGCGATGCGGGCGGCGCCGATCTGATCCTCGACATGGTCGGCGGCAGCTATATCCCGCGCAATATCAAGTCGCTGGCCCCGGACGGGCGGCTGGTGATGATCGCCTTTCTGGAGGGCCCCAAGGTCGAGGTGAACTTTGCCCAGATCATGGTGAACCGGCTGACGGTCACCGGCTCGACCCTGCGGCCGCAATCGGATGTCGCCAAGGCGGAACTGGCCGATGTGCTGCGCAAACAGCTGTGGCCGCTGATCGGGCAGGGCGCCGTGGGGGTGACCATCGACAGCGAATTCCCGCTGGATCAGGCCAGCGAGGCGCATCGCCGGATGGAAAGCAGCGAGCATATCGGCAAGATCGTGCTGCGCGTGTCGGGCTAGCGGATGGCGGGCACGCTCAGGTTGCGGCTGCGGCAGTCGCGGCGCACGTCCGGGGCACACAGGCGCGGGGTCAACTCGCGGGTCAGGCAGATGCGCACCTCGGACAGGGCGCCGTCGCGGCAGGTGATGGTGACGCCGTCGGGGTTCAGATCCGGGTTGGCGGCCAGAAACGCGGCCTCGATCCGGCCGGGCGACAGGCGCGTGTCGCGGGGCGGGGCGGTCAGTGCGGGGGGCAGGGCGATGGCCTCGCCCGCCTTGCGCGTGGTGGCGTAATAATCCGCCGCCGACAGGCCCGAGCATCGCCCGTGTTTCTGCCACTGATGCCATGCCAGCCCGCCCGAACCCATCACATCGGCCATGGCCTGACTGTCGCGCCGCGAGGGGTCGCGTTCCGCTGTGTCGCAATATTGCGGCCAGCCGCGCTCATGCTGGGGCCACAGCCCGTGGATGGTAAAGCCGCGCCCGTCGCCCGCCGCGCATTCGGGCGCGCCCCGCGCATCGCCCGTGGCCGCGCACCACGAGGGCTGCCAGGACAGCGCCAGAACGTAATAGTCGAACTGCCCCGCAATATCCCGCGCGCGGCCCTGCGTGGGGGCGGCAAGCGGGGCGATCAGGGCAAGGATCAGCAGGGTCAGGATGCGCATGGCGGCAGGTTAGCCTGCCCATTCCTGGCCCGAAAGCCGTGACAACGCAGGAATCCCCTTTTCCCCGCGCAGGGGAATCGCTATATCACCCGGCAATTCCCCCCGAAACCGAGGATTGGCGCCCGCCGAAAGCCGATTTCCCGGCCCAAACCGTCCATGTTCGGGACCAAGATTGCGAAGGAGACTGACATGAGCAAGCCGCTGATGGCCAAGGCCACTGCCGTCTGGCTGGTGGACAACACCACGCTCAGCTTCAAGCAGATCGGCGATTTCTGCGGTCTGCATGAGCTTGAAGTTCAGGGCATTGCCGATGGCGATGTCGCCTCGGGCGTGAAGGGCTATGACCCCATCGCCTCGAACCAGCTGGACCCCGCCGAGATCAAGCGCGCCGAGGGCAGCCCCGCCTATCGCATGCGCCTCAAGCACAACCCCGCCGCCGATGGCGAGGAAAAGCGCCGTGGGCCGCGTTATACGCCGCTGTCCAAGCGTCAGGACCGCCCCGCCGCGATCCTGTGGCTGGTCAAGTTCCACCCGGAACTGGCTGATGCGCAGGTGGCCAAGCTGGTCGGCACGACCAAGCCCACGATCACCTCGATCCGCGAGCGCACGCACTGGAACATCTCGAACATCCAGCCGATCGACCCGGTGGCCCTTGGCCTGTGCCGGCAGACCGAACTGGACGCTGCCGTGCAAAAGGCTGCCAAGAAGAAATCTGCCGAAGGTGGCGTGATGAGCGACGACGAGCGTCGCATGCTGGTCAGCACCGAGACCTCGCTGTCGATGCCGGACGAGCCGCGCCTGCCCAGTTCGATCGCGGGGCTGGAGCATTTCAGCCTGTCGCGCGACGAGGACAAGCCCGAGCGGAATCTGGACCCCGAGAGCTTTTTCAAGAAATTCGACGACAGTTCTGACACTGATACGGACGCTGACGCTGACGCTGACGCCGATACAGACGACGAAGACGAAGACGATCAGAACCGGTGATCTGCGCCATCCGGACGTGAAAAAGGCCGGGCAATCGCCCGGCCTTTTGTCGTTATGACGAAGACGGTCACAAACCGCGGCGACGGTTCCCGGTGATGGCGCGATAGAGGCCGATCAGGATGCAGGCACCCGCCACAGCAACCAGCAACTGACCCAGGATCGTATAGGTCGTGGTGCCCATGATCAGCCGCAGGATCACATTGCCGATCACTGCGCCCAGAATGCCCAGAACGATGTTGGTCAGCAGCCCATGATCGCTTTTCATGATCTTTTCGGCGATCCAGCCTGCGATGGCGCCCAGAATGATCGACAGAATCCAGCCCATGCCAGCCATAAGGTGTCCCCTTCAGGAATGTATGAGCCGCCCCATTGACGGCTCGTCACACCCTCAATGCGCGAATGGTGCGTTCTGTTCCCCGGTGACGCCTGCGGTGTCCGGCTGGCGGGGACGGGTCAGACCGACAGGCAGATGTATTTCATCTCGAGGAAGTCATCAGCGCCGTGGCGGCTGCCCTCGCGGCCAAGGCCCGATTGCTTGACCCCGCCAAAGGGCGCCGTCTCGGTCGAGATGATGCCGGTGTTCACGCCGACGATGCCGTATTCCAGTTCCTCCTGAACGCGGGTGATGCGGCCGATGTCGCGGGCGTAGAAATAGGCGGCCAGCCCGAAGATCGTGTCATTGGCCTTGGCGATCACCTCATCCTCGGTCTCGAAGCGGAAGAGGGGGGCCAGCGGGCCAAAGGTTTCCTCGGTCGAGACCTTCATGTCGTCTTTCACGCCGGTCATCACCGTGGGCTGGAAGAACAGCCCCCCGATCCGCTTGCCGCCGGTGACGATCTGCCCGCCGCCGTCCAGCACGTCGCGGATATGATCCTCGACCTTGTCCACGGCATCCTCGTTGATCAGCGGGCCGGTGGTCACGCCGTCGTCCAGCCCGTCGCCCACCCGCAGCTTGTCCACCGCCGCCGCCAGCTTTTGCGCAAAGGCGTCATAGACCCCGGCCTGCACATAGATGCGGTTGGCGCAGACGCAGGTCTGGCCGTTGTTTCGGAATTTCGACGCCATCGCGCCCTCGACCGCCGCATCCAGATCGGCGTCGTCGAACACGATAAAGGGCGCGTTGCCGCCCAGTTCCATGCTGCATTTCATCACCTGATCGGCGGCCTGACGCAGCAGGATGCGCCCCACCTCGGTCGAGCCGGTAAAGGTCAGCTTGCGCACGGCCGGGTTCTCGCAGAATTCCTTGCCGATGTCGCTGGCGCGCGACGAGGTGATGACCGACAGGATGCCCTTGGGCAGGCCCGCACGCTCGGCCAGCACCGCCATGGCCAGTGCCGACAGGGGCGTTTCGGCGGCGGGGCGGGCGACGAAGCCGCAGCCCACGGCCAGCGCGGGCGCGGCCTTGCGGGCGATCATGGCGTTGGGAAAGTTCCAGGGCGTGATGCTGCCCACCACGCCGATGGGCTGGCGGATGACGGTCAGGCGCTTGTCGGGCTGATGGCCGGGGATCGTCTCGCCATAGATGCGCTTGGCCTCTTCGCCGAACCATTCGATGAAGCTGGCGCCATAGGCGATTTCACCTTTGGCCTCGGCCAGCGGCTTGCCCATCTCGGCGGTCAGGATCAGGGCCAGATCGTCCTGATTGGCCATCATCAGGTCGAACCACTTGCGCATCACCTGTGCGCGCTCCTTGGCGGTGCGCGTGGCCCAGCCCTTCATGGCTGTCTGTGCGGCGTCGATGGCGCGCGCGGTCTCGGCCCGGCCCAGATCGGCCACATGGGCGATCACGTCGCCGCGGGCGGGGTTTTTCACCTCGAAGGTCGCGCCGTCATCGGCCTCGACCCATTCCCCGGCCACAAACGCGCGGGTTTCCAGCAGGGTGGGGTCGCTGAGCAGGGCCTTGAGGTCGGTCGATTGCTTGGTCATGGCAGCCTCATCTGATGTCGGTTTGGCGGCAGATGACCATGCCCCCGGCGGGTTGTCAAAGCGGCCCCGACATTCGGGTGAACCAAATCGCCCGTCGCGGCGTTACACCGCTGAATCGTCAGGCTGTCCCTCTTGGCGATCTCTCTGAAGGGCGGCGCGGTCATCTGCGTCGCCCGTTCTCATCCGTACAGCGATTGCCAGCAGGGCTGCAGATCGCCCGGCGCGGGCCGGGCCGCGTGGACCGCGCGCGCGATGGCACGCGCCAGCACGCAGGCGGCCGCATGGCCCAGCAGGAACGGATCGGCCAGCGGATCAGCGGCCGGCCGCGCCCCGGTCGAAACCGCAAAGACCAGATCCCCGTCCAGCGGTGTGTGGCTGGGCACAAGCGCGCGGGCCATGCCGTCATGCGCGGCAATGGCCAGCCGGTGCAGGCCCGCCTTGTCCAGCGCCATGTCGGTGGCGATGATGGCGATGGTGGTCGCCTCGCCCAGGCGCTTTGCCGGTGCGGGCTCATGCGGTGCCGGAAAGGCGGGCGGCAGGCCAAGCCCGCCGAACTCATCGCCCAGCTCCCACGGGGCGGCCCAGAACTGCGACCCGTCGCCCACCGTCGCCGTTCCCAGCGCATTGACCACGACCAGCGCGCCCACCGTCGCGCCATTTCCCAGCACCGCCGAGGCCGAGCCCAGCCCGCCTTTCAGATTGCCGGTCATGGCGCCGATGCCCGCCCCCGCGCTGCCGATGGCAAACCCGGTGCGGGCGGTCTGGCAGGCATGGTGGCCAAGCGCGGGATAGGGGTTGTCGGCCCAGCCCTTGTCACCGCCATTCAGCAGGTCAAAGACGATGGCGCCGGGCACGATGGGCACCCGCGCGGGCCCCACCGCAAAGCCGCGCCCGGCGGCATGCAGCGCCGCCATTACCCCGTCGCAAGCCGCCAGCCCAAAGGCCGAGCCGCCCGCCAGCACCAGCGCATCGACGCCCGCCACCAGCTTGTCGGGCGCCAGGAGATCCGTCTCGCGCGTGCCGGGGGCGCCGCCCATGACATGCACGCTGGCGGCAAAGGGCGCGTCGGCGGTCAGCACCGTCACCCCCGATTTCAGCGCCGCGTCATCGGCATGGCCGACCCGCAGCCCGGCCACATCGGTGATCAGGTTGCGGGGGCCTGCCCTCATCCCCGCGCCTGCGCGCGGGCGCGGATCTCCGACAGGGTGGCAAAGCTGGTCAGCGCCTCGGGGTCCAGCCGCAGCTCGATCACGGCAAAGCGGCCCGAGGCGCGGGCGCGCTGGAAAGCAACCGCGAAACCGTCGTTCTGCGTGACCACCTCGCCATGCCCGCCATAGGCGCGGGCCAGCGCCGCGAAATCGGGATTTGCCAGATCGGTCCCCGAGGGGCGGCCCGGATAGTGCTTTTCCTGATGCATGCGGATCGTGCCATAGCGGCCGTTATTAGCCACGACCACGATCGGCGTCGCGCCGTGCTGGGCTGCCGTCGACAGCTCATTCACCGTCATCTGCAGACAACCATCGCCCGCCATGCACACGACCACCCGTTCGGGATGCAGCAGGCTGGCCGCAATCGCCGCAGGCAGCCCGTAACCCATCGACCCCGAGGTCGGCGCGATCTGCGTCTTCGCCCGCTTGAAGCGGAAATAGCGATGCACAAAGGCCGCGTAATTTCCCGCGCCATTGGTGAGGATCGCATCCTCGGGCAGGTTCGCGGACAGCCAGCAGACGACCTGCTCCATCGTCACCTCGCCGGGGGTGGGGCGCGGGGTCTGCCAGTCCTCGTAATGGGCGCGCAGCCGGGCGGTCCAGTCGTCCCAGCGGCGCGGGGCGGGCAAGGCGGCCAGCGCGGCCAACGCGGCACGGGGGCAGGCGGCGATGCCGGGATCGGCGCGCCACAGATGCCCGATCTCGTCGGGCGAGGGGTGGATATGGATGATCCGGCGGCCCTGCGCCGAGGGGTGCATCAGCGTATAGCCCGCCGTCAGCGCATCGCCCAGACGAGAGCCAAGCGACAGCAGGCAGTCGGCCTCGCGCAGCGCCTCGCCCATGCGGGTGTTCATGCCGACGCCCAGATCGCCCGCATAGTTCGGGTGGCGGTTGTCCATGTAATCCTGCCGCCGGAAGGGCACCGCGACCGGCAGCCCCCAGTTCTCGGCAAATCGCGTCAGCCGGTCGGCATCCTCCTGCGCCCACAGCGCGCCGCCGGGGATGACCAGCGGACGCTCGGCCCCGGCCAGCGCATCGCGGATCGCATGGGCCTGCGCGTCCGAGATGCCCGCCACCGGGCGCGGGGCCGGGGGCAGGTCGGCCACCTCGGCGCGGGCCGACAGCATATCCTCGGGCAGGGCCAGCACGACGGGGCCGGGGCGGCCCGATTGGGCCAGATCGAAGGCGCGGGCGATGTATTCGGGGATGCGGTCGGTCTGGTCGATCTGGGCCACCCATTTGGCCAGCCCGCCGAACATCTGGCGGTAATCCACCTCCTGAAAGGCATCGCGGTCGCGGTCGTCCCGCGCAATCTGGCCGATGAACAGGATCATCGGCGTGCTGTCCTGCTGGGCTACATGCACGCCCGCGCTGGCATTGGTGGCGCCGGGGCCGCGCGTCACGAAACAGATGCCCGGCCGCCCGGTCAGCTTGCCCGCCGCCTCGGCCATCATCGCGGCACCGCCCTCGTGCCGGCAGACCACGTTGGGAATGCCCGCATCATGCAGCGCATCCAGCGCCGCCAGAAAGCTTTCGCCCGGCACCGAAAACACCCGCTCGACGCCATGCGCCTTCAACGCATCGACCAGAATCTGCCCGCCATGTCGCATCATCGACCTCCTTCGTTGCGGCATGATTGCGCGATGTGCAGGCCGGGGGCAATGACCCGCCCTTTACAGCCGCCCCTGCCGCGCATATCTGCGTTCTCCATGGCCAAGGATGACGACAAGAACTACAAGGTGATCGCCGAAAACCGGCGGGCGCGCTTTGATTACTTCATCGAGAGCGATCTCGAGGTGGGCATCATGCTGACCGGCTCCGAGGTGAAATCCCTGCGCGTGGGCCAGTCCAACATCGCCGAAAGCTATGCTTCGGTCGAGGGTGGCGAATTGTGGCTGATCAACGGCTATATCGCGGCCCTGTCGCGGGCGGGCGTCTTCGGCCACGAGGAACGCCGCCGCCGCAAGCTGCTGGTCTCGCGCAAGGAGTTGGCGCGCCTGTGGCAGGCCACCGCGCGCGAGGGGATGACGCTGGTGCCGCTGGTGATGTATTTCAACCACCGGGGCATCGTGAAGCTGAAGATCGCGATCGCCAAGGGCAAGAAGAACCACGACAAGCGCGAAACCAGTGCCAAGCGAGACTGGGACCGGCAGAAACAGCGGCTGCTGAAACAGGGCTGACCATTGCAGCCCTGACCGCAGCCCTGTAGATCGGGTCCGCACGGCAAGGGGGGCGGCATGCAGGACGATCCACAGGTGTTGGTCTCGACCGGTTGGCTGGCGGCCCGTCTGGATGATCCGCAGTTGCGGGTGATCGACGCAAGCTGGCACCTGCCCGCAGCGGGCCGGAACGGACGCGCCGAATATACCGCCGCACATATCCCCGGCGCGCGGTTCTTCGACATTGATGCGATCAGCGACACCCGCTCGGCCCTGCCGCATATGGCGCCGCCGCCGGACCAGTTTGCGGCCCGGGTGCGGGCACTGGGGGTGGGCGACGGCCATCAGGTCGTTGTATATGACAACTCCGATGTGCGCAGCGCCGCGCGGGTCTGGTGGACCTTTCGCCTGATGGGCCACGCCAATGTCGCGGTGCTGGATGGCGGATTTGCCAAATGGCGCGCAGCACGCCTCCCGGTCACAAAGTCCGTCCCTGCCATCCGCGACCGCCAGATGACCGCACAGCGCCAGCCCGGCCTGGTCTGCGACGTGACGCAGGTGGCACAGGCCACCAAGCTGGGCGATCCGCAGATCGTTGACGCCCGCGCGCGGGCACGATTCCGCGGCGAGGCGCCCGAGCCGCGCCCCGGCCTGCGCGCCGGCCATATCCCCGGATCGCTGAACCTGCCCTTTGGCCAGCTGCTGGACGTTGACGGCACGATGAAATCCCCCGATGCCCTGCGCGCCGCCTTCGCGCAGGCGGGCGTCGATCTGAACCGTCCCGTCATCACCACCTGCGGCAGCGGCGTGACCGCCGCGATCCTGTTTCTGGCGCTGGAGCGGATCGGCCACCGGAACCACGCGCTTTACGACGGAAGCTGGGCCGAATGGGGCAGCTTTCCCGACCTCAACATTGCAACCGGAGACGCCTGATGCTGTCCAATCTGAAACCGCAAGCCCCCGACAAGATCCTGATGCTGATCGAGGAATTCAAGGCCGATACCCGTCAGGGCAAGATCGACCTGGGCGTCGGCGTCTACAAGGATCCGCAAGGCGTCACCCCGGTCATGCGCGCGGTCAAGGTCGCAGAACAACGCATCTGGGAGACGCAGACCACCAAGGCCTATACCGGTCTGGCCGGCGAGCCCGAATACCGCCGCGCCATGGCGCAGATGGTGCTGGCCGATGTGCCCGCCGACCGTCTGGCCTCGGTCGCCAGCGTGGGCGGCACCGGCGCGATCCGTCAGGCGCTGGAACTGGCGCGGATGGCCAATCCCGGCCTGACCGTGCATGTCTCGGACCCGACCTGGCCCAACCACCTGTCGATCATGAAATTCATGGGGCTGCCCTTCACCGAATACCGCTATTTCGACGCAACCACCCGTGGCGTTGATTTCGAGGGGATGAAGGCCGATATTGCCCGCGCGACCAAGGGCGACATCGTGCTGCTGCACGGCTGCTGCCACAACCCCACCGGCGCCAACCTGACCCTTAACCAATGGGCCGAGATCATCGCGATCCTCGAAACCTCCGGCGCCATCCCGCTGATCGACCTGGCCTATCAGGGCTTTGGCGACGGGCTGGACGCCGATGCCGAGGCGACGCGGCTGGTCGCGCGCGCGCTGCCCGAGGTCCTCATCGCCGCGTCCTGCAGCAAGAATTTCGGCATCTATCGCGAACGCACCGGCATCCTGATGGCATTGACCGACAACACGGCGGCCCGCGACCTGTCCCAGGGCGCGATGACCTTCCTCAACCGGCAGAATTTTTCGTTCCCGCCCGATCACGGCGCCCGGATCGTCAGCACGATCCTGACCGATGATGCCCTGCGCGCGGACTGGGCGGCCGAACTGGAAGAGGTGCGCAACACCATGCTGGGCCTGCGTGACCAGTTGGCATCCGAACTGCGCGATCTCTCGGGCAGCGACCGCTTCGACTTCATCGCCCATCACCGCGGCATGTTCTCGCGCCTCGGCGCCACACCCGAACAGGTACAAAAACTGAAAGCCGAAGCCGCCATCTACATGGTGGGCGATTCGCGCCTGAACATCGCCGGCCTGAACCGCGATACCGTACCGGTGCTTGCCCGCGCCATCATCGACGCAGGCATCTGAGCCCCGGCATCTGAGACTGCGGCAGGGGCGGAGCCTAACACCCGCCCCTGCTCTGGTCCGCAAATATCCTCGGGGGTGAATTGGCCGCAGGCCAAGAGGGGGCGCGAGCGCCCCCTTCTTCCGCCGGTGCAGGATCAGCGCCGCGCCAGCATCTTCTCGATATACTCGCGCAATTCCTCGACCTCGGTCCGCGCGTCGCGCAGCCCCTCCATCGCGGCGCGCAGCTCGGCATCGCTGCCCGCCAGCCGCGCCGAAAACGCAGCCTCACGCTCGGCCAGCCGGGCCTGCGCCGCGTCCCGTGCGGCCTCCGCCTCGTGCATCGCATGGGCCAGCCGGTCCATTTCGCCGATCTCCGCCCGGCCCGGGCGGGTCAGCCGGTGCATCAGCCAACAGGCAAACCAGCCCAGCAGAAAGGCGCTGAACAGGATGATGGCGGTGGCGGCGATGAATTCGGTGCGGTTCATGCGTCGGTATCTTCGTCCTCTGCGGGCCCCTGCGGCGCTTCGGGGCGGAAGGGCGGGCGGGGTGTGTTCTCGTCAGGCGTCAGCACAGGCACCCTAATGTTTTCCTCGCGCTCGTCCAGCGTCTGGAATTCTTCGCTGGCGCCAAGTGTCTGCACCGACATGCCCGCCCCCTCGCGCACCATGGGCATCGGCGGCCCAAGCTGCTCCGAGACTTCCGGCGGTCGCACAGGTCCCTGACCGGCCGGACGTTCCGGGCCTTCGGCGACGGCCTCGGGACCTGTGACCGGATCGACCGGCGCGCCGGTCACGCCCGCGACCGTGACCGGTTCGGGCAGGGGCGTGCTGCGCACCGGGCGCGGCGACAGCAGGCGGAACTCGATGCGGCGGTTCGCCTCGCGGCCCTCGTCGGTCTCGTTCGACGCGATCGGCTGGCTTTCGCCATAGCCGCGCGCGGTCATGTTGGTGGTGTCGATGCCCGCCCCCTCCATCGCGGCCAGGATCGCCTGCGCGCGCGAACGGGACAGATCGGCATTGAACGCCTCGGACCCCTGACTGTCGGTATGGCCGCCCGCCTCGATCTGATAGTCGGCGCAATCGGCCATGGCTTCGGCCAGACTGGCCAGGGTCGGCCCGGGATCGCCCGCGATCGAGGCGCGCGAGGGCTCGAACCCGATCTCGGATTCCGACAGGATCAGGTTCAGCCCGGCCACGCATGCTTCGCCATCGGGCAGGCCAAGGGCCGCATCCAGATGCCGGTCATAGCGGATCGCCAGCTCATAGCGCGCCCCCGCGCCAAGCCGTTGTGCCAGAATCGCCGCCGCCCGACCGGTCGCGTCCGTCTGCCCCGAGATGCCGTTGACCGAGATCAGATCGGGGGTGACGCTGACATGGCCCGAATGCAGCGCGTCCATCGCTTCCAATGCGGCGATCACGCGCACGGTCCAGCCGCCCGGCACCCCGTCATCGCTGCGCAGCCCGCTTTGGGCCACCTGAAAGCGCGACCGTGCAAAGCTGTCGACCGCCTCGCGCATCCGCGCATCGGCGATCCCGCCGCGCATCGACAGGCTGCCGCCTTCGGTCAGGGTGGCGGAAAACTCGACCGGCCCGCTGGCCGCCTGATCGCCCTCTTCCAGCGTGGCCTGCAGGACAAACACGCGCGGCAATGCCGCCTCCAGTGCGGCCACGGCGGCATCGAAGGCGGCGCGGTCGACCCCGGCCGGGGCGGTCAGCGAAACACTGGCGTCGCTCAGCATCACGCTGCCCGCCCCGATCTGCGCCAATGCGCCGATGGCGGCCTCGGCGGCCTCGCCCCAGCGGGGTGACGGCGCGCCCAGTCCCAATGTGCAGTCGGGCATGTCCTGCACCCCCGCCGCCTGCGCGGCGTTCAGGATGCGCAGGCGGGCGGCGTCGTCATCGGCGGCGCAGCTGTCAAGGCGCGGCCCGCGCCCGTCGATCACGAATCGGGTCATAAACGGCGCAATGACCGGGCGCGGCGCCGAGATTTCGGTCGTCAGTGTCACGCCATCAGGCGCGCTGCGCCGCAGCACCGCCTCCAGCCGCGCCTTCTCGGAGCGGCTGTCGGCCAGTGCGGCGACATGGACCTGCCCCGGCGCGACCGAGATCTTGGCGTTCGACGACAGCTGCGCGGCCATCAGGCCAAAGCGCATCGCCGCCTCCCATGTCGCGGGTACGGGATAGTCGGCGCTTTCCAGCAGATCGGTGACCTGCGGCGCCGCCGTCTCGCTGCGCAGGGTGCGGATCAGCGCGGTGCGGTCGGTCGCCGCCGGCACCAGCCCGATCAGCGAGATGCCCTGATCGTTGCGCAGCAGCTCGACCTTGAAATCGGGCGGGGTCATCGCGTCCAGCGCGGCCACGGTCATCTCATCCACGATGCGCGAGGCATCCACCGCCGTCGCCGCCTGCGTGGTGGCGCGGAAACGGTCAACCTCGGTCGGGGCGACGCCGGTCAGGCGCACCAGCAGCCCGTCCGTGCTGACATCGGCCCAGTCATGGCCTGCGGCCTGAAGCGCGCGGCCGACCTCTTCTGCGGATTTCGTCTCGATGAATGTCGCGGCGGCCTGCGCCCCCCACCAGCACAGCCCGCCCGCCCCGCCCAGCATCAGGACGGTCGCAAACGAGGTGGTCAGACGGCGGCGCAGCGTGGTCATCGGCGGGAACTCTTGGCTGTTGCAGGCGTGCAAGGTCTAGACCCGCGCCACCGGCCACGCAATCAGACCAGCCCGGCAATGGCGAGAAACAGCGCAAGGATCAGCCCCGCATCGCGGTTCGAGCGGAACAACCGCAGGCAGGTATCCCCCTGATCGGGCCGGAAATTCCGCAATTGCCACGCCAGATGCAGGCCAAACCCCGCCAGCCCGGCGAATGCCATCAACTGATTGCGACCGGCCAGCGCGATGGCCAGGCCCAGCACCAGCACCGACAGCACCGCGAATCCCGCCAGAATGCGGGGGCTGGCCTCTCCGAACAGGCGGGCGGTGGATTTGACGCCGATCAGGGCGTCGTCCTCGGCATCCTGATGGGCATAGATCGTGTCGTAAAACACCGTCCAGGCGATCGCGCCCAGCCATGCCACCACCGGCGCCGGATCGACGCGGCCCATATGCGCCGCATAGGCCAGCATCACGCCCCAGTTGAAGGCCAGCCCCAGAAAGATCTGCGGCCACCATGTGAACCGCTTGGCAAAGGGATAGATCGCCACCAGCGCCAGCGAGGCCACCCCCATCCAGACCGCCGCCCGGCCAAGCGTCAGCAGGATCACCAGCCCGACCAGCCCCTGCAGCGCCAGCCACAGATAGGCGCCGCGGAGGCTGACCGCGCCCGAGGGCAGGGGCCGCGACCGGGTGCGCGCGACCTGCGCGTCGATGTCGCGGTCGGTGATGTCGTTCCAGGTGCAGCCCGCCCCGCGCATGACGAAGGCGCCGATCAGACAGGCCAGCGCGATCCACAGATCGAACCAGCGGGGCGCATCCGCCATCATCGCCAGCCCGATCCCCCACCAGCAGGGCAGCAGCAGCAGCCATGTGCCGATGGGCCGGTCCGCGCGGCTCAGCCGCAGCCACGGGCGCGCGGCCACGGGCGCATGGCGGTCGACCCAGTTATCGGGCGGCGCATCCGCGACGGTGTCTGGCCTTTCGGTCGGGTTTTGCATAGCGTCGGCCCATCATGGCAAGGATCAGACTTTACATAGATCACCCGCTGGCCGAGGGACAACCCGTCCCCCTGACACCTGCGCAGGCGCATTACCTGTCGGGCGTCATGCGGCTGCGTCCGGGCGAGGTCATCGCGGTGTTCAACGGCGTCGCGGGCGAATGGTCCGCGCGGCTGGAGGAGGCGGGCAAGCGCGGTGGCACATTGACCGCGCTGGCGCAGACAGCGCCGCAGCGCGATCCGCCCGACCTGTGGCTGCTCTTTGCGCCGATCAAGAAGGCGCGCACCGATTTCATCGTCGAAAAAGCCGCCGAGATGGGCGCCGCGCGCATCCTGCCGGTGCAGACCGACCACACCAATTCCGAACGCATCCGGCAGGACCGCCTGCAGGCCCATGCCGTCGAGGCCGCCGAGCAATGCGGCGGAACCGCCGTGCCCGAGGTGATGGAACTCGCGCCCCTGTCGCGGGTGCTGGAGGGATGGGACGGCGCGCGGCGTATTCTTTGGGCAGATGAGGCGCGGGCCGGGCTGGCCCAGGCACTGGCGGGGCTGCCGCGCGGCGCTTGGGCGATTCTGATCGGTCCCGAGGGCGGGTTTTCGGTGGCCGAACGCGCGCATCTGTCGCGTCTGCCCTTTGTTGTGCCGGTCAGTCTGGGGCCGCGAATCCTGCGGGCCGATACGGCGGCGGTGGCGGCGTTAACCTTGTGGCAGATTAATCTGGGCGATTGGCACTGAATTCCGGGCAGATCGCCCGCGAACCGGCAGATCGCCCGCATCCCGGCATTTTGCAGTTGCAGCATATGCATGGCGGGGTTGCCGCTTTCGCGGCTACTCTTTGTGCGCTGCACAAACTATCTCATGTTTATCCGAAAACTGCCCGCTGACAGGGCACTCTGAAAACAGGTGATATGATGTCGACGATCGAAACGAACCACAGCGCCGCTGCTGTCGGAGGCGTGGGTATTGTCGCGCGCATCGTCTCGCTGGTGGCTGCATGGCGCGAAAGCCGTGTGACCCGCCGCGAGCTGAACCGCCTGTCGGACCGTGAGCTGGACGATATCGGTCTGTGCCGCGGCGACATCGAGCGGATTGCGCGCGGCTTCTGATCCCCCGCGCCTTGATGAACGAACCCCCGAAGCCAAGGGCGCCGGGGGTTTTTTCATGTCCCGAGGTCTGACCGCGCGTCAGCTCCGCGTCATCACCAGCGTCGACCAGTCGCCCAGATCGTCGCGGCGGTCCAGCGCAAAGCCCGCCTGCTGATAGGCGGCGACCACCTCATCGGCCTGCGTGGTCAGGATGCCCGACAGGATGATCCGGCCCCGCGTGCTGACATGGCGGGCCATGTCGCCCGACATGTCGATCAGCGGCTGCTTGAGGATATTGGCCAGCACCAGATCATAGGGCGCCGCCTGTTCCAGCGTGGGATGGTCAAATCCCGCCGCCTCGACGCAGACCACGCGCCCGTCCAGCCCGTTGGCGATGACATTGGCGGCAGCGGTGTCGACCGCCACCGGGTCGATGTCGCTGGCCAGCACCGTCACCGGCCACAGCCGCGCCGCCCCCATCGCCAGCACCGCCGTTCCGCAACCGATATCGGCGATGCGGGTCGCGTCAAAGCCGGTATCGGCCAGCCGGTCCAGCGCCTCGAGGCAGCCCTTGGTGGTGTTGTGATGGCCGGTGCCAAAGGCCATCGCGGCCTCGATCCACAGCGCCTCGACCCCCTCGGGGATCTCGTCGGCATTGTGGCTGCCATGGACGAAAAAGCGGCCCGCGCGCACCGGGGTCAGTTCGCGCTTCACATGCGCGACCCAGTCCACCTCGGGAAGTTCCGACACGGCAAAGGGCTGCGCGCCATAGGCGGCGGCCAGCAGCGCCAGCGCGATCTCGTCGGGGGCGTCGGTGAAATAGGCGCCGACCTCCCACCGTTCGCTGCCATCTTCGATCTCGAAAATGCCGGTGCCGACGGGTTCGGGCGTCAGATCCTCGCAGGCTTCGGCCAGAGCTTCGGCGGCCTCGCGGCCGGGCAGATGGGTCAGCGCGGTATATGTGGGCATCAGATCGGGTCCGGGTTGGGGATGCTGGCCTCTACCCCGGTGCCCTTGAGGCCGCAATAACCGTCGGGGTTCTTTTGCAGATATTGCTGATGCGCCTCATGTGCGGGCCAGAAGGGCACCTTGTCGATGATCTGCGTGGTGATCTTTGGAAAGCCCTGCACCGCCAGCCGGTTGTCATAGTCGATTTTCGAGGCTTCGGCGGCGGCATGCTGGCTGTCGTTCATGGCGACGATCAGGCTGCGATATTGCGGACCCACATCATTGCCCTGCCGGTCGCCCTGCGTGGGGTCGTGGTTCTGCCAGAACAGTTGCAGCAGATGGTCATAGCTGATCAGCGAGCTGTCAAAGACGATCCGCACGACCTCGGCATGGCCGGTCTCGCCGGTCTTGACCTGGTCATAGGTCGGATCCGGGGCCGCGCCGCCGGCAAAGCCCACCTCGGTCAGCCAGACGCCGTGCTGTTGCCAGAACAGCCGCTCGACCCCCCAGTAGCAGCCCATGCCAAAGATCGCCTGATCGTGGCCCTGCGGCACCTCGGCGCCAAGGGGGCGGTGGAAAATCGCGTGCTGGGTCATGGTTATCCCTTTCCTCGTGTCGCAGCCAAACGCCGGGGGCTGCGGCCCGGTTCAACCGCGCGGATGGGCTGCGCGGAAGGCGGCCATCAGACGCGCGTCATCGACGCCGGTATAGACCTGCGTGGTCGACAGGCTGGCATGGCCCAGAAGTTCCTGAATGGTGCGCAGATCGCCGCCCGCCGACAGCAGATGCGTGGCAAAGCTGTGGCGCAGCGCATGGGGCGTGGCCGTGTCGGGCAGGCCGAGTGCGGCCCGTGCACTGCGCATCCGTGCCGCGATCTGGGTGCCCTGCAGGCGCCCGCCCCGCGCGCCCCGGAACAGCGCCTGATCGGGGGCCGGGGGCCAGGGGCACAGGCGCAGATAGCAGGCCACCGCATCGCGGGCGACCGGCAGCACCGGCACCTGACGTTCCCGCTTGCCCTTGCCCCGGATCAGCAGCGCGTCACGAAAGGGCCAGTCGGCGCCATTCAGCGCCATCGCCTCGCTGATGCGCAGCCCGCAGCCCCACAGCAGCGTCAGCACCGCCGTATCGCGCGCCGCAATCCACGGGGTCGCATGATCGACCGAGACCCGGTCCAGCGTCGCCTGCGCCTGCTCCGGCGTCAGCGGGCGCGGCAGCGAGCGCAGATATTTCGGACTGCGCGCCGACAGCGCCGCCGACAGGTCCACCCCCTCGCGGTCCGAGATCCAGCGCAGGAAGGCGCGCACCGCCGATTGTCGCCGCGCCAGCGACCGCGCGCCCAGACCCCGGCCCCGCTCGGCGGCGGCAAAGGCGCGCATGTCCGTCAGCGCCAGCCGGGCAAGATGGGCGGGGGGCACGGGTCCGCCCCAATACGCCGCCAGAAACTGCAGGAAGGCGATCACATCGGCCTGATAGGCCGCGATCGTGTGGGGCGAGCGGTCGCGCGCCGCCGCCTCGACCGCCAGCCAACGCGCCAATGCGTCGCTGGTGGCCGGGGCGAGGGCCAGCGCATCGCTCATCCCCGCAGGCGCGCCAGCAGCACCAGCCGGAACACCTGCGCAAAGAACCGCAACAGGTCGGTCCCATGCGCGGGCGAAAAGCGCGTGGCCTCGGCGCTGCCCATGATGATCATCGCGCGCGGGCACCGCGCGCCCAGATCCAGCGGCAGCAGCGCCTCGGAGGCGACGGCACGGCCATGGACCGGCTGCGTGATCGGCGAGGCCGGGCGCAGCACGATGTCATCGCCGCGCGGTGCCCGACGGCCTGCCGCCACGATCCGGTCCACCGCGCCCTCGGGGGCGATGAACACGTCTTCGGGCAGTTTCGACATGGCGGGGGCGGATTCGATCATCAGGCGCAGTGTCTCGATGCGCAGGATGGGGGCAATGTCGGATTGCAGCGCGCCGACCAGATCGTCCAGATCGACGGTTTCCAGCAGGCCGATCACCGCGCGATGCACGATGGCCATGCCGTTCTGGTTGTCGAAGGCGGCCGCGATCACGCTGTCATGCGTGGTCTCCAGCCGCTCCAGCCTGTGTTCCAGCGCCTGCATGGCGCGGGCGCGGATGTCGATGACATTCTCGCCCTGTTCCGCCCCATGCGAGGCCAGAAGGGCGCGCATCACGTCCCGGTCGTCCAGCACCGCTCCGGGATCGGCCAGCAGCCGGTCGCGGATGTCGGGCGAAAGCCCTGCCGGTGTCTCGGTGCTCATGCGCGCCCCCTTTTGCGTTCAGACGATCTTCTGGCCGGTCTTGGCCCAATCGGCATTGAACTGCTCCAGCCCCTTGTCGGTCAAGACATGCTTGACCATCGACTTGATAACGGCGGGGGGCGCGGTGATCACGTCGGCGCCGATCTTGGCGGCATCGACGATGTGGTTCACGGTGCGGATCGAGGCGGCAAGGATCTCGGTCTCAAAGCCGTAATTGTCATAGATCTCGCGGATGTCCGCGATCAGGTCCATGCCGTCGATATGGATGTCGTCCAGCCGCCCGATGAAGGGGCTGATGAAGGTCGCCCCCGCCTTGGCCGCCAGCAGCGCCTGCGCCGCCGAGAAGCACAGCGTGACATTGACCATATGGCCCTCATCCGACAGCGCGCGGCAGGCTTTCAGCCCGTCCCAGGTCAGCGGCACCTTGACGGTGATGTTGGAGGCGATCTGGGCCAGATGCTTGCCCTCGCGGATCATGCCTTCGGCGTCGGCTGCAACCACCTCGGCCGAGACGGGGCCGGGCACCAGTTCGCAGATCTCGCGGGTGACTTCCGCAATGTCGCGGCCCGCCTTGAGGATCAGCGAGGGGTTGGTGGTCACGCCATCGACCATCCCCAACTCGTGCAGTTCCTTGATGGCGGCGATGTCTGCGGTATCGACGAAGAATTTCATGGCCC
>NZ_JBKBVD010000012.1:0-93809 GCF_046289755.1 Paracoccus sp. (in: a-proteobacteria) | reverse complement strand
CCAGCGCGCAGCCATCCATGTCCAGAGCTCGGGGCGGCAGGAGGTGACCGGCGCCAATGTGCTGGTCGCGATCTTCGCCGAACGCGAATCGAACGCGGCCTATTTCCTGCAGGAAATGGATATGACCCGCTATGACGCGGTGAATTACATCGCCCATGGCGTCGCCAAGAACCCGTCCTTTAACGAGCCGCGCAAGGTCGTGGGCGCCGAAGAACCGGTCGAACAGAAGGCCGAGGCCGCGCAGGAGCCCAAAGAGGAAACTGCGCTTGGTAAATATTGCGTCGATCTGAACGCCAAATCCCGCAAGGGCGATGTGGACCCGCTGATCGGCCGCGAATCCGAGGTCGAGCGTGCGATCCAGGTCCTTTGCCGCCGCCGCAAGAACAACCCGCTGCTGGTGGGCGATCCGGGCGTGGGCAAGACCGCCATCGCCGAGGGGCTGGCGCTGAAGATCACGCGGGGCGAGACGCCTGACGTGCTGGCCGGTGCCACGATTTTTTCGCTGGATATGGGGGCGCTGCTGGCCGGCACCCGCTATCGCGGCGATTTCGAGGAACGGCTGAAAGCGGTCGTCAAGGAACTTGAGGCGCATCCCGACGCGATCCTGTTCATCGACGAGATCCACACCGTGATCGGTGCGGGCGCGACCTCGGGCGGGGCGATGGATGCCTCCAACCTGCTGAAACCGGCGCTGGCCGGGGGCAAGCTGCGCTGCATGGGCTCCACGACCTATAAGGAATACCGCCAGCATTTCGAAAAGGACCGCGCGCTGTCGCGCCGGTTCCAGAAGATCGACGTGAACGAGCCTTCGGTGCCCGACACGATCAAGATCCTGATGGGGCTCAAGCCGCATTTCGAGGCGCATCACGACCTGCGTTACACCAATGATGCGATCAAATCGGCGGTGGAACTGGCCAGCCGCTATATCAACGACCGCAAGCTGCCCGACAGCGCCATCGACGTGATCGACGAGGCGGGCGCGGCGCAGCATCTGGTCGCGGAAAGCAAACGCCGCAAGACGATCAGCCCCAAAGAGATCGAGGCCGTGGTGGCCAAGATTGCGCGCATTCCGCCCAAGAATGTCAGCAAGAACGATGCCGAGGTGCTGCGCGATCTGGAAGCCTCGCTCAAGCGGGTGGTCTTTGGTCAGGACGATGCGATCAGCGCGCTGTCATCGGCGATCAAGCTGGCGCGTGCGGGTCTGCGCGAACCGGAAAAGCCCATCGGCAACTATCTGTTCGCGGGCCCGACCGGCGTCGGCAAGACCGAGGTCGCCAAACAGCTTGCCACCACGTTGGGGGTCGAGTTGCTGCGCTTCGACATGTCCGAATATATGGAGAAACACGCGGTCAGCCGGTTGATCGGCGCGCCTCCGGGCTATGTCGGCTTTGATCAGGGCGGGCTGCTGACCGATGGCGTCGACCAGCACCCGCATTGCGTGCTGCTGCTGGACGAAATCGAAAAGGCGCACCCGGATGTTTATAACATTCTGCTGCAGATCATGGATGCGGGGCGTCTGACCGACCATAACGGCCGCCAGGTCGATTTCCGCAATGTGATCCTGATCATGACCTCGAATGCGGGCGCCTCGGATGCCGCCAAGGCCGCGATCGGCTTTGGCCGCGACCGGCGCGAGGGCGAGGACACCGCCGCGATCGAGCGGACGTTCACGCCCGAATTCCGCAACCGTCTGGATGCGATCATCAGCTTTGCGCCGCTGTCGCGCGAGGTTGTGGTGCATGTGGTCGAAAAGTTCGTGCTGCAGCTGGAGGCGCAGCTGATGGACCGCAATGTCCATATCGAGCTGACGCCCGAGGCGGCGGACTGGCTGGCGGAAAAAGGCTATGACGACCGCATGGGCGCCCGCCCGCTTGGCCGGGTGATTCAGGAATACATCAAGAAACCGCTGGCGGAAGAGCTGCTGTTCGGCCGCCTGACCAAGGGCGGCATGATCCGGGTGAAGATCGAGGACGACAAACCGGCGTTTGACATCACCGGCCCTGAGGCTCCGCGGATCGGTCGGTCAAAGACGCCGCTGCTGACGGCGGAGTGATTGCTGCGGTGAGGTGAGAGAGACGGCATGGCGTTCTTTTGGGGGCGCCATGTCGGGGTTTTTGGGGTGAGCGAAAGTGCTTCGTGTGAGACGGTTTTAGCGCGTTGACTCTGATACTTGGCTGAGAGTGTTCTAGAAAGAGTGAGCGCGCACTCAGGCAGCGGCACATTAGCGACTTCGCATCGAATGAGTCGCCTGGCTATGTTGCCATCCTTGACCTCTCTCCTCACAAAATGGTTACCAAAAAATCTGTTTCTGCTTTAGTGTGCTCTCAAGCTGTATGGGAATCAACGCGACGAGCGGAGCACCGCAATGGCAGAGGCATTTCCTGTCGCCGCAGCCACATCTGTCGTGGCATCCGGCGTCTATCTGTGTGGATATCGTTATCTGGGCGGATACTTTTCCTTTTACGATCTTTCATCAATTGGCGGCGACTACGGATTTCAAACAGTTCTGGCGCATGCTCTTCCGTCAATATTGTCCACGCTAAATAATTCCTGGATTTTGTTAATACTCGCTGTTCTCGCTGCAGCTCTTATCACAATTTACACTAGAACTATTTCCGTCCCCTTATTTGCAGTTGCTTCTTTTATCTTTTACGCCGTATGGGATGCCCCAAGGCAAGGATTCTTGACGGCACAAGAAGACTACCCGTTCTTGAAGCCTGCTAATGTCATTTCCGGACCAGCAAAAATAGAATTAGACAAGTTTCTTTCAAAAAACACCGGAACCACCCTTCATCATTTGATCAGCACGACCAACGACGTATACCTAATTTCAAAATGGAGTGGGAGCAAAAGACGATGGATATATCACTTCCCAAAAAACTCAGGCCATGTGATAAGAGTATATCAAGACACACACCCCGAAAGAAACTCATACTAGCCTCACTAGGGCTTTCGCTATCACCGCTTCATCTCGCGCTCGCTTCACCTGAAGCGGAGAAATCAACGCGAGCGGCGTTAGATGGAATTATCTCGTTTCCGTCAGAAGAATACCAATATTATAGAATAAATAACTCAGACGATCCGAGAAAGGTCCGTGTCAACGCATTTGCTGAATTGAAAGATGGCAAGGTCTTGGTGGAGTTCTGTGGAAACGAAGGCTCTGCAGAGGTCGATTTTTCAACTCTCATTCTGGCCGATAGCGACTGCAACAACAGGACGACCGGTCCATTCACTTTAGCAAATGCAGAAAATCGAGCCATTTTGAGCGTCGGATCGCACGTTCTTACCTCCAATGGAGTTTTGATAGGCGAGATCTCAGCAGTTGGAAGCGAGTTTCCGTATGCAGTGCAGGTCGAACTAATGCCCGAATTCGACAACGGATCAACTATAGTAAAACCGCTCTCAGACTTCGCTATAATTCAAAAGCCCACGGGGGAGTTCAACGCAGTCACAACTTACGAGATGCCCTTTTTACAAGATGCCCCTTCTTAATATGTAGCTACTCTCACCCATCCATCTTCAACGCCTGAATAAACGCCGTCTGCGGGATCTCCACCTTGCCGAACTGGCGCATCTTCTTCTTGCCCGCCTTCTGCTTCTCCAGCAGCTTCTTTTTCCGCGTCGCGTCGCCGCCATAGCATTTGGCGGTCACGTCCTTGCGCATGGCCGACAGGGTCTCTCGCGCGATCACGCGGGACCCGATGGCGGCCTGAATCGGGATCTTGAACATGTGCCGGGGGATCAGCTCTTTCAGCTTTTCCACCATGACCCGGCCCCGCGATTCCGCGCGGTCGCGGTGGACCATGATCGACAGGGCGTCGACGGGCTCATCGTTCACAAGGATCGACATCTTGACCAGATAATCCTCGCGGTATTCGCTGATCTGATAGTCAAAGCTGGCATAGCCCTTGGTCACCGATTTCAGGCGGTCGTAGAAATCGAACACGACCTCGGCCAGCGGCAGGTCATAGACGACCATCGCGCGGGCGCCCGCATAGGTCAGGTCCAGCTGGATGCCGCGGCGGTCCTGGCACAGTTTCAGCACATCGCCCAGATAATCGTCAGGCACCATGATCGTGGCCTTGATGCGCGGCTCCTCGATATGGTCGACCAGCGTCAGGTCGGGCATGTCGGCGGGGTTGTGCAGCTCGCGCATCTCGCCGTCGCGCATGTGCAGGCGGAAGACGACCGAGGGGGCGGTGGTGATCAGGTCCAGATCGTATTCGCGTTCCAGACGGTCGCGGATGACCTCAAGATGCAGCAGGCCCAGGAAGCCGCAGCGGAAGCCGAAGCCGAGGGCGGCCGAGGTTTCCATCTCGTAGCTGAAGCTGGCATCGTTCAGGGCCAGCTTTTCGATGGCGTCACGCAGGGGTTCGAAATCATTGGCGTCCACCGGGAACAGGCCGCAGAAGACCACGGGTTGCGCCGGTTTGAAGCCGGGCAGCGCGGTGGTGCAGGGCTTGCGTTCGTGGGTGATGGTGTCGCCGACGCGGGTGTCGCGGACCTGCTTGATCGAGCCGGTGAAGACGCCGATCTCGCCCGGCCCCAGCTCGTCGATGTCGACCATGGCGGGGGTCAGCACGGCCAGCTTGTCGATGCGGTGGGACGCGCCCGTCTGCATCATCTTGATCTGCTCGCCCTTGCGGATGACGCCGTCCATGACGCGGATCATCACGACGACGCCCAGATAGGCGTCATACCAGCTGTCGACCAGCATGGCTTTCAGCGGTGCGTCGCGGTCGCCTTTCGGCGCGGGCAGGCGCGTCACGATCGCCTCCAGCACGTCGGGGATGCCGAGGCCGGTCTTGGCGCTGATCGGGATGGCGTCCTGTGCGTCGATGCCGATCACATCCTCGATCTGGGCCTTCACGCGGTCGGGCTCGGCGGCGGGCAGGTCGATCTTGTTCAGGACCGGCACGATGTCATGGCCCGCGTCGATGGCCTGATAGACATTGGCCAGGGTCTGCGCCTCGACGCCCTGCGTCGCGTCCACGACCAGCAACGAGCCCTCGACCGCGCGCATGCTGCGGCTGACCTCATAGGCAAAGTCCACATGGCCGGGCGTGTCGATCAGGTTCAGGACATAGGTGTGACCATCCTTCGCCGGATAGGCGATGCGGACGGTGTTGGCCTTGATGGTGATCCCCCGCTCGCGCTCGATGTCCATGCTGTCCAGCATCTGGGCTTTCATGTCGCGGTCGGCGACAGTGCCCGTCGACTGGATCAGCCGGTCGGCAAGGGTGGATTTTCCGTGGTCGATATGGGCCACGATCGAAAAATTGCGGATGAGGGAAAGCTCGGTCATGGCCGGGCTATACAGGGGCGCGCGGGCCACGAAAAGAGGGTTTCGCGGGCCGCGCGCGCTTTGCGGTCACGGCATGGCGGGCTGGTCGGCCACCGCCAGCATCAGCCGTGCCACCTCGGCCGAGGAGGCCGGGTTCTGGCCCGTCACCAGCCGCCCGTCGGCCAGTGCAAAGGGCTGCCAGTCGGGGCCGGTCTGGTGCTGCGCGCCCTGCGCCTTCAGTTGATCGGCCAGCAGGAAGGGGACGGTGCCGGTGAGGCCCGCCGCGTCTTCCTCGGCATTGGTAAAGCCCGCGACGCGGCGGCCCTTGACCAGCGGATCGCCTGACGCGAGGCGCGCCGACAGCAGCCCCGCCGGGCCGTGGCAGACGGCGCCGATGACCGCGCCCTTGTCCCAGGCCTGCGCCAGCAGAAAGCCCAGGGCGCGCGAGTCCGGCAGATCCCACATGGTGCCGTGGCCGCCGGGCAGAAAGACGATGTCGCAGCCCGAAACCTCGACCTGATCGACGGCTTCGGTGTTGCGCAGCTTGTTCATGGCGGGTTCGTCGGCCATGAAGCGGCGCACATCGTCGTTCAGCGCATCGCCTTTGGCCGAGGCCGGGTCGGCGGGCGGCTCGCCGCCCTTGATGCTGGCCAGCTCGACCGTCCAGCCAGCGTCGGACAGGGCCCAATAGGGGGTGGCCAGCTCTTCCCAGTAAAAGCCGGTGGGGGTGTCGCTGTCGCCAAGGCTGTCATGCGAGGTCAGAATGAAAAGCGCGCGGGGCATGGAAGGCTCCTGTGTGGTCGGGGCCTGCGGGGGCAGGCCGTTGCCCGCTCAACCATTGGCGGCGCGCAAGGTTCCCGGCCAGGCCCGCGGGGCGGTGCCGCGCGGTCCCGCAGGGCCGCGCAGCCGCCAAGGCCCCTCGATGGGGCCGCAGGCGGCTGCCCCTGCGGCGGTCGCGCCGCGTGGGCTCAGCGCCGGCCGGGACGGGTCAGACCGTCCACCGCCACAGCAACCGGGCGCCGCACCTGCGCCTCGCGCCACATCGCATAGCCGCCCGCCAGCGCGATCAGGGCCGCACCCGCAAGGGTCAGCGCATCGGGGCGTTCACCAAAGACCACCACCGCGACCAGCAGCGCAAAGCCCAGCCGCGTATAGCGGAACGGCGCCACAACGGACGCCTCGCCCAGCCGCGAGGCCGCCACCAGCGCGCCATAGCCCAGCACCCCGAACAGCACCGTGCCCGCCAGCAGCGCCAGCTGCACAGCCCCCGGCACCACGACCGGGCCACCGCCCAGCAACGCCAGCACGATGCCCGCAGGCACCATCGCGCCAAAGGCCGAGGCCGACAGCTGGTCCGACGGGACATGCGCCGGGATCCGCCGCGTCGCCAGATCGCGCAACGTCAGCCCCGCCACGCCCAGCACCGCCCAGAGCATCGCCATGTCGACATCGCCCGAGCCGGGCCGCAGGATCAGCAGCACGCCCGCAAACCCCACCGCGACCGAGGCCCATCGCCGCCAGCCCACCGCCTCGCCCAGAAACAGCGCCGCCCCCATCACCAGCGTCAGCGGCAGCACCTGCAGAATGGCCGAGGTCACCGCCAGATCGCCCACCGCCAGCGCCGTGACAAAGGCGAAGGCGCCCACCAGCTCGCCCAGATTGCGCGCCAGAACCATCGGATGCAGCAGCGCCCGCGTCCACAGCGCCCGCCGCCGCCGCGCCAGCAGCCCCCAGAAGACCAGCGCCCCGCCCAGCCCGGTCAGCGCCAGAAGCTGCGGCACCGGCAGGCTCAGCGTCAGCGTCTTGATCAGCGCATCCTCGACCGCGAACAGCGCCATGGCGCCGGTCATCAGCAGCGCCGCGCGGCCATTCTCGGTCACGCCGCCCCCTCCTCGATCGCCGCGACCAGCGCGGGCAGTCCGGTCAGGGAGGTCAGCTGGTGCAGACGCGGATGATCGGGCGCATCGGCATGTTCGGCCACCCAGGTCTGGTCGTGGGGGATGAACACCCCCCAGCCGCCCAGGTCCAGCACCGGGATCACATCGCTTTTCATGGAATTGCCCGCCATCAGGAATCGCTCACCCGCCACCCCCTGCGCCCAGAGCACGCGGGCATAGGATTCGGGCGTCTTGTCGGCCAGAATCTCGACCGAGGCAAAGCGCTCGGCCAGCCCCGAGGCGGCGATCTTGCGCTCCTGATCCATCAGGTCGCCCTTGGTGATCAGAATCAGCCGCCGGTCGGCCAGCGCGTCCAGCGCCGTCCCGACACCGGGCAACAGATCGACCGGATGGGCCAGCATCTCGCGCCCCAGATCCAGGATGCGTCCGATCGTGCGGCCATCGGCGCGGCCATCGGTCAGCTCGATCGCCGTCTCGACCATCGACAGCATGAATCCCTTGATCCCATAGCCATAGCGGACCAGATTGGCGCGCTCGACATCGTAAAGCCTTGCGGCAATGTCTTCGGGGGCCGCGTGATCGGCCAGAAGCGTGCAGAATTCGGCCTCGGTCAGGCGAAAGAAGGTCTCGTTCTCCCACAGCGTGTCGTCGGCATCCAGCCCGATGGCCTCGATCATCCACGCCTCCTGTCCCGGTTCATCCTGTCAGGACCATGCGGCCACGCATTTGTCAAACCGCCCCGAGCGTCGGAGATGATTGAGCGTCGACGCCGTTTTTGCTATGGCTGGTGGCACAGGGCATGCAGACTGGGGCAACCGGCGGCCCGACCGCGAATGAGGAACCCCGAGGAGACAGTCCATGCGCAAGCAATCCATGCTGAACCGGCTGGTGATCGCCGCCGCCGCCGTGGTGATGACCGCGCCCCTGGCGATGGCCGGGCCGATCGACAGCGCCTGTGTGCGCTCGGACCGTGCGCGCGGCAATGCGCCGCTGTGCGGTTGCATCCAGCAGGTCGCCAACCAGACCCTGTCGCGCGCCGACCAGCGCCGCGCCGCGGAGTTCTTCCGCGACCCGCACCGCGCGCAAGAGGTCCGCACCTCCAAGCGCAACGGTGACAGCGAATTCTGGCGCCGCTATCGCCATTTCGCCAGCCAGGCCGAGGGGCTGTGCCGCCGCTGAGGCGCCGCATCGCGGTTCTGACCGGGGCGGGCGTCTCTGCCGAAAGCGGGCTGGCGACGTTCCGCGCCGCCGACGGCCTGTGGGAGCGCCACCGGATCGAGGATGTGGCCACGCCCGAGGCCTTTGCCCGCGACCCCGCGCTGGTACATCGTTTCTACAATGCGCGCCGGGCGGCGGCTGCGGCGGCCCAGCCCAACGCGGCCCATTTCGCGCTGGCGCGGCTGGCGCAGGCGCATGATCTGGTGCTGATCACGCAGAATGTCGATGATCTGCACGAACGCGCGGGCAGCCCAGATGTGATCCATATGCATGGCGCCCTGTCGCGCGCGCTGTGCGCGGCCTGCGGGCATCGCTGGCCCGCGCCTGCGGTGATGGCGCCCGGTGACCCCTGCCCCGCCTGCGCGGCGCCCGCGACCCGCCCCGACATCGTCTGGTTCGGAGAGATCCCGCAACAGATGGAGACAATCTGGCAGGCCCTGCAGGACTGCGAGATTTTCGCGGCCATCGGCACTTCGGGTCAGGTCTGGCCTGCGGCGGGCTTTGCCCAGCATGCCGCGCGCATGGGCGCCGATTGCGTCGAGCTGAACCTTGAGGCCAGCGCCGTGGCGCGCGATTTCGACCGCCATATCACCGGCCCGGCCTCAAAGACCGTGCCGGAATGGGTCGAGGGGCTGACCGGCGGCTGACCCTCAGCCGAGCCGGGCCAGAACCTCGTCCAGCAGCGCCGCCATCTCATCGCGGGCGGCGGCTGTGCCGCTGCCTTCGATCACGCCCAGGCCCTGCCCCAGCGTCTCGGCATAGGCGACGCGGTTGGCGACGCGCGTTTCGGCCACGATGGCGCCCAGTTCGGTCGCCCGCTCGGCCACCTCGACCGACAGGCGGGTGTTGGGGCGGGTGCGGTTCAGCACCACCAGCACCTCGGCCCGCTCGCGCCGCGCCAGATCCAGCACGCCCTCGGTCGCCCACAGATCGACATGGCTGGTCGCCACCGGCACCAGCACCAGATCGGCCACCCGCAACGAAGGCCGCAGGTCGCTGTCGATCTTGGGCGGCGTGTCGATGATGACATAATCGAACCGCTTCTTCAGCTTTTCCGATTCGTAGCTGGCCCCCCAGGCCGACGAGGTCGAGAAATCCAGCGCCTCATCCTCGCCCCGCGCGGCAATGCGTTCGAGGAACCAACGCCCCATGCTGCCCTGCGGATCGGTGTCGACAAGGGCCACCGAACGGCCCCGGCCATGCAGCGCGACCGCCAGATTGACCGCCAGCGTGGTCTTGCCCGAACCGCCCTTTTGCTGCGCCACGGTGATGATCCGGCCCGTCATGTGCTGCTCCTCCTTGTCGGTTGGGTGACGTTATCAGGCAGCAGAGCGATTGCACGGGGTTTCTGCATGTGCAGCATCAGGGATGCACCGATTGCACCTCGTACATGACCGGCTCGAAACTTTTGCACATGGCGTGGATCTCGCGGTTGCGGCGGCGCATCTCGGGGTGGCGCAGCATGGCCTGATAATCGCGCCGGTCGCGCCATTGCGAATAGGTGGCGATGCGGGTCTGCGCGTCGTTCAGATGGATCGCGCCGGACAGGCAGCCGGGCTGCTGGCTGATGACCTGCGCCCAGGCATCGGTCAGCGCGTCCAGCACGTCATGGGCATTGCCGGGCGTGACCTCGAAGGTGGTGATAACGGTCTGGCCGTCGAAATCAGGGCGGATATGGGGCATGGGCTGGCCTTTCGCTGGCAGGGCTGTGCCCGGCCAGCCTAACCGGGCACGCCCGCCGCGCAAAGCGCATTGCGGCGGGCTTGCACGACGTGCATCCTGCGCGCGGATGGCAGAAGGATGGCAGAATGATCCCGGTTTTTGACGGTCACAACGATACGCTGCAACGGATTGTCGCAGCAGGTGAAGGGGGTGCTGCGCTGTGGCAAGCAGGCGGCGGGGTTGGCCATCTGGACCTGCCGCGCGCACAGGCGGGCGGGCTGGTGGGCGGATTTTTCGCGATCTGGATCCCCTCGCCCCAGACGCTGGACGATGTCGACCATGTCCACGCGATGGAGAACCCGCCCTTTGCCCTGCCGCTGCCCGATGAAATCCCCGCCGCCACCGCCCTGCCCCATGCCTTTGCGCAGGCCGCCGCCCTGCGGATGCTGGAACGGACCGGCACGCTGTCGGTCGTGACCACGGCGGCTGAACTGCACGCAGCACTGGCCGCCGGACGCTTTGCCGCCGTGCTGCATATGGAGGGGGCCGAGGCGATCGCCGACCCCGACGCGCTGCATCTGTGGCACGGCATGGGGCTGCGCTCGCTGGGGCCGGTCTGGTCGCGGCCGACGCGGTTCGGCCATGGCGTGCCCTTTGCCTTTCCCGCCTCGCCCGATCTGGGCGGCCCGCTGACCGAAGCGGGCCGGGCGCTGGTCCGGGACTGCAACGCGCTGGGGATCATGCTGGACCTGTCGCATCTGAACGAGGCCGGGTTTGACGACATCGCCCGCCTGTCGGATGCGCCACTGGTCGCCAGCCACAGCGCGGTGCACGCGATCTGTGCCAGCAGCCGCAACCTGACCGACCGGCAGCTGCGCCAGATCGCGGACAGCGGCGGGCTGGTCGGGCTGAATTTCGCCTCCAGCTTCCTGCGGCCCGACGGGCGGCGGCTGCCCTTGCAGGATCTGGGCGTGATGCTGCGCCATCTGGACCATCTGCTGGGCATTCTGGGCGAGGATGGCGTGGCGCTGGGGTCGGATTTCGACGGCGCGCTGATGCCGCGCGACCTGCCCGATGCCGCCGCCCTGCCCCGCCTGCTGGAGGCGATGGCGGCGCATGGCTATGGCGAGGCACTGATCCGCAAGATCGCTTGCGGGAACTGGATTTCGATGCTGGAACGGACCTGGCGCAGCTGACGCAAGAAAAACGGCGCCTCGCGGGGCGCCGTTCTGCTGTCAGGTCTAGTCGCCTTCGGGCGTCCCGGCGGGACCAGCCTGCGCCACCGCGATCAGTTGCGCCAGTTCCGGCTCGGCGCCCAGATCGGCCAGCGCAAAACGTTCGGTCAGGCTGTCGGGCGACAGTTCGACATTGCTGACGACCTGCGCGCCGGGCGCCGCCGGGCCGTAAGCCTGCCCGTTGACGGCGAAATAAACCGCACCGGAATTGCCGGTCCGCAGGCGCGGCGGCTCTTCCAGCTTGGGCAAGGCAAAGCGTTCGCCGGCATCCATAATCTTTTCCAGCAGCACAGTGCCATCCGCCGAGGTCACGCGCACCCAGGCCGGGCGCACCGCCAGAAGTTCGGTCTGCGGCGCGTCGGGGGCCAGCGTGCGCACACCCGCATCGGCGGTGGTGGTGGCATCTGCCGGCGCCGCGTCAGGCGTGTCCGCAAGCGCCGGGCCGAACATCTCGGACATCGTCTGCGACATATCGGGCTGCGGAACCGCCGTCACAAGGCCCGCATCGGCAATGATCGTCTCGACCGACAGGGCACCGTCCATCAGGCCGGGGTCGATCGCGGCAATCGGGCCGTCGCGCGCGGTCAGGACCGGCGCCTCAAGAATCTGGGGACGATAAAGGCGGTCCATCGCTTCGGGCTGCGGCAGGCTCTGGGCGATCTGCGCCGGATCGCGGGTCTCGATTTCAGGGCCACCAAGGCCTGCGCCCTGCGTCGGGTCCAGATCGGTGACCAGCCGCGGCAGATCATCGCCCGGCGTCAGGGTCACGCGCTGAACCTCTTGCAGGACCGCATAGCCGCCATAGCCCAGCCCGGCAATCAACGCCATCAGCACAACCAGCGCGCCCACGGCACGCGGCTCAAGATCCGACCAGAAGTTGCGTTCCTGCGGGATGAACAGCGCGCGGGGATTTGCCAGCGCCTCGGCGGGGTCAGAGGGGCGGCGGCCGGGTTTCGGCCCTGCGGCCGAAGGCGCCATGCCATGGGTCGGCTGAAAGCCCGATTCCACGCAGAAGCGACGGAAGGTCCAGTCAGGGTCCATCCCCAGATAGCGCGCATAGGAACGCACATAGCCCGAGATGAAGCTGGGGGCGTCAAAGGCCGAAATATCGCAATTCTCGATCGCCGCGACATACGAGGCACGAATCCGCAACTCGCGCTGAACATCCAGCAACGACTTGCCAAGTGTCGCGCGCTCGCCGCGCATGATGTCGCCTAGGCGGGTGTCATCGTCGTAGAAATGCTGGATTTCCCCGACCGCCGCACCGTCCTCTGCCGGGTACTTTGCCCGCAGCCTGCTCATCCCGATTGCCTCATCTGCCCGCCGTGCAGCCGGTGACGAATCACCGTCTGCCGCTCTTCTTTACAGGTAGGGTATCACGCAGACGAGAGCAGTTCACCCGTCATCGGGCTTACGCACTCAATTCAGCGCGATTCAGCGCACAATGCGACCAAAGCGCATCCATGGCGCGAACCAGATGGTCAATCTGCTTCGGATCGTGCACCGGAGAGGGGGTAAAGCGAAGCCGCTCGGTCCCGCGAGGCACGGTGGGATAGTTAATTGGTTGTACATAAATATTATAATCGCGCAAGAGCATATCTGACAGCGCCTTGCAATGAACCGGATGACCGACATGGACGGGCACGATGTGGCTGCCATGGTCGATGATCGGCATGCCAAGCGATTTCAGCCGCATCTTGAGGATACGCGCGTGCAATTGCTGGGCATCGCGCAGCTTCTGCCCCTCGGGCGTCTTCAGCAGGGCGATGGCGGTCGCGGCCCCGGCAGCCACGGCAGGCGGCAGCGAGGTGGTAAAGATAAAGCCCGGCGCATAGGAGCGGATCGCGTCGCACATGCGTGCACTGGCCGCGATATAGCCGCCAAAGACGCCGAACGCCTTGCCAAGCGTGCCGTTGAAGATGTCGATGCGGTCCACCAGCCCGTCCCGCTCGGCCACGCCGCCGCCGCGCGGACCATACATGCCGACCGCATGCACCTCGTCCAGATAGGTCAGGGCGCCGAATTCGCGCGCCAGATCGCAGATCGCCTCGATCGGGGCGAAATCGCCGTCCATGGAATAGATCGACTCAAACGCGATCAGCTTGGGCGCATCGGGATCATCCGCCGCCAGCAAGGCACGCAGATGGGCCACATCATTGTGACGGAAGATGCGCTTGGCGCCGCCATGACGCTTGATCCCCTCGATCATCGAGGCGTGGTTCAGCTCATCGGAATAGATGATCAGGCCGGGAAACAGCTTGGGCAGGGTCGAAAGCGTGGCGTCATTGGCGATATAGGCGCTGGAAAAGACCAGGGCCGCGTCCTGCCCGTGCAGATCGGCCAGCTCGGCCTCCAGCCGCTTGTGATAGACGGTGGTGCCGCTGATATTGCGCGTGCCGCCCGATCCGGCGCCGGTCGCATCCAGCGCCTCGTGCATCGCGGCCAGAACGGCGGGATGCTGGCCCAGACCCAGATAGTCGTTGCCGCACCAGACGGTGATTTCCTGCTGCTGACCATCGGGACGGTTCCAGACGGCCTGCGGAAAACGGCCCTTTGCCCGCTCGATGTCAATGAAGGTCCGATAGCGGCCTTCGTCGTGCAGGCGGGCAATGGCCTGATCCAGAGCAGCGTTATAGTTCATTGCGGGCGTTCCCTTGCATAGCTGGCTGGGTGCAATCATTGTCGATTGCGCGCGGCCCGGCTTTGATAGAGGTCAAGTCGCGAAATTGACAGGCCCAAAAATGTCATCTTCGACGAAAGGCGCATGTCAAAACCCAAGGTTTACACTCGGAAAGGTAGGAAACATGGCGGATCAGGCAAGGCTGCGAGACATCCTGACGCAGCTTGACGCAGGCCGGGATCAGGCGCTTGACCGGCTGATGGCGTTTCTGCGCATCCCCTCGGTCTCGACCGACCCGGCCCATGCGGGCGATGTGCGCCGCGCGGCGGACTGGCTGGCGGCGGAACTGACGGATCTGGGCTTTCAGACGCAGATCCACGACACGCCGGGGCACCCGATGGTCACGGCGCGCTCGGCCCCCGGCGGGGCGCGGCCCTTGCTGTTTTACGGCCATTACGACGTGCAGCCGGTCGATCCGCTGGATCTGTGGGACAACCCGCCCTTTGCCCCCGCCATCGAGGACACACCCACGGGCCCGGTGATCCGCGGCCGCGGCGCCTCGGATGACAAGGGCCAGCTGATGACCTTCATCGAGGCGTTCCGGGCGTGGAAGGCCGTCCATGGCCACCTGCCCACCGACCTGATCCTGCTGTTCGAGGGCGAAGAGGAATCCGGCTCGCCCTCGCTGCGCCCCTTCCTGCAGGCGCATGCCGACGATCTGCGCGCCTCGCTGGCGATGATCTGCGACACCGGCATGTATGCCGATGGCCGCCCCGCGATCACCACGCAGCTGCGCGGTCTGGTGGGACAAGAGGTGGTGATCCGCGCCGCCGACCGCGACCTGCATTCGGGCAGCTTCGGCGGGCTGGCCGCCAACCCGATTCTGGTGCTGGCCCAGGCGCTGGCGGCGCTGAAGGACGATCAGGGCCGCGTCACCCTGCCGGGCTTTTACGACGGCGTCGCGGACCTGCCCCCCGATCTGGCCCGCGACTGGCAGGCGCTGAACTTCGATGCGGGCGGTTTTCTGGGCCGCATCGGGTTGTCGCAACCCATCGGTGAAACCGGCCGCACGCCGCTGGAAATGGTCTGGAACCGCCCCACGGCCGAGATCAACGGCATCTCGGGCGGCTATACGGGCGAGGGCTTCAAGACCGTGCTGCCCGCGACGGCCCGGGCCAAGGTCAGCTTCCGCCTGACCGGGCGCCAGAACCCCGAGTCCATCCGCGCGGCGTTCCAGTCCCATATCCGCCGCTTTGTCCCCGCCGATTGCCAGGTCGAATTCCACGACCACGGCGCCAGCCCGGCCAGCGTCATGGACATCTCCGACCCGGCATTCGGGCTGGCGAAACAGGCGCTGACCGAGGAATGGGGCCGCGAGGCCGCCTTTATCGGCGCCGGCGGCTCGATCCCCATCGCGGGCGATTTCAAGGACATCCTCGGGATGGATTCGATGCTGGTGGGCTTTGGCCGCGACGACGACCGCATCCATTCCCCGAACGAGAAATACGACATCGAAAGCTTCACCAAAGGCGCCCGCTCATGGGCCCGCATCCTCGCGGCGCTGCGCCCCTGACTGCCCACCGCAACGAAAACGGGGCGCGCCACCGGCCCGCCCCTTCTTCTTCACCAAAATATCCCGGGGTGAGGCCCGGAACGGGCCGAGGGGCAGCGCCCCTCACCCCGCCCTCAGCCTCAGCCTCAGGCCCGGCAGTAGTTTTGCGACGAGGTCCATGCCGCAATATCGGCCCGTTTCGCAGCACTGCGCATCGGCGCCCAGTCCCGTGCCACGCCGCGCCAGCCGCTGCCGTCATGGGCCACGGCATTGTCGCGCCCGACCTGCCGCGACATGATCCGCACCGCGCAGCTCATGTTGTCGGCGCCGTTGCGGATATTGCCGTCGCAGCCGTAATGCCGCCATGTCGCCGGCGCGATCTGCATCAGCCCCAGCCAGCGCCCGCCACCGCCCGCGGCCTGCGGGTTATAGGTGCTTTCATGCTTGGCCACCGCCGACAGCAGCCCGGCCCAGAAGGCGCGGCGCCCGGTCCCGTCCAGCGCCGCATATTGCGGGCAATAGGTCTCGACATCGGCGGGCACGCGCGACATGATCGTCACGCCCTCGCGGTCCAGCGCGGCCAGCGTCGCGCGCGTCCAGTCATCCGCGCCCTGCCGCTGCCCCCAGCGCATCGGCGGGGTCGCGGCCAGCGACATCTGCTGCGCCTGCGCCTCGGCGCGTGCGGCAGTGTCGGGCGAGGGGGCGGTGGAACAGGCGGCAACCAGCGCCAGAACAACAAGGGACAGCGCAGCGCGCATTCAGGGCCTCATCAGGCAGTTTCATTCCCTTCTGCGCATAGAGCAGTCTGGTCATCGCGCAATCGCCCATCTGACCCGCGCCAGACCCTCGGCAGATTCACGCCACCGCAGCTTGCCGGAATCGACGGTTTTCCGCCGACGCCACCCGCAGGGCGCGCCCCTGGGCCGGATCGCGGTGATTTTCCTGTGATCGCGGCGGGGCTGCGCGGCAACCCGTGACAAGCCGCGCGCACTGTCCTAAAACCCGCGCCAGACCGTATGACTGCCGGAAAGGCCCGCATGATGCTTGACCATCTGACCTATACCGCCCCCCAGCCCAAGGTGATTCAGGGCGCGCAAAGCGAATGGGAACTGGTGATCGGCCTTGAGGTCCATGCGCAGGTCGCCTCGAAGGCCAAGCTGTTCTCGGGCGCCTCGACCACCTTCGGGTCCGAGCCCAACAGCAATGTGGCCTTTGTCGATGCGGCCATGCCGGGCATGCTGCCGGTGATCAACGAATTCTGCGTGGCCCAGGCCGTACGCACCGGTCTGGGGCTGAAGGCCGCGATCAACCTGCGCAGCGCCTTTGACCGCAAGAACTATTTCTACCCCGATCTGCCGCAGGGCTATCAGATCAGCCAGCTTTATCACCCGATCGTGGGCGAGGGCGAGATCATCGTCGACATGGCCCCCGGCGTGGCCCGCCGCGTGCGGATCGAGCGCATCCATCTGGAACAGGACGCGGGCAAGTCGATCCACGACATGGACCCGACGATGTCTTTTGTGGATCTGAACCGCACCGGCGTCGCGCTGATGGAGATTGTCAGCCGCCCCGACATCCGCGGCCCTGAAGAGGCCGCCGCCTATGTCGTGAAACTGCGCCAGATCCTGCGCTATCTGGGCACCTGCGACGGCAATATGCAGAACGGCAACCTGCGCGCCGATGTGAACGTGTCGGTCTGCAAGCCCGGCGATTACGAGCGTTTTACCGCAACGGGCGATTTCGGCCATCTGGGCACGCGCTGCGAGATCAAGAACATGAACTCGATGCGCTTCATTCAGGCCGCGATTGATTACGAGGCCCGCCGCCAGATCGCCATTCTGGAAGACGGCGGCAAGATCGTGCAGGAAACCCGCCTCTATGATCCCGACCGCGGTGAGACGCGGTCGATGCGGTCCAAGGAAGAGGCGCATGACTACCGCTATTTCCCCGATCCCGACCTGCTGCCGCTGGAAATCGAACAGGCTTGGGTCGATGACATTGCGGCCTCGATGCCCGAACTGCCCGATGAGAAAAAGGCCCGCTTCGTGCGCGACATGGGCCTGTCGGAATATGATGCGGGCGTGCTGACCGCCGAGGTCGAGAATGCCGATTACTTCGAGGCCGTGGCTGCGGGCCGTGACGGCAAGATGGCCGCCAACTGGGTCATCAACGAGCTGTTCGGGCGGTTGAACAAGGAGGGGCTGGTGGTTGCCACCTCGCCCCTGTCAGCCGCCCAGCTTGGCGGCGTGATCGACCTGATCGCGGATGGCTCGATTTCCGGCAAGATCGCCAAGGACCTGTTCGAGATCCTGTGGACCGAGGGCGGCGACCCGGCGGCCATCGTCGAGGCGCGCGGCATGAAGCAGGTCACCGATCTGGGCGCCATCGAGGCGGCGGTCGATGAGATCATCGCGGCCAACCCCGCACAGGTCGAAAAGGCCAGGGCGAACCCGAAACTGGCGGGCTGGTTCGTGGGTCAGGTGCTGAAGGCCACCGGCGGCAAGGCCAACCCCGCCGCCGTCAACGAGCTGGTCGCCCGCAAGCTGGGCCTGTGACACCACCCGCGCGCCCGGCATCTGGCGCGCGCCCCCTTCCCCGGCGCCGCAGATGCGCCCCATTCCCGCAGGTTCCCCATGGGCTATGAATACCACGCCATCCCGGCCCCCATGCGCGGGGAAAAGGCGCGCGACGCCAAGACCCCGACCGACCGCTATGCGCTGGCGCTGACGACCGAACTGAACCGCATGGCCGCCGGGGGTTGGGAATATCTGCGCGCCGATGTGCTGCCCAGTGAGGAACGCAGCGGGCTGACCGGGCGCACGACGCTGTACCACAACCTGCTGATCTTTCGCCGCCCGGTTGTTGTGGCTGCCGCGCCGGAGCCGCTGGCGCTTGCGCGCCCGGACGAGGCTCACGCCGAGGTCGCGACCCCTGCACAATCCGAAGCGGCACCCGCCCCCGCTGCTCCCGACACCGCACCCGAAAAGTAAGGCTCAGGCGGCGCAGGCGCTGTCGGTCAGGGCAAAGGGCAGGATCTGCACCCGGTCACGCTCGAAGATGCAGAAACTGCCGGGCGGCACCTCGCGCCAGTCTTCCTGATCCGTCTCCAGCGGCTCAGAGACCACCGCCCAGCCCTGCCGCGACACCGACCAGCGATGATAGAGCGAGGGCGCATGTTCGTCGCTGGCATGGCGCAGCGCATAAAGCCGCTGCCCGTCGGAAAAGGCGCAGGCCGCGCGCACATGCGGCGCGCTGCCCCGGCGCAGGGCCAGCGCCGTCAGCCGCGCCATCGCCCGCTGCATCGCGCCCTGCGGATCATCCTCCAACCCCTCGCCAAGCGCGATCAGAAACAGCGCCTCGCTGTCGGTGGCGCCCTTGCGATGGCTGTAGAATGCATCCGGGATCAGCACATCGGCATCGCGGCGATAGCTGTCATACCCGCCGAACTGACCGTTATGCATGAAGCTCCACCGGCCGACGGCAAAGGGGTGACAGTTGTTGCGGCTGGTCGCGGTCCCGGTCGAGGCGCGCACATGCGCCATGAACAGCCCCGACCGCACCTGCGTGACAAGGCTGCGCAGATTGGGGTCGGACCAGGCGGGCATGACATCACGGTAAAGACCGGGCTCGGGCCGCTCGCCATACCAGGCCAGACCGAACCCGTCCGCATTCACCGGCGTATGGCAGCGCAGCGCACCCTGCGCCTGCCGGATCAGCGAATGCGCGGGCCTGCTGACAATATCCTCGATAAGGATCGGCTGGCCCATATAGGCGGCCCAACGGCACATGATCCTGCCCCTTTTGCGACTGCTTTGTGTCAGCCCTAGCACAAAAGTATGAAGGCTTCATCTATTCCGCAGCGGTCGGAACCTCTTCGACGATAACAAGATCGCGTTCGCTTGCGCCTTTGGCATGTTCCAGCGCGGCCTGATAGTCGCTGCTGTTGTAGCAGGCAACCGCCGCATCAAAGCTGGGAAAGCGCGCCACGACATTGCGCGGACGATCCCGCCCCTCCATCTGCTGATAGCGCCCGCCACGGGCCAGAAACACCCCGCCATGGGCGGCGATGGCCGGCCCGGCGGCCTGCGCATAGCGGCCATAGGCCTCGGGGTCCGACACGGTCACATGGGCAATCCAGAGGGCGGTCATGCGCTTTCCTCGATCAGCTTGCGTGCGTCCGAGAACGCCTGATCCGCGGCCGCAAGACTGGGGGCGCCCCCCTGCGCGCGGTCGGGGCGGCCGCCTCCGCCCTTGCCGCCAAGCGCCGCGGTGGCTGCCTGCACCAGCGCCACAGCGCTGATCCGCCCGGTCAGATCCGGCGTCACACCGGCGGCGACCGTCGCCTTGCCCTCGGCCTCGGCCAGAACCAGCACGACACCGCTGCCCAGACCGGCCTTCATCTCATCGACCAGCGCGCCCAATTCCTTGCCGCCGACACCCTCGACCTGACGGCCGATGAATTTCAGCCCGCCGACCTCCTGCGCCTGCGCCGCGTCACCGCCGCCCATGGCCAGTTGCCGCTTGAGCTGCGCCACCTCATTGGCCAGCGCCTTGCGCTCATCGGCCAGCGCGCGGACCCGGTTCACCACCTCGGCGGATTGCGCCTTGAGGATGCCCGCAATCTCGCCCAGACGCCGTTCGGCATCGCGCAGATGGTCCAGCGCGGCCTGCCCCGTCAGCGCCTCGATCCGCCGCACCCCGGCGCTGGAGGCGCTGTCGCCCAGCAGCGCAAAGGCGCCGATATCGCCGGTGCGCGCGACATGGGTGCCACCGCACAGTTCCAGCGAATAGGTCGCGCCGTCATGGCCCTTGCCGCTGCCGGGCAGCTGGCCCATCGACACGACCCGCACCTCATCGCCGTATTTCTCGCCAAACAGCGCCTGCGCCCCCAGCGCGCGCGCATCGTCGGGCGTCATGATCCGCGTCTCGACCGGGGCGTTCTGGCGGATAAAGCCGTTCACCTCGGCCTCGACCTGCGCCAGTTCGTCCGCTGTCACGGCATGGTTGTGGCTGAAATCAAAGCGCAGCCGGTCGGGCGCGTTCAGGCTGCCGCGCTGCGCGACATGATCGCCAAGCGCGCGCCGCAGCGCCTCGTGCAGCAGATGCGTGGCCGAGTGATTCGCCCGGATCGCGCCGCGCCGCGCAGGGTCCACGGTCAGCGTTGCCCCCTGCCCGCGCGCGATGGTTCCCTCGGTCACCTCGGCCTGATGGATAAAGATGCCCGCGACCTTTTTCGTGTCGCTCACCCGCGCGGCACCTGTCTCGGTGCGGATCAGACCGTGATCGCCGACCTGCCCGCCGCTTTCGGCATAAAACGGCGACTGGTTCACCACGATGGCGACGGCAGCACACTGCCCCGCCTCGGCCAAATCGGCACCCTCCGCGACCAGCGCCAGCACCTGCCCCTCGGCCTCTTCGGTGTCATAGCCCAGGAATTCGGTCGCGCCATGCGCCTCGGCCAGCTCATACCAGATCGTCGCATCCGCCGACTCGCCCGAGCCGGACCAGGCCGCCCGCGCCATCCGCTTCTGCTCGGCCATGGCGGCGTCAAAGCCCGCCACCTCGACCGCGCGGCCCTTTTCGCGCAACGCATCCTGCGTCAGATCCAGCGGAAAACCATAGGTGTCATACAGCTTGAAGGCGGCAGCACCCGGCAGGTCGGCCCCCTCGGGCAGGCGCGCGACCTCATCATCCAGCAGCCGCAGACCCCGGTCCAGCGTCTGGCGGAACCGCGTCTCCTCGCTGCGCAGCGTCTCTTCGATCATCGCCTGCGCGCGGGTCAGTTCGGGATAGGCCGCCCCCATCTGGCGCACCAGCGCGGGCACCAGCTTGTGCATGACCGGATCGGCCGCGCCCAGCATATGCGCATGCCGCATCGCCCGGCGCATGATCCGGCGCAGCACATAGCCGCGCCCCTCATTGCTGGGCATCACCCCGTCCGCGATCAGAAAACTGGTGGATCGCAGATGATCCGCGATCACCCGGTGATGGACCTTCCCCGGCCCGTCGGGATCGGCGCTGGTCGCATGGGCGCTGGCCTCGATCAGGGACCGCATCAGGTCGGTGTCATAGTTGTCGTGCTTGCCCTGCAGCAATGCGCCGATCCGCTCCAGCCCCATGCCGGTGTCGATCGACTGCATGTCCAGCGCCCGCATGGACCCATCCTCGAACTGCTCGTTCTGCATGAAAACAAGGTTCCAGATCTCGATGAAGCGGTCGCCATCCTCATCGGCGCTGCCCGGAGGCCCGCCCCAGATCTTGTCGCCATGATCGAAAAAGATCTCGGTGCAGGGACCGCAGGGGCCGGTCGGACCCATCTGCCAGAAATTGTCACTGGTCGGAATGCGGATGATCCGGTCGTCCGACAGGCCCGCGACCTTCTTCCAGATCTCCACGGCCTCGTCATCGGTGTGATAGACGGTGACCAGCAACCGGTCCCTGGGAATATCGAATTCCTTCGTCAGCAATTCCCAGGCAAAGGGAATCGCACCCTCCTTGAAATAATCGCCAAAGCTGAAATTGCCCAGCATTTCAAAGAAGGTATGATGGCGGGCGGTATAGCCCACATTGTCCAGATCGTTGTGCTTGCCCCCCGCGCGGACGCATTTCTGCGCGGTCGTTGCGCGGGTATAGTCGCGCGTTTCCAGACCCGTGAACAGGTTCTTGAACTGGACCATGCCCGAATTGGCAAACATCAGCGTCGGGTCGTTTCGCGGCACCAGCGGGCTGCTGTCCACGACGCGATGGCCGTTCTTCTCGTAATAACCAAGGAAGGTCTGGCGGATGTCATTCAGACTGGGCATGGCGGGCCTTCATCGCAAAAACGGGTCTCTCCGGCCGGGCCGGTCTGGACCTTGGTCTACCCCCCGCCCGCATCCCTGTCCAGCAATCGCCCGCAGCTTCTTCGGTCAGAAAAATATCCCGGGGAGTCCGGCGCCCGCGCCGGACGGGGCAGCGCCCCCTCCTGAAAAAAACAGCGCGCGGAGGCCCTGCCTCCGCGCACCGTTTCCTCCGCGCTTCAAGCGGTCAGATCACTCTTCGGTCAGCGCGTCATCCGCACCGCCCGCAATCCCGAATTCCAGCCCGTGACTGGCGCGGATCTTGTCCTCGATGGCCGTGGCGATCTCGGGGCGGTCGCGCATGAACTGCTTGGCATTCTCGCGGCCCTGCCCGATGCGCTCATCGCCATAGGAATACCAGGCACCCGATTTCTCGACCACGCCGGCCTTGACGCCAAGGTCGATCAACTCGCCGACCTTGCTGATGCCCTCGCCATACATGATGTCGAACTCGACCTGCCGGAAGGGCGGTGCCACCTTGTTCTTGACCACCTTGACGCGGGTGGCGTTGCCCACCACCTCATCGCGGTCCTTGACGGCACCGATGCGGCGGATGTCCAGACGCACCGAGGCGTAGAATTTCAGCGCATTGCCGCCCGTCGTCGTCTCGGGATTGCCGAACATGACGCCGATCTTCATGCGGATCTGGTTGATGAAGATCACCATACAGTTGCTGCGCCCGATCGAGGCGGTCAGCTTGCGCATCGCCTGGCTCATCAGGCGGGCCTGGCTGCCCATCTGCATGTCGCCCATATCGCCCTCGATCTCGGATTTGGGCGTCAGCGCCGCCACCGAGTCGATCACGACCAGACTGACCGCGCCCGAGCGCACCAGCGTATCGACAATCTCCAGCGCCTGCTCGCCGGTGTCGGGCTGGCTGATCAGCAATTCGTCCAGATTGACGCCCAGCTTGCGCGCATAGAGCGGGTCCAGCGCATGTTCGGCATCGACAAAGGCACAGACGCCGCCCTTTTTCTGTTCCTCGGCCACGACATGCAGGGTCAGCGTCGTCTTGCCCGAGCTTTCCGGCCCGAAAATCTCAATGATGCGGCCCTTGGGCAACCCGCCGATCCCAAGCGCGATGTCCAGACCAAGCGAGCCGGTCGAGGTCGACTCGATCTCGGCCACGGGATTGTCCTTGCCCAGCTTCATGATCGAGCCTTTGCCGAACTGCCGTTCGATCTGGGCCAAAGCGCTGTCGAGCGCCTTCTGCTTGTCCGCGCTGCGCTTGTCAGTCATGTCGAAAATGCTCGCCTGTGCCATGTCGTCACCCTTGTTATTTCACAGCCCTCCCGGCGGGGCAATCACTTCGACCGACCGGATGTTCATGTCTTGTTCACCACTAGATGCGCCATTCCCCGCCGGTTTTCAAGCACCATCGTCACCACATCCGATTCGTTGTCTCGCACCATGCACCCGTCAGGTTAACAAAGCGTTTACACCCCACCGGCGCGCCGCTATCCACATCCGGCACTGCACAGGATACGGGGCATCATGCTGATTTTCTGGGACGAGCGGCTCGTGTTTCTGGCGACGCCCAAGACGGCGTCGACCGCGATCGAAATGTCGCTCGAGTCACTGGCCTCGGCCTCACTTCAGCGCCCGGCCGCGTTGAAGCACACCGGCATCGGCGGCTTTCACCGCCATCTGGGGCCGTGGCTGACCGAGCAGACCGGAGAGACCTTTACCACAGTGGCGCTGATGCGCGAGCCGGTCGACTGGCTGCGCAGCTGGTATCGCTTCAAGCTGCGCGACGAATTCGAGGATCCCCGCCACCCGATGGAGGGCGTCAGTTTCACCGATTTCGCGCGCCGTTTCGCCGCGCCGGGCGGTCAGGCCGCGCTGGGGATCACCAGTCAGGCAGGCTTTCTGACCGATGGCGCCCACCGGACCGACCGCATCTTTCGCTATGAGCAGATCGGCGATTTCGTCGATTTCCTCGAAACCCGTCTGGACTGCGCGATCGAACTGCCACGCATCAACGTCCCGCCAAGCGTGGACGTTCACCTTGACCCGGCGCATGAGGCGATCCTGCACGAGGCCATGGCCGCCGATCTGGCGCTGTATCGCGCGCTCTAGCGTCTACAGATCGCAGGGCCGGTCGATGTCGCGCAACTGCCCCGACGCATGGACCAACTGCGCCGGGGGCAGATCGCGCAGCAACCGGCCCGCGCCCTGATCGCCGCGCAGGCGGCGCAACGCCGGCAGACAGGCGCGCGGAAAGCAGGCCGGGGGCATCGGGGGGCTGCCCTCATGGCTGGCGTCAAAGCTGGCTGAGGGCAGGTCATCCGTCGCGCGCGCCAGCACCTGCGACAGATGGCCGGACGTCACATCGGGCATATCGCCAAGCGCGATCAGCAGCCGGTCGGGCGCACCCAAAGCGGCCAGCCCGGCCCGCAGGCTGTCGGATTGCGCCGCCGGGGCAATGGTCACAATCTCGAACCCGGCCAGATGAGGCGCCAGCGCCGGATTGGCGATCACGGCGATGCGGCGGTCCAGCGCCAGCACGCGCAGCGCTTGCGCGGCATGACCGATCAGGGGCTGTCCGCGCAGGGGCGCCAGCAGCTTGTCACCCGGCCCGAAGCGGCGCGACGCACCCGCGGCCAGCAGCAGGCCCGCGCGGATCATCGCTCAGGCAAAGCGGATATGGTTGCCAAAGGGCATCTCGCGCAGGCGCTGGCCGGTGGCGGCGCGGATGGCATTGGCCAGAGCGGCGGCAGCAGGCGGCAGGCCCGGCTCGCCCAGCCCCCGGATGGGCCCGTTTTCCAGCAGCCGCACCGTGACCTCGGGGGTCTGGGGCAGCCGCAAACCTTCGTAATCATAGTAGTTCTGCTGATCGGGGCGGTGCGCCTGCCAGGTCAGCTGGCAATTCATCGCATGGCCCAGCCCGAACAGCATCCCGCCCGACAGCTGCGCCTGCGCATTGACCGGGTCCAGCACGGCGCCCACATCGGCCACCGCAAAGGCGCGGGTCAGGCGCAGGCCCTGCGGGCTGTCCGCGACCTCGATCACCTCGGCGCAGGGCACGCCGAAGCTGAGGCAGAAGGCCACGCCCCGACCGACCCCGTCACGCGGCTGCCGCCCGCGCCAGCCCGACAGGCGCCGCGCCTCTTCCAGCACCGCGCGCGAGACATCGTGATTGCACAGCCGCAACAACCCCTCGAACGGGTCGATCCCCGCCGCCTCGAACATCTCATCCAGAAAGCTGCCAAGGAAGAACCCGTTGGTCGATGCCCCGACCGAGCGCCAGCTGCTGACCGGCACCGTCTCATCGGCGCGCAGGCCGGTGACGCGGAAATCCGGGATGGCAAAGGGCTGTTCCCACGCGCCCGCGACAATGCTGATGTCGGGGCCGGGCGGGCTACGCCAGACGCGGCTGAACCACGAGGCCATGACCGAGGGCGAGGCCACCGCCAGATCCAGCGCCGCGATGGCGCCACCCTCGATCCGGCCCCGCGCGCGGGCGATCTGGGCCGGGCGCGGGCGGCTCTGGGCGAAATCCTCTTCGCGGGTCCAGGTCATCTTGACGGGGCGACCGGGGACGGATTGCGCAATCTCGATGGCCTGAAGGATGAAATCCAGCTCCAGCCTGCGCCCGAAACTGCCGCCGATCATCTGGTTGTGCAGCCGGATCGCCCCGCGTGGCAGGCCGGTCAGTGCGGCGGCCTTCGAGACGACGAAATCGGGGATCTGCGTGCCGGTCCAGATCTCGCAGGCGGTGTCGGTCACGCGGACGGTGGCGTTCAGCGGCTCCATCGGCGCATGGGCCAGAAAGGGCACGCGGTATTCGGCCTCGATCACCTGACCCGGCGTCTGCGCGGCCCGGGTCAGCGCGGCCTCGACATCGCCGTCATCGCGGTTGCGGCTGTCGGGGCGGGCTGCCTCATGCGCGGCGGTCAGGCTGTCCCAGATCGCGGCGCTGTCGCCGGGGCGGTCATTGGGCGCGGTCAGCTCCAGATCCAGCGCCTCGGCTGCACGAAAGGCGTGCCAGGTGGTCTGCGCCAGCACCGCCACGCCGCCGGTGATCGCCACGACGCTGTGAACGCCGGGCATGGCGCGGGCGGCGCTGTCATCGCGGATCTGCGCGGCCCCGCCTTCGGGGGCGCCGCGGACGGTCGCGTGCAGCATGTCAGGCAGGGACAGGTCGATGCCATAGATCTGCCTGCCGGTGGATTTCGCCACAATATCGCCGCGCTGCATCGGCTGGCCCAGATAGCGCCATTGCGCCCGGTCGCGCAAAACGATCTGGGTCACCGGCTCCAGCGTGGCGGCCTCAGCGGCCAGCGCGGGATAGGGGATGCGGCGGCCATCCGGCAGGATGACATGGCCGTCTTCGGTCGTCAGATCGGCGCGGTCCAGCCCTTCGCGCCGGGCTGCGGCCTCTTTCAGCGTCTCACGCGCGACGGCGCCCGCCTCGCGCAGCTTCTGGAACCCGTCGGGCACGGTCGAGCTGCCGCCGGTCATCTGCAACCCCAGCAGCCGCGCCGGGATGTCGGCGGCACTGCGGGCCGCGTCGGCCAGCCAGCTTTCGTCTGTGGGCAGAAAGGGCAGATTCTCGGCCAGCAGCGCACGGTTGTAATAGGCCGGGCTGACCGGGCCGGGCTCGATCCGGGCCGAGGCGGGGTCGATGTCCAGTTCCTCGGCGATCAGGGCGGCCTGCACCCAGCGGCTGCCCTGCCCCTTGTCAGCGCGGGGCGCGATCAGGGTGATGCCCGCCGCGTCGATCACCACATAGGGGGTCAGGGCCACGGCATCGGCGGGCAGTTCCCCCTCGAACGGGTCGGGCAGCGGGCGGGTGTAGCGCCAGGCGCCAAAGGCCACGCCCCCCGCCACCGCGACCGAGCCGATCAGGAACCCCCGCCGCGCAATGCGCCCGGCGCGGGCCAGCCCGCCCTTGCGCGGACGGCCATGAGAAAAGCCGCTCCGCGCCATCAGGAGCCACCCATGCGCAGCGCCGCGCCGCGGATCGCGGCGCGGATGCGGGGATAGGTGGCGCAGCGGCACAGATTGCCCTCCATCGCGGCGTCGATCTGGGCGTCGCTGGGGGCCGGGCTTTCGGCCAGAAGGGCGGCTGCGGCCATGATCTGGCCCGACTGGCAATAGCCGCATTGCGCGACCTGCGCCTCGATCCAGGCGGCCTGAACGGGATGGGGGTCTGCGGGCGTGCCCAGCCCCTCGATCGTGGTCACCTCGCCCGCGACATCGCCCAGAGCGGTCTGGCAGGCGCGCACGGCCTGGCCGTCCAGATGCACCGTGCAGGCGCCACAGGCGGCGACGCCGCAGCCGAATTTCGTGCCGGTCAGGCCCAGAATGTCCCGCAAGACCCAGAGCAGGGGCATGTCGGGATCGGCCTCGATCCGGTGGGTCTGTCCGTTGACAATCAGGTCCATGACGGGAGGCTAGGACAGAGCCACCTGCCCTGCAAGCACCCGCCGCACGCTTTGCAGCTGCGGCATACGGAAAGGACCGCGATCCTTGCGGATGCGGCCCTTTGTCTACCCCGTGGGGTCCGGCGGAGAGGCAGATCTTACTTGATCTTGCCTTCCTTGTATTCGACATGCTGCCGGACGACCGGATCGAATTTACGAACGGTCATCTTTTCGGTCATGGTGCGGGCGTTCTTCTTGGTCACGTAGAAATGCCCGGTGCCGGCGGACGAGTTCAGCCGGATCTTGATGGTGGTCGGCTTCGCCATGATTATCGCTCCTGCTTCGGGGCAATCGCGCGCCGCAAACCCCGTGGAATTCTGTAAGGAAGCCGCCTTTTAGCCGTGGGGGCGGTGAAGTCAACCGTGAATCGGGCGATTTCGGCCGATCTGACAGGATGAGTTGCGCGGAGGGCCTGTAAGCCGGATTTTGTCCACCGCTTGCGCGGCTGGATGGCCATTCCTCTGGCCCGCCCGTTGCCGGACGGATCTAGCTGCCTACCCGGATCTGCTGGGGCAAGGCGGCCCTGCGGGGTTGCCCCCGCGCGCGATCCCTATTCGGCATTGCTCCCGGTGGGGCTTGCCATGCGGGCGCTGTTGCCAGCCCCCCGGTGGGCTCTTACCCCACCGTTTCACCCTTGCCTGCCCATGACCCGAAGGCTGGGGCGAGGCGGTCTGTTCTCTGTGGCGCTGTCCCTGGGGTTGCCCCCGCCGGGCGTTACCCGGCACCGTTGCCTCATGGAGTCCGGACTTTCCTCGACAGGTCGCCCTGCCGCGGCCATCCGGCCCTCCGCGCGTGGCCGATATGACGGGGTGGCGGGCGGGCGTCAAGTGGGGGCGGTCAAGTGGGGGCGCTGCCCCCGGCGCGCTGGCGCGCGCCTCCCCCGGGATATTTATGTGAAGAAGAATCGGCAAGGCGGGCAGCGATCTGGCGGTCGGACGCGGTTTCCGGGCCATGGCCCCAGGGGCGGTGGCGCAGGCGGAAGGCGGTGAGGCGGGTGTGGGGGTCTGCCTGTGGATAGCCGAGGCGGTCGAGGCTGGCGCCGAGGGGGGCCGCGGGGTCGTCGGGGGCCGGGCGCGCGAAGATGGCGAGGCCTTCGCGGGCGAGGCCCTCCCAGTCGAAGCGGGGGCCCGGATCGGATTTGCGGCCCGGTGCCATGTCGGAATGGGCGATGACGCCTGCGGGGGGGATCTGCCAGCGGGCCATGATCGCGCGCAGCAGCGTGGACAGGGTGGTCATCTGGGGGGCGGTGAAGGGGCGGGTGCCGGGATTGGCGATCTCGATCCCGATGCTGCGGGAATTGACATCGCCCTGCCCCTGCCACGCCCCGGCCCCGGCATGCCAGGCGCGGCGGGTTTCGCAGACGAGTTGTTCGGCCCGGCCTGCCTCGTCGATCAGCCAATGGGCGCTGACTTCGGCGCTGGGGTCGCAGAGACGGGCGCGGGCCTGCGCCGCATCCGGCATGCCGGTATAGTGCAGCACGATCAGGCGGGGGCGCTGGCCGCGCCGGTCGCCGTGATTCGGGCTGGGAAAGCCGGGCACGGGTGGATCAGGGGCGGAGCGGCGGGCGGGCGGTTCCGGGCGCCGCCGACGACGCCGCCGGGGTGCCCGCAATCTGCTCTGCGGTCGGCGCATAGGTCGGGCGGGCGACCGGGATGGTGGCGGGCGCCTCGGCCTTGCCCGTCAGGGCGGCCTCGCGGGCCGACCGATACTGGCCGTAGGGACTGGCCGAGGCCGCGTAATTGGGGTTCCAGCCCGCATGTTCATTGCAGCCCGCAAGGGCCAGCACCGTCAGCATCATCACACCGCGCATCGTGTTTCCCATTCTGTCTGGCCCCATCCCGTCTGGCCGGAGGTTACCACCAGCGATCCGGTCTGGCCACAAAGCCCGCCGCCCGTTCCAGCGCCAGCGCCTGATTGAGCAGATCGCCTTCGTCGAAGGGGCGCCCGAAGAGCTGCAGCCCCAGCGGCAGGCCCTGCGCGTCCTGGCCCACCGGCACCGCGATGCCCGGCAGGCCCGCGAGGTTCAGCGTCACTGTGAAGACATCGTTGAGATACATCTGCACCGGATCGCCCTTGTCCACCGATCCCAGCGGGAAGGCCGCCGAAGGGGTCGCGGGTGCAAGGATCGAATCAATCCCCGCCGCAAAAGCCTGATCGAAATCGCGCTTGATCAGCGCGCGGACGCGGCGGGCGCGGTTGTAATAGGCATCATAGAAGCCCGCCGACAGGACATAGGTGCCGATCATCACGCGGCGCTGCACCTCGGGGCCGAAGCCCTGCGCGCGGGTCTTTTCGTAGAGCTGGTCGATGCCGTCGCCCTGCCCCAGCGTCGCGCGGTGGCCATAGCGGACCCCGTCATAGCGGGCGAGGTTCGAGGAGGCCTCGGCCGGGGCGATCACGTAATAGGCGGGCAGCGCGTATCTGGTGTGGGGCAGCGAGATATCGACGATCTCGGCGCCCGCGTCGCGCAGCATGTCGGCGCCCTGACGCCACAGCGCGTCGATCTCGGCGGGCATGCCGTCCACGCGGTATTCGCGCGGGATGCCGATGCGCTTGCCGCGGATGTCGCCGGTCAGGGCGGCCTCGAAATCGGGCACGGGCAGGTCGGCGCAGGTGCTGTCTGCCGGATCGGCGGAGGCCATCGCGCCCAGCATGATCGCCGCGTCGCGCACGGTCCGCGTCATCGGCCCAGCCTGATCGAGGCTGGAGGCATAGGCGATCACGCCCCAGCGGCTGACCCGGCCATAGGTGGGTTTCAGCCCGACGATGCCGGTGAAGGCCGCAGGCTGACGGATGGACCCACCCGTATCGGTGCCGGTCGCGCCAAGGCACAGGTCCGCCGCAACCGCGGCCGCCGACCCGCCAGAGCTGCCGCCCGGTGTCAGGGCCGCGCCATCCGCCGTTTTCCACGGGTTCACAGCGGGGCCATAGCAGCTGGATTCGTTGGTCGAACCCATGGCGAATTCGTCCTGGTTCAGCTTGCCCAGCATGACGGCGCCTGCGTCCCACAGGTTGCGGGTCACGGTCGATTCGTATTCGGGCACAAAGCCCTGCAGGATGCGGCTGCCTGCCTGAGACGGCACGCCCTTCACGCAGAACACGTCCTTGACGCCCACCGGGATGCCGGTCATCGGGGCCGCGTCACCGGCAGCAATGCGCGCATCGGCGGCGCGGGCCATGTCGCGGGCCATCTCGGGGGTGTGATGGACGAACGCGTTCAGTGCGCCCGCGCCCTCGATGGCGGTCAGGCAGGCGTCGGTCAGCTCGACCGAGGTCAGATCGCCGCGCTTGAGCGCGTCGCGGGCGTCGGAAATGGTCAGTCGGTTCGGATCGGTCATTCCACCACCTTCGGCACGGCAAAAAAGCCCTCGCGCGCGTCGGGGGCATTCGACAGGATCTGCGGCGCCATGCCGCCCGAGGTCACGACATCCTCGCGGCGTTTCAGCCGCATGGGCGTCACGCCGGTCATCGGTTCGATGCCTTCGACATCAACCTCGTTCAGCTGTTCCATGAAATGCAGGATGCCGCTGAGTTCGCGCGCCAGCGCCGGCAGGGCGGCCTCATCGACCGCGATCCGCGCCAGATGGGCGACCTTGCGGGCCTCGTCTTGGGTGATCGACATGACGTTTCCTTTCGTTCGCAGGCGGGTCTATATCGCTGTGCGCGCTGTCGCAAGCAGCAGGAGTGACGGTTTGCGCTGCAGGTGCCGCTGACGTAACCTGCCCGCGTGACAGCTGCCTGAAAGGACCGCGCCGATGGACTGGTTTGCCCCGGTGAATGCCTATTGTGAACGGACCGGCCCGGATTACTGGTCCGAGCCGATCAACGCGCTGACCAATCTGGCCTTCATGGTGGCGGCGCTGATCATGTGGCGGCGGTTGCAGGGGCCGGGCATGGCGATGGGCCGGGCGCTGGCGGCGAACCTGTTCGTGATCGGCGTCGGATCGTGGCTGTTTCACACCCATGCCAACCGGCTGACCGGGCTGATGGATGTGCTGCCGATTCTGGCGTTCATCCTGCTGTATGTCTTTGCGGCCACCCGGGATTATTTCGGCGCACGGCCCTGGGTGGCGGGGCTGGTGACAGCGGGGTTCATCCCCTACGCGGCGGCGACGGTGCCGCTGTTCGAGATGATCCCCGGTCTGGGCTCATCGGCCAGCTATGCGCCGGTGCCGCTGCTGATCGCGGTCTATGCGCTGCTGCTGCGCAATCGCCTGCCTGACACGGCGCGCGGGCTGGCGATTGGCGCGGGCCTTCTGGTCGTGTCGCTGACTTTCCGCACGCTGGATCAGCCGTCCTGTGATCTGGTGCCCATGGGCACGCATTTCATGTGGCACATCCTGAACGCCGTCATGCTGGGCTGGATGATCGAGGTCTGGCGCAGGCACCGGACCGCGCAAAGCGGCCCGGTCTGAGCATTCAGATGTCGAAGGTCACACCCTGCGCCAGTGGCAATTCGCGCGAATAGTTCACCGTGTTGGTGGCGCGGCGCATATAGCCCTTCCACGCGTCCGAGCCGCTTTCGCGCCCGCCGCCGGTTTCCTTTTCACCGCCAAAGGCCCCGCCGATCTCGGCGCCCGAGGTGCCGATATTGACGTTGGCGATGCCGCAATCCGACCCCGCCGCCGACAGGAACAGCTCCGCCTCGCGCAGATCGGTGGTGAAGATCGACGAGGACAGGCCCGCCCCCACCGCATTATGCTGTTCGATGGCCTCGGACAGGTCGCTGTAACGCATCACATACAGGATCGGCGCAAAGGTTTCCTCGGACACCGGCCCGGTCTGGGCGGGCATCTCGATCAGCGCCGGGCGGGCATAGAAGGCCGCATCCGGCCCGGCCTCGGGCACGCGCGCGCCGCCATGGACGGTGCCGCCTGCGGCCTTTGCCGCCGCGATGGCGGCCTGCATTGCCTCAAAGGCCGCACGGTCCACCAGCGGGCCGACCAGCGCTTGCGTGCTCAGCGGATTGCCGACCGAGACCGAGGCATAGGCCCGGATCAGCCCCGGCACCAGTGCGTCATAGACGCTTTCATGCACGAACAGCCGCCGCATCGTGGTGCAGCGCTGTCCCGCCGTGCCCATCGCGCCGAAGGCAATCGCGCGCAAAGCCATGTCCAGATCGGCCGAGGGGCAGACGATGCCCGCATTGTTGCCGCCCAGTTCCAGGATCGTGCGCCCGAACCGCGCCGCCACGCGCGGCCCGACCTGCCGCCCCATCCGGGTCGAGCCGGTGGCCGAGACCAGCGCCACGCGCGGATCATCGACCAGCGCCTCGCCTGTCTCGCGCCCGCCGATGATGACCTGCGACAGCCCCTCGGGCGCATCGCCGAACCGGGCCAGCGCCCGGTTCAGGATCGCCTGACAGGCCAGCGCCGTCAGCGGGGTCTTTTCCGACGGCTTCCAGACAACCGGATTGCCGCAGACCAGCGCCAGCGCCGTGTTCCACGACCAGACCGCCACGGGGAAGTTGAAGGCCGAGATGACGCCCACGACGCCAAGCGGGTGCCATGTCTCCATCATCCGGTGGCCGGGGCGTTCGGTCGCGATGGTCAGCCCGTACAGCTGCCGCGACAGGCCGACGGCGAAATCGCAGATGTCGATCATCTCCTGCACCTCGCCCGCGCCTTCGGACGGGCTTTTGCCCGCCTCGATCGACACCAGACGGCCCAGATCATCCTTGGATGCGCGCAATTCCTCGCCCAGCAGGCGCACCAGCTCGCCCCGCCGGGGCGCGGGCACATTGCGCCACGCGCGGAACGCGATGGCCGCGCGGTCGATGGCGGCGGTGACGGCTGCGGCGTCATGCTGGGGCAACTGGGCTGTCTGCTCGCCGGTCAGCGGCGAAAAGCTGGCCAGCGTGCCGCCGGTATGGCTGGCCGGATCGACGCCAAGGCGGGTCAGGATCTCATGGGTATTCTGGGCGATGTCGGTCATGTCATGCTCCGGTCAGGGGATCGCGATTGCGCGCAGCTTACCCCGGCGCGGCGTCAGGTTCATCTGGATATGGCATCAATCTTCGGGTTAAGCGTGACGTGTCAGACTGACTTAATGCGAGACCGGAATGAAGATCAGCCGCAGCCAGATGCCCGACCTTGCCGCCCTGCAGGCCTTCGAGGCCGCCGCCCGCCATGGCAGCTTTACCCGCGCCGCGATCGAGCTGGACCTGACGCAAAGCGCCGTCAGCCGCCAGATCAAGGATCTGGAGACGCAGCTGGGCATCGCCCTGTTCGAGCGCATCCGCCAGCGCATCGTGCTGTCCGCCGCAGGCCAGCGCCTGCGCCCCGAGATCGAGGCGCTGCTGGCGGGCATGGCCCATCTGACCCTGCGCGCGGCCAGCGGGCGCGATGTGACCGGGCATCTGTCGGTGGCGACCCTGCCGACCTTTGGCAGCCGCTGGCTGATGCCGCGTCTGCCGGGGTTTCTGGCGGCGCATCCGGGGTTGCAGGTCAGCGTCACCTCGCGGCAGGGCGCCTTTGATCTGGGCGCCGAGGGGGTGGATCTGGCGATCCATTACGGCAAACCGGCATGGCCCGGCGCCAGTTGCACCTATCTGTGCGCCGAAACGGTGCTGGCCGTCGCCGCGCCCTCGGCCATGACCGCAGGCATGCTGCCCGATGATCTGCCGCTGCTGCATCTGGACTCGCGCCCGATGCTGTGGCCCGAATGGCTGGGCGCGCAGGGTCAGCCGGTTGCGCGCGGCTTTCAGGGCCATCGCTTTGACCAGTTCTCACTGCTGATCGAGGCGGCGCTGGCGGGCATCGGCGCGGCGCTGCTGCCCAGCTATCTGATCGAACGGGAGCTGCGGGCGGGCGACATGCGCCCGTTGCCGGGCGACGCACTGACCACGGATGCGGCCTATTGGATCGTCATCCCCGATGCCCGCGCCTCGGACCCGGTGGCGCTGGCCTTTCGCGACTGGATCACCGCTCAGGTGGCCTAGCGCCGGGCATCGACCAGATGAAACGCCTGCGCGCCGAATTCATAGAAGGCCCCGCGCAGGGCACGCAGCGCGGCGGGCCGAGGCGCGGTTGACGGCAAGGGCAAATCCTCATTCCCGCCGGTCAGCCAGCCCGCCAGCGCCCGGCCAAAGACCGTGCCCGGCGCAATGCCACGCCCGTTATAGCCGCAGAACGCCACCACGCCCTCGGCCAGTTGGTGAAACCGGGGCAGGTTGTCGCTGGTCATGCCGATGGTGCCGAACCATTCGGATTCGAATTCTACCGGCCCGATCTGGGGAAAGATCCGCGCCAGCGCCCGCCGCGCCCAAGCCCGGTGGATCGCCGCGCCGGTATTCCTCAGCGCGCCGACCGAGCCAAAGATCAGCCGGTTCTGGTGGTCAAACCGGAACGAGGATAGCACCTCGCGCGTGTCCCAGACCCCTTCGCGGCCCGGCAGGATCGTGTGCGCAACCTCATCGGGCACAGGCGCGGTCGCCATGTTGAAATAGGGCAGAAACACCTGCTGCGTGGACAGTTCCGGCATCAGGTGCCGGGTATAGGCATCGGTGGCAAAGACCACCTGCCGCGCGGTCACCGCGCCCTGCGGGGTCGAGACCCGCCAGCCGCCATCCGCAGGCGCCAGCGCCGTGGCGGGCGAGCCGGTGAAGATCCGCGCCCCCTGCCCGATCGCCGCCCGCGCCAGCCCGCGCGCATAGGCCAAAGGCTGGATCGTCCCCGCCCGCCGGTCCAGCAGCGCGCCGTGATACTGCGCCGATCCCAACCGCGCGGCAGTGGCCTCGCGGTCCAGCAGTTCCACCGGGGCACCGCGCGCGGCCCATTGGCGGTGGCGCTCGGTCAGTTCGGCCAGGCCGGAGGCGTCATGGGCAACATGCAGCGTGCCTGCGTGGTTCGCCTCACACGCGATGCCGTGGCGGGCGATGATGTCCCAGACCTGCGCGGGCCCCTCGCCCAGAAAATCCAGCAGCCGGTTGCCCTGCTCGGGGCCAAGGCTGCGGACCAGTTCGTCCGGCATCACCCACATGCCCGCATTGACCAGCCCGACATTGCGCCCGGCACCGCCAAAGCCGATCTGAACCGCCTCCAGCACCACCGCATCCGCGCCACGCTCGGCCAGATGCAGCGCGGTGGACAGGCCGGTATAGCCGCCGCCGATGATGACCACATCGGCGCGGATCTGATCCGTCAGGATCTCGGTCGCGGAGGCTGCGGGGGCTGTCGCCTCCCAAAGACCATGGCTGCGGGGATCGTTCTGCATCGGGGACCGTCCGTGACTGCGGCGTGACTGCGCCGCCGGTGGGCGCACCCGTCAGTCTGTCATCGCGCGGGCGGAAGATGCCAGTGACGATTTCTGCGGACGTCATTCCAAACCGGAATGACCCGCAGGGCAACGCCGCCCGCGATCAGGCGGGCGGCGTGTGGTGGCGTGGCGATCAGGCGCCCTTGTAGATCTCGACCAGCTTTTGCAGCATCTCCAGCGCATCCGCGCGCGAGCGTTGAAAGCTGTTGCGCCCGATGATGCTGCCATTGCCGCCGCCGTCGCGGATCGCGCGGGCATCGTCAAAGACCGCATCCGCGCCCTTGGCCGCCCCGCCCGAGAACACCACGATGCGACGGCCGCCGAACGAGGCCTGCATGCAATGCGCCACCCGTGCGGCCTGCGTCGCGATGTCGATCTGCTTGTCCTCATAGACCTTCCTGGCCTCGGGCAGCATCAGGTGGTCGGTGGACAGCTTGATCTTGATGATATGCGCGCCGATCAGGGCCGCAATCTGGGCGGCGTAGGCGGCCACGTCGATGGCGGTCTCGCCGTCCTTGGTGATCGCCTCGCCGCGCGGATAGGACCAGATCACGGTCGCCACGCCCTTGGCGGCGGCCTCGCGGCGCATCTCGACGATCTCTTCGAACATATCCAGCGCCATGTCGCTGCCCGGATAGATGGTAAAGCCGATGGCCGCGCAGCCCAGCCGCAGCGCATCATCGACCGAGGCGGTGACGGCCTGATTCTTGCCCGCCGTGTCCGACATCAGGCTGTTGGCGCTGTTCATTTTCAGGATCGTCGGGATCTGGCCCGCGAAAGTGTCGGCGCCCGCCTCGATCATGCCAAGGGGGGCGGCATAGGCGTTCAGCCCCGCGTCAATGGCCAGCTGATAGTGATAATGCGGATCATAGCCCGCCGGGTTGGCGGCAAAGGTCCGCGCGGGGCCATGCTCAAAGCCCTGATCGACGGGCAGGATGATCATCTTGCCGGTGCCGCCCAGCTTGCCGGTCATCAGCATCCGCGCCAGCTGCGCCTTCACGCCCGGCGTCTCGCCCTCGTAATTGGCCAGAATGCGGCGCACCGTGTCGGTCATCTGCATGAAACATCTCCTGTGGGTGTGGGCTGCTGGATAGCATGCACTAAAGCAGCGGCAATGCTGGTTACGCTAACAGAATCAGGGAGATGGGGATATTCGCCGCAGTGCGGCGCAGCCCTGCCCGCAGATGGAGTGACGGATGGCTAAAACCTTAATGACAGAACAGTGGATATCATTGCGATTCCATCACATTACTTAATCCGGGGATTCTCCCGGAAAGGAGTTATCATGTTCATGACCACCACCCTCGCGCATTACCAGCTGCCAGTTTTCGGCACGGGTTCGACGGCGCTTCAGACCGAAATCGGCGCAGATCAGCGCAGTCTGCTGCTGCGTCCCATCACCTCGGGCGCCGAGCGGACCGAGCTGCCACCGGGCTTCACGGTTCAGGCCAGCGAAAAGCTGACCACCCCGATGGAGTTCAAGCAGTGGATGAAGGTTCTGTTCGATTACGAGGCCAGCGCAAACGGCAGAAACGCCTCCGCATCCGAACCCGCGTCCGATCCCGAACAACAGGTATAGGCGCCCGAGATGATGCTGACAGACAAGATGCGGCGGCCTGGCTGAGCCTGCCGCCGCATGATCCGTTCAGCGACGCGCGCCTTCCAATGCCGCGACGCCGGGCAGAACCTTGCCTTCCATCCATTCCAGAAACGCGCCGCCTGCGGTCGAGATGAAGGTGAAATCATCCGCCACGCCCGCCTTGTTCAGCGCGGCCACCGTATCGCCGCCCCCGGCCACCGAGACCAGACCACCCGCCCGCGTCAGTTCGGCCGCGGCATTGGCTGCGGCATTGGTCGCGCGATCAAACGGCTCGATCTCGAAAGCACCCAGCGGGCCGTTCCAGATCAGCGTCTTGCAGGCCGACATGGCCTGACGCAGGGCCTCGACCGTCTCGGGTCCGGCATCCAGAATCATCGCATCGGTCGGGCACTGATCCACCGGCAGGGTCTCGCTTTCGGCGCCTGCCTTGAACTCACGCGCCACGACGATGTCGACCGGCAGGTGAATGCGGCAGCCGGTCGACTGTGCCTTGTCCATGATCGCGCGGGCGGTTTCGGCCATGTCGCGTTCGGCCAGCGACTTGCCGACTTCGACCCCCTTGGCGACGAGGAAAGTGTTCGCCATGCCGCCGCCGATCACCAGATGATCGACCTTCTCGATCAGGTTCATCAGCAGGGCCAGCTTGGTCGAGACCTTGGCGCCGCCCACCACGGCCATGACCGGGCGCTGCGGGTTGCCAAGGGCTGCGTCCAGCGCCTTGAGCTCGGCCTCCATCAGTCGCCCCGCGCCCGAATTCAGCAGCCGCGCCAGCGCCTCGGTCGAGGCATGGGCCCGGTGCGCCGCCGAAAAGGCGTCATTCACATAGGCCCCGCCAAGCGCCGCCAGGGACGCGGCAAAGGTCGGGTCATTCGTCTCTTCGCCCGCATGAAAGCGGGTGTTTTCCAGCAGCGCCACATCGCCCGGCTTCAGCGCCGCGACCGCACGTTTGGCGGTGCCGCCGATGCAATCCTCGACAAAGGTGACGGGCTGGCCCAGTGCGGCCTCCAGCGCGGGCAGGATCTGACGCAGGCTCATCGCCTCGACGCGCACGCCCTTGGGCCGGTCGAAATGCGCCAGCAGGACCGGGATGCCGCCCCGGGCCTGAATGTCCTTGATCGTGGGCACGATCTTTTCGATCCGGGTGGCGTCGGTCACGCGGCCGTTCTCGACCGGCACGTTCACATCCACGCGGGTCAGCACGACCTTTCCGTCAATGTCCAGATCGTCGATTGTATTGAATTTGGCCATGTCGCGTCCTCTCGGGCTTTGAGCGGGGTTGTCCCGCATGGCGGGGGCCGCGTCAACTGCGGCGAAAGCATGCCGTCGCGGGTCTGATCGCGCATCCGTAATGGTTTCGCGCGTTGCCCTTGGCGCGCGCAGCCCCTAGATCATGGGGCGAACCTGGCAGAGGAGAGCCACATGGCCGAGATCAGAGACCCGGAAAACACCATCATCATCGAACTCAAGGATGGCCCCGTCATCATCGAGCTGCTGTCCGATGTTGCCCCCAAACATGCCGAACGGATGAAGGAACTGGCCCGCGCCGGGGCCTATGACAACGTGGCCTTCCACCGCGTGATCGAGGGCTTCATGGCCCAGACCGGCGACGTGGCGCATGCCAATATGGAAAAGGACTACAATCCGGGCCGCGCAGGCACGGGCGGGTCGGACAAGCCCGACCTTCCGGCGGAATTCTCGAAGCTGCCGCATGACCGGGGCACGATCGGGGCGGCGCGGTCGCAAAACCCCAACAGCGCCAACAGCCAGTTCTTCATCAACTTCAAGGACAACCATTTCCTGAACGGTCAGTACACGGTCTATGGCCGCGTGATCGGTGGAATGGAGCATGTCGACAAGATCGCGCGCGGCGAGCCGCCTGCGAACCCTGACCGCATGATCAGCGTCAAGGTGGCCGCCGATGCGTAAACTCGCCCTGATCCCCGCCGTTCTGGCACTGACCGCAGGCGCCGCACTGGCACAGAACCCGGCGGTCGAGGACGGCCCCGGCCCCAATATGGTCATCGAGATCGCCGATGCCGAAGGCACCGCCAAAGGCACGCTGGTTCTGGACCTCTATCCCGATCTGGCCCCCGGCCATGTCGAGCGTCTGACCGAACTGGCCGCCTCGGGCGCCTATGACGGCGTGGTGTTTCATCGCGTGATCGAGGGCTTCATGGCCCAGACCGGCGATGTCCAGCACGGCAAGCAGGATGGCGATGTCTCGATGGCGGGCACCGGCGGTTCGGATCTGGACGACCTGCCCGCCGAATTCAGCGACCGCCCGTTCCAGCGCGGCACCGTTGGCATGGCCCGGTCGATGGACCCCGACAGCGCCAACAGCCAGTTCTTCATCAACTTCGACCGCACGCCCTCGTTGGATGGACAATATACCATCGTCGGCCAGCTGATCGAAGGCTGGGATGTGCTGGACGAGATCCGCAAGGGCGACCCCTCGCGGGCGGGCAATGGCCGGGTTGATTCGCCCGATTATATGGCCAGCGTCACCATCACCGAGGCTGCCGAGTAAGCAGTTTGCTGAAAACACAGGAAAAAGGGGGCGCAGGCCCCCTCTTTTCGCACTTGCGGCATGACTTGCCCCTTGCCTAGACTGTCCGCCCATGGACATGCGCGACATCACCGAGACGACCCGGATCACGCCCTCGGCAGGCGTCACCCGCGACCGGCATGGCTGGCGGGCAAAATGCCTTCAGCGGCTGGTGCGGATGGACCTGCCCGTGCCGCTGAGTTTCGCCCTGCCCTGCGAGACGGTCGGCGCCATTGCGGCGGGCCGGCATCTGCGGCTGGAGGCGCTGCGCCATGTCTTTGAGGCGGGCAGCGGGCTGGTCAGCGTGCGCCCCTCGGCGCTGATGCCGGAATGGGGCGGGCCGGGCACGGTGCTGAACGTGGGCATCAACGACACGCTGCATGCCCGCCTGTGCGACGTCATCGGGCGCGACAGCGCCGATGCGATCTATCTGTCCTTTGTCCAGAGCTACGCGATCAACATCGCCCGGCTTGACCCCGACATGTTCGCGCAAGAGGGCAAGGACGCCCTGCCCCGCGCCCTGCGCGCCTTCGAGGCCGAGACCGACGAACCCTTTCCCCAGGACCCCGCGCAGCAACTGGCCGAGGTGCTGCGCTCGATGGCGCGGGCCTGGGACGGGCCGACCGCGCGGCTGCTGCGTCAGGCCAAGGGGGCGCCTGCGGATGCGCCGCTGGGGCTGGTGGTGCAGGATATGGCGCTGGCCCTGGGGCCGGGCCTGTGCGGCTCGGGCACGATCCAGTTCGTCGATCCGGTCACCGGCAACCCGCGCGTCACCGGACGCTTTCGCGGCCAGAGCCATGGCGCCGCCGTGGGCACCGGCGCCGAGACGCTGTATCTGACCCATGACGAGCGCGGCCCGTCACTGCAGGACATCGCGCCCGAGACATTCGCCGATCTGATCCGTTTCGGCATCGCCGCCCGCGAACGCCTGCGCGAGGAAATGCAGATCGAATTCGTGGTGACGGGCGGGCGCATCTCGGTCATCGACGCGACGCGGGTGGTGCGCGGCTCGCGCGCGGGCGTGCGCATCGCGGTCAGCCTCGCGCGCGACGGCATCATCCCGGCAGAAGAGGCGCTGATGCGGGTCGAGCCGCGCGCGCTGGCCGATCTGCTGCACCATCAGGTCGATCCGCGGGCGCCGCGCGATCTGATCACGCGCGGCATCAATGCCAGCCCCGGCGCCGCCACCGGGCGCATCGTGCTGACCGCCGCGGCGGCGCAGGCCGCCAATGCGCGCGGCGAGCCCTGCATTCTGGTGCGCCGCGAAACCGTCCCCGAGGACATCCGCGGCATGCACGCCTCGGTGGGCGTGCTGACCGAACGCGGCGGCACCACCAGCCATGCCGCCGTGATCGCGCGCGGTCTGGGCCTGCCCTGCATCGTCGGCGCGACCGGCATCCGTGTCGATCTGCGCAACCGCACGCTGACGGCGGGCGGGCGCGAGCTGCGCGAGGGCGACGAGATCACCATCGACGGCAGCTCGGGCGAGGTTCTGGCAGGGGCCGCCGCCCTGCTGCCCCCGGCGCTGGACGACAATTTCACCCAGCTTCTGGACTGGGCCAGTCAGGCCGGGGGCATCGGCGTGCGTGCCAATGCCGACACGCCCGAGGATGCGCTGACCGCGCGGCGCTTCGAGGCGCAGGGGATCGGGTTGTGCCGGACCGAGCATATGTTCTTTGACGCCGAGCGCCTGCCCGCCATGCGCGAGATGATCTTTGCCGACAGCGCCGATGACCGCCGCCTTGCGCTGGCCCGTATCCTGCCGATGCAGCGGCAGGATTTCACCCAGCTGTTCGAGATCATGGCCGGGCTGCCCGTCACGATCCGCCTGTTCGATCCGCCGCTGCACGAATTCCTGCCCCATGACCGCGAAGGGCTGCGCGAGCTGGCCGAATCCATGGACCTGCCCCTGTCGGACGTGACCCGGCGGGTCGAGGCTTTGTCGGAATTCAACCCGATGCTGGGCATGCGCGGCGTCCGCCTGGGCATCACCATGCCCGAGATCTATGACATGCAGGCCCGCGCCATCTTCGAGGCGACGGTCGATGCCAGCCGCAAGGGCGATCCGGTCGTGCCGGAAATCATGATCCCGCTGGTCAGCGCCATGCGCGAGGTCGAGCTGGTCAAGAACCGCGTCGATGCCGTCGCCGCCGCTGTGCGCAACGAACGCCGCACCGATTTCACCTATAAGCTGGGCGTCATGGTCGAGACGCCGCGCGCCGCGCTGCGGGCGGGCGATATAGCCGCGCATTCGGCCTTTCTGTCCTTTGGCACGAACGACCTGACGCAGATGACCTATGGCCTGTCGCGCGACGATGCCGGGCGCTTCATGGGAACCTATGTGGCGCAGGGGGTCTATTCCGAAGACCCGTTCCATGTGCTGGATCAGGACGGCGTGGGAGAGTTGCTGCTGACCGGGGTGCAGAGGGCACGCAGACAGGCACCCGGCATCACCATCTCGGTCTGCGGCGAACATGGCGGCAATCCGGAATCCATCGCCTTTTGCCACGAGGCGGGGTTCGACTATGTGTCCTGCTCGCCCTTCCGCGTTCCGATCGCGCGGCTGGCCGCTGCCCAATCCGCGATCCGTGCGCGGCTGTCGGGCGTCGAGGACTGATTCGCCCACCCAACCCCCTGATTTTTAGGTCCGAAACGGCCTGAAAGACGCGCGCATCAGCCAGATGTCGCGCGAATCCGCTGATGGGGTCGGCGGGTTCCTGCCCGACTCGGGGTAATTCGGGGCATTCAGGCGTCTCACGTCAAAGTGGGATAGCCTCAACCATTAATAAAAACTTAACCATCATCCGGTTCCGGCACCAACGCTCTGCTCGTGGGGGTGGCGGGATTAACGACCTGTCAACAGGTTGACGTTACATAGGACTGACAATGCAAAAGCTGCTTCAACGGCTGGTGCGCGCCTGTCTGTGCGCTGCGACCGCCATACCCTTATCTACGACCATCGCCGCGGCCGGGGGCAGCGGGTCGTTGTTCTCGTCCGACACCGGGCTTTTCGCAGCTGCCGCGATGCCTGCTGCTGCCGCGATTCAACTGGAAAGCGCGCGCCGCTCGCCGCTTCTATATGCCAACAGTGATGCTGTGAAGATCGAAATCTCTGCCGATATGGATATCGAGGACCTGCATCTGGCCAGCGTCAACCGTGTCTCGCAGGCCGATCTGGACTGCATGGCCGAGGCGCTTTATCACGAAGCCCGTGGCGAAGGCGTACAGGGCCAGCAGGCTGTGGCCGAGGTGATCCTGAACCGCGTCGACAGCCGCGTCTTTCCCGGCTCGGTCTGCGGTGTGATCAACCAGCCCAGCCAGTTCAGCTATACGATCGGCGGCGCCAAACCGATCCGCAACAAAAGCGCCTATCTGCGCGCCCGCGACATTGCGCAATCCGCGCTTGCCGGTGCCCCCCGCACCCTGACCGGCGGCGCAACCTATTTCCACACCCCGGCAGTCCGGCCCGCGTGGTCCAGCCGCTTTCAACGCACCACCCGGATCGGGCGCCATATCTTTTACCGCGACAACCGGCGCCTTGCTTCGAACTGAGGCACGGGCGCGGTGACGGGGCTTGCCCAGACGCGTAAATTGCTGTGAATGGCGGGTATGGAACATCCCGACCGCATCTTTCTGCGCGATTACGTCATTCTGGCCGAAATCGGCGCCTTTCAGTCCGAGCGAGGTCGCGACCAGCGGCTGCGCTTCAATCTCACCGTCGATCTGCGACAGCCTGTCAGTGGTGCGGATGATCATGTGGACGCGGTCCTGTCCTATGACGTGCTGACGCAGGCGGTCGGCACTGCGCTGGCCGATCAGCGCTATAATCTGGTCGAAACTCTGGCCGAACGGATCGCCGCCGAGGTGCTGGCCCATCCCGCTGCGGCGCGGATCAACGTCACGGTCGAAAAGCTGGACCGGGGGCCGGGCGCGCTTGGCGTGTCGATCGTCCGCGATGCGGGCCGTGTCGGCGCGACCGGCGTTCCGACCGAGGCGCGCGTGCTGATCTGGCAGGCGCCCGCCGCCGCGTTTGCCTGCCCCCCTGACGCTGTGGTGATCGTCCCCGACGCGCCCGCCCTGCCCGTGCCGCCGGGCGGTGACGTCCGGCGCATTCACCTGCTGGCGCTGGATCAGGCCGCGTGGGCGCTGGCGGGTCAGCTGGCGCTTGAGGTCGCCGAGACCCGGACCGAGCTGGACGCCGCAATCCATTCGCGCCGACCCGTGGTCTGGGCGCCCGCGCGTCTGGCCGCCACTGCGACTGAGGCCGGGCAGACGCCCCAGGATCTGGGACTGTGGCTGGCCGGCCGGATCAGCGCGTGCCGGATTGATTTTGCGCTGCCGGCGGACCGCGACCTGCCCACGCTACCCGAAGGGCTGGACCTGCCCGTCGGGCGGGTGACGGTCTAGGCCGTCCATGCCCGCGACCACGGAATATTACCGCCCCATCCCCCAGCCCGAGGGCGGACGCTGGCGGCTGGCCGGTGGCTGGACCGGATTTTCGCAGTTCGAGCGCCTGACGCGCGGCGCCGCGCCCCAGATCGTGGACACAGCGCCCGACGCCGTGATCGAGGCGCTGACCGCGCCGCGCGCGGCCTTGCTGGGTCTGTCGCTGGACCGGCCCCGCCTGATGGGCATCGTCAATGCCACGCCCGACAGCTTTTCCGATGGCGGGCGCTATGACGCGCCCCGGCACGCGGCGGCGCTGGCGGCGGCGGGGGCCGACCTGCTGGACATCGGAGGCGAGTCGACGCGGCCCGGCGCAGGTGAGGTCGCGGCCGCCGAGGAAACCGCCCGCATCCTGCCCGCGATCCGGGCAGGAGCGGCGCTGGCCCCGGTCTCGGTCGATACGCGCAAGGCGGCGGTGGCGGGGCCTGCGCTGGATGCAGGCGCGGGGATGATCAACGATGTGTCCGGGCTGGACTTCGACCCTGCCCTGACCGGGCTGGTGGCGGCGCGCGGGGTTCCGGTCTGCCTGATGCACGCGCAGGGCCTGCCCCAGACCATGCAGGATGATCCGCGCTATGACGACGTGCTGCTGGATGTCTATGACGCGCTGGCCGCCCGTATCGCGCGCGCCGGGGCGGCGGGAATCCCCCGCCACCGGATCGTGATCGATCCCGGTATCGGCTTTGGCAAATCGCAGGCGCATAATCTGGCGATCCTGCGGCGGCTGTCGCTGTATCATGGGCTGGGATGCGCGATCCTTCTGGGCGTCTCGCGCAAGCGCTTTGTCGGTGCGATCGGCGGCGCCGCTGCGCCCGGGGACCGCGGCCCCGGCACGCTGGCGCTGACGGTGATGGCGGTGGCCCAGGGGGTGCAGATCCACCGGGTCCATGATGTGGCAGCGCACGCGCAGGGCCTGCGTCTGTGGGGCGCGGTGAACGGTAACGACAATAAGAACGAGAGGGCGGAGACATGAACAGGAAGCTATTCGGCACCGACGGCGTGCGCGGGCGCGCCAACACCTACCCCATGACCGCCGAGATGGCGCTGCGCCTTGGCGCCGCCGCCGGGCGCTATTTCCGCCGCGACGGACGCAACCGGCACCGCGTGGTGATCGGCAAGGACACCCGCCTGTCGGGATACATGCTGGAAAACGCGCTGACGGCGGGCCTGACCAGCACCGGCATGAATGTGCTGCTCCTGGGCCCGGTGCCGACCCCTGCCGTCGGATTTCTGACGCGCTCGATGCGCGCCGATCTGGGCATCATGATCTCGGCCAGCCACAACCCCGCCGAGGATAACGGCATCAAGTTCTTCGGCCCCGACGGCTTCAAGCTGTCCGACGAGGCCGAAACCGAGATCGAGGCCATCGTCGCCGACCAGATCCAGCCCGCCCAGCCCGCCAATATCGGTCGCGCGCGGCGGATCGAGGACGGGCGGGGGCGCTATATGGAATATGCCAAGACGACCTTTCCGGCGGGTCTTCGGCTGGACGGTCTGCGCGTGGTGCTGGACTGTGCCAATGGTGCCGCCTATCGCGCCGCGCCCGAGGTTCTGTGGGAACTGGGCGCCCATGTGATCCCGCTTGGGGTCAAGCCCGACGGGTTCAACATCAATGATGGCGTCGGCAGCACCCATCCCGAGGCCTGCGCGGCGGCTGTGCGCGAACATGGCGCCGATCTGGGCATCTCTCTGGACGGGGATGCCGACCGGGTGGTGATCGTCGACGAACATGGCCGGGTGGCCGATGGCGATCAGATCATGGCGCTGCTGGCCGGGCGCTGGGGCGCGCAGGGGCGGCTGGCGGGCGACACGCTGGTCGCCACCGTGATGTCCAATCTGGGGCTCGAGCATTTTCTTCAGGCGCGCGGGCTGAAGCTGGAGCGGACCCGCGTCGGTGACCGCTATGTCGTCGAACGGATGCGCGAGGGCGGGTTCAATCTGGGCGGCGAGCAATCGGGCCATATCGTGATGACCGACCACGCCACGACCGGCGATGGGCTGATGGCCGCGATGCAGGTCCTCGGTTCCATGGCCGAGACGGGCGCGCGGGCCAGCGAACTCGTTCGCCAGTTCGATCCTGTGCCGCAGCTTCTGAAAAACGTCCGCTATGCCGAAGGCGCCGACCCTCTGTCCTGCGAGCCGGTCCGCCGCGTCATCGCCGAAGCCGAAGCCCGTCTGGCCGGTTCAGGCCGCGTGCTGATCCGGAAATCCGGCACCGAGCCGCTGATCCGGGTGATGGCCGAGGCCGAGAACGAGACGACGCTGCGCGAAGTGGTGGACGGGATCGTGGCAGCCGTGGAAACGGCTGCCTGAGCAGTCGCGCCCGAGCCGAATGCGCAGACTTTCAGAGGCCGGGGGCCTTGGGTTGCTCGGGCAGCGGCGACGCCGCCGTCACGTTCCGTTATTCGCTTTTGCATGGTCGATGATGGGGGGCAGGCCATTTCGATCCCACGCGTCGGTTCCCCAAGCAGCTGCCGGACAACGATGGGATCAGACTGATCACGCGCCTGTCCCATGACCGGCTGCACCATTCGGCGGGAATGCGGCGGAACAAGGTGTCGGGAAGCATCTTGTGTCGGCCAGCTGCGGGCGAAGCGGATCGAAGAGCGGCAGGGCCGGAAATATGTCTGGTGCATCGGCCCGATCCCGGCAGAGGCGCGGGGCGCGACGTGGGGTTTGCAGCACGCGCTGCCGCCAGAGATCATCTGCCGATGCCAACAAGACCCGCAGGAGGTGCCGCCATTGCGGCAAGGCCCTCAGGGGGCGCGGGAAGTTCTGCGGTCACGCCTGCCGTAGCAAGAGCAAGCTGACGCGGCACCCGAAGGATTGTCCGGTTTGCGCCAGGAGCTTCCACCCGGTTCTGCTGCCGGTCACGCGTGATGCGGGCGCGGCAACAAAAATGACGGTGCGCAGTCCAGGCACCGGATTCCCGGACGCTTCCCCGAAACAAAGCATCGCAGCGTCGGGGAGGCCCGTTCTATCGGCAAGTCTTTTATTTTAATGGTGGAGCCAAGGGGAATCGAACCCCTGACCTCTTGAATGCCATTCAAGCGCTCTACCAACTGAGCTATGGCCCCACCGGAGGTCTTGGTGGCGCCTCGGCGCCGCCTGATGACAGCCGTATAGGCGGGGCAACCGAGAGCCGCAAGCGAAAAATTCACCAATCTGTTGCAGTCACAAAACTACCGTTATCGGCCTGTGAATGATGATAAATATCGCGGCCTGCGGCATGATCGCGTGCGGTATCCTGGCCTCGGTCAGACAGACACAGTCTTCTCGCCCTTGCCCCGGCGCGCCACAGCCTGGCGGGACCGCGAACCAGTGACATACCGCGCCGGGCCGGGTTGCAGTGCTCACTGCGAGATGTCAGGGCGCGGGCTGTCGCGGGGTTTTCGACCGGACGCTTGCGGAACTGTCGGGCTTCGCGGACCTCTGCCCGATCACATCGTCTGGGGCGCAATTCCAATGTCCGGCCATGCCTCCGTGGACCGCGACGGCGGCAGTTCGGGTTTCGCATGCCCGTGTCGCGGTGGGTCGCGGTGGGTCGCGGGCCGGTACAATCACCATTCCGGCGGCGGCGATCCTGCCACGACAGGTCCTCGGCTTTCTGCGCCTGACCGCACACGCGATGTAGCGCAGCCAGCGTGTGTGCGGTCACGTCAGAATCGGAACGCCACTCTCCGCCCGCCGACCGGGCGCAAACATCATCGGTGCATCGGACCAGCCCGTATCCGAACAGCGTCACCCGAACGCGCCCTCAGAGCAGCATGAAACCCGACGACATCTCGGCACGATGCTGACTGGCCACCTCCGGCGCGACCGGCAAACCGAATAGTCGATCATGGACAGACCGCTCGGCCCCCATCGTGCACTGCCTCCTGAGGCCCGAGAGAATTGCCGCCAGATCCTCTGAAGGATGGTCCGGCAGATCGTCGGATGCCATATCCGCAAGCCGCAGGCCAGAACTGCCCACCGCCTCGGAGAAGCTGTTCAGGCTGTCCAGCCCATGTGCCGCCATGCGAAGCAGTCCGATCACCTCTGCGCCGTCAGCGTCCAGACTGCTCAGCGCTGCGGCAAGCCGCTGATCCAGCCCGGACAGCAGGGCCAGCGCCAGGCTGGCGCCCTCCTCCAGCTGCCTGCTTTCGCTGATCCCATCATGCGACGATGTTGCGCCAAAGGACTGGGCCAGCCGCGAAGAACGCTCCAGCCATTCGACCGCGGATCCGGCGGCTGTCACCGTCTCGCCGGTCAACTCGCGCAGCTGCCCCGCGATCACATTCAGCGAGGCGCCGCGCGGACCGAACTGCGCACAGCGCAGAGCCGCATTCAGGCTGACCATACGCATGTCGCTTTCGATGTCCTGAACGGCATCGACATGCCGCAACAAAACAGCAACCGTCTGCTGCACCGTTGCGGCGACGGCCTCGATCTTGGCACGTTCGGCCTCGAAAGTGCGCAGCATCGCGACAGCGGCCCGCAGCTGATCACTCAGGCTGGCGACGGCCGAGGCCTCGCCCCTCTCTGATCCATATTGTCCGCGACCGCGTGACATGATCGTCTCCGCATCCGCAGCCAGGGCCGACATCGCGCGCCGGGCCTCAGACATCTCGACCTCGAAATCGCTGGCCGTCGCTGCGAGCTGATGGCGCTCCAGCGTCGCGATCGCGGTCAGCGCATCCGCATGGTCTTGCGCCGCAAGGTGAATATCGAACGCCGGTTGACCGGACAGGATCGCCGCGAGGTGTTCAAGCCCGGTCTCGACATGTTCAAGCCGCTGGCGTGTGGCGTCACCCACCTGCAGCGCCATGACCGCGTTGCCGATCTGGCCGACGATCTGGCGCGACAACCTGCTGGTCTCGGCGCTTCCTTCGACGGCTTGTATGCGCTGTCTTTCCAGTGCCCGAAGGGTCGCGGTCAGCCGGGCCGCAAGATCGGACAGCGTATGGGCATGGGCCATTTCAAAACGGCTTCGCTGACTGACCGCAGCGGCCACTTCGGTGACAAGCTGCCGATAATCCTGAACGAATTCCTTCAATGTACGCGTGGCAGATTCGGAAATCGCCGCCACATCGGTGGTAAAGACCCCGAAGTCGTCGCTGTCCTGCGCAATCCCGGCGGCAGTCACGCGCGCATTTATGGAAACAATGCTCATCATTTTGACCGCCCGCTGCAGATCCGAGATCGGCAGACTGGCGGCCGACACCGCCTCGGACAGGCGCCGCAGGTCATCCCTTTCCTGACCGAACCGTTCGGACAGCAACGAAGCGCGATGGGCGACAGCCTCAAGATGCGTTGTCGCCTCATCGACTTCGGCGCCCTGAAGCGCACCGGCAAGCGCGTCGAACAGCGCGATGAGCCGGTTCAGCAGCGTCGCCCCCTCGGTCAGCCGCCCCCCGACCGAGACAAAGGCCGTCTCAATGCGGTTTCGCTGCCCGCTCAGGTCGTCGGCTAGCTGGCGAAGGATGTGCGTCTTGTCCATCACTTGCCCTCTCCGCGTCGGGGTGCCTTCTGCCCGAAGGCGACAATCTCATCGGCCATTCTGGCCAGCGGCAGAACCTTTCCGACAGCGCCATGCTGTATCGCCTCTTTGGGCATGCCGAACACGATCGAGCTTTCCTCGTCCTGAGCGACGGTCGGGCTTCCCATCTGGCGCATTTCCAGAAGACCGCGCGCGCCATCATCGCCCATACCCGTCAGAATCATGCCAAGCGCATTGCTGCCAGCCATTTGCGCCGTCGACCGGAACAGGACATCCACCGAGGGGCGATGGCGCGCGACATAGGGCCCCTCGACAATTCTCACAGTATAGCGCGCTCCGTTGCGCGCCAGCATCATGTGGTGGTTTCCGGGCGCCAGCAAAACCTGCCCTGCCCGCACCAGATCACCGTCCCGCGCCTCTTTGACGGTCACCGCGCAGCCGCCGTCAAGGCGCCGCGCAAAGGCCCCCGTGAACTTTTCCGGCATATGCTGCACGATCAGAATGGGCGGGCATGCGGCCGGCAGCGCCTCCAGAACCTCGCGCAGAGCCTCTGTCCCACCCGTCGAGGCGCCGATGGCCACGATCGGCTCGGTGACCGGCATACGCTCGATCATGCTTTTGCGTCGGCTTTCGGAGACAGGGGGCAGCACCGCGTCCGCCGTCAGCTTGGATTCCACCGTCAGCGTCGGCAGCCTCTGCTTCTGCCCCCTCATTCTGGCATGGGCCGCAGCCTTGGCCGCATCGCAGATCCGCATCCGCGATTCGTGCAGGAACTGGGCTGTGTCAACACGCGGCTTGGCCACGACATCGACAGCCCCCGCCTCCAGCGCCTGCATGAAGGTATCTGACCCCGATTGCGCCAGACTTGAACAGATCACGACAGGGATCGGGCGCTGCGACATGATCTTGCGCAAGAAGGTCAGCCCGTCCATGCGCGGCAGTTCAATATCGAGAAAGATCACATCGGGGATTTCCTGCCGGATGCGTTCGGCGGCAATATAGGGGTCCGAGGCCGTGCCCATGACCATAAGGTCTGGATCGGCCGAGATGATCTCGCTCAGGGTCAGCCGGACCGAGGCACTGTCATCAATGATCAGGACGCGGATCTTCTGGGTCACTGTGATGTCCTTCCGGCCTTTTTGAATACGGCGGGCGCCACCTGGGTCAGGCTGACCGGCGTTCCGATCATCGATTCCGAGTGACCCAAAAGAAGAAATCCCCCCGGCCGCAGATGCCCGGCCAGTCGCGAGACGACGGCTTCCTGATCTTTTTTCTCAAAATAGATCAGAACATTGCGCAGAAGGATGATGTCTACGTCACGGTCCATGGGATAGCTGTCGGCGATCAGGTTCTGGCGCTCGAAGCGAACCAGACGGCGCAGTTCCGGCACAATCCGCACGTCGGAGCGCGGGCCCGGCTTTTGCGAAAACATCAGATAGCGGCCCTGTCTTGCGGCGGAAACAGGCGCAATCTGATCAAGCGGATAGACGGCCCTCAGCCCCTGCTCGAGCACTTCGGTCGAGATGTCGGTGCCCAGGACCGCAAAGCGGAAATCGCGGCGTTGGGCTGCCATATCTGCCAGAACCATGGCCGCGGTATAGGCTTCGGCCCCGGTCGAGCTGGCCGCGCTCCAGACCTTGATCACCGGCATATGCTCGCCGCGCCGTGCCGCCAGCAGTTCAGGCACCATTGTTCGTTCCATGAGGTCGAAATGCTCGGGCTCGCGGAAAAAGTCGGTCTTGTTGGTCGTGACAGCGTTGATGAGATGATCCATCTCGCTTTCCAGCCCGTCCTGCCGGAACAGATGGTCGCCATAGGCCGCAATTCCGGGCAGCCCCAGTTGTCGCGACCGGCGGCGCAACCTGCCCTCGACCATCATTTTCTTGGTGGGCGTAAGCTTGATGCCGACCTCGCGGCCGATCAGGGCGGCAATGCGTTGAAAGTCAGCGTCGCTCAGCCGGTCGGCAGCTGCACTGCCGGAAAGTCGCGTTAAATCGGACAAAAGAACCTCCATGTCGGGTGGTTGGCCGGAACGTCCGGCCAACCAGGGGCAGGATCAGGCGGCAAGAAAGGGCTGTCCGGCGAGGTCACCGAGCAAGCCATCGAAATCGAGCACGGTCACGAAACTGCCGTTGCGCCGGCCAATGCCCTTGATGCAATGCCCGCTCCAGCGCGCACTGATCGCAGGCGGCGGATCGAGGGTTTCCGTGTCCAGAACGGTCACCTCGAACACCTTGTCCGCCCGCAACCCGACCGTCAGCGGCCCCTCGGGGCCACTGATGATCAGGACTGCGATCCGGGTATTTTCGGTATCGCAGGCCGGTTCCATGCCAAGCGTCAGCCGAAGGTCAAGCACCGGAACGCCCATGCCCCGCACATCAATCATGCCCAGCAGGTTTTCAGGCGCGCGCGGCAGACGGGCGATGGGCAGCAGGTCCAGGATTTCCTGAACCGCGGTCACCGGGGCCGCGAAGACTTCCTCCGCGACGCCGATGGTTACATACTGGATGCGCTCTGCCATGTCCGGCTCCGGGATCAGGCCGCGCTGCGACGAGAGAATTGCCCGTCCAGCTCGTCCTGCCCCTCTTCCATCTCCAGTTCGAACCCGCCCGCAGAAGGCGTGGGCCGCTTTGCCGCAGCCTTGGCCGCACGAGCAGGCTTGGCGGGGGTCTCACGTCTGGCTTCGCGGATCGCCGGGGCCGGGGCCGCAGTCCTGGTATCGAGGCGGAAGTACCCGATCGCAGCCTGCAACTGTTCGGCCTGGCTGGCCAGTTCCTCCGAGGTGGCCGACATTTCCTCGGCCGCAGAGGTATTCTGCTGGGTGACCTGATCCAGCTGCTGGATGGCCGTGTTGATCTGGGCTGCACCGGCGTTCTGTTCGCGGCTCGCGGCCGAGATTTCCTCGACCAGTTCCGCTGTGCGCTGAATATCAGGCACCAGCTTGGACAGCATCTCGCCCGCAGTCTGCGCCGCCTGAACAGTATCGCCCGACAGGGTCGAGATTTCTGCGGCAGCTGCCTGCGAACGCTCTGCCAGTTTGCGCACCTCCGAGGCGACGACCGCAAAGCCGCGTCCGTGTTCGCCTGCACGGGCGGCTTCGACAGCCGCGTTCAGTGCCAGAAGGTCGGTCTGGCGGGCGATTTCCTGCACCACCATGATCTTTTCCGCAATCGTGCGCATGGCATTGACCGCGTTGTCGACGGCCTCGCCCGAGGCGATGGCATCCGCGGCCGAACGGCGGGCAATCTTTTCGGTCTGGGCGGCATTGTCGGCCGATTGCTTGATCGTGGCCGCAATCTCTTCGACCGAAGCCGAGGCCTCTTCGGTTGACGATGCCTGTTCGGTCGCACCCTGGCTCAGTTGTTCGGCAGTTGCCGACATTTCCTGACTGCCCGAGGCCACGTTGCGGGTCGCCGTCGTCACCTCGCCGACGACTTCGCGCAGCTTTGCGGTCATCGCGTTCAGCGCCTTGATCAGGTCGCCCACTTCGTCATCCGTCTTCACGCTGGCGCTGGCATTCAGATCGCCATCGGCCACTTCGCTGGCCAGTCTGACCGCGCTGGCCAGGGCACGGGAAATCGCCACAACGATCCAGGTCGCTGCAATGACGGCAATCGCAATCGACGCGATCAGCAGGCCGATCAGCATCATCCGGCTGTTCTCGTACAGCTCGCTGGCATTTGCGACAGTCCGCGAAAGCTGGGCCTGATTGCGTTCGACGATCGTGTCGACCAGGCTGCTGATCTGCGTACGCAGGGGCGCAAGTTCAGTCTCGAGCAAACTGATGGCCTGTGCATTGGAACGCAGTCCGGCCAGGGCATTGGTGTCGTCCATCACCTGGGTCAGCGCTGCCATGCCGGTGCGGATGCGGGCCATTGTCTGCTGGTCGGCCGGACCGGCTGCACGGGCAAGACCGTCGACCAGGGCCACCAGCTTCTCTGTCTCGGTCCTGTAGTTGTCGATCCATTCGGTCTGCATCGCCTCGTCGCCCGCCGCCAGCAGGATATTGCGGTGCTGCCGGAACGTCCGGGCGACCTCCAGCATGAGGTCGTTCACCGCCCGATAGGCTTCGAAGGCGCCGGGTTGACCGGCTTCCGTGCGGGCGGCCAGTGACGTGCGCAGATCAGTCATCGACAGCTCCAGCGCCACAAAGGCCTCCTGGGCTGCGCCAAAAGACATCTCAAAGGCGGCTTCATCCGAATTGGCCATCGCCGCGTCCTGAAAACGGGGTGTGGCCGCGCGGTATTTCGCCAGCGCCTCATTGATCGCTACCATGTCGGCGTTGGACTCGGGCAGTACGAACTTGCCCGTGATTTTCTGGGCATGCTCGATCACTTCGCCCAGTCGCGTGTCCATCTCGGCGCGGATCTGGCGCAGTCGATCCATGTCATCTTCGATGATCATCGCACGCGAGTCATTGGCGATCGCCGCCATGTCGTATTGCAGTTCCTGGACCACACCGGACCGCAAGACGGGCCCGTTGATGGTGCGCTCCATCTCATCGTTGATCGCGCCCAGATTTCCCAGGGCCATGAACATGCTGACCCCCGATATCCCCACGACGATCGTGAAGACCGCCGCCAGTTTTGACTTGATTGTCAGTCTCACGATGCAAACCTTTCCTCTGATGCGGCCAAGGGCGATTTGCCTGCCCCCGGCGTTTCGAAAATCCGTTCCATGTCCGGAATGATGATGAAGCCGCCGTCACGTTTGCCGATGGCCCGGACGAGCTCTGGCTTCCAACGCATCCCCACCTTGGGTGCCTCTTCTATGCAGTCGGCTTCGATATCGGTGACGTCGTGGACCTTGTCGGCCAGAATGCCGACGACTGTCGGCTCTCCGCCAAGGTCCAGCTCCATCACGACGATGCGGGTATCCTCGTCGGGTTCGGGCCGCCGCATGCCGAAAATCACCCGAAGGTCGGCCAGCGGAACCACACGGCCACGCACATTGATCAGCCCGCCCACAAAGGGCGGAGCGTCGGGCATGTCGGTGATGGTGACGAGTTCAAGAATCTCGCGCACCTGACTGGCTTCGATGGCGAAAAGCTCATCGTCCAGCCGGATGGTCAGCGCGTTCATTGCCTGTGCGCGGGCGTTCATGCCGCTCTCCCGGTGATGTCATGGGGGATGGCGCGGTGCTGCCCGGATGCGACCAGATGCGCCGTGTCGAGGATCAGCGCCACGGTGCCGTCCCCAAGGATCGTCGCGCCGGAAAACGACTTGATCCCCGCATGCAGTCTGGACAGCTGTTTGATGACCGTCTGATTGTTGCCGATGATCTGGTCCACGACCAGACCCACCCGCCCCTCGCCCGACGAGACGATGACCACCTTCTGAAAGGGCTCTGGCGGGGTCGGGATGCCAAAAGCCTCGCGCAGCCGCAGATAGGGCACCAGACTGCCACGAATATCGAGGAAATTCCGCCCCTTCGCATGGCCTTCCAGACCGTCTGGCAGTTCCACGCATTCTTCGACAGCCGCCAGCGGAATGGTATAGCGGCCCGTGCCCACGCGGACGAGCATGCCGTCGATGATGGCCAGGGTCAGCGGCAGGCGCAGCGTGGCGGTGGTCCCCTGCCCGCGCACCGAGGTCAGGTCGATGGTGCCGCGCAGCCCGTCGATGGTGCGCTTGACCACGTCCATCCCCACGCCGCGCCCCGACAACGAGGTGACCTTGTCCGCTGTCGAAAATCCCGGCGCAAAGATCAGATGATGCAGTTCCTGTTCGGTCAGCTTGGCGTCGGGGGTGATGATGCCGCTTTCCTCGGCCTTGGCGCGGATGCGGGCGGCATCCAGCCCGGCCCCGTCATCCGAAACCGAAATGGCGACCTCGGCCCCGGAATAGACGGCCGACAGGCGCACCGTGCCTCTGGCCGGTTTGCCCGAGGCCGCGCGCGTCTCGGCGTCCTCAAGGCCATGATCCATGGAGTTGCGGATGAGGTGAACCAGCGGGTCGGCAAGCCGTTCGATCATGGTCTTGTCCAGTTCGGTATCCTCGCCCGAGGTCACGAACTCGATCGGCTTGCCCAACTCGCCCGACAGGTCATGCACCAGCCGACGGAACCGGCTGAACAGACTGCCGATCGGCACCATCCTGATGCCCATCGAGGTGTCGCGCAGGCCCGAAGACAGACGCTCCAGCTCTTCGGCGATGGTTTTCAGCGCCGGGTCCGGGCTGGAGGCCGCAATCTGCGTCAGGCGGACCTGAGCAATGACCAGTTCGCCGACACGGTCCATCAGCTCGTCAAGACGCTCGGCCGGGACGCGCAGCGAGGTGGAGGCGGATCGGTTGGCGTCGATCCGTTCCGCCGGTTTCGCACGCACCGGCGCCGCCCGAGAGACCGGGACCGCGTCAGAGGCCCGCGCCGCGGCGGCAGGTTCCCCGGCCTGCGGGACGGCGGGGGTGTCCGGCGCCCAGGGTGCCTCATCGCGCGGCGACAGGCTGAACTCCATGCTGTCACGCAGGAACAGGAAGATGTCGTCGATGGCCTCGGCGGGATCGGCGGCCTCGATATCGACCTGCCAGCCGAGATAGGGCGTTTCCGGTTCCAGCACGTCCAGATCGGGAATGCGGTCGGTCAGGGCGGTGATCTGCGTCGGACCGAGATCGGCCAGCTCTTCCAGAAGCAGCACCGGATTGGTGCCAAAGGCCAGGCAATCCGATGGCAAGTGAAAGACCAGCCGCCACCAGCGACGCGCCCCGGCCGTCAGGGGGACGCAGGCGGCCGCGACCGGTCCGGATCCGTCAGCCCCGTCCGGCGCGCCGCCATCGACGATGTCACGCAGCGCCGCAAGAATGCGGGCACCGCCCGGCACGTCGGTATCGGGATCCTCGATCAGGTGGTGGATATGGTCCTTGGCCTCCAGCGCGATCTCGATCAGGGCCTTGTTTGCCGGGCTTTCGCCCTTGCGGACCCGGTCGAATGCGGTCTCGAAATTGTGGACGAAATCGGCCACCTTCGTGAAGCCGAACATCGCGCCCGATCCCTTGATCGTATGCAGCGCCCGGAAGGCAGAGTTGATCAGATCGTTGTTGCCCGGATCCTGCTCGAGATCGAGCAGGCCGGATTCCAGCTGTTCAAGAAGCTCTCGCGCCTCTTGCCGGAATGTGTCGGTAGGGTCTGACATGGTCATGCGCCGATCACCTTCTTGATGGTCGCCAGCAGCTGATCCTGCTTGAACGGCTTGACGATCCAGCCTGTCGCACCGGCCTCTTTGGCCTGGCGCATCAGCTCTTCGTCGGATTCCGTGGTCAGCAGAATGACCGGTATCCCCTTGCTTGAGGGGTGCTGGCGATACTTGCGGACGAATTCGATGCCATTCAGCACCGGCATGTTGAGGTCGGTCAGAACCGCATGGATCGGCCGGCTGATGGCCCGGTCGTATCCTTCGGCACCGTTGACCGCCTCGACGACCTCGAAACCCGCGGCCGTCAGCGTCATGGAAACCATCTGGCGAATGGATGCGGAATCGTCGATGGACAGAATTGTCTTGCTCATGGCTCAGGGGTCCGCCTGCGGTTGGGGGGTGGTGATCCAGAACCCGGCATGGTCCTGTTCCGGATGGAGAAACCCGGCAGAGGCGAGCAGGTCCTGCAGCGCGGCACCGAGCGGATGAAGCATCAGCAGCGTCTTGCCCGTCCGCGCGGCTTTGATCCGCGCGGCCAGCAATGTCTGAGCGGTGGTGATGTCCGCGCCCGTCAGGCCATCCGTCCGGACCCCGACCCGGTCATGCCGGGACAGGGCGTCATTCAGGGCCCGGGCAACACCGGATGCGGCTCTGATGCCTGCGTCGTCGCTGAGAACAAGCGTATGGCCGACATCACCCGACATCGGAAACACCCATGAGGCAAAGGGGTCTGAATGACATGCGATCTCTCCTGCGGTTGCGATGGCCGGGGTGGCAACCGCAGCATCCGCGCCCGAGAGGCGAGAGTGCCGGGACGGCGATTCCCGAACCATGCAGAGACAATCGCACCAACTGCTTAAAAAACCGTTCCCGTGGACTGGCTGATCTGTGGCATTCGATTCAAAGGCCTGGCGGATCTTCTATCCGGTCCTGCCCGCGCATTGCCTGCGCCATGCCTGCCACTGACAAGAAAATGCCCGCGCCGCGATGATGTCGCGGGCGGGCATGGGGATCAGCGATCATGCGGCGCTGCGGCGCCGAGGGGACGCCGCGACCTAGACCGTATCGAGATACAGCTCGACCGTCTCTTCGTCGGACAGTTCGGCCATGTAATGCAGCTCTTGCCGCTTGGTCATCAGGTAATTCTCGATCAGATGTTCGGGCAGGATGCGGCGGATTTCCGGGCAGGTGTCGAACGCCTCGATCGCCGCGCCCCAGTCACCCGGCAGCTGCGCAAGGTTCTTGTCATAGGCGTTGCCCTTGAAGGGCGCGGGCGGTTCCAGCCCGTCCTGAATGCCGTTCAGCGCCGCCCCCAGAATCGCCGCGATGGTCAGATAGGGGTTCACGTCGCCCCCCGCCACCCGATGCTCGATCCGGCGCGAGCGGGGCGGCCCCGAGGGGATGCGGATCGCCGCCGTGCGGTTCTCATAGGCCCAGCCGATGCCGGTGGGGGCATGGGCGTTGGGGACCAGCCGGTCATAGCTGTTCTCGTGCGGGGCAAACAGCAGGGTCGAACCGGGCATGGCGCGCAGGCAGCCGGCGACGGCGTGGCGCAATGCCTCGGTGCCATCCTCTCCGCCATTGTCAAAGATGTTGCGCCCGTCCTCGGTCAGGACCGAGAAATGCATGTGCAGACCGTTGCCGGAAAACGCCTCGTAGGGCTTGGCCATGAAGCTGGCGGCAAAGCCGTAGCTGCGGGCCACGCCCTTGACCAGCATCTTGAACAGCCAGGTGTCATCGGCGGCCTTCAGCGGGTCGGACTGATGCATCAGGTTGATTTCGAACTGGCCCGGCCCGGCCTCGGAAATCGCGGTATCGGCGGGAATATCCATCGATTCGCAGGCGTCATAGAGCGAGGTGAAAAACTGGTCGAACGCATCCAGCGCGCGCAGGGACAGCACCTCGCCGCCGGTGCGGCGCTTGCCCGACCGGGGGCTGGGCGGCACGCGCAAGGTCTTGCCGCTGTCGTCGATCAGGAAGAACTCCAGCTCGGTCGCGACCACGGGCACAAGGCCCGCCGCCTTGTAGCGATCCACCACGCGGGCCAGCGCCTGACGCGGATCGCCGTCATAGGGGGTGCCGTCGGGGTGGAACATCCACAAGGGCAGCAGGGCCGTGGGCGCCGCGTCCAGCCATGGCATCGGCAGAAAGCCGCGTTCCGTGGGCAGCAGCAGCCCGTCGGGATCACCGGATTCAAAGACCAGCGGGCTGTCCTCGACATCCTCGCCCCAGATGTCCAGATTGAGCACCGAATAGGGAAACTTGGTCCCCTCATCCAGCAGCTTGGAGGCATAGCGGGCCGGGATGCGCTTGCCGCGCGCCACCCCGTTGAGGTCGGCGGCGGCGACGCGGATGGTCTTGACCTCGGGATGTTCTTTCAGCCAGTTCATCGGTTCATCTCAGCAACAAGGGGCGATAGCGCAGCTTTTTCACCGCGCCGGGAAGGTGCCGGTTCAGTCTGCGGTTCACCCTGCCGAAAAGCCAGATCAAAGCCAAGGTCGCCAGCACGAAATAAAGCGCGGCAATGGGATAGGCCACAAACGGGTTGAAGGTGCGGTCGGCGAAATAGCGCGCGTAATAGAGCGCGTCACCCTGTTGCTGAAACGCCGGAAAGCCGGAAAAGAACACCAGCGTCGTGGCGTGGAAGAGGAATATCGCCTCGTTGGTATAGCTGGGCCATGCCAGCCGCAGCATCGAGGGCCAGATGACGCGCCGGAACCGGGTCCAGCCGGTCATGCCATAGGCATCCGCCGCCTCGACATCGCCGCGCGGCACCGACATCAGCGCGCCGTGAAAGATATTGGCGGTGTAGGCGGCGGTGTTCAGGATCAGAACGATCAGCGCCCCCGCCCATGCCCGCGTCACCCAGCTGGTCTGGACGGTGAAGCCGAAGATCTCGATACCCGCGCGGGGCAGCAGGACCAGCAGTTCGTAGGCCAGAAAGAACTGGATGAACAAAGGGCTGCCGCGGAACAGGAAAATGAACGCGTTGGCGGGGCGGTTCAGCCAGCGGCTGGGGCTGGCCTTGCCAAGCGCCACCAGCGTCGCGATCACAAACCCCACGGCCAGCGCGAGGATCGCGAAATAGAGGTTCCAGATCAGCCCCGAGCCGATCAGCGTGAACTGCTGGCACAGCGTATAGTCGCTGCGCGGCAGCAGCCGTTCGCCATAGCCGATCGAGCGCAGGCCGTAATCGAGGATCGTCTGCGCGCAACTCATGCGGCGGCCTCCTTGCGCATCGCCTCGCCGCCAAGCGTCGCCTGACCGCGCGACAACCGGCGCGTGAGACGGGTCAGAACCCGCTCGGACAGGAATGTCATCAGCAGATAGAAGACCAGCAGCGCGAGGAAGTAATACAGCCGCCAGTCGGGATGGGGATAGGAAAACGCGCTGGTCTTGGCGCCGCCCAGCTCGCGCGCCCAATAGACGATGTCCTCGATGCCCAGAATGAACAGCAAGGGCGTCGCCTTGATCAGGATCATCCACAGGTTCGACAGGCCCGGCAGCGCAAAGATCCACATCTGCGGCACCAGCACCCGGCGCGTGACCTGACGGGGCGACATGCCGTAAGCCTCGGCGGTTTCCAGCTGCGCGCGGGGCACGGCCTGCATCGCGCCGTAAAGCACATTGGCGGCGAAGGCGCCGAACACCACCGAAAACGCAATCACCGCCATCATCAGCCCGTAGGCGTCATGCACCCAGGGGTCGGCATTGCTCAGCGGCAGTTTGGCGGCGGGGCAGACGACGAAATCGCTGCCCTGCCGCACCGGCTGATCGCTGTCGCAAAGCACCTGATGGCGCAGCCATTCCAGCCCCTGATCCAGCGCGATCGGCACGAACAGAAAGAACAGCACATCGGGGATGCCGCGCACCATCGAGGTGTAAAGCTTGCCCAGCCAGCGCAGCGGCGCAAGCTGCGAGCGTGAGGCCAGCGCACCGGCATAGCCAAGCGCCAGCGCGGTCGGCGCGGTCAGCGCCAGCAGCAGGAACACGGTCCCGAAGCTGGCATAGAACAGCAGATGCGTCCCCGAGGTCAGGTAGCATGACAGCCAGACCAGCCCCTCGAGTTGCGAGGGATCAGAGCAATAGGAAAACATCGGCCACCCCCGCACGACACTGCCCAAAGCCGCCTCCCGGACAGACCGGGCGGCGGCGGGTTCAGATCACTCGAAGACCAGTGCGTCGTCGCCGAACCATTTGACGATCAGCGCGTTCAGGCTGCCGTCTTCCTTCATCGCGGTGATCTGGGCGTCGAACGTGTCGCGCAGCTCGTTGTCGGACTGGCGCAGGCCCATGCCGATGCCCTCGCCCAGAACGATGCTGTCATAGCCCTCGACCCAGACCAGTTCGCCGCCCGATTCTGCCACGATGGGGGCCAGGAAATCCTTGTCGGCAAGCACCGCATCAACCTCGCCATTGCGGACGGCGGCGATGGTCTCGTCAGGGTTCGGGAATTCCAGCAGCGTGGCGTCGGTGCTGGCGACATGGCCCGCCTGAATCGTGTTGGTCTGGGCCGCGACCACGCCGCCCTCGACATCGACATCCGCCGACAGCGCCGCATAGGCCGACGGCATGGGCGGCGTGTAGGGCTGGGTGAACTGGATCACCTGCTTGCGGTCCTCGTTGATGTTCATGCCGGCCATGATTGTGTCATAGTTGGCCGAGACGAGGTTCGGAATGATCGAATCCCAGTCGTTGCGCACCCAGGTGCAGGTCAGGCCCGCGCGTTCGCACAGCGCATTGCCCAGCTCGACCTCAAAGCCGGTGACCTGGCCCGTGGCGTCGTCGATGAAGTTATAGGGGGCATAGGCGCCCTCGGTTCCCATGCGGACGGTCTGAGCCTGTGCAAGCCCTGCGGTCAGGGCCAGAGCAGCGGCGGCAAGTGTGAGGGATTTCATGCAGTTCTCTCCTGTTGGGTCGTTTTTTTATTCAGCCATCGAGGCGGACAGGAACTGGCGCAGACGGTCGGTCTGCGGGTTCCCGAACAGCTGCGCGGGCGGGCCTTCTTCGCAGATCAGGCCCTGATGCAGAAACAGGACATGGTCGCTGACATCGGCGGCCAGCCGCATGTCATGGGTGACGAGGATCATGGTGCGGTGCTCGGCGGCCAGATCCTTGATGACACGCACGACCTCTTGTTGCAGTTCGGGGTCAAGCGCGCTGGTGGGCTCGTCAAACAGCAGCGCATCGGGCTGCATGCACAGGGCGCGGGCGATGGCGGCGCGCTGCTGCTGACCGCCGGACAGCTGCGCGGGCCATGCGTCGGCCTTGTCGGCGATGCCGACCTTGGCCAGCAGGGCGCGGGCGCGGGTCTCGACCTTTGCGCGGTCTTCGCGCAGGACGGTGACGGGCGCCTCCATCACGTTTTGCAGGATGGTCATGTGCGACCACAGGTTGAACTGCTGGAACACCATCGCAAGATTGGTGCGCATCCGCGTCACCTGCGCACGGTCGCCGGGCGTGCGGGCCGCGCCCTGCCCTTTCCAGCGCACAGATTCGCCCTGAAACAGGATCTCGCCGTCCTGACTGTTTTCCAGCAGGTTGCAGCAGCGCAGCAGCGTCGATTTGCCCGACCCGGACGAGCCGATCAGGCTGATCACATGCCCGCGCGGGGCCGTCATCGACACGCCTTTCAGCACCTCGAGCGGGCCATAGGATTTGTGCAGGTCACGGATCTGGATGACCGGAACGGCACCGGAGACGGCGCTGGCAGAGGGAACGGAATCTGGGTTCATCATCGGGGTATTGGGCGTCAAACGCGGACAATTTGCAACAAGGTCCGGCAGGCATCCCGCCGATAAGGGCAGGATGCCGTAGCGTCAGATCAAAGCTTACGCAATCTCGATGGAATATTTCTCGATCACGGTATTGGCCAGCAGGCCCTTGCACATCGCCTCGACCTCGGCGCGGGCGGCCTCGGCGTCGGTGGCGGTCAGGTCCAGCTCGATCAGCTTGCCCTGACGGACGCCGGAAACGTCCTTGTGGCCCAGACCGCCAAGCGCGTGGCGGATCGCCTCGCCCTGCGGGTCCAGAACGCCGTCTTTCAGCATGATGGTGACACGTGCTTTCATGGGGGCGTTCCTTCTCAGTTGATCGCGGTCGGTTTGAGGCTGGTGGTGTTGGCGGGCATCAGGCCCAGCCTGCGGGCCACCTCGGTATAGGCGTCGGTCAGGTTGCCCAGATCGCGGCGGAACACGTCCTTGTCCAGCTTTTGCCCGGTTTTCACGTCCCAGAGGCGGCAGCTGTCGGGGCTGATCTCATCGGCGACGATCAGGCGCATGAAGTCGTTGTCCCAGACCCGGCCCACCTCGATCTTGAAGTCGATCAGCTTGATGCCGGCGCCGTAGAACACGCCCGAGAGGAAGTCGTTGACGCGCAGCGCAAGGCTGATGATGTCGTCCAGATCCTGCTGCGTGGCCCAGCCAAAGGCGATGATATATTCCTCGGAGACCATCGGGTCGCCCAACTCGTCGTTCTTGTAGCTGTATTCCACGATCGGGCGCGGCAGCAGCGTGCCCTCTTCCAGACCGAGGCGCTTGGACAGCGAGCCTGCCGCGAAATTGCGCACGATCACCTCGAGCGGGATGATCTCGACCTGGCGGATCAGCTGCTCGCGCATGTTGATGCGGCGGATGAAGTGATTGGGCACGCCGATATTCGTCAGCCCGTTCATGAAGAACTCGGACAGGCGGTTGTTCAGCACGCCCTTGCCCTCGATCGTGGCCTTTTTCTGGGCGTTGAAGGCGGTCGCGTCATCCTTGAAATACTGGATCAGCGTGCCCGGCTCGGTGCCTTCATACAGGATCTTTGCCTTGCCTTCGTAAACTTTCTTGCGCCGCGGTGCCATGAGCCGGCCGTCCTTTCGCATGTCCCCAAAGTGGCGGCTTATCCCAGAACGCCCCCCTTGGGCAATACGAGCCGTGCGAAGGGCTTGCGAGGCGGGCGCGGCACGGGCATATCTGGAACAGCAGACAGCAGGAGGGACCAGATGTCCACATTCGACGACCGGGAACGCGCCTATGAGGCCAAGTTCGCCCATGACGCCGATTTGCGATTCAAGGCCGAGGCCCGACGGAACCGCCTGCTGGGCGAATGGGCGGCGGGGCTGCTGGGCAAGACCGGCGACGACGCCCGCGCCTATGCGATGAGCGTGGTCACCTCGGATTTCGAGGAGCCGGGCGAAGAGGATGTGTTCCGCAAGGTCGAGGCCGATCTGACCGGCCATGCCGACGCGGCGACGATCCGGGCGCAGATGGCGGCGCTGATGGATGAGGCCCGGCGGCAGGTGATCGACGAAAGTTGACCCCCGCATGAGCGGCCACAGATCCGGTGACGGCGGGGGGCGGTGACGCCCCCTTTTTCATGCGCAACAGGCACCGCGCGTTGCGCGGTGACCGCCGGGGCGCGCAGGGCGGTTAAAACCCAGCATTTGCTGGGTTTTAACCCTCACAACCCGTACACCGGGGCGGCACCGGGCGGGCACAGGGCGTACACCGCCTGCGGGCGGTGGGTTCAGGACATCGCAGGATCTGGCGCCGTCGCGGCGGCGTGACATCAGCGTGATACCGGAGCGGGCGCGCCCCAGGGCCGCGCAGGGGGCGGTGTGATTGTCACTTGCGGGCGGCGGAACCTGTGTAGAGGTGCCTGCGGAGAGTCCGGCTTTGGAAAATCCGTTTCATGTCCTTGAGTTAGAGGGTCTTATGTCTGATGTTATGACGCGCAGCTTGCTTGCCGGTGTGGCCGTGATGGCTGTGATGGCTGTGATGGCCGCGAGCTGGTCCCTGCCCCTGCAGGCGCAATCCCGGACCTATGAATGCGTGAACGAAACGCTTTCCATCAATATCACCCGCCAGCCGCTGGAGACGGCGCTGGAGGCGCTGTCGCAGCAGACCCGCTGCCCGGTCTCGGTCGAAACCGATATTGCGGGCCTGATCGGCAATCCGGTCCGGGGCCGCATGACGCCGCATCAGGCGCTGGTTGCGCTGGTCGAAAATACCGGCCTGACGGGCGAACCGGTGCGGCAGGGGCTGATGGTGTCGGAACAGACGGACCACGCCATGGACGACATGGGTGAGGGCGATCAGGGCGCGATCGACTATGATTGCCAGAACGATCCGGTCCGGGTCGATGTGGCGCAGATGGATCTGGAGGCGGCGATTGACAGCCTCAGCCGCCAGACGCTGTGCCCGGTCTCGGTCGAGATGGACATCGCCGACCTGCTGTCGGTGCCGGTCAGCGGCACCTATGCGCCGGTCGAGGCGCTGGCGATCATGGTGGGCGGGGTCGGTCTGGGCGCCGCCTCGATCAGGCAGGGGCTGGAGGTTCTGCCCGCCCGCTGAGCGCCCCCGATCAGACCGCAAAAAGGTCAGCCCGATGACGGGCTGACCTTGTCTGATCCTGCCGCCGGCTCATATGAGCCGGGTCGTGTTGTGCGTATTATATTGTCCGGCTCATATTGGCGCGTTGAAAGTGCAGGGTTATTCCGCCGCGCTTTGGGCTGACAGGGGCGCGGTTTTCTCGCCCAGCTCGACCGCAAATCCCATATGGCTGACCGCCAGCGCCTTGTAGGTAAATCCGGTGCGCGCGATCATTTCAAGAAATGCCTTGTGCTCGCCCCCGCGCCAGTCGGAATATCCGAAATATTCGTCGAAGAGGATAATGGTGCCGGGACGGAACCGGTCCTCAAGCTCGGTGAATATCGTGACGGTCGAGGAATAGAGATCGCAATCGACATGGCAGAATGCAATCGGGCCGGTGTGGTCGCGCTTCCAGACCGGAACCGATTCGTTGAACCAGCCCGGCACCAGTTCGACATTCGGCGGCACCTGCGGCATCTGGCCGCCCCGGTCAAACCGGCCGCGCGTCAGGCCGGTGCCGCTCCAGTTTTCGGGCAGGCCGCGGAAGCTGTCGAAGCCGAAGACCTTGCGCTCGGGGCGGGTCTTGGCGATCTGGTTGATCGTCGCCCCCTGATCGACGCCGAATTCGACGAATATGCCGTCGATATGGGCGGCCTTTGCGGCAAAACCCACGGTTTCATGGCGATGGATAAAGACCTGAACTTCGCGGAAATTCTCGTAAATATAGCGCGCGGAATCTTCGGCGGCCAGACGCTTGAGAATGAATGGCGTTGACGGCATCGAGGACTGCTTGTCGATGGCAGTGTTCAGTTTCTTGAGTTCGGCCAATATGGCGGACAGAACTTCGTTATTTTGATTGGACATATTATCTGACACGGCCACCCCTGATATTCCGCTGAAGAATCATATTCCGACCACGCTAGAATATGGTCTGCAATCTCACAAGGCGGCGTTCTGTGCGGCGTTCTGCGGGGCGTGCTGCGGAGGGGCGGTGGCGGCGGCCTCGGCCCTTGGATAAAGCCGCAGCATCGTCACGGCGCGGGCCAGGTTCAGCGCCATCAGCGACGCCCACAGCCCGTGATTGCCCCAGAGCGGCGGCAGGATCAGCACGCAGGCCACGAAGACCGCGACCGAGCGGATCATGGCCACGCGCATCTCGCGCGTCAGGGTGGCGCCGATGAAGATGCCGTCGAGCATCCAGCCTGCGACGCCTGCCAGCGGCGCCATGCCCAGCCATGGCAGGTAGGTGCGGGCCTCGGCGCGGACCTGCGGAGAGGTGGTCAGGATGTCGATCAGGGCGCCGCCGCCGAGGATGAAGGCCGCGCCCAGGATCAGCGCACCCCCCAGCCCCCAGGCGGAGGTCATCAGGCTGGCGCGGCGCACCCGGTCGGGGCGGCGCGCGCCCACCGCCTGACCGACAAGGCTTTCGGCGGCGAAGGCGAAGCCGTCCAGCGCATAGGCGGTCAGCGCCAGAAACTGCAGCAGCACCTGATTGGCGGCCAGGGGCACGTCGCCCTGCCCCGCGCCCAGGAACAGAAAGCTGGTCATGCAGCCCTGCAGCAGGACCGAGCGGATCATGATGTCGCCGTTCACCCGCGCGAGACGGTTCATCTTGTCGGCGGCAAACAGGCTGGCGGTGGTGCGGGCGGCGTGCAGGGCGCGGGCCAGCACGTGGCGCGCCAGCCACAGCCCGCCCAGCAGCCCCGCCATCTCGGCGATCAGGGTGGCCCATGCGACGCCCGCCACGCCCCAGCCAAGGCCCAGCGCGAAGGCGAAGCTGAGCGCGATGTTCAGCCCGTTCTGCACCAGTTGCAGCGCCAGCATGGCGCGCGTGCGCTCGACCGCGATCAGCCAGCCGGTGATGGCGTAGAGCCCGATCGTGGCGGGCGCGCCCCAGATGCGGATTGCCAGATAGTCGCGGGCCAGCGCCTCGACCGCATCCGAGGCGGGGGCGAGGCGAAAGGCCGCCCAGGCGATGGGCACCTGCAGGGCGATGAAGGCCAGACCCGCCGCCATGGCGATGGCCAGCGCGCGCAGCAGATGGGCGCCGACCTCGGGCTGATCGCCCGCGCCGTGCGACTGCGCCACCAGACCCGAGGTGCCCATGCGCAGAAAGCCGAACACCCAATAGACCGAGGTCAGGATGATGGCGCCGATGCCCACGGCGCCGATGGGTTCGGGCGCGCCCAGCTGGCCCACGACGCCGGTATCGACCAGCCCCAGCAGCGGCACGGTCAGGTTCGACAGCACGATGGGCACCGCGATATGCAGCACCCGGCGGTGGGACAGGCGGTCCAGCGTGATCGTGCTCATCCCTGCGGCCCTAGCCCTGCGGCATCAGGAAATGGCCGGTGGCCTGCGCGATCAGGCGGGCGCGGTTGTCCTGCCATGCCTCGACATGGACGCTGGCATAGCGCCGCCCCGAGCGGACCACGCGGGCACGGGCATAGGCATCGCGCGGCAGGCCCGAGCGCAGGTAATCGACGGTAAAGTCGATGGTCTTGGGCAGGCGCGGCAGGCTGCCCTCGACGGCGGCATCGGGGGCGATGCGACCGGATTCCAGATCCTCCCACATGGCGGCCCAGCCCAGTTCGATGATCGCCGTCACCTCGAGGAATGCCGCCGTCACGCCGCCATGGATCGCGGGCAGCAGCGGGTTGCCGATCAGCTTGTCGTCATATGGCAGGATCGCCGTCAGCTCATCGCCGCGGCGGTCAAAGCGGATGCCCAGCCAGGTCATGTAGGGCACGCCCGAGACCAGCGCGTTCAGCGCCGAATCGCGGCGGGACTTGATCTGGTGCAGGGGCTCGTTGCGGTCGGCCATGGCTTACCTCTCTGCCGTAAAGGCGCCGGTGGCGGTGGCGACGGGGTTGTCGCCGTCCTCGTCCAGCGCGACGGCGCGCAGGAAGGCCACCGAGCGGGTCATGTGGTAGCATTCGGCCCGCGCGGTGATCCGCTGGCCGGGCGTGGCCGCGCGCATATAGTCGATGCGCAGGTCAATCGTCGCGGTCGAGCGGGGCTGGGTCGGATGCGCCATCACCGCGGCGCCGCAACAGGTGTCCATCAGCGCCGAGACGACACCGCCATGAATGACCCCGGTGCGGGGATCGCCGACCAGATGTTCGGCCCATGGCATCGAAATCACCGCCCGCCCGGCCCCGATCTGATCGACCCGCATGCCCAGCGCGCGGGCGTGCGGGATCGCCTCGATGAAGGCTTGCGCAATGCGCGCCTGATCTTCGGCACTGGGGGCATCTGTGGGCCCGTCTGTGGGGCCGGGTTTGTCGCTGTCGTCGCTGTTTTCGGGCATCGCGTCCTCGCGGGCTGGGGTGCAACAGGCTTAGCCGCCGGAGGGGGCGATGCTCAACCCCTTCCCCGGCCCTTCCCCGGCCCTTCCCCGGCCCTTCCCCGGCCCTTCCCCGGCCCCCGCTCCACCCCCCTCCCCGGCCGCAGGCGCCCCCGCCGGTTGCGCGATTCGGTTGAGAAACGCGCCGTGATTGCCTACCTTGACGTGAAGGGAAGGTCAGGAGGACCGGACATGACGGATCAGATGATCAGCTTCAAGGAGATGTGCGCCCGCTTTGAAGTCACGCCGCGCACGCTGCGCTATTACGAATATATCGAACTGCTTCAACCCCACAAGGAAGGCCGCGCCCGGTTCTATGGCCCGCGCGAGGTGGCGCGGATGACGCTGATCCTGCGCGGGCGGCGGTTCGGCTTTTCGCTGGAGGACATCCGGCAATGGCTGCTGATCTACGACAAGAAGGGCTCGCGCCAGCAATACGAGGTCTGGATCGACATGTCCGACCGGCAGCTGAGCGTGCTGGACCAGCAGATCGCCGAGCTTGAGGCCGCCCGCGCCGATCTGCGCCAGCTGCGCGATGTCACGGTGCGGGAACTGGGCGCAATGGAGGAGGACCGGCGCTGACGCGACGGCAGGGCGCTGCTGTGACGCCGCGTCTTGCCTTACGTTCGCGTCAACTTTGACTATAGTGACATCAAGGACGGGAGGCCTGTGATGGAGGAGAAGCCGCAGATCATGTCCGAAGAACTGATGACCATCCGCCAGATGTGCGATGCGTTCGAGGTCACCCCGCGCACGCTGCGGTTCTATGAGGCGCGCGAGCTGATCTTTCCGCACCGCCGCGGCCAGCACCGGCTGTATGACCGGCGCGACCGGGCGCGGCTGACGCTGATCCTGCGCGGCAAGCGCTTTGGCTTCAGCCTCGAACAGATCCGGCAGTTGCTGGAACTGTATCAGCCCGGCGGCGCCAACGGCAGCCAGATCGCGGCGACCATCGCCGTGGCGCGTGAGCGACTGGCCGACATGGAGCGCCAGTATGCGGAACTGAACGAGGCCATCGCCGATCTTCGCCACCAGCTTTCCGATGCCGAACAGCGGCTTGCCGCCGCATCACCCGAACAGCCGACAGGATAAGCCATGCCGATTTATGACCCCCCCGTCCGCGACCTGCAATTCGTCCTGCATGACGTGTTGCGCCTGTCGCATTCCGACCTGCCCGGCCATGACGAGCTGGAGGCGGATTTCACCGAAGCCGTGCTGGAGGCGGCGGGCAAGCTGGCCTCGGAGGTGCTGACGCCGCTGAACATTGTGGGCGACCAGCAGGGCTGCCGGCTGGAAAACGGCGTGGTGCGCACGCCCGAGGGTTTTGGCGCCGCCTTCGAGCAGGTCAAGGAGGGCGGCTGGACGGCGCTGGACTGCGATCCGGCCTATGGCGGTCAGGGCATGCCCTATGTGATGGGCGTGGCCACGGGCGAGATGTTCGTCTCGGCCAATATGGCGTTCAACATGTATCAGGGCCTGACCCATGGCGCCTATTCGGCCATCCATGCCCATGGCACCGACGAACAGAAGCAGACCTTCCTGCCGAAGATGGTCAGCTGCGACTGGACCGGCACGATGAACCTGACCGAGCCGCATTGCGGCACCGATCTGGGCCTGCTGCGCACCAGGGCCGAGCCGCAGGAGGATGGCAGCTATCTGATCACGGGCCAGAAGATCTTTATCTCGGCCGGCGATCACGACATGGCGGAAAACGTCATCCATCTGGTGCTGGCCAAGGCGCCGGGCGGCGGCGAGGGCACCAAGGGCATCAGCCTGTTCATCGTGCCCAAGGTGCTGGTGAACGCGGATGGCTCGCTGGGCGCGCGCAACGGCGTTTCGGTCGGCGCGCTGGAACACAAGATGGGCATCCATGGCAATGCCACCTGCGTGATGAATTTCGACGGCGCGCAGGGCTGGCTGCTGGGCGATCTGCACAAGGGCATGCGGGCGATGTTCACGATGATGAACGAGGCGCGCCTCGGGGTCGGCCTGCAGGGCTATGCCTGCGCGGTGCCCGCCTATCAGAACGCGCTGGCCTATGCGAAAGACCGGCTGCAGGGGCGCGCGGTCACGGGGGTGCAGAACCCGTCAGGCCCCGCCGATCCGCTGATCGTGCATCCCGACATCCGCCGCAGCCTGATGGACCAGAAGTCGTTTCTGGAAGGGGCCCGCGCGCTGGCCCTGTGGGGGGCGCATCTGATCGACCGCAGCCATCTGGCGGATGATGCCGAGGCCGACGGGCTGATCTCGCTGATGACGCCGGTGATCAAGGGCTTTCTGACCGACAAGGGCTTCGAGACGACGGTGCTGGCCCAGCAGGTGCTGGGGGGCCACGGCTATATCGAGGAATGGGGCATGAGCCAGTTCGTCCGCGACGCCCGCATCACCATGATCTACGAGGGCGCCAACGGCGTGCAGGCGCTGGATCTGGTCGGCCGCAAGCTGGCGCAGGACGGCGGCAGGCATGTCATGGCGTTTTTCGGGATGATCAAGGCCTTCTGCAGGGACAATGCCGGGATCGAGGCGATCTCGGCCGGTTTCATCGACCCGCTGAAAGCCGCGTCAAAGGATCTGCAATCGGCGGCCATGATCTTCATGGAACGCGGCATGAAGAACCCCGATGACGCGCTGTCGGGCAGCTATGATTTCATGCACCTCTTCGGTCATGTGACGCTGGGCTTCATGTGGGCGCGGATGGCGGTCGCGGCGCAGGCGGCGCTGGACAAGGGCACCGGCGACGCGGCGTTCTACCAGACCAAGCTGGTGACGGGCCGCCACTACATGACGCGGCAACTGCCGATGACCGCGACGCATCTGGCCCGCATAGAGGCGGGCGGCGAGACGGTGATGGCGCTGGAACCCGAGGCTTTCTGATGCAACGGACCCGCGCCCGTCATCCGTTCGGGCGCGGCCTTGAGGCCGGATGCCTCCGGCGGGGATATTTAAGTGAAGAAGAAGCGGCATTCCCGGCCCGCGCAGGGCCATCGGCATCAGACGCGCGAGCCGGGAACTTCTCCTTCAGCGGTCATCGGCTTCCCAGCCTGTACCGCATCCCCGATCCTGAGACGCAAACCTTGAGGAAAGGTTAACCCGCCCTTTCTTCTTCATGAAAATATCCCGCGGGGGGTCCGGGGGGCGCGAAGCCCCCCGGCTGTTTCGGCCCGGAGCCACGATCCGGGCGACCTTAGGAGGAACCATGACCGACGCATTCATCTATGACGCCGCACGCACCCCGCGGGGCAAGGGCCGGCCCGATGGCAGCCTGCACGAGGTGACCTCGCTGGCGCTCTCCGCCCGGCTGCTGAACGCCGTCAAGGCGCGCAATGGCCTCGAAGGCCACGCGGTCGAGGATGTCATCTGGGGCAATGTCACCCAGGTCAAGGAGCAGGGCGGCTGTCTGGCGCGCTCGGCCGTGCTGGCCTCGGATCTGGACGAACGGATCCCCGGCCTGTCGATCAACCGCTTCTGCGCCAGCGGCATGGAGGCCGTGAACCTGGCCGCCAATCAGATCAGGGGCGGCGCGGGTCAGGCCTATATCGCGGGCGGGGTCGAGATGATGGGTCGCGTCGCCATGGGCAGCGACGGGGCGGCGATTGCCGTCGATCCCTCGCTGGCGATGAACACCTATTTCGTGCCGCAGGGGATCAGCGCCGACATCATCGCCACCGAATACGGCTTCAGCCGCGACGATGTCGATGCGCTGGCGCTGGAAAGCCAGCGGCGGGCGGCGCAGGCGTGGAAGGAGGGCCGGTTCAGCAGGTCCATCGTGCCGGTGCTGGACCAGAACGGGCTGACCATTCTGGACCGCGACGAATACATGCGCCCCGCCACCACAGCCGAGGATCTGGCCCGCCTGCGTCCCGCCTTCAAGGAGATGGGCGAGATGATGCCCGGCTTCGACAAGGTGGCGATGCTGAAATACCCGCATCTGTCCCATATCGAGCATATCCACCATGCCGGGAACAGCAGCGGCATCGTCGATGGCGCCGCCGCCGTGCTGATCGGCAATGCCGAGTTCGGCAAGGCTTACGGGCTCAGGCCCCGCGCGCGGATCCGGGCCACCGCCAAGATCGGCACCGATCCCACGATCATGCTGACCGGGCCGGTGCCCGTCACCGAAAAGATCCTGCGCGACAGCGGCATGTCCATCGGCGACATCGACCTGTTCGAGGTGAACGAGGCCTTTGCCGCCGTCGTGCTGCGCTTCATGCAGGCGTTTCAGGTGGACCCGTCGCGCGTCAACGTCAATGGCGGCGCGATTGCGATGGGGCACCCTCTGGGCGCCACCGGCGCGATCATCATCGGCACGCTGCTGGACGAGCTGGAGCGGCAGGACAAGCAGGTGGGTCTGGCGACCCTGTGCATCGCCTCGGGCATGGGCGCGGCCACCATCATCGAGCGCGTGTGATGGCGATTTTCCGCAAGGACAGCGTACCGCTGACCGACGGCGTGTCGGGCTATCCCGAACCCTATAATCTGGGGCGGGGCAACCTGTCCTACCGCCATATCACCGAGGCCGGCGGGCTGACCCAGTTCGGCGCGGCGGTCGAGACGCTGCATCCCGGCGGCCAGAGCAGCCAGCCGCATTGGGAGGAGCATGAGGATGAGTTCCTGCTGATGCTGTCGGGCGAGCTGACCGTGATCGAGGATGGCACCGAGACGGTCATCGGCGCGGGCGATGCCTGCTGCTGGAAGGCGGGCGTGCCGGTGGCCCACAGCCTGCGCAACCACACCGACCAGCCTGCGACCTATCTGATCGCGGGCGCGCGTCAGCCCCATAACATCTGCCATTATCCGGGCCTTGACCTGCTGGCTGTGCCGGGCGGGTACACGCATCTGGACGGCACCCCCTACCCCACAAAGGGAGACACCGAATGACCGATTTCACCATGAAGACCGGCGATGATGGCGTGGCGATCATCACCTGGGACGTGCCCGGCAAGTCGATGAATGTGCTGTCGCTGGACGGTGCGGCCACGCTGAACGGGCTGATCGACGACGCGCTGGCCGATGAGGCCGTCAAGGGCATCGTCATCACCAGCGGCAAGAAGGACTTTGCCGCCGGGATGGACCTGAATGTCATTGCAGGCATGAGGGATCAGGGCGGCGCGCAGGGCGTCTTTGACGGCGTGATGATGCTGCACCACATGCTGCGCAAGATCGAACGCGCGGGCATGGACCCGAAGACGCTGAAGGGCGGAAAGCCGATTGCCAGCGCCCTGCCGGGCACCGCGCTTGGCATCGGGCTGGAACTGCCTCTGGCCACGCATCGGATCTTTGCCGCCGATAACCCGAAGGCCAAGATCGGGCTGCCCGAGATCATGGTCGGGATCTTTCCCGGCTCGGGCGGGACCACGCGGCTGGCGCGCAAGCTGGGCGCGATGATGGCCGCGCCCTTCCTGCTGGAGGGCAAGCTGTCGGACCCCAAGAAGGCAAAATCGGCCGGGATCATCGACGAGGTGGTCGAGAACCCGCTGGAGGCCGCGCGCGAATGGGTGCTGGCGGCCAAGGAGGCCGATCTGGTCAAGCCGTGGGATCAGAAGGGCTACAAGATGCCCGGCGGTGAGCCGTTCCATCCGGCGGGTTTCATGACCTTTGTCGGTGCCTCTGCCATGGTGCATGGCAAGACGATGGGCGTCTATCCGGCGGCCAAGGCTTTGCTGAGCGCGGTCTATGAAGGCGCGATGGTGCCATTCGATCAGGCGCTGAAGATCGAGGCGCGGTGGTTTACCCATGTGCTGATGAACCCCTCCAGCACGGCGATGATCCGCAGCCTGTTCATCAACAAGGAGGCGCTGGAAAAAGGCGCGAACCGGCCCGAGGCGCCCGATCAGACCGTGCGCAAGGTCGGCATTCTGGGCGCGGGGATGATGGGCGCGGGCATCGCCTATGTCAGCGCCATGGCCGGGATCGAGGTGGTGCTGATCGACGCGGCGCAGGACAGCGCCGACCGGGGCCGTGCCCATTCCGAGGCACTGCTGGACAAGGCGATCAGCCGGAAAAAATCGACGCCCGAGAAGAAGGCCGAGGTGCTGGCGCGGATCACCGCCACCACCGATTATGCGGCGCTGACGGGCTGCGATCTGGTGATCGAGGCTGTGTTCGAGGACCCTGCCGTCAAGGCCGAGGTGACGAAGAAGGCCGAGGCGGTGATCCCTGCGGATGCGATCTTTGCCACCAATACCTCGACCCTGCCGATCAGCGATCTGGCGGGCGCGAGCGTGCGGCCCGAGCAGTTCATCGGCATCCACTTTTTCAGCCCCGTCGACAAGATGCTGCTGGTCGAGATCATCAAGGGCCAGCAGACCGGCCCGCTGGCCGTCGCCAAGGCGCTGGATTTCGTGCGCCAGATCCGCAAGACGCCCATTGTCGTCAATGACGAGCGGTTCTTTTATGCCAACCGCTGCATCATCCCCTATCTGAACGAGGGGATGCGCATGGTCGCCGAAGGGGTGAACCCGGTGCTGATCGAGAATGCCGCCAGGATGATGGGCATGCCTCTGGGGCCGCTGCAGCTGGTCGATGAGACCTCGATTGATCTGGGGGTCAAGATCGCCAAAGCGACGCGGGCGGCGATGGGCGATGCCTATCCCGATGGTGCGGTCGATGAGGTGCTGTTCTGGATGGCCGATCAGGGCCGCATGGGGCGCAAGTCGAAATCGGGCTTTTACGCCTATGGCGAGGACGGCAAGCGGCAGGGGATGTGGGAGGGGCTGGAGGCGCAATATCCGCGCGCCGGGGAACAGCCCGACCTGCATGAGGTGCAGCACCGGCTGATGTTCGTGCAGGCGCTGGAGGCGGTGCGCGCCTTCGAGGCGGGTGTGCTGGAAGACATCCGCGAGGGCGATGTGGGCGCGATTCTGGGCTGGGGCTTTGCGCCCTGGTCGGGCGGGCCGTTCGGCTGGCTGGACATGCTGGGCGCGGCCCGCGCGGTCGAGATCTGCGACCGGCTGGAGGCGGCGCATGGCGAGCGCTTTGCCGCGCCTGCGCTGCTGCGCGAGATGGCGGGCGCGGGCGACAGCTTTTATGGCCGCTATGGCCAGCCGAAGAAAGCCGCCTGACATGTGACCGGGTGCCGGGCCAGCGAATGGCCCGGCACCGCCCCTTTTTTCTGGCCCCCTTTTTCTGGCCCCTTTTCTGGCCGATTCTGTGTCTCTGCCGCAATGCGGCGAAACTTTCGCCCGGTCAGGTCGTTGAATCCGCATGGCTTCGCCATATGCTAGGATCAACGCGATGCGCCCCGCCCGTGGCGCCGCCGTCCGGGGGACAAACCGATGACCGACGATACCCGCAGCCGTGCCTTGGCCGTTCAGGCCGAAATCGACGCGCTGACCAGCGTGGCCCTGCCCGATCCGGCGGAACCGCCCGCCACCGTGGCCCAGGCCGACCCGGCCACGCAGGCCGAGATCCGCCGCCGCATGGCCGAGATCGACCTGAAGGACAGCAACTCGATCCTGCGATTCGGCACCCGCGCGCAGGGCGATCTGCAACAGATCAGTCAGGCGATGCTGGCCGATGTGAAATCCAAGGATGTCGGGCCTGCGGGCGACAGCCTGCGCGATGTGGTCACGACGATCCGCGGATTCTCGACCAGCGAACTGGATGTCCGGCGCGAGCGCAGCTGGTGGGAAAAGCTGCTGGGACGCTCGGCGCCGTTTGCGAAATTCGTGGCGAATTACGAACAGGTGCAGACCCAGATCGACCGGATCACCGCCGAGCTGGAATCGCATGAGCAAAAGCTGCTGAAAGACATCAAGTCGCTGGACATGCTGTATGACCGGACGCTGGCGTTTTATGACGAGCTGGCGCTGTATATCGCGGCGGGCACGGAAAAGCTGCGCGAGCTGGACACTCAGGTGATCCCGGACCGCGAGGCGGCGCTGGCGGGCACGGCGGATGAGCAGCAGGTGATGGGGGCGCAGGAATTGCGCGACCTGCGGTCCTTGCGCGACGACCTGGACCGGCGCGTGCATGACCTGAAGCTGACGCGGCAGGTCACCATGCAGTCGCTGCCCTCGATCCGGCTGGTGCAGGAAAACGACAAGTCGCTGGTGACGCGCATCAACTCGACCCTCGTGAACACGGTGCCGCTGTGGGAGACGCAGCTGGCGCAGGCCGTCACCATCCAGCGCAGCGCCGAGGCCGCGCGCAGCGTGCGCGCCGCCAGCGATCTGACCAACGAATTGCTGACCCGCAATGCCGACAATCTGCGGCAGGCCAACGCCACCATCCGCACCGAGACCGAACGCGGCGTGTTCGACATCGAGGCCGTGGGCGCCGCCAACGCGCAGCTGATCGCCACGATCGAGGACAGCCTGCGCATCGCTGATGAGGGCCGCACCCGCCGCGCCGCCGCCGAAACGGAACTGACGCGGATGGAGACGGACCTGCGCGACACGCTGGCCTCGGCCCGCGCCCGCACAGATGGCCGCGCAGATGGCCGCACAGACGGGGGCGCCTGATGCTGGCAGATTGCCGCCGGATCGGGGCGGGGCTGCTGACGGCGCTGGCGCTGGCGGCCTGCCAGCCCGCGCCGCCTGCCACGGATGCGGCCCGCCCGCAGCCGCGCCCTGAAACCGCGCCCGCGCCCGACGACACGCAGGCCCGCCTGCGCGCCGCGCGGGCCGAACGCAACCGTGCCGCCAATGCCGCAGCGATCCGCGCCCGCGCAGGCGCCAGCGATGCCAGCCTGACGCAGCGCGACTATTACGACCGGATGCAGCAACGGCTGCTGTCGCAGGGCCGGTTGCGCCGCGACCGGGTGCCTGCCGATGCGCCCATCGACGCCGAGATGCTGGCGCGCAATTTCGTGCAGATCGCGCTGCGCGACGAATATACCCGCCGCGACGGCGCGCTGGTGGCCGAGGCGCAGGCCGCCCCCCTGCGCCGCTGGGATGTGCCGGTGCGCATTCAGCCGGAATTCGGCGCCTCGACCGATATTGCCGCACAGCGCGCCTGGCGCAGCGAGATCGCGGAATATGCCGCGCGCCTGGCGGGGGCCACGCGCCACCCGGTCCAGATCGCGGCCGATCGCGGCAATTTCGTGGTGCTGGTCGTCACCGATGACGAACGCCGCCGGATCGGGGCGCGGCTGGCCGAGCTGGTCCCCGGCATCCCGCCCGAGGATGTGGCGATCCTGCGCGACCTGCCCCCCGGCATCGCCTGCACCGTATTCGCCTATTCCGAAGGCGGCAGCCCGGTCTATGCCCATGCGGTGGCCGTGATCCGCACCGAATTGCCGCGCCTGCTGCGCACATCCTGCATCCACGAGGAACTGGCGCAGGGTCTGGGTCTGGCCAATGACAGCCCCGGCGCGCGCCCCTCGATCTTTAACGACGATGAGGAATTCGCGCTGCTGACCCGGCATGACGAATTGCTGCTGCGCATCCTCTATGACCCGCGCCTGCGCCCCGGCATGACCGAGGCCGAGGCCCTGCCCGTGGTGCGCCAGATCGCCGCCGAGCTGCTGGCGCAGCCGGTCTGAAGCCGGGGGACAGGTGAGAGGGGGTCGGGCGCTTGATCCGCCGCCCCCGCCCGGTCATACAGGGCGGGCCTGACACATGCAGCAAGGGGAAGCGCCATGTCCATTTTCGACATTCTGGGCGGTGAGTTCATCGAGGTCATCGAATGGGTCGAGGACAGCCGCGACACGATGGTCTACCGCTTTCCCACCGTGGGCCGGGCGATCAAATACGGCGCCAAACTGACCGTGCGCGAGGGCCAGGCGGCGGTGTTCATCCACGAGGGGCAGCTGGCCGATGTCTTTGGCCCCGGCCTCTATATGCTGGAGACCAACAACCAGCCGGTGATGACGCGGCTGCAGCACTGGGATCACGGCTTCCGCAGCCCGTTCAAATCCGAGGTGTATTTTGTCAACAAGACCCGGTTCAACAACCTGAAATGGGGCACGCGCAACCCGATCATCGCGCGCGATCCCGAATTCGGCCCGGTGCGCCTGCGCGCCTTTGGCACCTATGCGATGCGGGTCAGCGACCCGGCGCGCTTTATGTCGGAAATCGTCGGCACCGATGGCGAATTCACCCGCGATGAGATCACCTATCAGATCCGCAATGTAATCGTGCAGGAATTCTCGCGCGCGATTGCGGCGGCGAATATTCCGGTGCTGGACATGGCGGCCAATACCGATGAGCTGGGGAAACTGGTCGCCAAGGCCATCGCGCCGGTGATCGAAGGCTATGGCCTGATCCTGCCGGAATTCTACATTGAAAACATCAGCCTGCCCGCCGAAGTTGAGAAAATGCTGGATAAGCGCACCAGCATGGGGATCATCGGCGATCTGGACCGTTTCGGCCAGTATGCCGCCTCCGAGGCGATGCTGAACGCAGCGCAGAACGAGGGCGGCGCAGGTGCCGGTTTCGGCGCCGCGATGGGGGCGGCCATGGGCATGGGCGCGGCCCGGCCCGGCCCCTGGGGCGCGGCACCCCAGCAGCCCGCAGCCGCGCCGCCGCCGCTGCCGGGCCGCGCGGTGGAAACCGTCTGGCATGTGGCACTTGACGGCGCGGCGCAGGGCCCGTTCGGGCGCGGTCATCTGGGGCGCATGGTCTCGGATGGCAGCTTCGCGCGCGACACGCTGGTCTGGGCGCCGGGACAGGACGGCTGGCTGCCGGCCGAGGATGTGCCCGAGCTGGCGCAGCTGTTCACCACGCTGCCGCCGCCCTTGCCGCAGTGAGGCCCGGCTGAATGCCCGCGCCTGCCGAACACCGCTTTCCCTGCGCGCAATGCGGCGCCAGCCTGCGCTTTCAGCCGGGCCAGCAGCAGCTGGTCTGCGACTGGTGCGGCCACCGGCAGGACATCGGCCCCGGCCCCGCCCGCGCGCCGGGCCGCCATGACGATGGCAGCAGCGGCGCGGACGAGCCCGCGCTGCAATGGGCGCCGGGCCCCCGCAATGCGGCCGCGCTTGAGGAAATCCCGCTGGACAAGGGCCTGCATCTGGATGCGGGCGCGGGCGATATCGTGCAGATGGTGCGCAGCCTCGCCTGCCCCAATTGCGGCGCGCGGGTCGATCTGGACGAGACCCATCACGCCAGCGCCTGCCCGTTCTGCGCCACCCCGGTCGTCACCGATACCGGCGCCACCCGGCGGATCAAACCGCAGGGCGTGCTGCCCTTCAAGCTGACCGAGGCGCAGGCCCATACGGCAATGAAATCATGGCTCAAGGGGCTGTGGTTCGCGCCCTCGGGGCTGACCGCCTATGCGCGCAAGGACCGGCGGCTGACAGGGGTGTATACGCCCTTCTGGACCTTTGACGCGCGCAGTGTCAGCCGCTATCGCGGCCAGCGGGGCGATGCCTATTACGTCACCGTGCAAAGCACCCGGCAGGTGAACGGGCGCAGCGAGACCGTCAGCCGGCAGGAACGCCGCATCCGCTGGCGCCCGGCCTCGGGTCAGGTGGCGCGCGATTTCAACGATGTGCTGGTGGGCGCCTCGACCGCCCTGCCGCCACGGTTTGCCACGGCGCTGAAACCCTGGGATCTGAACGATCTGGCGCTGTATGATCCGGCCTTCCTGTCGGGTTTCGAGGCCGAGGGTTATACCGTGGCGCTGGCCGACGGCCACCAGACCGCGCGGGCGCAGATGGCGCAGGTGATCCACGCCGATGCCCGCCGCGACATCGGCGGCGACGAACAGCGCATCGAGCAGATCGACAGCCGCTTCTCGGATGAGACGTTCAAGCATGTGCTGCTGCCGGTCTGGTCGGCGGCCTATCGCTATAATGGCAAAAGCTATCGTTTCGTGGTGAACGGCCAGTCGGGCAAGGTGATGGGCGAACGCCCGTGGTCGGTCTGGAAAATCGCCGGGGCCACAGCCGTCGCGCTGGTAGCGCTAGCGGTTTTCCTGTATCTGACTCAGGGCTGAAGGGGGAGGACGGACATGATCCTGTGCGCAGGCGAATCGCTGATCGACATGGTGCCGCAGAACGGCGCCTTCCGGCCTCTGGCGGGCGGGGCGGTCTATAACACCGCCATCGCGCTGGGGCGGCTTGGCCGGGACACCGGCTATCTGTGGCCGATCAGCCGCGACCCGTTCGGCCAGCAGATCCTTGCGCCTCTGTCCGAGGCAGGCGTGAACACCGATCTCTGCCCCCGCACCGACCGGCTGACCACGCTGGCGCTGGTGACGCTGGAGAATGGCGAGGCGCGCTATTCCTTCTATGATGAGGGCTCGGCGGGCCGGATGCTGGCGCCCGAAGATCTGCCCCCCCTGCCGCAGGCGGTCACGGCGCTCTTCGCGGGCGGCATCAGCCTGGTGCCCGACCCCTGCGGCGCCACGATCGAGGGGCTGATCGCGGCCCATCACGCCCGCCTGCCGGTGATGATCGACCCCAATATCCGCCCCTTCTTCATCACCGACCCCGACGCCTACCGCGCCCGCCTGTGGCGGCTGCTGCCGATGGCCGACATCGTGAAACTCTCCGCCGATGATCTGGACTGGCTCTCTCCCGGCATGGCGCCCGAACAGGCCGCCCGCGAAATCCTCGCCCGCGGCCCGAAACTGGTGCTGCTGACCGGCGGCGAGGCCGGTGCCCGCGCGATCTGGGCGGGCGAGACGGTCCACGCCCCTGCCGTGCGCACCACGGTCGCCGACACGATCGGCGCGGGTGACACGTTCAACGCGGGCGTTCTGGCCAGCCTCGACCGCCAGAACCTGCTGAACAAGGACGCCATCGCCCGCCTCACCCCCGACCAGATCCACGCGGCGCTGACGCTTGGCGCGCAGGCCGCCTCGATCACCGTCTCACGCCCCGGCGCCAACCCGCCCTGGGCCCATGAAATGCCCGCCAGCTAGCCCAGCCGGGCATGCCCTCGTCATCTTCTTCATAAAAATATCCTCGGGGGGTCCGGGGGGCGAAGCGCCCCCGGCACGCGCGGGACGCAAAACAGCGCCACCAGCCAATCCGCGGATCAATCCGCCGGATGCCACCCGCCGGTGCGCCGCTCTTCGGGTTCGTCGTCCTCGCCGGGCTCGTCCGCCGTGCCAGAGAATGCCTCAAAGCCGCCCTTCTGCCGCGCGGTCCAGCGCAGATGCAGATGCAGCCCGTCCTCGCCCGCCTCTTCGCGCTCGACCACGCCCGCCTCGTGCAGCCAGGCGCGCCCGCGGCCATCGCCGAAGGGCAGCACCACCTCGGCCTCAAGGCGCGGCTCGTCCAGAACCTCGCCCAGCAGGTGGTCCATGGCGGCGATCAGATCCTCCAGCCCCTCGCCCGACAGGGCGCTGACGGCCTGTACGCCCTCGGTGCGCCGGTCGGTGCGGCGCAGGGCTGCGCGGGTGTCGGGGCCAAGCGCGTCGATCTTGTTCCAGACCTCGATGGCGGCGACATCCTCGTCCACGCCAAGCGAATCGAGAATATCGGCCACATCGGCGGCCTGCTCTTCGGTCTCGGGATGGCTGATGTCGCGGATATGCAGGATCAGATCGGCCTCCAGCACCTCTTCCAGAGTGGCGCGGAAGGCTGCGACCAGTTCGGGCGGCAGGTCGCTGATGAACCCCACCGTGTCCGACAGGATGATCTTGCGCCCCGAGCTGCCACCCTGGGCATCGGGCAGGCGGATGGCGCGCATCGTCGGGTCCAGCGTCGCAAACAGCATGTCTTTCGCAAACACCTCGGCCCCGGTCAGCCGGTTGAACAGGGTCGATTTGCCGGCGTTGGTATAGCCCACCAGCGCCACGATCGGATAGGGCACCTTGGCACGCGCGGCACGGTGCAGGGTCCGGGTCTTGACCACGCGTTCCAGCTGACGGCGCAGCCGGGTCATCTGTTCGTCGATGGCGCGACGGTCGGCCTCGATCTGCGTCTCGCCGGGGCCGCCGACAAAGCCAAGCCCGCCGCGCTGACGTTCCAGGTGGGTCCAGGCGCGCACCAGCCGCGTGCGCTGATAGGACAGGGCCGCCAGCTCGACCTGCAGCACGCCTTCACGGGTGCGCGCGCGGTCGGCGAAAATCTCAAGGATCAGCCCGGTCCGGTCCAGCAGCTTGACGCCCCAGTCCTTTTCCAGATTGCGCTGCTGCACAGGCGTCACCGGGCCGTCGATCAGCACCAGCTCGACCTCAAGCGCCTCCAGCCGTTCCTTGATCTCGGCCAGCTTGCCCTTGCCGAACAGCTTGCCGGGATTGGGCTCGCGCAGGTTCGCAACCTCAGAGCCCACCATCTCGATGCCCGGCAGCGCCAGCGCCAGCGCCACGGCCTCGGCCAGCGAATGCTCAGGATCGCGCCGTTGCGTGCGGGCGCGGCCCAGATCGGGATGGATCACATAGGCGCGGGTCGGGCGGGCGGCGGTTTCCGTCAGTTCGGCCAATCAGTCGTCGCCTTCATACAGCGTGATGGGCTGGCCCGGCATGATCGTGCTGATCGCATGCTTGTAGACCAGCTGCGACTGGCCATCCCGGCGCAACAGCACGCAGAAATTGTCGAACCAGGTGATCACGCCCTGCAGCTTGACGCCATTGATCAGGAAAATGGTGACCGGCACCTTCGCCTTGCGGACGTGGTTCAGGAACGCGTCCTGCAGATTCTGCTTGTCGCCAGCCATTTTTATATCGTCCGTTTTTACACTGTCCCCATCCATCTGACATGTAAGCGGTTGTTCCCAGCCATGCAAGCGCACCCGGACCCGATGCCGCGGCGATCAGCGCCGCCAGAATTCGGGCGAGAACAGGGCCAGAATCGCCAATGTCTCGATCCGGCCCAGAATCATCGCCCCCGCCAGCACCCCTTTGGTAAAGCGGGGCAGGCCCGACCACCCCTCCCACGGGGCCGAGGCCACGCCTGCCGTGCCCTCGAATGCCGGGGTCAGCGGGATCGCCCCCGCCAGTGGCCCGGTATTGGTCAGCGCGGCGATGGACAGGATGGTCGCGGTCTCGAATTCGACCGACTGGATCGAGACCAGCGAGACCACGACCGCGATGGAAATCGCGAACAGCATGAAGAAGATGAACGCCAGATAGGCGCCCTCGCGCCGCAGATGCCGGGAAATGCGGCCGCCGCCCGAGACGGCCGAGGGATGGACGATCCGCTGCATCTCGCGTTCGCCGTGGCGGGCCAGCGCATAGACGCGCAGCAGCTTGACCCCGCCCGCCGTGGTGGCGATGCCGCCGCCCATCATGGCCAGCCCCGCAAGGATCAGCCCCGGCGCCGTCAGCCCCGACCAGGCCCGCGCGCCCTGCCAGTCGACCGAGTTCCAGCCGGTCGTGGTCAGATAGCTCAGCGCGTTGAACATCCCCCCCCACATCGCCCGCAGCCCCGAGGTGACGCCCGCCAGCGCCGCCTGCCCCTCGGCCCCCACCTCGATGGCGCCCAGAAAGTGGCGCAGAAACAACACCAGCGTCACCATCAGCACCAGCGCTGCCGCCATGCGCAGTTCGGGGTCGTCGCGCATCCGCGAGGTGGCGCGCAACTGCCCGCCGCCCGGCCAGAAGCGCCGCGACAGGGCGGGCAGCAGGAACAGAAACACCAGCGCCTCGCCCGCAAGGCCCGACACCTCGCCCGCCTGCCCCAGCACCGGTGTGATCCCCGAGGTGGACAGCGTGCCAAGCGCCCGGCACAGCGCCAGAAAGGACGGATCGCCCGCCAGCAGCAACCCCACCCACAGCGCCAGCGTCAGGCCCAGATAGGGCGGCAGCACCGCCTCGGCGCCGCGCGCCAGCCGGGTCAGCGGATCATGCACGCGGCTGTCAAAACCCGGCTCGGACAGGTGGCGCGGCACCCGCCGGGGATCGGCGGACAGGGGCAGCGCCTCGAACGCCTCTTGCCGGCCATAGGGGCTGGACATGATCTCGAACCCGCCAAGGCGCAGCGGCGCCAGGATCGCCACCGCCGAGACCAGCACGAAAAACCCGCCCATCCAGCCCACCAGCGCCCGCCACAGATGCAAGGGCGCAGGCAGCAGGTCGGCCGAATAGAGCGAGGCGCCGGTCGTGGTCAGCGCCGAGACCATCTCCCACCAGGCATTGAACCAGCCGGTATCGGGCAGGCTTTCGGCAAAGGGCAGCGCCAGCAGCAGCGGCAGACCGACAAAGACCGCCAGCATGTTCAGCAGCATCTCGCGCGCGCCACGGGCGCGGGGATTGGCATGGGTCGCCAGCCCGATCAGCCCGCAAAACACCATGATCAGCAGCCCGGCATAAAAGAAATGCCGCGCGATGGCCGCATGTCCGGTGACCGAGGCATGGGCCGCCGGGATCAGCATCATCAGCGCCGCGATCCCCGAGACGAGGACCAGAAGCGGCAGCCTGAGCAGGGTGTCGCGCATCGCGGGCCTTCAGAAAAAGTCGATCGAGACCTGAAGCAGGCGCTCGACCTCGGAGACATCGGCGGACAGGGCAAAGATCAGCACGATATCGCCCTCTTCGATGCGGGTGTCAGAACTGGGCATCAGGATGCGGTCGCCCTTTTGCACGGCACCGATCAGCGCGCCTTCGGGGAATTCGATGTCGCGGACGGCGCGGCCCGACATGGGGCTGGTCGACAGGACCTGCGCCTCGATCACCTCGGCCTCGGCATCGCCGATGGAATAGATGTCGCGCACCCGCCCGTGACGGATATGGCGCAGGATGGTCGAGACGGTGGTGGCGCGCGGGTTGATATAGGCGTCGATGTCCAGCGCCCCCATCAGCGGCACCAGCGTCGGGTCATTGATCAGCGCGATCGCCATTTTCGCGCCCGCCTGCTTGGCCCGGACCGAGGCGAGGATATTGGTCTTGTCGTCATCGGTCACCGCCAGCACGGCGTCGGCGCGCGGCACGGCGGCCTCTTCCAGCAGTTCCGCCGACAGCCCGTCGCCGTTCAGAACGATGGTGCGTTCCAGCCGGTCGGCGGCATATTCGGCGCGCGCCCGGTCACGCTCGATCAGCTTGGCGCGGATGCGGTCGGGGCGGGCCTCCAGCGCCTGCGCCACCGCAAGGCCCACATTGCCCGCGCCGATGATCGTCAGCCGTTCCTGTTTCTGCGGCGGCTTGCCGAAGATATCCAGCGTGCGGGCCACATCGTCGACATGGGCAAAGACATAGATCTGATCGCCCGCAAACAGCTGATCGCCCGGCTCGGGGGCAAACAGCCGCCCCTTGCGGCGCACCCCCGCCACGATGGCGCGCAGGCTGGAGAACAGCTCGGTCAGCTGGCGCAGGGGCGTGTTCAGTGCCGGGCAGTCGGCTTCCAGATCAATGCCCAGCAGGTGGATGCGGTCCTTGAGGAAGGTTTCCACATCGAATGTCGAGGGCGCCGACAGGCGTTGCAGCGCGGCCTTGGCCACCTCGCGTTCGGGGCTGATCACCACGTCGATGGGCAGGTGTTCGGTGCGGTAAAGGTCGGAATAGATCGCGTCCAGATAGGCGCCGCTGCGCAGCCGCGCGATCTTGCGCGGCACCTGAAAGACCGAGTGGGCCACCTGACAGGTGACCATGTTCACCTCATCGGAATGGGTCGCGGCGATGATCAGATCGGCGTCACGCGCGCCCGCCCGGTCCAGCACATCGGGATGGCTGGCAAAGCCGGTCACGCCCTGCACGTCCAGCGCATCGGTCGCACGGCGGATCAGTTCCGAGTTGTTGTCGATGACGGTGACGTCGTTGCGCTCGCCCGACAGGTGGCGCGCGATCTGCCAGCCGACCTGGCCCGCACCGCAAATGATGATCTTCATCCACAGACCCCTTGCCGCCACGCCCGCAAGGCGCAGCCCTCTGCCTATGCCGGGCGGGCGTCAGGCGCAAGCCGGGCCGCTATTTGCCCATCATCATCTCATCGTCGCTGCGCATGCCGCCGACCACGCCCAGCGATTTCAGCTTGCGGTGCAGGGCGCTGCGCTCCATGCCCACGAATTGGGCGGTGCGGCTGATATTGCCGCCGAAGCGGTTGATCTGGGCCACCAGATATTCCCGCTCGAACATCTCGCGCGCCTCGCGCAGCGCCATGGCGGTGACCTGCGGCCCAAGGCTCAGCGCATCGCTGTTGTCCAGCGCGGCGCCCTGCGGTTCCAGTTCTGATGGCTGGATCGCGCCGGTCCCCTCGGCCAGAATCAGCACCCGTTCGATCACGTTGCGCAGCTGGCGGATATTGCCCGGCCAGCGCATGGACTGCAGCGCGGCGACGGTTTCCTCGGGCAGATCGCGCGGGGTCAGCCCCTGCGTGGCATGGAACTGGTCGATGAAATGACGCGCCAGCAGCGCAATGTCATCGCGCCGGTCGGCCAGCGAGGGCACGGCGATGGGCACCACGTTCAGCCGGTCGAACAGTTCCTGCCGGAACCGCCCGGCGGCGATTTCCGTCATCAGGTCGCGATTGGTCGAGGACAGCACCCGCAGATCGACCCGCACCCGGTCGGCGCCCCCCGCCCGCACGAATTGCTGTTCGGTCAGCACCCGCAGGATCTTGGGCTGGGTGCCAAGGGGCATGTCGCCCACCTCGTCGAAATAGATCACGCCGCCATGGGCCTGTTCCAGCAGCCCCGGCTCGACCCCGCGTTCGGCGGTTTCGCGGCCGAACAGCACCTCTTCCATGCGTTCAGGCTCGATCGTGGCGCAGGGGACGGTGATAAAGGGCGCGTCGGCGCGGGGTGAATGGGCGTGGATATAGCGGGCGGCCATTTCCTTGCCGGTGCCCGGCTCGCCGGTCAGCAGCACGCGGCCATTCGAGCGGGCGACCTTGTCCAGCCCCTCGCGCAGGCGGCGGAAGGCGGCGGAATTGCCCAGCAACTCGCCCGGTTTCTCGCCGCCCCGGCGCAGGCTGCTGTTTTCGCGGCGCAGGCGGCTGGTTTCCATGGCGCGGTTGATGACCACCATCAGCTGGTCGATGTTGAAGGGTTTTTCAATGAAATCATAGGCGCCCTGCTTGATCGCGGCGACCGCGATCTCGATATTGCCATGCCCCGAGATGATGATGACCGGCACGGCCGGGTTGTTGCGCTTGACCTGTTTGAGGATGTCGATGCCGTCCATCCGGCTGTCCTTCAGCCAGATGTCCAGGATCATCAGCGCCGGTTCGCTGTCATTCAGCGCGGCGACCGCCTGATCGGAATTGGCGGCCACGCGGGTCTCGAACCCCTCGTCGCGCAGGATGTCCGCGATCAGTTCGCGGATGTCACGTTCGTCATCGACGATCAGGATATCGCTCATGGTGTCGCCTCGTCTTTTTCTTTGCTTTTGGTCCTGGCCGCGCGCACCGGATGGCGTTCACGCGGAAGCCGGATCTCGGCTTGCGCACCCGGCGGGTCGGGCGCATCGGTCAGGGACAGGCTGCCGCCATGTTCCTCGACGATCTTCTTCACGATGGGCAGGCCCAGCCCGGTGCCATGGCTTTTCAGCGTCACATAAGGCTCGAACAGGCGCGAGCGGTCGGCGGGCAGGCCGGGGCCATTGTCGGTGATGCGGATGCAGACGGCCTCGGCCTCGGCCTCCAGCGTCACGCGGATCCGGGGCTGCCAGCCCTCGGGGGCCTCAAGCGCGCGTTCCTCGACCGCTTCGCCTGCATTCTTCAGCAGATTGGTCAGCGCCTGCCGCAGCATGCCCGCATCGCAATCGACAATGACCGGCTGATCGGGGATCTGGGTCACCAGCGCGCCATGCAGCGCGTCCTGTTGCAACAGGGTCACCTCGCGCAGCAGCAGGGCCATGTCGGTCTCGGCGCGGTTGGGTTCGGGCATGCGGGCAAAGCGGCTGAACTCGTCCACGATGCGGCGCAGATCGCCGGTCTGGCGGATGATGACATCGACATACTGATCCAGCGCGGCGCGCTCACCCTCGGGCGCCACCGGCCCGAATTTGCGGCGCAGGCGTTCTGCGGACAGCTGGATCGGGGTCAGCGGGTTCTTGATCTCATGCGCGACACGGCGGGCGACATCGCCCCATGCGGCCATGCGCTGCGCGCTGACCAGTTCGGTCACATCGTCAAAGGCCACCACATACCCCTCCAGCGCGCCGCCGGTGCCGCGCCGCACGGCCATGCGCACCAGCAGGCTTTCGACCCGGCCCTGCCGCATCAGGCGCACCTCGTCCTGCACCGTTTCCGCGACCGAGGCCGACAGGCGTTCGAACAGAGGCGCGAATTCGGGCACCAGTTCCGACAGCAGCGCGTCAATGTCGCGGACCGGGTCCAGCCCCAGCAGACGGCTGGCCGAGCGGTTCACAAAGTCGATCTCGCCCGCCGCATCCAGCCCGATCACGCCCGAGGTCACGGAACTGAGCACATTGTCGAACAGCCGCCGCTGATCGTCGCTGACCCGGTAGCTTTCGACCAGTTCCGCCCGCTGCGTCTTGAGCTGCCGCGTCATGCGGTTGAAGGCCCGCCCCAGCGTCTGGATCTCATCGCCGGTATCGGGTTCGGGCACCTGCACGTCCAGATCGCCGTGCCCCACCCGCGCGGTCGCCTGTGCCAGCAGGCCGATGGGGCGCGACAGGCGGCTGGCAAACCACATGCCCAGCCAGATCGCCGCCGAGACCAGCAGCAGCGCAAAACCCAGATAGACCAGCGAGAATTCGAACAGCACGCGGGCGCGCATCTCCTCAAGCTGGCGGTAATCGCCGACCGTGGCGCGGGTGTCGTCCAGCAGGCCCAGCAGGCTGCCATCGACATCGCGGGTCACATACAGATAGCGGTCGGCCAGCGGCGGCAGCGCGACCAGGGCGCGGAATTCGTCGTTGTCCCAATCCTCTATCAGCGCCAGACCGCCTGCCTGCGCCTCGTCCAGCTGGTCGCTGCCCGGCTGTTCATACCAGAACAGATAGCTGCGGTCGCCGCGCGCGCGGATCTCGCCCGCGCCGTTGATGATATAGGCCTCGCGCAGGCCCCGCTGGATCAGGCCCTGCCCCTGCACCAGCAGCTGGCGCATCTCGGCATCCTCGATCAGCGGATTGGCGCGGCCCGCCTGAATGAGGATATTGGCCAGCGCGCGGGCATCTTCGGACAGGTCGCGGCGGTGTTCCTCCTGATAGGCTTCGGCGGCGGCCTGCGAGGTGGTCACCACCTGCTGCACCCGGTCCGAGAACCAGCCCTCCAGCCCGATATTGACCAGAACGCCCGCAAACAGCGCCACCAGCACCGTGGGCACCAGCGCCAGCCCGGCAAAGATCGCCACCAGCCGCCCATGCAGCCGCGAGGCGGGCCCGCTTGAGCGCCGCGCCTGAACCAGCCGCGCCATGCGCGCCATCACGAAACCGATCAGCAGGGTCAGATAGGCCAGATCCAGCAGCAGCACGACGCGCAGCGCCTGTGCCTGCAACCCGCGCCCGACCGGACTGAGCATGGCGATCGTCGCCAGCGCCAGCACGGCGCCCACGATCAGCATCACCCAGTTCAGCACCGCCCGCCATTCGCGCGGCAGCCGCAACCGTGCCAACCTGTCCCAGCCAAAGGCTGATACGGACCCCGCCATGTCCCCCACATCCGCCGTCTGTCGCGGCTTTCCCGAAGGCAGCGCCCGCCGGACGGCGTGTCCGTGGCGCTGCGACCTGTGGCGGTTTTACATCAGTTTGCGGCGCCGTGTCACCTCGATATTCAGCTCGGTCAGCTTTTTCCGCAGCGTATTGCGGTTGATTCCCAGCAAATCGGCGCAACGCAGCTGATTTCCGCCGGTCGCGTCCAGCGCCACCTGCAGCAGCGGACGTTCGATTTCGCGCAGGATGCGGTCATACAGGCCCGGCGGCGGCAGCGCGTCGCCATGCAGGTCGAAATAGCGCTGCAGATGCGCCTCGACCGAATCCGACAGGCGGGCATTGGCCGAGGGCATGGGGATCGCCTGTTCCGGCTCGAAGGCGGACAGGGAGGGGCCGGGGGCCGAGGCCGCGGCGGTCGTGGCGGCCGGGGCGTGACGCGCGCCGGTCTGCTGGCTCAGCGCCTCGCGCATCTCGGCGGCGCTGATGGCGGGGCCGCTGGCGGTCAGCGCCAGACGGCGCATCATGTTTTCCAGCTCGCGCACATTGCCGGGGAAGGGATGGGCGCGCAAGGCCGACGAGGCCTCGTCGGACAGGGTCCTTTCGGGCAGGCCCTGCGCCGCCGCCCGCGCCAGCAGGTGGCCGGCCAGCGGCAGGATGTCATCGACCCGCGCGCGCAGCGGCGGCACGCTGATCGTCACCCCCGCCAGGCGGTAATAGAGGTCCGAGCGCAGCCGCCCCGCCGCGACATCGGCCTGCGGATCGGGGCCGGTCGTGGCCACGATGCGCGGCGCGGTGGCGCGGTCGGGGCCGGATTCCACCGCCTCGATCATGCCGATCAGGCGGGCCTGCGCGGCCGGGTCAAAGCCCGCCGGGTTCTCGATCACCACGGTGCCGCCGCGCGATTTCTCGGCCGCGCGTGCAATCGATTCGTCGCTGGCATCGGCCGAGGTCAGCACCGCCAGCCCCCGGTCGCGGCGGTCGGACAGCTCGTGAAAGCTGCGCGCGATGGTGGTCTTGCCCACGCCCGCCTCGCCCGCGATCAGCACCGGCAGATCGGCGTTCAGCACGCGGGCGACCATGCGGAACAGGGCCTGCATGCTGGGCGCGTGCCCGATCAGCGGCATGGCCGGGTCGGCGGTCTCGCGCGGGCCGGGCAGCGGTTCGGGCACCGGGTCGGATTTGCGCGGGCGCCGCGACAGGGCTTGCCCCGCCTTGGACATCAGGTCGGGCAGGTCAAAGGGCTTGGGCAGATATTCGAACGCCTCGGCCTCGGTCGCGCGGATCGCGGTGACGATGGTGTTCTGGGCCGAGATCACGATCACCGGCAGATCGGGGCGCATCTCGCGGATCTCGGGGATGCGGTCGATGCCGTTGCCGTCGGGCATCATGACATCGGTGATGACCAGATCGCCGCGCCCCTCCTCGACCCATTTCGACAGCTGTGCGAGGCTGCCTGTCGCATGGACCCGGCAACCCGCGCGGGTCAGCGCCTGTGTCAGCACCGTTCGGATGGTGCGGTCATCGTCAGCGATCAGAACGGTTCCGTCCATGGGGTCGGTCCTTATGCCTTTGGCAGGGAAATGCGAAACACGGTGCGACCTGGCCTGCTGTCCACCCGGATCAGCGCGCCATGGTCGGTGATGATCTTGCTGACCAGCGCCAGCCCCAGCCCGGTGCCGTTCTCACGCCCCGACACGAAGGGCTCGAACACCTGATCGGCGATGGCGGGGGGAAAACCGGGGCCGTTGTCCTCGATCTCGATCTGCAGCGGCAGCGGGCAGCCCGAGGGGTCGGTATCGTCGGGCGGGCGGCGCAGGGTGTGGTCGTAAAAGCTGTGCAGCCGGATGGTGCCGCCCGCCTTGCCCTTCAGCGCTTCGGCGGCGTTCTTCACAAGGTTCAGGCAGACCTGCACCAGTTGATCGGCATCGGCCAGCGCCATCGGCAACGAGGGGTCGTAATCGGTGCTGATGCTGATGTCGCGCGCAAAGCCCACCTTGGCCGAGCGGCGCACCTGTTCCAGCACGTCATGGATGTTCACCGGCGCCAGATGCGGGGCCGAGGTGTCGCCGAACCGTTCGACCTGATCCAGCAGCGCCACGATGCGGCGCGATTCGCTGACGATCATCTCGGCCATTTCGCGGTCTTCGGGGGTCGCGTTCATCGCCATCAGCTGCGCCGCGCCCCGGATGCCCGCCAGCGGGTTCTTGATCTCATGCGCCAGCATCTCGGCCATGCCGATGGCGCTGCGCGCGGCGCTGCGGACATTGCGGGCCTGATGCAGCCCGTCGACCTCCTGCGGCACCACGAGGATGCTGACGGCGCCGCCCGTCTCGGTCGCGCGGGCCAGATGCACCGCCGCGCGCCGCGCCAGATGGCCGCCCACCCGGTCGCCGATCTCAAAGCTGATCGCGGGGTGATAGACCGACTCGTCGGTGGCCTGCACCCGCGTCGCCAGCGGCCGCAGCGCGGGCAGGATGCGCAGCCGCGCGGTCATCTCATCGCCCTCAAGCGATTTGCCCAGGGTCGAGTTGCGCGACATGTTCAGCCAGATTTCCGCCGCCTCGTTCATCGCCGCCACCCGCCCGCAATCATCGAGGATCAGCGCGGGCAGCGGCAGGCTGTGCCAGCCCGGCCCCGGCGCGGCCTCGGTAAAATCGCTGCGGCCCGGATGGGTCATGCGGCCTCCTGCGCGGGGGAAGCGGACGCGGGCGCACCGGACGCGGGGCCACCGGTCGCGGGCGCACCGGAAGCGGTATCGGCAAAGGCACGGGCGATCAGGGCCAGCGTGGCGGCGGGGGTTTCGGCCTGCACCAGCTGCGCGCGCAGCGGCGCGCGGGCGGCCTCGGCATACCAGCCCAGATGCTTGCGCGCGACGCGCAGGCCCAGATCGGTGCCGTAAAAGCCCAGAATATCCTCGTAATGCGCGGCCACCAGATCGGCCAGCGCGGCGCCCTGCGGCACCGTGGGCGCAGGCGTGCCCCACAGATCATGCGCGATCTGCGCCAGCAGCCAGGGCCGCCCCTGCGCGCCGCGCCCGACCATCACCGCCTCGGCGCCCGAGGCCGCCAGCGCCGCCCGCGCGCTGTCTGCGTCCACGATGTCGCCATTGGCCACCAGCGGCGGGCGCCCGGCCAGACCGGCCACTGCCCGGATCGCGGCCCAGTCGGCGCGGCCCTTGTAGAACTGCGCCCGCGTGCGGCCATGCACGGTTAACATCGCCACCCCCGCATCGCGCGCCCGCGCCGCAAGATCGGCGGCGTTGAGGCAGTCATCGTCCCAGCCCAGCCGCATCTTCAGCGTGACCGGAACGCCCACGGCGCCCACCACCGCCTCGATCAGCGTCAGCGCATGGTCGGGGTCGCGCATCAGCGCCGCACCCGACAGCCCGCCGGTGACCTTCTTGGCCGGGCAGCCCATATTGATGTCGATGATCCGCGCGCCCATCGCCTCGACGATGCGGGCGGTCTCGGCCATGGCGCCCGCCTCGCGGCCCGCGATCTGGACGCTGACGGGCAACCCGCCCTCGGTCAGCG
>NZ_JBKBVD010000070.1:0-13979 GCF_046289755.1 Paracoccus sp. (in: a-proteobacteria) | reverse complement strand
CCCATATTGATGTCGATGATCCGCGCGCCCATCGCCTCGACGATGCGGGCGGTCTCGGCCATGGCGCCCGCCTCGCGGCCCGCGATCTGGACGCTGACGGGCAACCCGCCCTCGGTCAGCGCCTTGGCCCGCACCGCCGCGCGGGTCGAGGGGCGGGGCGTGACCATCTCGCTGGAGGCGACCATCTCGCTGACCAGCAGCCCGGCGCCAAAGCGCGCAACGGCGCGGCGAAACGGCAGATCGGTGATTCCCGCCATGGGTGCAAGAAACACCGGCGGGCCAAGCTGCGTATCGCCAAGAATGATCGGTTCAGGGTGGTGCATAACAACTCCTTCGCCTTCGCCCCTCCCGCCCGCAAGGGCAGCAATGCCAGCGCAGGCTGCCCATTTCGCAGGCGGCTTCCTGTTGCCTTGCATTTAAGCACAAAGCATATTTGATGTGCAGACCCGATGTCGCCTGATGGCAGGCACGTGTCGCGGACAGGCGTGCGGGCCAGCACGTCGGCAGGCATGGCATGCCGGGCGCCTACCTGCTTAGATAGGGCCCAGAACGCAAGCCAGAAGGGTGCGCCAGATGTTCCTGTCGGTCTTTGATCTGTTCAAACCGGGCGTCGGCCCGTCCTCGTCGCACACGATGGGGCCGATGGTGGCGGGGGCGCGGTTTCTGGAGGATCTGCGCGCCCAGCCCTTTACCGCCCATGGGCTGCGCGCCAGCCTGCATGGCTCGCTGGCCTTTACCGGCAAGGGGCACGCGACCGACCGGGCCACGATCCTTGGGCTGGCGGGCTTTCACCCCGCGACGATGGACCCCGATGCCGCCGAGACCACGCTGGAGGACAACCGCGCGACGAAGCTGCTGACCCCGCCGGGGCTGGCCGCGCTGGCCTTTGATCCCGACCGCGATCTGCGCTTTGACTATGACACCGCGCTGCCCGGCCATGCCAATGGCATGACCCTGTCGGCCACCGATGCGCAGGGCGACGTGATCCTGCACCGCATCTATTATTCGGTCGGCGGCGGCTTTGTGATGACCGATACCGAACTGGCCGACCGCCGGAACGAGACCCGCAGCGATGCCGCATCCGCCGTGCCCTTTCCCTTTGCCAGCGCCGCGGCGATGCTGGAGATGGCTGAAAAATCAGGCAAGTCCATCGCGCAAATGAAAGAGGAAAATGAGCTGTGCTTCCGCACGCGGGCCGAGCTGCGCGAGGGGCTGGCTCAGATCTGGGCGGTCATGCGCGACTGCATGGACCGGGGCCTTGCGACCGAGGGCATCCTGCCGGGCGGGCTGAACGTGCGCCGCCGCGCCGCGGCCATCCACCGGGCGCTGCTGGCCGAACGCGGCATGAACCTGACCGCGCCCCACGTCATCAACGACTGGATGTCCACCTATGCCATGGCCGTGAACGAGGAAAACGCCGCCGGCGGGCGCGTCGTGACCGCCCCCACCAATGGCGCGGCGGGCACGGTGCCTGCCGTGATCCGCTATTGGCTGGATCATGTGCCCGGCGCATCCGAACGCGCCCTGCCCGATTTCCTGCTGACGGCGGCGGCGGTGGGCGGGCTGATCAAGCACAATGCCAGTATCTCGGGCGCCGAATGCGGCTGTCAGGCCGAGGTCGGCAGCGCCAGCGCCATGGCCGCCGCCGGTCTGGCCGCCGTGCTGGGCGGCACGCCCGGCCAGATCGAGAACGCCGCCGAAATCGCGCTGGAGCATCATCTGGGCATGACCTGCGACCCGGTGCGCGGGCTGGTGCAGGTGCCCTGCATCGAGCGCAACGGGCTGGGCGCGATCAAGGCCGTGGCGGCGGCCAGCCTGGCGCTGCGCGGCGATGGCAGCCACATCGTGCCACTGGACGCCGCGATCGAGACGATGCGCCAGACCGGCCGCGACATGAGCGAGAAATACAAGGAAACCTCGCTTGGCGGGCTGGCCGTGAACGTGCCCAACTGCTGAAGGCGCTACCGCACCAGCCGCGCCTGCGCGAAGGGCAACCCCTGCCCGTCCATGGGCTGGCGCGACACCTCATGGAAGCCTCGCGCCCGGTAGAACGCCATCGCGCCCGCATTGGCGGTATAGACATCCAGCGCCAGCCCGCCTTTCAGCGCCAGCGCGTGGTCCAGCAGCGCCCCGCCGATGCCCTGCCCCTGCGCCACAGGGTCGACGAACAGCCCGCCGACGACATCATCCAGCAGGCTGATGAAGCCAAGCGGCACGGGGCCGCGCTCGGCCAGCGATGGTTCGGCCACCCATGTTTCGGCCACCCATGTTTCGGCGGCGGGCAGATAGACGGTCTCGATCAGCTGGCGCTGTTCGTCCAGCCGCGCCCGGCCCAGAAAGCCATGCGCGCCAAGCGAGGCCTGATGCCAGATGCGCGACAGGTCCGGAATGTCACCCGGCACAAAGGCGCGGATGGTCAGGGATGTTGTGGTCATGGGAATAATCCAGAGAAGATGTCACAGAAAACCGGCCCCCGAACCGGGAGCCATCAAGCGCCGCATCGCGCGGCCCGCGCCTGAACCTCTGTGCATCCGTCTCCGTCTGTCGTGCGGTGTGACTATCGTGCAACCCGCAGCGTCCTGCAAGGCGGGCTTCTGCGCAGCGCTGCCCGCAGGCCAGCCTTCGCTTGCCCGCGCGGGCGGGGGTTGGTAACGCTTGGGGCAGACAGTGACACCGCCACGAACCGGACCGACAACAAGAGGCCAAAGCCCATGATCATGCGTTTCACGCTTCTCGCGCTGCTGACCCTTCCCCTTGCGGCCTGTGACGGCGAGGCAATGAGCGACCTGCGCCGCAACCTGGGGATAGACGAGGCCGAGGCCCCGCCCGAAGAACCGACCGGCCCGCGCCCGCCCGCCGTCTCGCCGCTGGTCGCCCCGATCGAGACCGGCGAGGCCGCCGCCACCCCCGTCGCCATCATCGAGCCGCTGACCGCGCAGGCGACCGCCTTTGTCGCGCGCGGCAATGAGCCGTTCTGGAATGTCCAGGTCGCAGGCAACACCGCCACCTATCGCACGCCCGAAAACCAGAACGGTCGCCAGATTCAGGTCAACCGCCTGTCCTTTGCGGGTGGTGTCGAATATATCGGCGTGCTGGGCGGGCGCCCCTTTGTGCTGAACATGCGCCCCGGCCAGTGCCAGGACAGCATGGCCGACCAGCGCTTCCCCCTGACCGCGCGGCTGACCGTCAGCGGCAACACCGTCGAGGGCTGCGCCTCTCCCGGCACGCCCCGCACGCCCGACGCCGCAACGCCCGACGCCGCGGAAAGCTGATGACCTGCGGGCACAGATCACGAAAGCGTGTTTCGATCTGTGCCCGGTTCCCTGACAAGGCAGGTTTTGTCTGCTGATTTGTCTGCCAAACTGCCGCCTGAACTGCCCGCCCTGAACTGCCCGCCCTGACTGCCCGCCCGCCGCCAGATGCCCGCCGCCGAAAGGATGACGCTCCATGCGCCGCTCGCCCCTGATCCGCCAGCTTATGGCGACCACCCTGCCCCTTGTCGTGCTGGTCGTTCCCGGCGCGGCACCGGCCGATCCGCTGATCGCGCGCAACATGTCGGCCTACGGCATGCCCGGCGGCATCGACACCCCCACCGCCGAGACGCTGCCCGAAGGCACGCTTGGCGCGACCGTGTCCTATTCGGACTATGCGCTGCGCAACAACGTGTTCTTTCAGGTCCTGCCGCAGCTGACCGCCAATCTGCGCTACAGCCGCGTCGACGGGGTCATTGATGCGCGCGCCGAGGGCTTTATCTGGGACCGCTCGTTCGACCTGCGCTATCAGCTGTTCGAGCAGGAAGGCTGGCGGCCTGCGGTCTCGGTCGGTCTGCAGGACTTTCTGGGCAACGGCACCTATTCGGGTGAATATATCGTGGCGACGCGGCAGGTCACGCCCGCCATCCGCGCCAGCATCGGTCTGGGCTGGGGCACGCTGGCCGGGCGCCCGCGCATCATCAAGGACAGCGATCTGGGTGGCACCGTCGATGCCGGCGACTGGTTCAGCGGCACCGCCCGGCCCTTTGCCTCGGTCGCATGGGCGGTCAATGACCAGCTGACGCTGACGGCGGAATATTCCAACGACATCTATCAGGCCAGCTATCTGCGCGGCGGCAACCGGCTGGAGACGTTCCAGCAGGGCGGGTCCGAGCCGGGGCGGCTGAATTTCGGCGCCAGCTACAAGGTCGGGCGGAATTACGAGCTGGGCCTGTATACGATCGGCACTGAAAGCATCGGCGCACAGTTCACCGTGGCGCTGAACCCGCGCGAGGCGGCCTATCCGTCGGGGCTGGAAAAGGCGCCCGCCCCGGTGCGCCCGCGCCCCGCGCGCACAGCCGACCCCGAGGCGTGGTCGGCGGACTGGGCACAGGACCCCACCGCGCAGCCCGCCATCCAGAAGGTGCTGGCGGATGCCCTGTCCAAAGAGGGGCAGATCCTGGAATCCATGGCGCTGTCGGCCACCCGCGCCGAGGTGCGTATCCGCAACACCCGCTATATCCAGCAATCCGAGGCGGTCGGGCGCACCGCGCGGCTGATGACCCGCGCCCTGCCCGCGACGGTCGAGACGCTGGTCATCACCTCATCGGCGGACGGGCTGCCCACCTCGTCGGTGACCCTGCGCCGCAGCGATGTCGAGCGGCTGGAGAACACCGAAGCGGGCCGGATCGCCGCCGTGACGGATTTCTCGGACGCCCAACCCCGGCCCGCCGGTCTGGTGGCCACCGATGACGTGTTCCCCCGGTTCCGCTGGCGGGTCGGCCCCTATTTCGATCTGGGCCTGTTCGACCCCGAGGAACCGCTGCGCTATGAATTCGGCGCCGAGGCCCGCGCCAGCTATGAGTTGCTGCCCGGCCTGATCGCCACCGGCCGCCTGCGCCAGCGCGCATTCGGCGACATCAAGCAAAGCGGCCCCGGAATTCCAAATGATCGCGGCATTTGCGAGCAATTTGACCGTTGTGGCCGTGGCGAGCGGTTCACTCCTGAGGAATATCTTTCCAATCCCTCGCTGGAAACCACGCCCGAGGGCGTGCCGCGGGTGCGTTCGGACACGCGGATGTATGCGGGCAATTCCAGCCCGACGATCCCGGAACTGACGCTGGCATGGTTCGCCAAGCCGACCGACCATATCTATAGCCGCGTCACCGTGGGCCTGCTGGAGCGTGCCTATGGCGGCGCCTCGGCCGAGGTGCTGTGGAAGCCGGTGAATTCGCCGCTGGCCTTCGGGGCCGAGGTGAACCGGGTGCGCAAGCGCGATTTCGACGCGCTGTTCGACTTCCGCGCCTACGAGGTCACCACCGGCCATCTCTCGGCCTATTACGAGATGCAGCAGGGCTTCACCGCGCAGCTTGACGTGGGCCAGTATCTGGCAGGCGATGTCGGCGCGACGTTTACCCTGACGCGCGAATTCGCCAATGGCTGGCGGATCGGCGCCTATGCGACCAAGACCGACCTGTCGGCCGAGGAATTCGGCGAGGGCAGTTTCGACAAGGGCGTGACCTTCTCGATCCCGGTGTCATGGGCCACCGGCACGCCCTCGCGCGACCGGGCGGGCAGCACGATCCGGTCGCTGTCGCGTGACGGCGGGGCACGGGTCGAGGTCAGCGACCGGCTGTATGACAAGGTCCGCGACAGCCACGCGGTCAGGATGCAACAAGGCTGGGGGTCCTTCTGGCGATGACGAGTTTTGCAAAGATCGCGGTTGCTGCGACGATTCTGGGCGGGCTTGCCGCCTGCGGCAACGAGGGTCAGGGCGTCGTAACCCAGACCGTGCAACAGATCGTGGGCGAGCGTGTCGCGCGCACGCAGGCGCCCGCGCAGCCCGCGGCAGCCGCCCGCAGCGATGCCGAACGCGCGGCCGAGGCGCTGCGCGTCAACGCAGCGCCGCTGATTCAGGTCGGCTTTGAGGATCTGGGCCAGACGCAGGTGATGGCCATGACCGGCCAGAACGGGGCGATGCGCACCTATATGACCCCCTCGGAAGAGGCGGTGATCCTGCGCGGCGGCATGCTGGTCGGCACGCGCGGTCTGGGCCGTGACCTGTCCGTGGCCGAGCCGGGGACCGAGGCGCTGATCCGCAATGGCCAGTCGGGTCAGGGCACGCGGGTCATGCGCTATCTCAGCGGCGACGGGCTGGAGCGGCCGTTGCAGTTCGCCTGCACCGTCGCGCCGGGGCCGCAGGCCGGGCTGATGGTGGAAAGCTGCCGTGGCCATGGCACCAGCTTTCAGAACAGCTATGCCGTGCAGGGCGGGCAGTTGCCGGTCTCGCGCCAATGGGTCGGGCCGGGCATGGGCTATGTGACGATCGCCACTTTGCGCCCCTGACCGCACCACATCTGGGATATGCAAAACGCCGGCCCCCAATGGCCGGCGTTTTTGCTTTGGCAACAGGCCTGCACAGCATGCGCCCCGGACCGAAGCCGGAAAAAGTAAAGGGGGCCGACCCAACCGGGCCAGCCCCCTTTTGAACTGGTCGGATTTCTCCGACCCGTCCGAAATCAGCTGTCGTCGCTGTCCGAAGCAACGGCGGCAATGACTGCCAGCAGCAGCAGGGCCGGGACAACCAGGCCAGCATTGGTCGAGGCGGGGCCTTGTTCCACGATGACGGGCTCAACTTCCACGACGGGGGCGACGAAGCCACCAGCGAAAGCCGAAGTAGCCGACAGGGTCAGGGCGGCAGCGATAGTAGCGAATTTGGTCATGATCATGCTCCGTTTCATTGAAAGCTGCCGTCACCGGCAACATCGAGGCGACAGTCGCATAAACCCGAACACTTGAAAAGCAGCATTAATTCCGCCGCGTTGCCGGGTTGGTGCAACTGTTGCATATTGGCAAACACCCGCCGCAGCACATCGTTCCACATCAGGCCAGAGCGTTGGAAACCTGTGGCAAATGCGCACTAGCCCCGTCGAAGCACCTGCGAGGCAACAAAAAAAAGTGCGGCCACGGTCACAATCGAGGGACCTGCCGGACTGTCCAGTTTCAGGCTTGCCCACAGCCCCAGCACAACCGACGATCCGGCGACCAGTGCCGCCCCGGCGGCCATCCGCTCGGGCGAGCCTGCCCAGCCGCGGGCTGCCGCCGCCGGGACGATCAGCATGGCCGAAATCAGCAGCGAGCCGACCACCCGAATCGCCAGCGCCACGACCACGGCCAGCGCCAGCGACAGGACCAGCCGTTCGACCCGCGGGTCGATCCCGGCGGCCATCGCCAGTTCCTCGTTCAGGCTGCTGGTCAGCAACTGCTGCCAGCGCCACACCAGCACCGCCAGCACCAGCCCCGCCCCGCCCCAGATCAGCGCCAGATCAAAGCGCCCGACCGCCAGAATATCGCCGAACAGATAACCCGACAGGTCTGACCGCGCGCCGGGCACAAAGCTGATCGCCACCAGCCCGATGGCCAGCGCCGAATGCGACAGCACCCCCAGCATCGTGTCCATCGCCTGCCCGCGCGACACCAGCGCCGAGACGGTGACCGCCATCACCACCGCCACCATCAGCGTGCCCGCATAGATCGACACATCAAAGGCCAGCGCCAGCGCCACGCCCAGAATGGCCGCATGCGCCGTGCTGTCGCCGAAATAGGCCATCCGGCGCCAGACCACGAAGCAGCCAAGCGGCCCCGCCACCAGCGCCAGCCCCAGCCCCGCCAGCACCGCGCGGGTAAAGAAATCATCCAGCATCAAGGGGTCCTGTCTCGAATCGTCTCACTGCGGCGCGGTATGGTGGGGCGCGGCATGATGCGGCGCGGCGTGGTCATGTGTGCAGCCGGGGCTGTGCACATGCGGTGCACGCCCGGTGTCGTCATCTGTGCCGTCATGGTCATGGTCGTGGTGGTGGCGATACAGCGCCAGCATCCCCTGTGCCTCGGCCCCGAACAGCGCCCGGTATTCGGGCGCGTTGCTGACATGTTCCGGCGTGCCCTCGCAGCAGACATGCCCGTTCAGGCAGATCACCCGGTCCGAGGATCGCATGACCACCAGCAGGTCATGGCTGACCATCAGCACAGCGGCTCCGGTCTGCGCGCGCATATCCTCGATCAGCCGGTAAAAGGCGATGATGCCGGGCTGATCCAGCCCCTGCGTCGGCTCGTCCAGCACCAGCAGATGCGGATCGCTCAGCAGCGCACGCGCCAGCAGCACCCGCTGAAACTGGCCACCCGACAGTTGCGTCAGCTGCCGCCGCTCCAGCCCCGGCACGCCGGTCCGCGCCAGCGCATCGGCCGCCTCGGCCTCGGTGACCCGGCGGGGCAGCGACAGAAAGCGGCGCACGGTCATGGGGATCGCCGTATCCAGATGCACCTTTTGCGGCACATAGCCGATGCGCAACCCCTTGCTGCGGCGCACCTGCCCGGACGCCAGCGGCATATGCCCCAGCAGCGCCCGCACCAGCGAGGATTTGCCCGACCCGTTGGGCCCCACCACCGTCACGATTTCAGCCGGAAGGATGCGGAAATCGACCTGCGCCAGCACCGGCTCGGACGTGCCGGGCCGGTGGATGGTCAGGCGCTGCGCCTCGATCAGAGGGGTCATGCAGGCTCTTTCGCGGCGCAGGTGGCGCAGAGGCCAAGCGCCTCGATCGTGGCGCGCTCGACGACAAAACCGCCCTCGGCCGCGACATCGGCCAGAACCGACCGGATCGGGGTGGCCTTGGCCTCGGCCACGCGGTCGCAGGCGCGGCAGATCAGAAAGGCCGGGTTGTGATCATCGCCGGGATGCAGGCAGGCGGCAAAGGCGTTCAGCCGCTGCAGCCGGTGCGCCAGCCCGTGCGTCACCAGAAATTCCAGCGCCCGATAGGCGACCGGCGGCTGGCGGCCAAACCCCTCGGCGGCCAGCCGGTCCAGCACCTCGTATGCGCCCATGGCGCGGTGGCTTTCCAGCAGGATCTCCAGCGTGCGCCGCCGCACCGGGGTCAGCCGGGCGCCCTGCCGGACCAGACGGGCCTCGGCCTCGTCCAGCGCGTGGCTGGCGCAGTGCTGGTGGTCATGCGGGGCAAAGACCGCGGCAATATCGGCAGGGCGTTCGGTCACGGCACTCTCGCGGCGGCTGGATGTTATATAATTGCATTCAGGTTGACTTGTTACCCTGTAACACGGACAACCGCCCGATCGCAACAAAGCCAAGGAGAGTCCGATGCGTCGAACCGCGTCCATGGCGGCAATTCTGTCGCTGAGCGCCGCCCCCGTGCTGGCCGCACCGGGAAATATCGTCACCGACATGCCTGCGACCGGGTCGCTGGTGCAGCAGGTTCTGGGCGATCTGGGTGAGGTGCGCGTGCTGCTGCCCGATGGCGCCAGCGTGCATCACTATCAGATGCGCCCCTCGGACGCGCAGGCGCTGCAATCGGCGGATCTGCTGGTCTGGGTCGGGCCGGAACTGACCCCCTGGCTGGGCCGCGCCGCCGACAGCCTCAGCACCGGCGCGACGCAGCTGCGCCTGCTTCAGGCCGAGGGCACGTACCGTCAGGATTTCGCAGCCGAGCACGCCCATGACGATCACGACGATCACGACGATCACGGGGACGAGTACGGGCATGACGACCACGACCACGAGGATCATGGGCACCAGGATCATGGGCACGACGACGATCACACCCATGATGACGATCACGACGGTCACGACCACGCGCCTGCTCACGACGGCGATCATGGCGAAGATCATGGCCACAGCCATGACGGCACCGATCCGCATGCCTGGCTGGACCCGGCCAATGCCGCTCCCTGGCTGGAGGCCATTGCGGACGCGCTCGCGGCCCATGACCCGGAGAACGCCGCGATCTATGCCGCGAATGCCCAGGCCGCCGCAGCTGATATCGCGGCGCTTCAGAACGAGTTGGGAAGCCAGCTTGCCCCCTTTGCCGAAGACAGCTTTGTCGTGTTTCACGACGCCTACGGCTATTTCACCAACCGCTTTGGACTGCGCCCGGCGATCGCGGTCTCGCTTGGCGATGCCTCGACCCCGTCCGCCGCACGTCTCGGGCAGGTCCGCGCCCGGATCGCCCAGTCTGGCGCGCGTTGCGCCTTTCCGGAATACGCCCATGACGCGGGCCTGATCGAGACCGCCATCGAAGGTTCGGGCGCGCGGCTTGGCGGTGTTCTGGACCCGCAGGGTGGTGGCATCGCCGCGGATCGCGGGCAGTATCAACTGATCCTGCGCGGCATGGCCGACACGATCGCAGACTGCCTCAAAGCCGATTAACCCACTGGTCCTGCGCGGCTTTGGAACCGCGCAGGACCGCCCGGCGGGCGCGACAAGCACAAGATGCGAAATTCCGACTCTTTTACTTTGACAAACCTTAGGGAATCAGTCAGCTTTAAGGCATCCAAACGCGAACCCCTGCGCATTCAAGAGGCTGATCATGACCGCAACGCGCCCTGCCGATTTCACCCGCCCCGGAACTGCATTGCTGGCCCGCATTCCCCAGCATGATGCCACGCAACTGACGCGCGGCGGCAATCAGGCGCTGATCGTGCTGGATGAGCAGGTCTATCAGCTGCGCATCACCCGCGCGGGCAAGCTGATCCTGACCAAGTAACCAAAACCCGCCCCGCCAACCGGCGGCGCGTGTGACAAGGGCGCCCGCTGGGGCGCCCTTTCATTTTGCCAGTTGCGGCGCCCGCAGGGGCGCCCTGTCAGTTTGCCAGTTGCGGCGCCCGCAGGGGCGCCCTTTCACTTTGTCAGTTGCCCGGCTTGTGTCCGGGTCGGCCAGCAGCGCGGCCATCGGGACGGCCATCGGGACGGCCGCCCGGTTTGCCACCGGGTTTCCCAAAGGGCTTGCCGCCGGGCTTGCCGCCCGGTTTGCCGCCAAACGGTTTGCCACCGGGCTTTGCGTCAGGCCGGCCACCCGGCTTGCCCGCAAAGCCACCGGCAGGCTTGCCCGACGGTTTGCCGAACGGTTTGCGCTCGCCCGCCCCCTCGGACCGGGGGCCGCGCGCGTCGCGGTCGGCGGGCGGCCCGCCCCAGGGACGACCGCCGGTGAAGCCCGCAGGCTTTCCGTCGGCCTTGTCGCGCGGAGCGTCTTTGCCAGCCGCGCCCTTGCCACGCCCGCCACGCGCATCGCCATCCTCGCGCGGCTTGCCAAAGGGCTTGCGCGCCTCGCCGGGCTTGCCGGCAAAGCGGCCCGGACGGGCACCTTCGGGGTCGCGGGCACGGTCCGCGCCCGGTTTGCGCCCCTCGCCGCCCTCGGCGGTTTTCCAGCGCGGCTTGTCACCGGCAGGACGCGGACGGTCGCCGAAATCGGGGCGCCCGCCACCGGGCTTGCCCTGAAAACGGGGCCGCTGCGCGCCGTCGCCCGCCGCAGATCCCGCCGCAGATCCCGCCGCCGGTTTCGCGCCCCAGCTGCGGGCCGGGCGGTCGCCGTCCCTGCCCCCATCACGGCCCCCGTCCCTGCCCCCATCACGATCGTCGCGCGAGCGTGGGCCGTAAGGCTTGGCCCCGAACGGCTTATCGCCGCCCGGTTTGCCGCCAAAGCGGCGCGGGCCTTGCGGCCCCTCGGGCCGGTCGCCACGCGGCGGACGCGCGCCTTCGGCGCCACGGGGCCGCATCTCGCGCGGCTTTTCATCGACATCGCCGGTCAGCAGCCCGCCAAGCTGGTCGCGCAGAACCTTGCGCTTGACCTCAAGCACCTCGTTCTTTTCCATCGTGGCCAGCTTGAAGGGGCCGTAGCCCACGCGGATCAGCCGGTTCACCTGCAGCCCGATATGGGTCATGGCGCGGCGGATCTCGCGGTTCTTGCCCTCGCGGATGCCCACGGTCAGCCAGGCATTGGCGCCCTGCTGGCTGTCCAGCTTGACCTCCATCGGGGCGAATTCCTCGCCCTCGATGGTCACGCCCCGGCGCAGCGGGTCAAAGGTCATGTCGCTCGGCGTGCCGTTCACGCGCACCCGGTAGCGGCGCAGCCAGCCCGTCGCAGGCAGCTCCAGCCGCCGCTTCAGATCGCCGTCATTGGTCAGCAGCAACAGCCCTTCCGAGGTCAGGTCAAGCCGCCCCACCGTCATCACCCGCGGCATGTCGCGCGGCAGCGCGTCGAACACCGTCTGGCGGCCCTTTTCATCGGATTCCGAGGTCACCAGCCCGACCGGCTTGTAATACAGCCACAGCCGCGTTTCCTGCGGCGCGTCCAGCATCTTGCCATCGACCGTCACCCGGTCCGAGGGCAGCACGTCCAGCGCCGGGCTGCTGATCTTGCGGCCGTTCACGCTGACACGCCCCTCGACGATCATCCGCTCGGCCTCGCGGCGGCTGGCCACGCCCGCGCGCGCCATCACCTTGGCGATGCGGTCGGCGGTGTCGGGCGAGGAATTCGGGGCCGGATTCGGGGCGGGTTTTTTGGTGTCGTCGGTCATACGATCCTCCTGCGCATCTCTGCGGGGTAAAGACTGGCTTCTAGGGTTTCCCGGCCTGCGGTAAAAGGGAAATCTTGCGGCAACAGGCGCATCCTGCAACAAGCGGGCGATGAGCCGCTTTACCAGCCACATGGCGATTGCGCTGCAAGAAGCACAGGCCGCAGCCGACCGGGGCGAGGTGCCGGTGGGCGCCGTGATCGTGGGTCCCGATGGCCGCGTGGTGGCGCGGGCGGGCAACCGCACCCGCGAATTGTCCGACCCCACGGCGCATGCCGAGATCCTGGCGATCCGCACCGCCTGCGCCGCACTCGGGTCCGAGCGTCTGCCGGACCATGACCTGTGGGTGACGCTGGAGCCCTGCCCCATGTGTGCCGCCGCCATCTCGTCCGCGCGGATCGGGCGGCTCTATTTCGGCGCCGAGGATGCGCGCATGGGCGGGGTCAGGCACGGCGCGCGGGTGTTTGACCATCCGCAATGCCACCACCGCCCCGAGATCTATCAGGGCCTGCGCGAGGCGGATGCCCAACGCCTGCTGCGGGATTTTTTCGCGGCGCGGCGCTGAGCCGGCACCGATCCGCTTGAACCCCGGCGCGGGGGGGCATATACCACCCTGACGCGGGTGTAGCTCAATGGTAGAGCAGCAGCCTTCCAAGCTGAATACGTGGGTTCGATTCCCATCACCCGCTCCAAAATCCAATTAATTCCTGATTTTTATCAGCCAGTTATGGCATGATGCGTCCCACGTCAGAACCGGTCGTCGGACACTTTACCAGTCCATGGCTTCAAGCGCGGACATTGCGTCGCGTGCCAGGCGCCAGCGCTCGACCCCTTTGGTGTAGACCGCTGACGTCTTCGCCTGGGTGTGGCCATGCACCGTCATGATCTGATATTGTGAGCAACCCTCGTGAGCCAGAAGGTGCCCCGCCGCCTTGCGAATGCCGTGCGACGAACGGTTGTCCAGACCCGCTTCCCGGCACCAGCACCGGAACATCTGGCCGAGCGAATCGGGGCTGGCGAATGGCCTGCCGCGATAGTTCGGCAGATAGGTTTCGCCCGTCACCTTGGCGGCGCGTGTGGCGCGATAGAGTGGCGGCATCAGAGGTATCGTGCACGCCGAACCGGCTCGCCAGTTCAGACACGGTCGCATCACCCTTCAGCGCCTCAGGTGCCACATTCGCCTTGAACTCAGGGGCGTGCTGCTTTCGTTTCGACATTGTCAATCTCCTTCGTGATGAAGATCAGCAAACAGCAAATCCGAGTTTAAGTCCGTGTCAGGTTTTCGGGGACTGACGTTGCCCCCAACTTTTATCCAGCGTGAGCGAGATTCCGGGTCTGAGTTTTGCCCGTTTGGGCGGGTTGGGCAACGGGGGGCTGACATCTATGCCGCCATACTTGGCTTTCCATTTATAGACAGTTGCATCGCTGACACCTTGCTTACGGCACAGATCAGCCACGGAAACCCCGGCATCGTGTTCTTTCAGGATGCCAATGATCTGGTCTTCGGCAAATCTGCTGCGCTTCATCTCTAGCAACTGTATCCCTCACGCGGTCGAAGGCGTCCATTTCTGACGGCTTTTACACAGGGCGTTAGCCAGGTTGACCAGTTTCCGGGCGACCGCCGTTATGATGACCTTGTGCGGTTTC
>NZ_JBKBVD010000011.1:0-95434 GCF_046289755.1 Paracoccus sp. (in: a-proteobacteria) | reverse complement strand
AACTGCGGCCTTTGTTCACCGGCGGCTCGGTCACGGCGGGCAATGCCTCGGGCGTCAATGACGGGGCGGCGGCGCTGGTTCTGGCCTCCGAGGCAGGCGCGCGCCGCCACGGCCTGACCCCGATCGCGCGGGTGCTGGGCGGGGCTGCGGCGGGCGTGCCGCCGCGCGTGATGGGCATCGGGCCCGCGCCTGCGGCACAAAAGCTGATGGACCGGCTGGGGCTGACGCCCGCCGATTTCGACGTGATCGAGCTGAACGAGGCGTTCGCGGCCCAAGGTCTGGCCTCGCTGCGTCAGCTGGGGATTGCGGATGATGACCCGCGCGTGAACCCGAACGGCGGCGCCATTGCGCTTGGCCATCCGCTTGGCATGTCGGGCGCGCGCATCACCGGCACGGCGGCGCTGGAGCTGCGCCTGACCGGCGGGCGCCGCGCGCTGGCCACCATGTGCATCGGCGTGGGCCAGGGCATCGCCATCGCCGTCGAGCGGGTCTGAGGGGGTCAGCCCGGCCCGGACCTCAGATCCGGGCCGGGCGCCACTCAGAACCGCAGCGCAGCGGTCACGCTGACGGTACGGCCCGGCTCGTTCAGCGGCGCGATGCTGGTGAAATCGGCACCATAGGTCGCGCGGTCGGCATAGCGCTTGTCAAACAGGTTCGCGACCTCGCCCCGGATCGTCAGATCGGACATCTGCGGCGGGACATATTCGACGAACAGATCGACAACACCGTAGCCCGGCAATGGCCGCTCGTCATCGGCGGCGCCTTCGTGGCTGTAGGATTGCGCCGCCTGAATGCCGCCACCAAAGGCGAAGGGGCTGCCCGCAGGGCCATGCTGAACCTCCAACGCAAAGACGCCGCCAAGGGGGGTGCCGTAATCCTGCGCGGCAAAGCTGCTGGCCGGGGCATCGTCGACGCGGACCTTGCTTCTGGAATAGCTGGCGCGCAGGAAGCCCTGCTGCCAGTCATAGGTCGCGCCCAGATTGAAGCCCCGGCTTTCAAAGTCGAAATTCCGGACTGCCCCGCGCGTGACATTGCGCGCGTCATCCACCTGCGTCACGAACATCTCGCCATCCAGCCGCAACGTGCCTGCGTCATAGTCGAAACCGATCGTCGCGTTTCTGGCCCGTGACGCCGCCAGCCCCTCATAGCCGGTGAAGCCGTCAAACAGGAAATTGTCCTCCAGCACGATGCCGCCAAAGACGGATGAGACGCCGCCGCGCAGACGCAGGCCATCGCTGGCCTGCCATGCCAGCGAGGCATTGCCGCTGGCGCCCGACACATCGCGCCCGGTCCCGTCGATGCCGGTAAAGTCCTGCCAGTCATAGCGCAGCCCGAACGAGGTCGAGATCACATCCCCCGGTTCCAGCCGGGCCTGCACATAGACGCCGGTATTGCGCGCGCGTTCGGTCAGGGCCGGGATGACATCGTCGGAATAGGTGCTGCGGCGGTCGTAATGGTCCACACCCACCGTCACCGTGTCGCGGTCGCTGAGGTGAAAGCGGTTCTCGATCTTGCCGTTGCGGTTTTCCGAGGTGCCGTCGCTGCGCCGGATCGCCGCGAAATCGGGCTGATCGACCCTGATCCCCACGCGCGAGCGCCCGAACGACACGGTCGGGTCCCACATTCCCTGCGCCTGGGTGTTGGTATAGGTCAGGGCGATGGTGTCGCGGCTCGTGTCATAGCGCCGCTGCGGCGTATAGGGCCGCCCGCCGGAGGCATCGCCGATATTGGCGCGCGAGCGGCGTAGCGCGTCATCCTTCATCCGCTGGCCCGACAGCACAAAGCGGTGGCCGTCCGGCGTCTCATAGGCCAGCTTCAGCAGCGCGGATTGCAGATCGGCCGCCGTCCCGCCCAGCACATCGCCGCCCCCGACCTCATAGTCATCGCCGGTTGCGGATTTCAGATAGCCCAGCCACTCGACCCCCTCATGCTGCCCGGCCAGCGTCAATGAGCGGCCAAAGGTGCGGCCATTGTCGGCATAGGACAGGCGCGCAGCCCCGCCCACCGTGGCGCCATCGCGCAGGATGTCATCTGCATCGACCGTCTCCATCACCACGGCACCGGCCAGCGCGTGCGGCCCGGCATCGGCGGCAGCGATCCCGGCATCGACGCGCACGAATTTCATCAGCCCCGGATCGAAGGCATTGGCCGAGACGTGGTGAAAGATGCGATTGTTCTGCGAGACACCATCGACGGTGACATTCAGGTTCAGCATATCGACGCCGTTGACGAAAATCTTCTGCGCCACCGGAATCCCGCCCCCGACCGAGACCGAGGCGACGCCCTGAAACAGGTCGCGCAGATTGCCCATGCGGGCGCGATCCAGCTCGGCATCGGCGACATATTTGCTGGTCGCGCGGTCGGCGGCATTGCCGTCGATGTCGCGCGCGCGCATCGTGATCGGGTCGAGCATGATGACCTGAGGCGCGCCCTGAGCAGCGGCCACATCGGCCAGCAGCCCGGCCAGCGCCACGCCGCACATCAGCCGGGTCAGAAAAGCGCCACGACGGGGCGCTGTGGGCAGGGGGGAATATGCCATGAAACTACCTCTGTCAGAGTTGATGGCTGGACAGAGTCGTGGCTGCGGCGCGATTAGCACCGACAAAGACAAGGCGCAACAGGCGCCGGTCGGTCAGAAGGGGTTCAGACCGCACACCCGTTGACAAAGACGGGACATCGCCGGATCAATTCAGATCCGTGCCCGTCTGCCGGGGGCCGGGACAGCGCAGCCGACTGAGGGGGCCGGAATCATGCAGGTGGCGGAAACATGGTGAAAAGCAGGCGGATGGCGGGCTTGGCGGGCGGCGCGATCGCGTTCTTTGCGCGGGCTGTGACGGCCGTGCAGGCCGTCTGGTCCGGCAGCGACCCGACGCAGGTGCAGCAGCGCATCTATTTCGCCAATCACGCCAGCCACGGTGACTTTATCCTGATCTGGGCCGCCCTGCCGCCCCGGCTGCGCCAGCAGGCGCGGCCCGTGGCCGGGGCCGATTACTGGAACACGGGCAGGCTGCGCCGCTTTGTCGGCTGCGACGTGTTCAACGCGGTGCTGATCGCCCGCAACGGTGCCGACCGCGACACCGACCCGGTCGGCCAGATGGCGGGCGCGCTGGATGAGGGGTCGTCGCTGATCCTGTTTCCCGAAGGCACCCGCAACATGACCGACAATGTGCTGCTGCCCTTCAAGTCCGGGCTGTTCCATCTGGCCCGGACGCGGCCCGACATTGATCTGGTCCCGGTCTGGATCGAGAACCTGAACCGGGTGCTGCCCAAGGGCGCCGTGATCCCGGTGCCGCTGATGTGCCGGGTGCATTTCGGCCCCGCCCTGCGGCTGGAGCGGGACGAGACCAAAGACGCCTTCCTGCAACGATCACGCGCGGCGCTGCTGTCGCTGAGCCCGCAAAGGGGGGCGCCTGAATGAGCCATCTGCACGCGGATCTTCTGACCGTCATTGCCGGGATCGGCGGGCTTTTGCTGCTGGCCAGCCTGATCGGCTTCGTGCTGCAGCGGCGCCTGTCGCCCGACGGGCAGAACCCGGGCGTCGAGAACCTGAACGCCCGCATCCGGGCCTGGTGGGTGATGGTGATCGCCATCTCGCTGGCGTTTCTGGCCGGGCGCACCGGGGTCATCATCCTGTTTGCGCTGTGTTCGTTCGCGGCGCTGCGCGAGTTCATGACCCTGACCAATGCGACGCGCGCCGATCACCGCACGCTGGCTGCGGTGTTTTTCATCGTGCTGCCGGTGCAATATGTGCTGATCGGCATCTCGTGGTACGGGCTGTTTTCGATCTTCATCCCGGTCTGGGTGTTCCTGCTGCTGCCGATCGTCTCGGCCCTTGCCGGGGACACGCGCAACTATCTGGTCCGGGTGGCGGAAATGCAGTGGGCGCTGATGATCTGCGTCTTCTGCGTGTCCCATGTGCCCGCCCTGCTGAACCTGAACATCCCCGGCCACGAAGGGCGCGGCGTGCTGCTGATCGCCTTTCTGGTGATCGTGGTGCAACTCAGCGACGTGCTGCAATATGTCTGGGGCAAGCTGATCGGGCGCCACAAGATCGCACCCGGCCTGTCGCCCTCGAAGACGGTCGAGGGGCTGTTGGGCGGCGTCCTGAGCGCGACGCTGATCGGCGCCAGCCTGTGGTGGATGACGCCGTTCTCGCCGCTGCAAGCCGCCGGGATGAGCCTTGCGATCACCCTGATGGGGTTCCTGGGCGGTCTGGTCATGTCCGCGATCAAGCGCGACCGGGGCGTCAAGGACTGGGGCCACAGCATTGCGGGCCATGGCGGCTTTGTCGACCGGCTGGATTCGGTGATCTTTGCCGCGCCGGTGTTTTTCCACCTCACCCGCTATTACTGGAGCCTGGGATGATCCGCGCCCGCGCCACACGGAGGTCATGATGCCCGAGACGCAGAACCGCCGCCCGCTGGCCAGCCGCAATACGGGCTGGGCCGTCAGAATATCGCGCTGGCTGGTGGGCACGGGGGCGACGCCGAACCAGATCTCGGTCGCGGGGATGGCGGCGGCGCTGATCGCGGGCGGCTGCTTCTGGGCGGCAGGCGGGGCCACCGGCGGCGCGCGCGCGGCGCTGTTGCTGGCGGCGGCGGCGTTCGTGCAGTTGCGGCTGCTGTGCAACCTGTTCGACGGCATGGTCGCGGTCGAGGGCGGGCGGGGCGCGCCCGATGGCGGCTTCTGGAACGAGTTTCCTGACCGCGTGTCGGACATGCTGATCCTGATGGGCGTGGCCCTGTGCGTGCATGAACCGGCGCTTGGCTGGGCCGCGACCTCATTCGCCTTTCTGACCGCCTATCTGCGCGAGTTGGGCGTCACCTGCCGCGCGGGTGCGGATTTCGCGGGCCCGATGGCCAAGCAGCATCGGATGGCGCTGGTGACATTCGCGGCCCTTGCCAGCCTGACCGAGCCGTGGTGGACGACCCAGGGTCAGGTCCTGACCCTCGCCCTGTGGGCCGTGGCGGTCGGTGCCGCTCTCACCGCGGCGCGCCGCGCCGTCCGGCTGGTGACAAAGCTGCGCGGCGGCTGAGGGCCCGTTGACGCCTCGTCGTGCTGCAACGGCAGGGGCGGCCTGCACCGCCGACAAGGCAGCGACCGCCCGCCTGGCACCAGCAGATGCACAGCCGCGCGCCCATCGCCCTGAAACCCGAACTCGTCTGTCGAGAAGGGGCGGCGCGGAATGACCTGCACACGGGTCAGGCGCCGGAGGCGGGCATGTCTGTGCGGTACAGGAACTCTGTCCCCGGCTGAGGCGTGGCGCTGACCTGCTGCCCCGGACGGAAGGTGCGGCTGCCCTCGGTCCGGGCGACCAGCGTGCCAAGGCCGGGCACATCCACATGAATGATGGTGTCCGCACCAAGCCGTTCGACATGGCGCACCGGCCCGGTCCAGCGCCCGTCGCTGTCGGAAATCACCAGATGCTCGGGGCGGATGCCGTAGATGTCGCAGCCCATCTGCCGCGCGACATCACCCTCGAACAGGTTCATGCGGGGCGAGCCGATGAACCCCGCGACAAAGGGCGTGGCGGGCCGCTGATACAGGTCCATCGGCGTGCCGACCTGTTCGATCCGCCCGGCGTTCAGCACGACGATCTTGTCGGCCATGGTCATCGCCTCGACCTGATCATGGGTGACATAGATCATCGTCGCGCCCAGACGCGCATGCAGCTCGGTCAGCTCCAGCCGCATCTGGCTGCGCAGCGCCGCATCGAGGTTGGACAGCGGCTCGTCGAACAGAAACACCTGCGGATCGCGCACGATGGCGCGTCCGATGGCGACGCGCTGGCGCTGACCGCCCGACAGGGCCTTGGGCTTGCGCTCCATCAGCGGGGCCAGCTGCAGGATCTCGGCCACGGCATCCACCTTCTGCCGGATCTCGGCCTTGGGGCGCCGCGCCAGCGACAGGCCAAAGCCGATATTGTCGCGCACGCTGAGATGCGGATACAGCGCGTAGGACTGGAACACCATGGCGATGCCGCGCTTTGAGGGCTCATCATGGCTGACATCGCGGCCGCCGATGCTGATCTGCCCCGAGCTCTGATCCTCCAGCCCCGCGATCATCCGCAGCAGGGTGGATTTGCCGCAACCCGAGGGGCCGACGAAGACGCAGAATTCGCCCGGCTCGACCACAAGGTCGATGTCCCGGATCACCTCGACCGCGCCATAGCTTTTGCGCAGGTTGTTCAGTTCGACGCGCGACATTGCCTATCCTTTCACCGCGCCCGAGGTCATCCCGGCGACGATCTGGCGATTGAAGAAGATGAACACGATCAGCGGCGGGATCGTGACCAGCAGAATGTTCATGAACAGCAGGTTCATCTGGCTGACGAACTGGCTTTGGAAATTATACAGCGTCAGCTGCACCGTCACGTTCTCGCGTCCCGGCAGGTAATACAGCGGATGGGTGAAATCGTTGAAGATGGCGATGGACTGCACGACGATCACGGTCACGGTGACGGGCCTGAGCAGCGGCAGGATCACGCGGAAGAACACCTGCAGGGGGCGGGCGCCGTCGACGATCGCCGCCTCGTCCAGATCGCGCGGGATCGAGGCGATGAAGGCGCGGAACAGCAGCACCGTAAAGCCCAGCCCGTAGGCCACCTGAATCAGGATCATCCCGTGCAGGGTCTTGAACAGGTTGATCTCTTGCAGCAGCCAGATGGTGGGCACCACGGCGGGCGGGATCATCAGTCCGGTCAGCACGAAGGCATAGACAAAGCTGCTGAACCGCGACGGGCGGCGTTGCAGGACATAACCGACCATCGCCCCGAAGATGACCAGCAGCGTCACGGCGCCAACCGTAATGACGGTCGAATTGAAATAGGCCAGCAGCAGCATGTAATCGCGCGCCTGCACCACATCCGTCAGGTTGCGCCAGAACTGCCAGGTCTCGGGCAGGCTGAAATCCAGCCGCGCCGATTCCGCCGCCGATTTCATCGCATTCAGCGCGACAAAGATGAACGGGATCACAAAGATCACAAAGGCTGCCGCAAAGGATACGGCGCCGATGACATATTGACGGGGCCTCATATGTCCACCTGTCGTTTGTTGAACCAGTAGGTCAGCGGCGCAATGATCAGGGCAATCAGGATGAACAGGATGACATTGCCTGCCGTCGACAGGCCCCAGAAGCCGGACTGATATTGCTTGTAGATCACGCTGGCCAGAACATCGGACGAAAAGCCGGGGCCGCCGCGCGTCATCGCCCAGACCAGATCGAACAGCCTCAGCCCCGAAATCAGCGACAGCATCACCACGGTCGTCGTGGCGGGCCAGACCAGCGGCACGGTCACGCGCCAGAACTGCTGCGTGCGGGTGGCGCCGTCGATGCGCGCGGCCTCGTAATAATCGGGGCTGATCGTGGCCAGCCCGGCGATATAGATCAGGGTGGCCAGCCCCACCCCGCGCCAGACATCGACCAGCGCCACCGAGAACAGCGCCAGCGACGGGTTGGTCAGCCATCCCGGCCCGCTGATGCCGATCCATGACAGGGCCACATTGATGGCGCCATGCGTGGGGTGCATCATCTCCTGAAACAGCAGTCCGACGCCGATGGTCGAGACCAGCACCGGAAAGAACACGACCGACCGCAGCAGGCTCTGCCCCCAGATCCCCGAGGTCAGCAGCACCGCCAGCAACAGCCCCAGCACGGTTTTCAGCAACGATGTCACCACCGCAAAACCCACCGTGTTCACCACGCCGCGCATCAGGAACGGCTCGGAGAAGAACTGGACGTAGTTGTCGAAGCCGGAAAAGCGCGCCTCGAACGGGTCCCAGATCGTCAGGCTGAAATACAGCGAGGCAATCGTGGGCAGGATGAACAGCACGACAAAGACCGACAGCGCGGGCAGCATGAACCAATAGGGGTAGTTCGATTTTCGTTTCATATCAGGCCCTTCGGGTGATGAACGGCCCGCCTTGAACACGGGCCGTCCGCATGAACCGGCGCCGGGTTCACCAGTTCGGCAGACCAAGCTGACGCGCCTGCTTGGCCACATCGCCATCATAAAGCTCTGCCGCACTTTGCGCGTCGCGGATGCCCGAGCCCACCTCGACCGTCAGCTGCTCCAGCGCCGGGCCCTTGACCGGCGACAGGAATTCCAGCGCCGGGGCGGTGCGGCCCTCTTGCGTGAAATAGGGCAGCATTCCCGCCACCGCTGTGGGCACATCCTCGGGCAGGGTGCAGCCCTCGATCAGGTAGGGACCACCGGCGCCGACGCTGTCGGTGATGATGTCGCAGGCTTCGGGAGAGGCCACGAAATTCACGAAATCCTTGGCGATCTCGACATTGTCGCCGCCCTTCCTGACGAAATAGCCGTTCGGCATCCAGACCGTCAGCCCGTTCTGATCGGCCACATCGCCCGGCTGCGCGAAAAAGCCGACATCGTTCTGATCCTCGGGGTGGTTCTGCTGGATCGCGGCGATTGCAAAGGTCAGCATCGGATAATGCGCCGCCTCGCCGGTGGCGACCATGCGCAGGCCGTCATTATAGGTGGCGGCCCCGAAATCGGCGTTGAAATAGCCCGCCTCATAGGCCTGCTGCAACCGTGCAAACCCCTGCATCGCCGCCGGCGTGGTCGCGTATTTTGCCTCGTTTGCGGTATACATTTCCGCAAAATCGGGTTCCTGCGTGTGGACGTTGAAATAATCGGCCAGAATGAACAGCTGCGAGGTCCAGGGATCGCGATAGGTCTGCGCGATGGGGGCCACCTGACCGTCCGCCGCAATGGCCGCGTTGTTCTGCATGAAGGCCTGCCATGTCAGGGGGATGTCCAGCCCAAGGCGGTCATAGGTCGGCACATGATACAGGATTCCGCCCCCCATCGCGGCCTTGTGCGGGACGCCATAGACATTGCCCTCGGTGTCGGACACGGTCAGCGTGTAGCTGTCAAAGATCGCGCCAAAGTTCGGAATGTCGTTGACCGGCTCCAGCGTGCGGGCCGGGCGCAGCGCCTGCAGCAGCGCGCCTGCGTTGTAGGAAAACAGATCGCCCATCTCGCCGGTGGCAAGGCGGGTCTTGACGACATTCTCGCCCTCGCCGCCGCCCGGTCGGGTCTCGATGTCGAAACGCACATCCGGGTTGCGGGCGCTATAGGCCGCGGTCAGCGCCTCGGTGATGGCGATCGTGTCGGGGTTGTTGTCGATCAGGATCGACAGCTGCTGTGCCGCCGCCGCCCCCGATGTCAGGGCCAGCGCCGCCGTCAGCGCCGTCAGGCCGGTTGTCCTTGTCGTCATGTCTTCTCTCCCTTGATGGGCCGGACCTCCTCGTCCGGTTCCCGTATGCCGCGTTCAGAGGTCGAAACGGATCGTGTGACGGCCCGAAGGGACCGGCCCCTCGATGCTGGGGTTTTTCAGCTGCCCGGCGGGGATCTCACCCGTGCAGCCCTCGGGCAGCGTCACGGTATAGGTCACGCGGCTGCCCTCGATCTTCCACGCCGCCTCGATCCGGCCATGGCGGCAGTCGTGCCACATCGACACCTGCCCCAGTCCGGGCAGGATGGTCGGGCACAGGCGCACGCGGTCAAAGCCCGGCGCCTCGGGCAGGGGTCGCACGCCCGCGACATCCTCGAACAGCCACTGGCAGACCGCGCCATAGGCATAGTGATTGTAGCTGTTCATCATCGGATCATAGATCGTGCCATCCTCGCCAATGGCGTCCCAGCGTTCCCAGATCGTGGTCGCGCCCCGCTCGACCTGCCACAGCCAGCCCGGCACCTTGCGGTTCAGAAACACCTGTTCCGCCAGATCCACCATGCCCAGCCGGGACAGCGCAGGCAACAGCGCGGGCGTTCCGATAAAGCCGGTGCCGATCAGATAGCCCGCATCCTCGATGACGCGGCGGAAATAGGCTTTCGCCGCCTCGGCATGCTGATCCGGCACGAGGTCGTAAAGAAACGCCAGCGCGTAAGAGGTCTGGTCATGATGCGCCAGACGCCCGGTTTCGGAAAAGTATTCCCGCGCGAAGGCGTGACGGATGATTGCGGCGCGGGCGTCGAGGCGGTCGGCCTCGGCCTCTTCGCCGATGATCCGCGCAATCCGGGCCGCAAGCGCCGTGGAAATAGCATGATACAGCGTCGCCGCACAGTCATCCGACACGGTGGGGCGCGGCTTGCGGTTGTCGCCCACCGGCTGCAGCCAGTCGCCGAAGGTAAAGCCCTTTTCGCCCCAGACCGAATGCGGATGGATGATCGGCCCGTCCGAAATGCTCCACAGATAGTCGAGCCATTTCAGCATGGCCGGAAAGCACTCGCGCAGCACCTCACAGCGGCCATAATGCAGGTAAAGCTGCCACGGGATGATGACGATCGCATCGCCCCAGCCGGTCGAGCCCGCCCAGTCCCCCGGCGCCTTTGACTGCGGGCGCCGCGTCGGATCTGGCGAGAAATGCGACACGCCGCCGTCAGGGCGCTGGTCGTGGATCACATCACGCAGGTATTTGCGCAGGAAATCCTCGCAATCGGCCAGCCAGCAGGCGGTGCCCGCAAAGACCTGCGCATCGCCGGTCCAGCCAAGACGTTCGTCGCGCTGCGGGCAATCGGTCGGGATCTCGATGAAATTGCCGCGCTGCGACCAGATCGTGTTCGTCACCAGCCGGTTCACCGGGCCGACGCCGCATTCGAACCCGCCCGCGATCTCGGGCACCGATGTCACCGGCACCGAGACGATGTCGGTCACCTGCGCATCGCCGGTGATCGCTATCCGCGCATAGCGAAAGCCGACAAAGGAAAACACCGGCGCCCAGACCTCTTCGCCCTGCCCGTTCAGCACATAGGAGAACGCAGCCCGCGCCTCGCGGTAGTTGCGGTTGTCAAAGCTGCCATCCTTGTCCAGCACCTCGGCATGGTCGATATACAGCCTCGCGCCTGCCGCGCCCCTGACGCTGATCCGCGGATAGCCCGCCGCGTTCTGGCCGAAATCATGGACCATGCGCCCCTGATCATCCCGCCAGCTTTTGACAGGGGCTATCGGGGGCAGTTCGATGACGGCGCGCGCCTCGTGCGGGACCAGCAGGCCGGTGTCAAAGGACAGCGCCTTGACCCCGTGATCCGCCTCCAGCTGCGCAAGACGGGCATCGTGATCCTCGCCCCAGTAAATCCCGGATTTCGTCACCGGCAGCAGCCCCGACACCCAGCCCTCGGAGGTCGACAACACCGGCTTCCCCCCGACCACCAGATCGGCGATCGCGGCAATCCGGTCGCCCCATGTGTCGGTGATCTTGATGTCGCGCCACAGCAACGTCGACCGGTACCAGCCATCGCCCAGCCAGATTTCGATGCGGTTGGTCCCCGCGCGCAAAAGCCCCGTGACGTCATAGCTTTGATAGGCGATGCGGTCGTCATAGCAGGTCCAGCCCGGCGTCAGAACGTCATGGCCCACCCGCTGCCCGTTGATGAAGGCGCGATAGAGGCCCTGCGCCGAGATGTGCAGCACAGCCTCGCCACCGTCATGCTGAACGCCGTCATACTGAAAATCACTGGCAACAAAACTCGCCCGCGTCCCCGCACCGGCATCCGCCAGCGGCGCGATCATCTGACCTGCCCAGTCCCGCCCCGGCCTGCGTTCACGCAGCAGGGGTCGCCCGCCGTCGCGGGTGTTTGCAGCAATATTCATATGTCCTCCCCCCGCCCGGTCAGACGCCCTCCGCGACCGGACATTCGTTTCGTATATCGTTTCGCTTCGTATATCGTTCTACGTAAAACATTATACGAAGCAGATTGTCTGGCAAGGGGTTTGTCCCTATCTTTTTTCATCAGGACAGGAGCGCCCGCGATGCCGCCGCAGACGACCAAGGCGAAAGTCACGATCCGCACGGTGGCCGAAGATGCGGGCGTCTCGGTTGCCGCCGTGTCCAAGGTGCTGCGGGATGCCTATGGGGTCAGTGATGCCCTGCGTGCCAAGGTTCTGAAATCCATCGAGACGCTTGGCTATCGCCCGAACATGGCCGCCCGTGGCATGCGCGGCAAAACCAGAACGGTCGGCATTCTGCTGGTCGAGATGGCCAACCCGTTCCTGAGCGATGTGATCGCGGGCATCGACCAGACGCTGAAGGCGCTGAACTACCGGACCATGATCGGCGTCGGAGAGGCGCAGGAGCAGCTGGAAACCTCGCTGATCGAGACGATGATCGACTTTCAGATGGACGGGCTGATCCTGATTTCGCCGCATCTGGGATCTGCGCCGATGGCGCGGGCGGCGGGCGGGATCCCGATGGTCGTCATCGGCCACCACGAACCCGTGTCGCAGGTCTTCGACACGGTCAATTCCGACGACCGCGCCAGTGCGAAACTGGCGGTCGATGCGCTGATTGCGCGCGGGCATCGTGCGATCACGATGACCAGCCTGCACCACCAGCGCCTGAGCGATCATGACGTCGTCTTTGAACGCGAGGCGGGCTATGCCGACGCGATGCGGGCCGCCGGGCTGGACCAGCATCTCAGCATCCTGCGCCTGCCGGACCGGACCGCGCAGATGGATGCCGACATGCTGGCGCTGCTGCGCGCACCCGACCGCCCCACCGCCCTCTATTGCTGGAGCGATCTGCACGCCGTTCCCCTGATCAACATGGCCAGATCGCAGGGCATCCGCGTGCCCTCGGATCTGGCCATCATCGGCTGCGACGACTCGCCCCCGGCGCGGATGCAGCTGGTCGACCTGAGCAGCATCAATCAGGACGGTCCCCGACTGGGCGAGATCGCCGCGCGCACGCTGCTGTCGCGGATCGAGGGGCGCCGCGTCCCGGAACATATCCTGATCGCGCCCCGGCTGGTCGTCAGGTCCAGTATCTAGCGCCCGACCCTGACCTTGCGGCCCGCCCATGGACATGCCCTGTTGCACGACCGCATGTTGATGGTCTCTGGTGAGGGGGTGTCTGCTTGAAAAAGGATCTGATCGCTGATGTCAGTCACTGTCCGCCCGCTTGGCCCCGATGACGAAGAGGCATGGAAGCCGCTCTGGCGCGCCTATCTGGCGTTCTATGAGACCGAGCTGCCCGACGAGGTTTATTCGGTCACCTTTCAACGGCTGACCGACCCTGCGCGCCCCGCGCAGTTCGGCCTGATCGCCGAGATGGAGGGCCGCGCCGTCGGGCTGGTGCATGTGATCGTGCACCCCCACAACTGGCGCATCGAGGATGTCTGTTATCTGCAGGATCTGTTTGTCACCCCCCCGGCCCGTGGCACCGGCGCGGGGCGGGCGCTGATCGAGGCGGTCTATGCCGCAGCCGATACCATGGGCGCGCCGACCGTCTATTGGACGACGCAAGAGTTCAATCACGCCGCACGACAGCTCTACGATCGCATCGGCAAGGTGACCCCCTTCATCAAATATCAGCGCTGAGCGCGTCCCCGCCTGCCTGTGCGTTCCGCCTTGCAGATGCCGCGTGCCTGCAAGGCGGAACGCACAGGCAGGCGGGGCGCGGACCAGCTCGCGGGTTCCCGGCATCAAGCTGCACACGACGCTGGTGGCGGTCATGTCCGGGGTGCCGACGGTCTGTCTGCACCCCGTCGCCAAGGCCCGCGCCGTCATGAGCGCGGCCGGATGCGCGGGTCTGGCGCTGGCGCATGACGATCGCCGCCTGATGTCGCTGATCAAAGCGGGCCTGCCGCCCCCGTCGCCCGCCCCGATCGCACAACTGCGCGGCGAAGCCTCGGCCGCCATGGTGGCATTCGGCCAGCGGATCCGGGACGATTTCCGCAATGCCCGGCCCGCCCGCATGCGCGCGCGGGCCGCCTCACCGGCCACACCGGGCGACTCTGTCGGGATGGGACAGTCCTGAACGCGCGCAGCCCCGCGACGCGCGCCTCAGGTCGCGTGCCGGATCGCGTCGATCATCGCCTGCTGGGCGGGTGTGGGCAGAAAGCCCTCGCGCAGGGTCAGGCCGATGGGGCGCGGCTCTGACGGGCCGGGAAAGGGCAGTTCAGAGACGATGCCGCGCTGTATTTCGCGGGCCGCCTGCGCCTTCGAGATGCAGGCCAGGTGGTGACCGTCGGCGACCATCTCGCGCATCAGGATGACCGAGCCGGTCTCGATGATGCTGCCCGGTGGCGCAAGCCCGGCCTGACGGAACAGCGCCTCGAACTGGTCGCGCGTGGGGGTGCCCCGCCGCGGCACCAGCCAGGGCCGCTGCTGCATCTGCGCCAGCACCGCCGCCCCCCCCGCCAGCGGATCGCCCGGCCCGGCCAGAATGGCCAGCACATCGTCAAACAACCGCTCCTGCACCACGTCGTCCACCGGCAGCCGGTCGCGCAGCGCGCCGATCATCAGGTCGATCTCGCCCCGGCGCAGACCGGCCAGCAGGTCACGGTGAAGCCCGTCGATGATGCGGATCGGCTGAAGGGGCCGGGTCTTGCGGAACCGTGTCAGCGCCTGCGGCAGGATATGGGACCGCGACAGCGGCAGCGCGCCGATCACGATCTCTCCGACCTCGCGGCCCTGCGTCTCGGCCAGTTCGGCCACCGCCTGATCCAGCTCGGCAAAGGCCAGCCGGGCGGCCAGCGCCAGCGCCTGTGCCTGCCGGGTGGGGGTCACGCCAAGCGGGCTGCGCTGAAACAGCGCCCGCCCGACCGAGGCCTCGATGCCGGTGATGGCCCGGTGCACGGTCGGCTGCGCGATGCCCAGACTGTGGGCGGCCAGCGTGAAGCTCTGCGCCTCGGTCGTGGCGATCAGCGCGACCAGCTGCGCGCGCGTCGCGGTGATGGTCAGCCGCGGCGCGATGTCCGACATGGCCAGATCCAGCCGCGCCAGCGCACGCGAGATGCGGTGCTGCAGCAGCGCCCCCGCCTCGGTCGGAAACAGGCCCTGCGGGGTGCGGCGGAACAGCGGCGTCCCGGCGCCCTCTTCCAGCTTGGCCAGCGCCTGCGTCACGGCGGGTTGCGACACGAACCCCATCGCCGCCGCCCGCGTGACCGAGCCGCAATCCGCGACGCTGAGAAACACCCTCAGGTGCCGGAGGTTTCCGACCAGCATGCCGCCCTCTCGATCATGTCCAGCCGCGCGTCGATTCCGCCGCTGCGGTCGCGCAGTCCCAGTTCTCCGATGCGGCTCTGCCAACCGGCGGTGGCGCGGGCCATCCCGTCCGGCAGCCCCAGCGCGGCGACGGTCAGCGCCACCTCGCGCATCTCGGCGGCGCGGCGCGTGCCGTGCTGCATCATCCGCTCCAGATTATAGCCCGCCCGCACCGGCCAGTCGCCCGCCGGGTCCGAGGCCCGCAGCGAGGCCAGCACCTCATCCAGCACCCCGGCCCGCCCGGCAGCAAGGAAACACTCGGCCGTCAGCGCCTCGATCCCCTTGACCATGACCGAGCGGATCATCTTGACCGACGAGGCCGCGCCGATCTGCGGCCCCTGATAGCGATAGTCCATCCCCATGCGGTCCAGAAAATCCAGCGCCCCGTCCGGGCCTGCGATCAGCAGGGGGGTGCGGTGCAGGCGCGGATGGATCGGCGCCATGATCGCCATATCGACATAGGTGCCCCCCGCCGCCACGATGATCTTTGCCGCCGCGTGTTTGCTGCCGGGCGCGCAGGAATTGCCGTCATACCAGAACGTGCCGGGTGCCAGATGGGGGGCGCATTCACGGGCGGCGGCGACCGCCTGATCCGCTGTCACCAGACACAGCACGTGACGCGCACAGGCCAGTGCCGCCGCCCGATCCGGGGCGCAGATGGCGCCGGTTTCGGCGCATGCCAGACGGATCGCGTCCCCGCCGCCGCTGCCGGTCTTCACGTCAAAGGCCGCCACCCCGGCGGCCCGGCCCCATCCCTGCGCGATCGCCTGCCCGGCCTCGCCAAAGCCTATGAATGCGATGTCTGCGGGCATCCGATCCCTCCTGCTGTGCCGGCCCAGACTGCGGCAGCGCGCGGCCCCGGCAAAGTCGTCATAGCCAGATCTTATCATGGCATGCGCTTTTCTGAATTGAAATGATGCACTGTGGGATGTGACTTGCCGGGGACCCACCACGCCAAAGGAGCCCTCGTCATGGCCGCCCCCCAACCTGCGCCCAAGACCGCGCTTGTCCTCTCTGCCCATGCCGCCGATTTCGTCTGGCGCTGCGGCGGCGCCATCGCGCTGCACGCCGCGATGGGCTATCAGGTCACCGTCGCCTGCCTGTCCTTTGGCGAGCGGGGCGAAAGCGCGCGGCTGTGGAAAGAGGGCAAGGCGCTGGACGAGGTCAAGGCGATCCGCCGCGCCGAGGCCGAGGCGGCCGCCGAGGTGCTGGGCGTGCACCGGCTGGAATGTTTCGATCTGGGCGATTACCCGCTTGAGATGACGCGCGATCACAAGTTCCGGCTGGTCGATCTGATCCGGCAGGTCCAGCCGCGCTTCATGCTGAGCCATTCGCAATACGACCCCTACAACACCGACCACATGTACATGACGCAGGTGGCGCTGGAATGCCGGATGGTCGCGCAGGCCTGGGGCCACGCGCCGGGTCAGAAAGTGCTGGGTGCGCCGCAGATGTATCTGTTCGAGCCGCATCAGACCGAGCAGATGGGCTGGAAGCCCGACACTTTCCTCGACATCACCCCGGTCTGGGACAAGAAGCGCGCCGCGATGGAGCATATGAACGGGCAGGTTCATCTGTGGGACTATTACACCCGCGTGGCGCAGCAGCGCGCCAACCATTTCAAGCGCAATTCCGGCGGCCAGTCGGGGGGGCGCGACTGCCTCTATGCCGAGGGCTTCCAGTCGGTCTTTCCGCGCACCGTCGACGAGCTGTAAGGGGGTCCGCCGATGCCAGACCCCACCAACCCCTCATTCGACATCGCCCATCTGGGCCATGTCGAGATGCTGACCGACCGCTTTGACGACAGCCTCGATTTCTTCACCCGCGTCTATGGCCTCACCCTGTCGGGGCGTGATGCCGACAGCGCGTATCTGCGGGCCTGGGACGATTACGAGCATGGCACGCTGAAACTGACCCGCGCCGCCACGACCGGGCTGGGCCATATCGGCTATCGCACAGCCAGCCCCGAGGCGCTGGAGCGGCGGGTCGCCGCCATCACGGCCTCGGGCTACACAACGCATGGCTGGGTCGGGGGCGATGCCAGCCACGGCCGCGCCTTCCGGTTCGAGGACCCCTTTGGCCATCTGTTCGAGATCTATTATGATACGGTCTGGTTCACCCCGAAGCCGTCCGAACGCCCGGCGCTGAAGAACACCGCCAGCGCCTTTACCGGCGCCGCGCCGCGCCGTCTGGACCATGTGAACCTGCTGGCCGGGGATGTGACCGAATTCCGGCGCTTCATGGAAACCTGCCTCGGCGCCCGCGTGACCGAGATGATCCGGCTGGACAATGGGCGCATCGGCGGCTGCTGGTTCACGGTCAACAACAAGACCTATGATCTGGCCTGCACCGAGGATCATGTCACCGGGAACCATGCCAGCGGCCGCCTGCACCATGTCACCTATGCCACCGACCAGCGCGAGGACATCCTGCGCGCCGCCGACATCTTTCTGCAGAACGGCACCCATATCGAGACCGGCCCCCACAAGCACGCCATTCAGGGCACGTTCTTTCTGTATGTCTGGGAACCTGCGGGCAACCGGGTCGAGCTGGCCAATGCCGGGGCGCGGCTGATCCTGGCGCCCGACTGGCAGCCGGTGGTCTGGACCGAGACCGACCGCCGCAAGGGTCAGGCCTGGGGGCTGAAAACCATCGAGACATTCCACACCCACGGCACGCCGCCCCTTACGAAAGGCTGAACCATGGCCAAGGTCATCACCTCCATCCCGCGCGCCGATGCCGCGACCATCGCCGGGCTGGCCTGCGCCGGGGTCGCCACCGTGCACGAGGCGCAGGGCCGCACCGGCTGTCTGGCCAGCCATCTGCGCCCGATCTATCCCGGCGCGCGCATCGCGGGCAGCGCCGTGACCATCAGCGCCCCGCCGGGCGACAACTGGATGCTGCATGTCGCCATCGAACAGCTGCGGCAGGGCGATATTCTGGTGCTGGCGCCGACCTCGCCCTGCGATGCGGGCTATTTCGGCGATCTGCTGGCGACCAGCGCCATGGCGCGCGGCTGCCGGGGGCTGGTGATCGACGCGGGCGTGCGCGACATTCGCGACCTGACGCAGATGGGCTTTCCGGTCTGGTCGCGGGCGATCAGCGCGCAGGGCACCGTCAAGGAGACCCCCGGCTCGGTCAATGTGCCGGTCGTCTGCGGCGGGCAGGCGATCGCGGCGGGCGATGTGATCGTGGCCGATGATGACGGCGTCTGCGTCGTGCGTCAGGCCGATGCCGACCGCGTGCTGACCGCCGCCCGCGCCCGGATGCAGGCCGAAGAGGCCAAGCGGGTCCGGCTGGCTGCGGGTGAGCTGGGGCTGGACATCTACGACATGCGCGCACGGCTGGCGGCCAGGGGGCTGACCTATGTCTGAACATGATCGGCGGGGCATCCGCTGCCTGTGGATGCGGGGCGGCACCTCCAAGGGGGCGTATTTTCTGGCCTCGGACCTGCCTGCGGATGCGACCCAGCGCGATGCGTTGCTGCTGCGGATCATGGGCTCGCCCGACCCGCGCCAGATCGACGGGATCGGCGGGGCGGACCCGCTGTCCTCGAAAGTGGCGATCCTGTCACCCTCCACCCGGGCGGATGCGGATGTCGATTACCTGTTCCTGCAGGTCTTTGTCGATCAGCCGCTGGTGTCCGACGCGCAGGGCTGCGGCAATATTCTGGCGGGCGTCGGCCCCGCCGCGATCGAACGCGGGCTGGTGCCGGTGGCGGGCCCGGTGACGCCGGTGCGCATCCATATGTGCAACACCGGCGAGGTCGCCGTGGCCCAGGTCCGCACGCCCGGCGGGCAGGTCAGCTATGCGGGCGAGGCCGCCATCGACGGCGTGCCGGGGCATGCGGCCCCGGTCCCGCTGATGTTTCAGAACATCGAAGGCGCGATGACCGGCGCGCTGTTGCCGACCGGCAATGCGGTCGATGTGATCGCAGGCGTTGACTGCACGCTGATCGACAGCGGCATGCCCATCGTGGTCATGCGCGCGGTCGATTTCGGCCTGACCGGACAGGAAACCCGCGAGGCGCTGGACGCCGATGACGCGCTGAAGGCGCGGATCGAGGCGATCCGGCTGCTGGCCGGGCCGATGATGAATCTGGGCGATGTGCGCGACAAATCGGTGCCCAAGATGACGCTGGTCTCGGCCCCCGCGCAGGGCGGCACCATCAGCACGCGCAGCCTGATCCCGCATCGCGTCCATGCCACGATCGGGGTCTTTGCCGCCATCAGCGTGGCGGTGGCCTGCACGCGGCCCGGCTCACCTGCGGGCGGGCTTGCGCGTCTGCCGGAGGGCGGGCGTTTCGCCATCGAGCATCCCACCGGCGCGGTCGAGGTTCTGCTGGAACGCGACGATGCGGGCCGGGTCCTGCGGGCCGGAACGCTGCGGACGGCGCGCAAGCTGTTCGACGGGATGGTCTATCCCGGCTGAGCCCTGCTGCGGGCCGAGGATCACCGCGGTTATCGCCTTTCGTCACAGATGGGGATTGCCGCCCGCAGCGGCTGAATGCATCTTATCAATTGAATTATCACGGAATAATTTCAGAAATCGTCAGATTTTCTGATTGATTGACGCTATTCGCGCCTACAATTCCCCACGGGTAACGATGCAACACCTATAGCAAAAACTGATGCAAAGCGTGAAAGTTTGAATATGCGCGACCGGGGCGGACGATCTAGGTTGCCCTCACCATCGGCGCGTGGAGGCGCGACCCGTTCGACAGACCAGACAACAAGGGAGGATACCATGATCTCGATCCGTGATCTGACAATCGGCGCCGCGCTGACCGCAGGCATCGCATGGCCGCTGGCCGTGCAGGCGCAGGAACTGAAATTCGCGAATTTCTCGGCCCCCGGCCATACCATCACCGCCGCGGTGATCGACACATTGAACGACAGCCTGTCCGCAGCCACCGGCGGCGCCACCACCGTGCGCGGCTATCACGGCGGCGAGCTGGGCTCGGGGCCGAACGATCAGTATGTCCGGGTGGTGCAGGGCGTGGCCGACATGTCCTGGGGCTTGCCGGGCTATACCTCGTCGCAGTTTCCAAAGACGATGATCATCGAAATGCCCGGCGCGCTGCCGCTGGACCAGCCCGCCTATCCGGCGCTGCTGCGCGCGTTTCCCGATCATCTGGCGGGTGAGTATCCGGCCACCCGTCCGCTGGCATTGTGGGCGTCCGAGCCCAACATCTTCATCATGAAATCGGCCGAGATCCGCACCCCGGACGATCTGCGCGGGTTGAAGATCCGCGTGGCCGGGTCAACGGCAGGCGAGGCGATCGCGGCGCTTGGCGCGACGCCGGTGCAGATGCCGATGACGCAGGTGTATAACGGCTTGCAGACCGGGCTGATCGACGGCGCCATCTCGGGCGTCTCGACGCTGATCGACTTCAAGCTGGACGAGGTCGCCGACAGCTTTACGCTTGGCGCGAACATGGGGCGCCTGACGTTTTTCGCGGTCATGAGCCAGTCCAGCTATGACGGGCTGTCCGACGAGGCGAAAGCGGCGCTGGATGCCGTGGCGGGTGAAGAGCTGTCGAAATCGGCGGAAGAGGCCTGGCTGGCCACTGCCGCTGCCGCGCTGGAGGCCGCGCGGGCCGATGACCGCAATGTGGTGATCGACCTGACGCCCGAAGAGATGGCGGCCTTCGACGACGCACTGGCCCCGGTGACCGAAGCCTATATCGAGACGGTCGGCGGCGCCGACGCGCTGGCCGCAATGCGGGCCGAGTGATGCTGCCCGTGCTGCGTATCGTGACGGACAGGCTGATCAGCCTGTCCGCCCTGCTGGGCACCGTGGCGTTGCTGGTCGTGGTGGGGATCGTGCTGGTCGATGTGATCGGCCGGTCCCTGGGCCAGCCGCTTTACGGGTCGGTGGATATGACCACCATGGCCTTTGTCATCGTCATCTTTGGCGGCATGGCCCTGTGCGACCAGCAAGGCAGCCATATCGCGGTCGATCTGTTCGAGAGCTATTTTCCGGCGCGGATGAACCATGTCATCGACATCATCATCGACCTGCTGGGCGGCGTGGTCTTTCTGGTCATCGGCTATGCGGTCTGGCGCTCGGCGCAGCTCAGCGTGATGCTGAACCTGCGCACCAACCTGCTGGGCCTGCCGCAGGCGTGGTTTCAGTGGGTGCTTGTCACGCTGGCGGTGATCACCGGGCTGGCGCTGCTGCTGCGCGCGCTTGAGTTCATCATCGCAGGCACATCCGACCACAAAGCGAGGCCCGCCGAATGACCCCCGTTGCAATTGCCCTGTCGGGCACCACCGTCCTGCTGGTCCTGCTGGCGCTGCGCATTCCGGTGGCGCTTGCGCTGTTTCTGGTGGGCTTTACCGGTATCTGGGCGCTGAACGGGCTGAACGCCGCCCTTGGCCTGCTGTCATCGGAATCCTTCACGCTGGCCTCGAATGCCGAGTTGATCGTGATTCCGCTGTTCATCCTGATGGGCAACGTGGCCAGCGTCACCGGCATGAGCCGCCGTCTGTACGAGGCCGCCTATGCCATCGTGGGGCAGGTGCGCGGCGGGCTGGCGGCGGCGACCGTGATCGGCTGCGGCGGGTTCGCGGCGCTGTCGGGGTCGTCGGTCGCCTCGGCGCTGACCATGGGCAAGGTGTCGCTGGCCGAGATGGACCGCTATGATTACGATCCGCGCCTGTCGACCGGCGTGGTCGCGGCGGGTGGCACCCTGGGCATCCTGATCCCGCCCTCGACCGGCTTCGTCATCTACGCGATCCTGTCCGAACAAAGCATCGGGCGGCTGTTTCTGGCCGGGGTCATTCCGGGTCTGCTGCTGCTTGGCATGTTTCTGGCGACGGTCTGGGTGCTGTGCCTGATCTGGCCCCGGATGGGGCCGCGCGGCCCCGCCACCAGCATGGCCGAAAAGACCCGCGCCGTGCTGAACGCGCTGCCGATCATCGTGCTGACCCTGCTGACCATCGGCGGCATCTATGGCGGTTTCTTCTCGCCGGTCGAGGCGGCGGGCGTGGGGGCAGGCGCGGTGATCCTTGCGGGCTTCGCCACCCGGACACTCAGCGTCGGGCAGCTGTGGCGCGCCTCGCGCGACAGCATCGTTACCACGGCGGCGGTCATGCTGATCCTGATCGCGGCGCATATCTTCAACCCGTTCCTGGCGCTGAGCCACATCCCCGATTTCGTCAAGGAGGTCATCACCGCCGCCCAGTTGGGCCCCATCGGCACGCTGGTCATCATCCTGATGATCTATATGGTCCTTGGCGCCTTTCTGGAGGGATTCGCGATGCTGGTCCTGACCCTGCCGATCTTCGTGCCGATCGTCAGCGGCATGGGCATCGACCTGATCTGGTTCGGCGTGCTTGTGGTGCTGACGCTGGAGATGGGGCTGATCTCGCCGCCGGTGGGCATCAACGTCTTTATCGTGAAATCGGTGGCGCCGAAGGTGCCTCTGGGTCAGATCTTTGTCGGCGTGGCGCCGTTCTGGGTGGCGATGCTGATCACGCTGGCGATCCTGATCGCAGTGCCGCAGCTGTCGCTGTATCTGCCCGGCACGATGATCCGTTAGCGGGGATCCGTTAGCGGGTCGGCTCGCCCCCTGCCTCCGGCTGCGCCGCGATCGCGTCCAGATCGCGGCGCAGCCCGATCACCAGACCGCGCACCCATTGATGCATCGCATCGGCGTGGAAACGCGGCGGCCAGACCAGCGTGATGTCGAACCGCCCCGGAAACGGGCAGCGGGCGATGTGCAGCCCGCCGCCGATCTGCTGCGCCAGACGGCGCGGCACCGTCGCCACCAGCGTCGAGCCCGCCACCAGCCGCGACACGCCCGCCGGGCTGGGCACCATCAGCGCCGGGCGCAGCCGGTGCCCCGCCGCCTGCAATTCGGTGACATAGGGCGAGACCCAGTTGCCCTCATAGGTGATGTCGATCAGTTCCATCGCCAGATAGTCACTGATTCTCAGATCGCGGCCCGCCATCGGATGCGCCGGGTCCATCAGGCAGACATACTCCTCGCGGCACAAGCGGCTGACATAGGCGCCGCTCTGCGCCATCGGGCGCGGCCCGATCAGCAGATCAGAGGCGCCCTGCAGCATCCGCTCCAGCCCGGTGCCACGGGCATTGACGACCTCCAGTTCGATCCCCGGCGCCAGATGGCGCAGTTCGCGCACCAGCAGCGGCACGATCAGCAGGCGTTCATAATAGTTGCAGGCCAGCCGCAGCCGCTGGCGCGCATGGGCCGGGTCGAATTCGTCGGGCCGGGCCAGCCGCTCCAGCGTGGCCAGCATCGGGCGCAGCTGGGCGATGATCTGCTGGCAACGCTCGGTGGCGATCTGGCGCCCTTTTTCGCGCACGAACAGCGGGTCGTGAAACACGCCGCGCAACCGCTCCATCGTATAGCTGATGGCGGATTGATTGACCCCCAGCGCATCCGCCGCCGCGGTGAAGGACCCGGCATCATGGACGGTGCACAGCGTCCGCAGGGTGGCGAAATCGAGGCTGAGCGGATCGACGGGCGGTTTGCTCACCGGGACCTCCATCAAGAACACTGATGGGCACAATAAAGATGATCGCATTGATGGATAGTCAAGCACGCGCTAGCGTTTGCAGACAGCATGAAGGGGAGAGCATGCCGCACGCACCGGAAAACACCGACATCACCTTTGACCAGCTGGTTCTGGACCCCTATCCGCTGTATCGCCGGATGCGGGCCGAGACGCCGGTGATCCGCGTGCCTGCGGTTCAGCGCACCTTTCTGGTCAAGGCCGATGCGACCAAGATGGTCAAGGACGACCCCGAGCTGTTCAGCTCGGACGATCCGCGCACGCCGATGCAGCCGGCCTTTCGCGCCCATACGCTGATGCGCAAGGACGGCGCCGATCACCTGCGCGAACGCAAGGCGATCATGCCCGCGCTGACGCCCAAGGCGATCCAGTGCAACTGGGCGCCGCTGTATGAACAGCTGGCCGCCGACTATCTGGACCGCCTGCCCAAAGAGGGGCCGGTCGATCTGTTCACCGATCTCTGCGGCCCGATTGCCGCGCGCATTCTGGCGCATATTCTGGGCATCCCCGAGGCCACCGACGCGCAGATGATGCGCTGGTCGCAGGAGCTGATCGACGGCGCGGGCAATTTCGCCTGGCGCCCCGAGCCGTTCGAGGTCACCGACCGCGCCAATGCCGAGATGAACGCCCTGTTCGACACGGTGGTTGACCGGGTGCGGGCCACGCCCGACGCCTCGGCCTTTTCGGTGATGGTCAATGCCGCCGATCCGATCCCGGTCAGCCAGATCTACGCCAATATCAAGATCGCCATCGGCGGCGGCATCAATGAACCGCGCGACGCGCTGGCCACGCTGATCTATGGGCTGCTGACCAATCCCGACCAGCTGGAACAGGTCAAACGCGGCGATGATTGGGGCAAGGCCTTTGAAGAGGCCGTGCGCTGGGTCGCGCCGATTCAGGCCAGTTCGCGCCTTGTCACCCGCGACACGCAGATCGGCGGATATGACATCCCCAAGGGCGACACGGTGATGACCATTCAGGCCTCGGCCAACCGGGATGAGGACGTGTTCGGCGCCAATTCCCAGGATTTCTTCGTCTATCGCGACAAGAACCCGCATCAGTCCTTTGGCAACGGCCCGCATCACTGCGCGGGCGCCCATACCGCCCGCCGCACCGTGGGCAAGATCATGGCGCCGATGCTGTTCGAGCGCTTCCCGAACATGCGCCTGCCCGATCCGTCTGCCGTCCTGTGGCGCGGCTTCGGCTTTCGCGGTCCGGTCAACATGCCGGTCCTCATGGGCTGACCGGCCCCGATTTCCCGCCCATCCCCAGCCAGACAGACCCGCCAAGGAGGAAACCCGAATGGTGAAAGTCACCTTTATTGCCGCAGACGGACAGGCCACCACCGTCGAGGGCGACGCCGGCAGCAGCGTCATGCAGACCGCGCTGGCCCATGATGTCGACGGCATCGTCGGCGAATGCGGCGGCTCGATGATGTGCGCGACCTGCCATTGCTATGTCGACGACGCCTGGACGGACAAGACCGGCACCCGGCATCCCGATGAGGATGACATGCTGGAAGGCACCGCCAGCGAGGTGCGCGAAACCTCGCGCCTGTCCTGCCAGATCCGGCTGGACCCGTCGCTGGACGGGCTGGTCGTGCATCTGCCCGAAGAACAGTTCTAGAGCCATGGAACAGGGACCGATCGTCATCGTGGGTGCGGGTCAGGGCGGGCTGCAGGCGGCGGCCTCGCTGCGCCAGTCGGGCTATGAGGGCGCGCTGACCCTGATCGGCGACGAGCCGGGCCTGCCCTATCAGCGCCCGCCTTTGTCCAAGGCCTATATGGCCGACGGCAATCCCGAGGCGCTGCAGCTGCGCGCGGCCGAATTCTATGCCAGCCGCCAGATCACCTATCTGCCCGGCACCCGCGTCAGCGCCATCGACCGCGAGGATGCCCGCATCGCCACCACGGCAGGCGAGCTGCCCTATGGCCATCTGATCCTTGCGACCGGCGCCGCCAATCTGCGCCCGCCGATTCCGGGGCTGGAACGTGCGATGGACCTGCGCACGCTGGCCGATGCCAGCCTGCTGCGCGCGGTGATGGACAGGCCGCGCCGCTTTGCCGTGATCGGCGGCGGCTTTATCGGGCTGGAATTCGCCGCCGTCGCCCGCAAGGCCGGGCATCAGGTCACCGTGGCCGAGGCTACGGCCCGGCTGATGGGCCGCGCCGTCTCGCCGCAGATCTCGGCGCTGTTTCTGGACCTGCACCGCGCTCTGGGCAGCACCGTGCTGCTGGGCGATCCGGTGTCGGCTGTGGATGCGGGCGGCATGGCGCTGGTGGGCGGCACGCGCGTTGCCGCAGACACGGTTCTGCTGGCGGCGGGGGTGCATCCCAACACCGCGCTGGCCGAGGCGGCCGGGCTGGATTGCGGCAATGGCATTCTCGTGGACGGGCAGCTGCTGAGTTCGGACCCGCGCATCTCGGCGCTGGGGGATTGCGCCTGCTTTCCCGATCCGCGCAGCGGGCGGCGGGTGCGGCTGGAAAGCGTGCAGGCCGCGACCGATCACGCCCGCCACATCGCCGCGCGCCTGACCGGCAAGGCGCCGGGCGCCTATGCCGCGCTGCCGTGGTTCTGGTCCGATCAGGCCGATTACAAGCTGCAGATCGCCGGACTGGCCCAGCCCGAGGACCGGGCCTGCGCGATGGGCGATCACATCGCGCTGCGCTTTGACGCCGAGGACCGGCTGACCGCCGTCGAGACGGTCAACGCCGCCAAAGTGCATATGAAGGCCCGCAAGCTGCTGGCCGCGGGCGATCCGGTCAGCCCGGCCATGGCGCGCGAGGCGCTGACATGACCCGGTTCGTGCTGATCCCCGGCCTGATGTCGGATGCGACCGTCTGGCAGCCGCTGGCCGATGCGCTGGGGCCTGCGGCGCAGGCCGCCGATGTCAGCCGCGACGATACAATCGAGGCGATGGCGCAGCGCCTGCTGGACGAGGTTCCGGGCGATTTTGTGGCCATCGGTCATTCCATGGGCGGCCGCGTCGCGATGGAAATGGCCCGTCAGGCCCCCGCCCGCACCCGCGCGCTGGTGCTGGCCAGCACCGGCCATAACGGCGGCACCGAGGCCGAGCTGCCCCGGCGCCGCGCCCGGATCGCGCTGGCCCATCAGGGGATGGCGTTGCTGGCCGATGACTGGCTGCCGCCGATGGTGGCGCCCGCGCGGCGCGATGATGCGGATCTGATGGCGGCACTGCGCCGGATGGTGCTGCGCTTTGACCCCGAAACCCATGAACGCCAGATCCGCGCGCTGGTGGGCCGCCCCGATGCCGGCGCCTATCTTGCCGCGATCACCTGCCCGATCCTGCTGCTGGTGGGCGATGAGGACGGCTGGTCCCCCGAGGCGCAGCACCGTCAGATTGCAGCCCTCGCCCCCGATGCCAGCCTGCGGGTGATCGCAGGGGCGGGGCATTTTCTGCCGCTTGAGAAACCCGCCGAAACCGTCGCCGCCATCACCGGCTGGCTGACCCGGAAAGGATTTGCCCATGGCCCTCACGACTGACTCTGCCAGAACGATCGCGGCCACACCGCTGTTCGACCGCGACGCCAATCTGCGCGGCTACAAGCTGAACAAGATGGGCATGTCGCTTGGCCAGCCCGAAAACCGCGCCGCCTTCAAGGCGGACGAGCCTGCCTATCTGGCGCGCTTCGGGCTGGACGAGGCGACCCGCGCCGCCGTGAGCGCCCGCGACTGGCACGAGATGGTGCGTCTGGGCGGCAATCTGTTCTTCATCCTCAAGATCGCGGCGGTCGATCCGGTCCCGATCACCGCCATCGGCGCGGCGCAGGCAGGCATGACGCATGACGCGTTTCTGAAAGAAAGGCTGGGGAAATAATGGCACATCTTATCGGCGGGCTGGGCACCAGCCATGTGCCCTCGATCGGCGTCGCGCTGGATCGCGGGCTGGCGGAGGGCCCCGACTGGAAGCCGTTCTTTGACGGCTATGACTATGCGCAGGACTGGATGCGCCAGCACAAGCCCGACATCGCCGTGGTGATTTTCAACGATCACGGCAACAGCTTTTTTCTGGACCGCGTGCCGACCTTCGCGGTGGGCGTGGCCGACAGCTATGCCCCCGCGGACGAGGGCTGGGGCCCGCGCGCCATCCCCGATTTCCGCGGCGCCGCCGATCTGGGCTGGCATTTCGCCGATCAGCTGGTCTCTGCCCATTTCGACCCGATGATCTGCCGCGAGATCGAGGTGGATCACGGCCTGCAGGTGCCGATGGAGCTGTTCTGCGGCCGCCCCGAGGCGGGCGGCGACTGGCCGGTCAGGGTGCTGCCGATCTGGGTCAATACGATCCAGTTCCCGATCCCGACCCCGCAGCGCTGCTGGCAGATGGGCGAGGTGCTGCGCCGCGCCATCGACAGCTTTCCGGGCGATGACCGGGTGGTCATCATGGGCACCGGCGGGCTGTCACATCAGCTGCAGGGCACGCGCGCGGGCTTTCTGAACCCGGATGCCGACCGGCAATGGCTGGACACGATCGGCTCTGACCCCGACCGCTGGCGCAATATGACCCGCGAGGACTATGTCGAGACCTTCGGCTCCGAGGGGGCCGAGCTGATGATGTGGCTGGTCATGCGCGCGGCGATGAACCCGCAGGTCCATACCCGCCACAAGCATTACTTTGTCCCGGCCTCGATGACCGGGGCGGGCTGCGTCGTGCTGGAAAACGCCTGATGGGGTTCTTTCTGATGCGCTGCCTGCACCATCCGGGCATGGCCGAACGCCGCGATGCGCTGCGGGCCGAACACCGGGTCTGGGTCGGCTCGGGCGGGCGGGGGCTGGTCTCGGTGCTGATCGGGTCGGCGCTTTTGGGGGAGGATGGCGACAGCATCGGCAATTTCGGCATTCTTGAGGCCCGCAGCATCGGGGATGCCCGCCGCTTTGCCGAAGGCGACCCCTTCGCGGCAGCGGGCATCGTGCGTGACATCGACATCACCCCCCTGCCCGACGGGTTTCAGGCCGCCCGCATCACCGATCCCATGTCGCCCCGGCTGCAAGGGATCGCGGATGCCGGCTGACCGTTTGCGCCCGGCGCGCGCTCAGTGCCCGTCGCCGGGCTGCGCCACATTGCCGTGCAGCAGGCCCCGTCCGGCATAGACCCCGCCCGCCAGTTCCAGCGCGAAACGGTCGCGGTCCCGCTCGCGGACACTGTTCAGGATCTCGGCGGCGTCCTCGGGGCTGTCGCCCAGACGCATCAGCGCCTCGCGCCCCAGTTCCAGCGCGCTTTCAAAGGTCTCGCGGATCTGGAAATCGGCCCCGGCGGCAATCAGCTGCTGGGCATGGGCGCGGTCGAAGGCCCGCGCCAGAACCGGCACCAGCGGGTATTGGTGCTTGGTCAGTTCGACCATCCGCGTCACCGCCTCGCGGTCGCCCGCCGCCGCGATGATCAGGCTGACCTCATGCGCCCCGGCGGCATGCAGGATATCCATGCGCGCGCCGTCACCATACCAGACCTTGAAGCCGAACTCCTGCGCGTTGCGGATCGCCTGCGGGTCGGTGTCGATGATCGACAGGCTGTGCCCGCGTGCCAGCAAAGGCTGGCTGACGATCTGCCCGACGCGGCCAAAGCCGATCAGCAACACGCGGCCGGCAAGGTCATGCGCGGTCTCGACCCCCTCCATCGACGGGCCGGCAGCGGGCGCGAACCGGGCGTGCAGGAGGATCATCAGCGGCGTCAGCACCATCGAGATGATGATGATCGCGGTCAGGTTGGCGTTCCATTCGGGCGTCAGGATGCCGACCTGCGTGGCGGCGGCATAAAGGACAAAGGCGAATTCACCGCCCTGCGCCATCAGCACCGCACGCTCCAGCGCCTCGTCGCGGGGCGCCTTGAACACGCGCGCGACCAGATAGATCACCAGCATCTTCAGCACCATGAAGGCCGGGACGGAAATCGCGATCACGGCCCAGTTCCGGGCGATGATCTCAAGATCCAGCGCCATGCCGACACCCAGGAAGAACAGCCCCAGCAGCAGGCCCCGGAAGGGTTCGATATCGGCCTCGAGCTGGTGGCGGAACGAGGATTCCGACAGCAGCACCCCGGCCAGAAACGCGCCCATCGCCATCGACAGCCCGCCCGCATCCATCAGCACGGCAGCGCCCAGCACGACCAGCAGCGCCGCCGCCGTCATCACCTCGCGCGCGCCGAAGCGCGCCAGCAGCCGGAACATCGGGTCCAGCAGATAGCGCCCCGCGACGACCAGCGCGGCAATGGCCGCCAGCCCGATCGCCACGCTTTGCATGCGGTCGGCCAGTGTCGCCTCTTCTGCGCCGGGCGCCAGAAAGGCCACCAGTGCCAGCAGCGGCACGATGGCCAGATCCTCGAACAGCAGGATCGCGATCATGCGCCGCCCCGGCGGCAGGCCCATCGCCTGGCGTTCCTGCAGGATCTGCATGACGATGGCGGTCGAGGTCAGAACGAACCCGGTGCCAGCGATGAAACTGGCCTCGACCGGGTAGCCAAGCGAGATCCCGACCCAGACCAGCGCGAACATGGCCAGCGCGACCTGCAGCGCGCCCAGCCCGAAAATCTCGCCCCGCATCGACCACAGGCGCGAGGGCTGCATTTCCAGCCCGATGATGAACAGGAACAGCACCACGCCCAGTTCGGCGACATGGATGATCGCCTGCGCATCCTGAAAGACCCCCAGCCCGTAAGGCCCGATCGCCAGCCCCGCCGCCAGATAGCCCAGAACCGAGCCAAGCCCGATCCGGCGAAAGACCGGCACTGCGATGACCGCCGCCGCCAGCAGGATGACCACGGGACCCAGATCGAACGCGTGATGCGCGGCCTCGGCCGCCTGTGTCGGATCTGCCATCGGCCATCCTTTCAACTGCCATGCGGGAATCGCGAAGATCACCAGCAGGATAGAAAGTCCGGTTCGCGGCGGATAGCCGGTTTTCGCAGCCCCCGCCCCAAAGCATCGACGACGCAGGCTGCCGGAGGACCGCAGGCCGCCCGCCGCGCGCGCCGGGCCGTCAGGGTTCGACGAACCCGTGAATGGTCAGGCGGACATCCTCGGCCACGACATCGGGGCGATCGAACAGGAAGGCGCCGGTCTGCGACGACCCCGACGCGACATAGTCAAAACTGATGTCGCGGCCTTCGTCGCCGGCAATCGCGGCGCGGACGGTCACCCCGGCTGCGGTCGTTTCGCCGCGATTGGTGACGGTCACCATCATCAGGGTTTTCGCGCCCAGGGGCCGGGTCGACTGAACGCTGGCCTCAAGATCGGGCGGGCCTTCATCCCCGGTCACGACCTGGTAGGCCAGATAGATCATCAGCACCAGCACCGCCGCCGCCGCGACCGAGCCGACGATGATTTCGGCCAGCGGCTTTCGCGGCGCATCCTGCGCGCGATTGCTATCCCCGGCGCCGCTCACAGGATCAGCCTTGCGGCGGCCGCGCCGATCGAGGCGGGAAAGGCCAGCACGATGGCCAGCTTGCTTGCGGCCCCCATCGCCAGCCCCTCCAGCGAGCCGAAGATCCACAGCAGATAGAGGCTGAGCAGGATCGAGATCAGATAGCCCGGCAGGGTAAAGAACAGAAAGGCGCGCGGCGTTGTCAGATCGTCGGTCACCTTGCTGCCGCCCGCGAAGCCCAGTGAGAACACGAACCCATGCATGATCAGCAGCGACACGACGACCACGATCAGCGCCTGCAGATAGCCGATCTTGTAGGAAATCAGCACCATCTCTTCGGTCGGCGCGACATTCAGCGCCAGAAACAGCGCCCCGATCGCCATCAGCAACAGCTCTCGTGGATAGGTTTCGGTCACATCGCACCCGTCGGCGCCCCCGTCAGTGGCCGAGGCGCCAAACTGGCTGCGCGCCAGCAGGGCGCCGATCGAGGCCGGGACAAGCTGGACGGCGACCGCCCCGGTCACGTTGTCCAGATCCATTCCGGGCGTCATGATCCCCAGCATGTACAGAATGGCCGAGCAGGTCAGCAGCGCGACACCGACCGCAATCAGGCTGTCCCAGATCGCATCTGTCCAGCTCAGCGTCTCTTCAAAGCCCATCTGGCGCGCCAGCACGATCAGAAACGGGCAGGACGAGCACAAAAACAGCAACAGCTTCCACCGCTCGATATAGAGGCCGATGTTCCACAGCTCCATCGTCATCAGCATCGGCAGCGAAAAGATCAGTGCGCCGCCTGCCGCCCGGCCAATATCGCTGATCGCCCGCCGGTTGTCCGAGGCGGTCGGAGGCGCTGCCATCTGTCCATCGCGTGTTTTCATGCCCGGCTTTCCGACCCTGTGTCTGGTGATCCCTCGGCGCCCATGGCGCCGGATCTGTTCCCCATAATGCGTTTCGGGACCGGGCGCATCTTCACCTTTGTTCGGCCCGCCGCCAAGGCGCCGCATGGCCGGCGGGCTTGGCATTTGACCTCGGCGATCCTGCGACTAAGCTGCACCGGCAACAGGACCGGGGGAGCAGGATGGAATTACTGGCAAAGGCGACGGCGATTGTCGGTGGTGCGATGGTGGCGCTGCGGCGGTTCAATGCGCCCAGGACGCAGGCTGTCGGCACGGCACCGACAATCCCCGAGGCGCGCAAGCAGGGGATCATGACGCTGAAGATGCCCACCGCCAAAGGGTGGGAGGCCGGGCATGTCCCCTCGGCGGCGGCGGGGCTGCGGGTCAACGCCTTCGCCTCGGGGCTTGAGCACCCGCGCTGGATCGAGGTGCTGCCCAATGGCGACGTTCTGGTCGCCGAATCCAAAGAGCAGCCGCCCCCGCCGCGCACGCTGATGGACCGTGCCGCGCAGGCCACCATGCGCCGCGCCCGCGCGATCGGCATCAGCGCCAACCGCATCACCCTGTGGCGCGATGCCGATGGCGACGGCACCGCCGAAATCCGCGAGGTGTTTCTGCAGGATCAGAACCAGCCCTTTGGCATGGCGCTGGTCGGGGACACGCTGCATGTCGGCAATACCGATGGCATCGTGGCCTTCCCCTACACGCCGGGGGCCACACAGCTGACCGGACCGGGCCGCAAGCTGGTCGATTTCAAGCCGGGCGGCCACTGGACGCGCAGCCTGATCGCCTCGCCCGATGGCCGCAAGCTTTATGCCGGGGTCGGATCGCTCAGCAATATCGGCGATCACGGGATGGAGGCCGAAGAGGGGCGCGCCGCGATCTGGGAACTGGATCTGGCCAGCGGTCAGGCGCGTATCTTTGCCTCGGGGCTGCGCAATGCCGTCGGCATGGCATGGGAGCCTGCGACCAATGTGCTGTGGACGGTCGTGAACGAACGCGACGGGCTGGGCGATGAGACGCCGCCCGACTATCTGACCTCGGTGCAGGAGGGGGGGTTTTACGGCTGGCCCTATTGCTACTGGGGCAAGACCGTCGATGACCGCGTCACACAGGACCCGCAGCTGGTCGCCCGCGCGATCACGCCCGATTACGCGCTTGGCGGGCATACCGCGTCGCTGGGTCTGTGCTGGATGCCCGCAGGCACGCTGCCCGGATTTCCCGATGGCATGGTCATCGGCCAGCATGGGTCGTGGAACCGCTCGACCCTCAGCGGCTATCGGGTGGTGTTCGTGCCGTTCACCGATGGCAAACCGTCGGGCCCGCCGCGCGACATCCTGTGGGGCTTTCTGTCAGATGACGAAAAGACCGCCTATGGCCGTCCGGTCGGCGTCACGATCGGCCCCGACCGGACCTCGCTGCTGGTCGCGGATGATGTGGGCGACATCATCTGGCGGGTGACCGCGGCCTGATGAAACGGAACCGTCCCGCGCAGGTCTGCGCGGGACGGTCAGGACGGGCCATGCCTGCGTCTCAGCCCGCGCGGTAGGTGGCCAGCGCTGCGCGCACCCCCTGCCCGCGCAGCCGCGCAAGCTGACCCGCGAAGGCCGCACCCAGCCGCGGATCATCGGCCAGATCGCCAAAGACCGCGCGATGGCGCAGAAACGCCTGCGGGTCATCCTGCGCCGCCAGCGCGTGCGGCCGCAGGGTGGCGTGATGCTCGTCATTGGCCGCGATCGCCGCACCCGCCTCGGTCGTGCCCTCGCAATAGCGGCACCACAGCGCCAGTTCCAGCGCCAGACCGTCGATCCCCGCGCCCGCCGCCAGCCGGTCGCGCAGCGTCGGCAGGATGAATTTCGGCTGCCGGTTCGAGCCGTCAAAGCACAGCCGCGGGATGGTGTCCCCGATCCGGGGATTGGCAAAGCGGCGCATGATCAGATCCAGATAGGCGGCGTAATCGACCCCCGGAATGGGCGCCAGCGTCGGGATGATCTCGCGCGCCTCAAGCGCCCGCAGCCAATCCGCAATATCCGCATCTGCCATTGCGTCATGGACAAAGTGATGGCCCAGCAGCGCCGAGGCATAGGCGATCGCCGCATGCCCGCCATTGAGGATGCGCAGCTTCATCAGCTCGTGGCGGCTGACATCGGCGACGAATTCCGCCCCCACCGCCTCCAGCGCCGGGCGGCCCTGTGGAAACTTGTCCTCCAGCACCCATTGGCGGAACGGCTCGCACACCACCGGGGCGGCGTCGGTGATGCCAAAGCGAGAGGCCACCAGCGCGCGTTCCCGGTCGGATGTGGCGGGCGTGATGCAATCGACCATCGAGTTGGGAAACGCCACCTCGGCGGCGACCCAATCGGCCAGCGCCGGGTCGATCATCCGCGCCAGCCCGGTCAGCGTGCGGGCACAGACATGGCCGTTCTCCGGCAGGTTGTCGCAGGACAGAACCGTAAAGGGCGCCTGCTCTCCGGCCCGCCGCGCCTGCAACGCGGCCAGCATCATGCCGAACACGGTGCGCGGTGCATCCGGATTGGCGGCGTCATGCACCATATCGGGATGGGCCGCGTCAAAGCCGTCGGTCGTGGCATCGACGTAATACCCCCCCTCGGTGATGGTCAGCGAGACGATGCGGATCGCCGGATCGGACATGGCCGCGACCGTCGCTGCCGGATCGACCGGCACGTAATCCACCATCGGGCCCAGCACCTGCGCCGACAGGCCCGCCGGGTCCAGTTCGACCAGCGTGGTCAGCCAGTCCTGCGCGGCCAGCCGGTCGCGCATCGCCGCGTCGCCCGGTCGCACGCCCGCGCCGATCAGCGCCCAGTCATGGCCCTGCCCGGTGGCAAACAGCCGGTCCAGATACCACGCCATATGCGCGCGGTGAAAATTGCCCACCCCCACATGCAGGATGCCGGGGGTCAGGGCCGCGCGGTCATAGCCGGGGCGGGCCACATCGGGGGACAGTCCGGCCAGAGCGGCCTGTGTCAGAGGCGTGGTCATCATCATCATCCTTGCAGTGCCCCGGATGCCCGCAGCGGGCGGGGGCAGGTCATCGGTCGGCGGCGGCAGTCCGGTCTCCGGGGGCTGGGGGCTGTCAGCTCAGCCAGTTGCCGCCATCCACATTATAGGTCTGGGCCACGATATACTCTGCATCCGCGCTGGCCAGAAACACCGCCATTCCGGTCAGATCGGCGGCGGTGCCCATGCGCCCATAGGGGACGGCGGCGCCGACCTCGGCCTTTTTCTGACCCGGCGCCTTGCCCTCGTATCTGGCAAAGAAGGCATCGACGCCGTCCCAGTGTTCGCCATCGACCACGCCGGGGGCGATGGCGTTGACGTTGATGCCATGGGCGATCAGGTTCAGCCCTGCCGACTGGGTCAGGCTGATGACGGCGGCCTTGCTGGCGCAATAGACCGCGACCAGCGATTCCCCCCGCCGCCCCGCCTGCGAGGCCATATTGATGATCCGGCCCCCCTGCCCCCGCGCAATCATCGCCCGCGCGACGGCCTGCAGCATGAACAGCGTGCCCGACACGTTTACCGCCATGATGCGGTCGTAATCGGCGCGGGTGATGTCCGCGATGGGGGCGGCGGTGAACAGCGCGGCATTGTTGATCAGGATGTCGATGCCGCCGAAGGCCGCCGCGACCTCGGCCACGCAGGCGTCGATGCTGTCCTGCCGGGTCACGTCGAGGGCCACCGCAATGGCCCCCTCGCCCAACATATCCGCAGCCTTGCGGGCGGCGGGCAGGTCGATGTCGCAGATCGCCACCCGCGCGCCCTCGCGCAGATAGGCGCGGGCGAATTCCAGCCCGATGCCGCGCGCGGCGCCGGTGATCAGCGCGGTCTTTCCCGACAGCCTCATGCGATACGGTCCCCCGTTGCGTCAAATCGGTGCAGCTTGGTGATGTCGGGCGTCAGCCAGACGGTGTCGCCGTGATAGAGGTCGATTTCGCCGCCCGCCCGCACGGTGATCGTCTCGGCCAGCCCGGTGTCTTCGACGTAAAAGAACGTGTCCGATCCCAGATGCTCGCTGACGCCGATGCGGCCCTTCCATGCGCCCTCGGTGGGCGACACGGCGATATGTTCAGGCCGCACGCCTATGGTGGTGGCGCCATGTTCCGCCGCCACCGCGCCGGACAGCAGGTTCATCTTGGGGCTGCCGATAAAGCCGGCGACGAACAGGTTTTTCGGCGCGCGATACAGATCCATCGGGCTGCCCACCTGTTCGATCCGGCCCGCATGCAGAACCACGATCTTGTCGGCCATGGTCATCGCCTCGACCTGATCGTGGGTCACATAGACCATGGTCGTTTTCAGCCGGTTGTGCAGCTCGCTGATCTCCAGCCGCATCCCGACGCGCAGGGCGGCATCGAGGTTCGACAGCGGCTCGTCGAACAGAAACGCGGAGGGCTCGCGCACGATGGCGCGGCCAATGGCGACGCGCTGGCGCTGGCCGCCCGACAGGTTGCCGGGGCGGCGGTCAAGATAGTCGGTCAGGTTCAGCGCCTTTGCCGCCGCCTCGATCCGGCGGTTCTGCTCATCGGGCGCGATCCCGGCCATCCGCATCGGGAATGCGATGTTCTTGCGCACCGACATATGCGGGTACAGCGCATAGGACTGGAACACCATCGCCAGACCGCGCCTGGCGGGCGGCAGGGCGGTGGCGTCAGCCCCGTCGATCAGGATGCGGCCGCCCGATGTGTCCTCCAGCCCCGCGATCAGACGCAGCAGGGTGGATTTGCCGCAGCCCGAGGGCCCGACAAAGACCACGAATTCGCCATCGTTGATGTCCAGATCCAGCGGCGGGATCACTTCGACCTCACCGAATTTCTTGGTCACGTTCTCAAGGGTAATGCGTCCCATGGTGGTTGCCCTTATTTCACCGCGCCGAAGGTCAGGCCGCGGACAAGTTGTTTCTGGCTGAACCAGCCAAGGATCAGGATCGGTGCGATGGCCATGGTCGAGGCGGCGCTGAGCTTGGCGTAAAACAGCCCCTCGGGCGACGAATAGCTGGCGATAAAGGCCGTCAGCGGCGCGGATTTCGCCGCCGTCAGGTTCAGCGTCCAGAACGCCTCGTTCCAGGCCAGAATGACGTTCAGAAGCAGGGTCGAGGCGATGCCCGGAATGGCCATCGGCGTCAGCACATACAGGATTTCCGACCGCAGCCCGGCCCCGTCCATCCGCGCGGCCTCCAGAATCTCGCCCGGAATTTCGCGGAAATAGGTATACAGCATCCAGACGATGATCGGCAGGTTGATCATGGTCAGCACGCCCACCAGCAGGATGCGCGTGTCCAGCAGGCCGGTGTCGCGGGCCAGCAGATAGATCGGCACCAGAACGCCCACGGCGGGCAGCATCTTGGTGGACAGCATCCACATCAGCACGTTCTTGGTCTGCTTGCCGGGCACGAAGGCCATCGCCCATGCGGCGGGAATGGCAATCGCCAGCCCGATCAGCGTCGAGCCAAGCGAGATCACGACCGAATTCCAGAAATGCCGGAAATAGTTCGAGCGTTCCTGAACAGCGGTGTAATTCTCCAGCGTCCAGTCAAAGTTGAACAGGCGCGGCGGCATGGCGATGGCCTGCGCCTCGGGTTTGAAGCTGGTCAGCACGGTCCACAGGATCGGAAAGAAGATCAGCAGACCGACGGTCCATGCGATCACCGTGGTGGCGGCCTTGCGGCGGGGTGTGACGGCGCGGGGCATGATGTCTCCTCCTTACGCGTCGAGGTTCTTGCCGATCATCCGCATCAGGAAGATCGCCACGATATTGGCCAGAATGATGGCGACGACGCCGCCTGCGGACCCCAGCCCCACGTCGAATTGCAGCAGCGACTGCATATAGACGAGGAAGGTCAGGTTGGTGCTGGCCGTGCCCGGACCGCCATTGGTGGTCACAAGGATTTCGGCAAAGATCGACAGCAGGAAGATCGTCTGGATCAGGATGACGACCGTGATCGCACGCGCCAGATGCGGCAGCGTCATGAACCAGAAGCGGCTGAAGGGCCCGGCGCCGTCCATCTCGGCGGCCTCCATCTGTTCGCTGTTCAGCGATTGCAGCGCGGTCAGCAGGATCAGCGCGGCAAAGGGCAGCCATTGCCACGCCACGATCCCGATGATCGAGGCCAGCGGCGCATGGGTCAGAAAATCAAAGGGCTGCAGCCCCAGAACGCGGGCCAGATAGGCGAATATGCCATTGACCGGGTTCATGAACATGTTCTTCCACACCAGCGCCGACACGGTGGGCATGACAAAGAACGGCGCCAGCACCAGCAGCCGCACGATCCCCTGCCCCCAGAACGGCTGATCCAGCAGCAGCGCCACCAGAATGCCGCCGATGGTGGTGATCGCCAGCACGCCGCCGACCAGCAACAGCGTATTCGTCAGCGCCGCCGTAAAGGCCGGATCGGTAAAGAAATAATGGTAATTCTCGAACCCCGCCCAGGCCTCGGTGCCGGGCATCAGCAGGTTATAGCGCAGGAACGAGAAATAGAGCGTCATCGACAGCGGCACGATCATCCAGCCCAGAAGCAGGATCACCGCGGGCGAGATCATCAGCCTTGCGGCCGTGCGAGAGGCCTTGGTGGACATGGGGTCACCTTTCCCGGAAAGGCCGCGCGCAGGGCGGGCCGGGCCATGGGTATGTCTGCAACGAAGAAGCGGCAGGCGCGCGCGCGGATCGGGCGCGCGCCCTTTGGCTTACTTGGGGTAACCGGCGCGGGTCATTTCGCGCGTGGTCAGAGCCTGTGCGTTCGACAGCGCCTGTTCGGCGTTGACCTGCCCGGCAAGGGCCGCTGCGAATTGCTGGCCCACCGCCGTGCCGATGCCCTGAAACTCGGGGATCGCCACGAACTGCACGCCGGTATAGGGGACCGGCTGGACCGTCGGTTCGTTCGGGTCGGCGGCGTTAATGCTGTCCAGTGTCATCTGCGCGAACGGCACCTGCTGGTATTCGGGATTGTCATACAGCGACTGGCGCGTGCCCGGCGGGACATTGGCCCAGCCCTCATTCGCGGCGACCAGTTCGGTGTATTCCCTTGACGTGGCCCATGCGACGAACTGCTTGGCGGCATCGACCTTCTGGCTGCCCGCCGGGATGCCAAGCGACCACGCCCACAGCCAGTTGCCGCGCTTGCCCAGACCGTTATCGGGCGCCAGCGCAAAGCCGACGCTGTCGGCCACGGTCGAATCGGCGGGGTTGGTCACGAAGCTGGCCGCGACTGTGGCGTCGATCCACATGCCGCATTTGCCCTGCTGGAACAGCGCCAGATTTTCGTTGAAGCCGTTATTGGCCGAACCGGGAGGGCCGTATTCCGTCAGCAGCATCAGATAGTCATCCAGCGTCGCGCGCCATTCCGGGCTGTCGAATTGCGGGGTCCATTCCTCATCGAACCAGCGCGCGCCATAGCTGTTGGCCATGGCCGACAGGAATGCCATATTCTCGCCCCAGCCCGCCTTGCCGCGCAGGCAGATGCCATAGACCTCGGCGTCGCGGTCGGTCATCGCGGCGGCGGCCTCTTTGATGAACTCCCATGTCGGGGCCTCGGGCATGTCCAGCCCCGCCGCAGTCATCAGATCGGTGCGATACATCACCATCGAGCTTTCGCCATAGAAGGGCGCGCCATACAGTTCGCCGTTCACGGTCAGGCCGTCGCGGATCGCGGGCAGCAGGTCGTCGGCTTCCCATTCGGGGGGCAGATCGTTCAGCGACACCAGCCAGTCCTGCGCGCCCCAGATCGGCACCTCATAGGTGCCGATGGTCATCACGTCATACTGGCCGCCGCGCGTCGCGATGTCGGTGGTGACGCGCTGGCGCAGGACGTTTTCCTCCAGCGTGACCCATTCCAGCGCGATGTTCGGATTTTTTTCGGTAAAGTCGGCGGCCAGCGCCTGCATGCGGATCATGTCGCCATTGTTCACTGTGGCAATGGTCAGCGTCACATTGTCCTGCGCGGTCGCAGCACTGCCGACAGCGCACAGGGCCGTGGCGCCCAGAAGGGCGCGGAATGTCGTCGTCATGGTATCCTCCCTTGGCGGTTGGGCATTTGCCCTTCCGATGGGCAATTATTCGCCACCAAGACGTGATCTGTCAACAGGGTTGTGCATCTGGCGCGAAGGATCCTGACAACTCTCTGAAATTCAACCATTTATACCAGAGACTTTGAGGTTCTCTGCGTTTCCGGCTGTAACGGACCGACCCCCTCATCCGGCCAATGCGGTATAGAGGCCCTTCTGTCCCAGCAGATCCGCATGGCCGCCGACCTCTGCGATGCGCCCCTGATCCATGACGACGATGCGGTCGGCGGTGCGGATCGTGCCAAGGCGGTGGGCGATCACCAGCGTCGTGCGGCCGACCGACAAAGCATCGAGGGCGGCCTGAATCTCGCGCTCGGTCTGGCTGTCCAGCGCGCTGGTCGCCTCGTCCAGAATCAGGATCGGCGGGTTTTTCAGAAACGCCCGCGCAATGGCCACGCGCTGCTTTTGCCCGCCCGACAGCATCACGCCGCGTTCGCCCACGATCGTGTCCAGCCCCTCGGGCAGCGACTGAACCAGCGAGGTCAGCTGCGCCCTGTCCGCCGCCTCAAGGATCTCGGCCTCGGAGGCACCGAGGCGGCCATAGGCGATGTTCTCGCGCAGCGAGCCGCCGAACAGGAACACGTCCTGACTGACCAGCCCGATCTGGCGGCGCAGGCTGGTCAGCGTCATCTGCGGCAGCGCCCGCCCGTCGATGGTGATGCGCCCCGCGGTCGGGTCGTAAAACCGCGGCAGCAGCGCCAGCAGGGTCGTCTTGCCTGCGCCCGAGGGGCCGACAAAGGCCACGGTTTCCCCGGCACGGATCGTCAGGTCGATGCCGCGCAGGATCGGGCGATCGGCGTCATAGGCAAAGCCCACCCCCTCGAACCGGATATCGCCACGCAGGGCAGGCGCCTCGATCGCGTCGGGGGCGTCGGCGATTTCAGGCTCGGTCGCCAGCAGCTCCTGATAACGGCGGAAACCGGCGATGCCGCGCGGATAGGTCTCGATCACGGCGGCGATCTTTTCCAGCGGCCGGTAGAAGACGCCGACCAGCAACAGAAAGCCGACAAACCCGCCGGTCGTCAGATCGCCCGACAGCACAAAGCCCGCGCCGGTGACCATCACGATCACCTGCACCAGCCGCAGCCCCATATATTGCAGCGCGCTGGAGGCGGCCATGACGCGATAGGCATCCAGCTTGGCCTGCCGGTAGCGGGCATTGTCGGCGGCAAACAGATGGCTTTCATGCGCCTCGTTGCCAAAGGCCTGCACGACGCGGACGCCGCCGAGCGTCTCCTCCAGCCGCACGTTGAAATCGCCCACGCGGGAATAGATCGCCCGCCAGGTCCGGGTCATCCGGCCGCCATAGACGATCACCAGCACCAGCATGGCGGGCACGATCAGCGCCACGATCACCGCCAGCTGCGGGTTGATCCAGTACATCAGCCCGAAGGCGCCGACAAAGGTCATGATGGCGATAAAGGCATCCTCGGGGCCGTGATGGGCAACCTCTCCGATCTCTTCCAGATCGCGGGTGACGCGGGCGACCAGCTTGCCGGTGCGGGCGCGGTCGAACCACCGCCAGGACAGGCGCGTCAGATGATCGAAGGCGCGGGCGCGCATCTCGGTCTCGATATTGATGCCCAGCTTGTGGCCCCAGTAGATGACCACCGACAGCAGCCCGGTATTGACCAGATACAGCGCCAGCAGCCCGCAGGCGGCGGCCAGTGTCAGCGACCAGTCCTCTTGCGGCAGCAACTGGTCGATGAAGGCGGTCACCGCCAGCGGAAAGGCCAGCTCCAGCAGCCCCGACAGCACCGCGCAGCCGAAATCCAGCCAGAACAGGCACATATGCGGGCGGTAATAAGAGAAAAAGGCGCGCATGGGTGGATCTTTCTCAGGAGGGGATGGCGACCGGCTGGCCGTTGTCGCGGGTCAGAACGTCCATCGGCAGGCCATAGATGTCCAGAAGGGTGTCGGGGCGCATCAGATCGGCGGGGCTGCCCTGCATCGCCAGCCGTCCGCCCTTCAGCGCCACGATGTGATCGCAGAAACGGGCGGCCATGTTGACCTCGTGCAGCACGATGACGGCGCTGCGGCCCTCGGCCCGGCACAGGCGGCGGACCAGCGCCAGCACCTCGACCTGATGGGCGACATCCAGCGCGCTGATGGGTTCGTCCAGCAGCAAGGTCGCCGCTTGCTGCGCGATCATCATCGCCAGCCAGACCCGCTGGCGTTCGCCGCCCGACAGCGTATCGACCAGCCGGTCGGCAAAGCCGTCGACGCCGCATTCGGACATGGCGCGGGCGACGATCGCGTGATCGCCGGGGCCAAAGCGACCCAGCGCGCCGTGCCACGGATACCGCCCCAGCGAGACCAGTTCGCGCACCGTCATCCCCTCGGCGGGGGGCAGCGACTGCGGCAGAAAGGCCAGCCGCCGGGCATGGGCGCGCGCGTGCCAGTCGGTCAGCGCGCGCCCCTCGAAGGTGATGTGCCCGTTCGCGGGGATCTGCCGCGCCAGCACCCGCAGCAGCGTCGACTTGCCCGATCCGTTATGCCCGATCAGGGCCGTCACCTGCCCCGCCGGAAGGTCCAGCGTGAGGGCGTCCAGCAGCCGGCGGCCCGGCACATCGACGGTCAGGTCGCAAAGGGTGAAAAGGGTCATCGCAGGGTCCGTGTCATCAGCCAGATCAGCCAGGGCGCGCCGATCAGCGTTGCGAAAAGGCCAAGGGGCAGTTCGTAGGGGAACCCCGCCATGCGTGCCCCGAAATCAGCCGCCAGCATCAGCCCCGCCCCGATCAGCGCGCTTCCGGTCAGGTGATCGGCGGGACGCGCCAGCCCGAGACGACGCGCCAGATGCGGCGCCATCAGGCCGACAAAGCTGAGCGGGCCGGTGACCAGCGTCGCGGCCCCGGTGGCCAGCCCGGCCAGCACGATCAGGCTCAGCCGCGCCAGCGTCAGGTTCATCCCGACGCCCGCCGCGATCTGCGACCCCAGCGGCAGCAGCGCAAGCCAGCGGCGCACCGCCAGCGCCGCCACCCAGACGACCGCCGCCAGCGCCGCCAGCGCCAATGCGCCTGTCAGCGAGACCGCCGCAGTCGCGCCACTCAGCCAGCTCAGGATTGCCCAGGATCGCGCATCCCCCACCGCCATCATCGCCGACAGCACCGCCGATGCCAGCGCCGAGACCGCGATCCCGGCCAGCAGGACGCGTTCCGCAGGCATCTCCCGGCGGGCCGTGAAAACGGTCAGCGTCAGCAGCGCGGCGGCGCCACCGGCCATCGTGCCCAGGGTCAGCATCAGCGGGGTCGGTGCGCTGACAAGAAAGGTCACGGCGGCAAATCCCAAGGCCGCGCCACCGGACACGCCCAGCACCTCGGGCGAGGCCAGCGGGTTGGCCGTCAGTCGCTGCAGGATCGCCCCCGCCAGCGCCAGCGCCGCCCCCGAGGCCGCCGCCGCGATCAGCCGGGGCAGGCGCATCGGCAGAAAGGCGGCAAAGCCGTCGCCGTCCAGCACCGCCCATCCCCCCGGCACGCGCCCGACCCACAGCAGGACCACGCCCGCCGCCAACAGCGCCATCGCCAGCGACCACAGCAAGGGGCCGGGATTGGCATGGCGGGGGCCGGGGCCCTCGGCGCGTTCGGTGCCCGGCGGGGTCGAGCCGCGCAGACGCGGCAGCAGCCAGATCAGCAGCGGCCCCCCGACAAGACCGGTCAGGGCGCCGGTCGGAAACATCTCGCCGCCCATGCCCGCGATGGCCAGCACCAGCCCGTCACAGACCGACAGGATCAGCGCGCCCACCACCGGCGACCACAGCAAAAGCGCGGGGATGCTTCGCGCGCCCAGACTGCGGGCCAGCGCCGGGGCGGCCAGCCCCACGAAGGCGACCAGCCCCAGCTCGGCCGAGACGCTGGCCGCGATGCAGACCGCCAGCACGACCGCGACCAGCCGCACCAGCGCCACGTTGAGGCCCAGACCCGCCGCGCCCTCGGACCCCAGCGACAGCACCCGCAGGGGCCGGGCCAGCGCCGCCGCCGCCGCCCCGCCCAATGCCAGCACAAGGGTCAGGTGGCGCACGCCGCTCCAGTCCTGCTGGACCAGCGAGCCGCCGTTCCAGATGACCAGCGACAGCAGATATTGCCCCTGCGCCAGCGTCACCGCCGTGGCCACCGCCGAGGCGGTCAGCCCGACCAGCATTCCGGCAATCACCATCGTGACGGGGGCAAAGGCCCGCGCCGCCCCGATCATCAGCACAAGGGCGGCGGCGGCCAGACCGCCCGCCATGGCGACCGGCCAGCGCCCGCCCTCCAGCAGGCCGGGGGCAAGGATCGTGGCCAGCACCAGCGCCAGTTGCGCCCCCGACGAGATGCCAAGCGTGGTCGGATCGGCCACCGGATTGCGCAGCACCACCTGCAGGATCGCGCCCGACAGCCCCAGCGCGGCACCCGCCAGCAGCGCGATCACCCCGCGCGGCATCAGCCCGAACCCCATGCGGATCTGGTCAAGGGACATGGCGGCGGGCCGCAGCGGCCAGCCGGGCCATGGCAGGTCGCGCGCCGCCAGAAGCCACAGCGCCAGGGCTGCCAGGGCCGCCAGCGGCAGCAGGGTGCGGGCGGCGGATGTCATCCCTGCGCCCCCTGCCCGGCCAGCGCATCCGCCAGCAGCCCCGCAAAGCGCAGGGCCGACGGCACGCCCCCGAAGGCGTTGAGATGCGGCAGCTGATGGACACGCCCGGCGGCCACCTGCGGCAGTGCCTGCCACAGGACGCTGCGCGACAGGCCGCGCAGTGCTTCGGGCGGGATCGGGCCGGTGATGACCAGACGGGCATCGGGCATGGCGGCCAGCCGCTCGATCGGGACAGGCGCCATGAAGCTGAAGGCGGTCTGGCCCGCCCAGGCATTCGACAGCCCGATCCGGTCCAGCGTGCTGCCGAACAGGCTGTCAAAGCCGAAGGCGCGCAGATGGCGTGCGTCACCGATGTCGATCAGCGCCACGGGCCGGTCGGCATAGGGGGCAAGACGCGCCGCCACGCGGTCCAGCGCCGCGCCCGCCTGCCAGACGGCGGCGCGACCTGCGCCCGGCTCGCCGATATGACCGGCCAGCGACACCAGCGCGGCCATCGCCCTGGGCAGGGGCGGCTCGCCCGGCAGATAGAAGGGCAGCGACAGCACCGGCGCGATCTGCGCAAACCGCGCCTCGTATCGCGTGTAATAGGGCGAACTGAGGATCAGCGAGGGTCGCATCAGCTGCAGCAGCTCGAAATTCGGGGCGCCGCGCAGGCCCAGATCGGTCACCCCCGGCGGGATGCGGGGCGTGACGACATCGGCACGAAAGCGGATCAGTTCGGCCGCAGCGACCGGCATATGCCCGATCGCCACGGCGGTTTCCAGCATCGCCCAGTCGATCGCCGCCAGCCTGTGGGGGCCCGGCGCGGCATGCCCGCCCCGCATCGAAAGACCCGCCGCAAGCATCGCGCCCGCGGCGGTCAGGACAGCACGTCGCGTGGGCCCGGCAGATGAGGGCCCGCAGCCTACCACGTGTAGGCCACTTTGGCCGCCAGCCTGCGCCCTTCGCCGTAATAGCAGCCGAACGAGCCGCAATTCGCCACATAAACCTCGTCGGTCACATTGGCGAGGTTCAGGGACGCCTCGACATTGCCCGTGGTATAGCTGGCGCCCAGATCCACAAGGGTCACGCCGTCCAGATCAAAGGTATTGGCGAAATCACCCTTGCGCGCGCCGATATGGCGCAGCCCGCCCCCGGCGCGGAAGCCGTTTCCGAAATCGCGGTCGCCCCAGAGGCTGGCGAGATGACGCGGCGCGTTGGGCATCTCCAGCCCGACCTCGGCGCCGCGCTGTTCGGTTTCGTTATAGGCATAGCTCGCCCGGATCTCCCAGCCCTCGGCGGGTTCGGCGGTCGCTTCCAGCTCAAGCCCGCGGGATTTCACCTCGCGGACCTGCCGGAGGATTCCGGCACCGACATTGCGGGTCAGGTTCTCTTGCGTCAGGTCATAGATCGCCGCCGTGAACAGGGCGTTGTAGGCGGCGGGCTGGTATTTCACCCCGACCTCCCACTGCGTGCCCGTTGTCGGCTTCAGCGTCTCGCCGGTGGTGTCGTCGATGCCGATCTCAGGATCGAACGAGGTCGAATAGCTGACATAGGGCATCACGCCGCTGGCCATGACATAGGACAGCCCCGCCCGGCCCGTCAGCGCGTTGTCCGACTGGTCGATGGCGCTGTCCCCGGCAAAGTTCGTGAACGTCGTGCCGGTCTGCTCGGTCCAGTCATAGCGCAGCGCCAGCGACCCGCGCCAGTTGCCCGCCGAAATCTCGTCCTGCGCATAAAGGCCGATCTGCTTTTGCGTCACATCGCTGATGCTGCTGTACCACGCAGGCAATGCGGGCTGCGCGCCATAGGTGGGCGCCCGCCAGTCCAGCGGCTGCGCCGTCAGGAAATAGGTCGTGGTTTTTGCATCGTACTGGCGGATATCCAGCCCGATCAGCACGTCATGGGTCACGATGCCCGTGTCGATCCGGTTCGACAGGCGCGTGTCGAGGTTCAGCCCCGAGGTGCTTTCCAGCTGCCGGTTCGCACCCCGTGTGACAAAGGCCCCGTCCGCTGTCAGGCCGTTGACGTAATGCCCGGTATATTCCCAGTCGAACGTCTCGGCGCGGAACCCCTGCGACAGGGTCCAGCCATTGTCCAGCTCGTGGCTGATCTCGACCCCGGCATTGGCCATCTTGCGGTCGCTGTCGTCAAAGGACGGCTCGCCGTAATAGGCCTCGCGCAGGTCTTTCCCGTCGCCGGTCCGGGTCAGCGCAAAGGGCACGCCCGGCGGCGAGATCGGGGCATCCCTGGTATAGGACGCGATCAGGTCGATCGTGGTCAGCGCATCGGGCGAATAGCGCAGGGCGGCGCCCAGATAGCCGCGCTGGTTGGTCAGCTCGCGGATCTGCGTCTTGCTGTCGCGCGCGATCCCCGTCAGGCGCCACGACAGCACATCAGACGGTGCGCGGTTGATGTCAAAGAACATCTGTCCGCTGTCATTGCCGTCATAGCCCAGCCCGGCTTCGCTGAAATCAGAGTTCTGGGCACGCTTCTGCACCTGATTGATGATCCCCGAGGGCGCCCCCGCCCCGTAAAGCGACGAGTTCGGGCCCTTGAGAACCTCGACCTGCTGGATCGCATAGGTCTCGAAGGCGGGCGCCCCCACCGCGCGCAACTGGCGCAGACCGTTGATGTATTGCGAACTGCGCGCCTCGAATCCCCGGATCGTCGGGCTGTCAAAGCGCGGGTCGCTGCCGAACGGCTCGCCCAGCACGCCGGCGGTATAGTTCAGCGTCTGCCCCAGCGACTGGGCGTTCTGATCCTGGATCTGCTGGCTGGTCACGACCGAGATCGACTGCTGCGTTTCCGCCAGCGGCGTGTCGGATTTGGTCGCGATCTGTCCGTAGCCCGCCACATAGCCATCCTGACGGGCCGAAATATCGGTCGTCGCGGTGATGGTGATTTCCTCCAGAAGGATCGGATTCTGCGCATCCTGAGACAGTGCGGCGGCGGAAGAAAGGGCAAGAATGCTGGCCCCGGTGAGGCAGACAGAGTGAAATGAGGGTGACATGAGGGCCTGCTGGTTGACGAGACACGCGGTATCTGACTAGTTTTGTCAGGTTCGTCAATCGCCCGGCTGGTCCCTGCGCCGGAAATTTTACCTCCCCGCCCGGACAGGACGCTTTGGGCACGGGCAAGCACAGGCTGATCCATGTCTCATCTGCGCAACTTCACCAGCACCGGCGTGATTGATCGCGCCTCGGGTGCGGCGGCCTCGGCCCTCAGGGCGCGCGCCGCTGCATGGGATATACCCATGGTCGAGACGCCCGAGGGGCTGAGCGTGCATCTGTGGGGGTGCGAGCTGCGGCTGACGCCACAGACCGACAGCCTGCGCATCGACCTGTTTGCCCCGGAACAGCGGCTGATCGGCAATCTGCGCGAAACCGCGACCGAGGTGTTTGCCGAGGTCGGCCTGCCCGTCCGATGGGAGCGCGTCGATGTCGGCGCGCTGGCGCCGGGGCTGTCGCTGATGCGCGTGGTCCGGGTCGCCCCGACGACGCCGGGCTTTCTGCGCGTCCGGCTGGCGGGTCCGGATGCGGCGCGCTTTGGCCGGGGCAGCCTGCATTTCCGGCTGTTGCTGCCACCACCGGGGCGCCCGGCGATCTGGCCACGGGTGGCGGAAAGCGGCCGGACGGTCTGGCCCGAGGGGGCCGATGCGTTGCACCGCCCGGTCTATACGGTCGCCGCGCACGGGGATGGCTGGCTGGATTTCGACATCTTCCGCCACGCCGACAGCCCGGCCTGCCTTTGGGCCGAGAGCAACCCGGCAGGCCAGCAGGTCGGCATTCTGGGACCGGGCGGCGGCTGGTGCCCCGAGGCGTCGCGGCTGTGGCTGTTCGGCGACGAAACCGCCATGCCCGCGATTGCCCGGATGCTGTCGCTGTTCAGGGGCGAGGTCCGCGCCGTGCTGCGCTGCGCCGCGCATGATCTGGGACCGCTGGCCGGTCGACCCGAGGTCAGCCGCTGTGACGACCTTGTGGCGGCGCTGGAGGCGTCAGGACCTTTCGACGACGGCTTTGTCTGGTTCGCGGCAAGCACCCGCGAGGCGCGCAGGGCAAGGGCCTGCCTGCTGGATCGCGGCCTGCCCAAAACCCGCTTCAGCGCGGCGGGATACTGGTCGGACGCGCAGGACTGAGGCGAGGTTCGCGGGTCGGGCCGACCGCTCTGGTCCGGTCGTGCAGACCCCGATGGAGAACATCGCCCGAGCGGGCATATCCTGATCGTCGACGCCGAAATGCCGGTCCGCCGGGTGCGGCGCGTGACCCTCGAACCGCGGCGGGCACCGGACCGCGGGGCCGATTGCGACGCAGCCGCGCTGGCGCAAGACGCGCAAGGGCGCGGCTGTCGGGAAACAGGGCGGTGTAGAATTCGGCGGCCTCTTCGGCCTGACCGTCAAACCACAGAAAGGTGCTGATCTTGTCCATCAGTTCGCTTGCCTGTGCCTGCACACGCAACGTGCCGCCCGCGCCATTGCGCGGCGTTTCGATGAGGCGCTGCGCCCTGTGGCCCTGAAAAGCGGGCAGTTTTCACTGCTCATCTCGCTGAACCGGCCCGAGCCGCCGACCATCGGGTCGGTCGCGGGGCTTCTGGCGATGGACCGCACCACGCTGACCGCAAATCTGAAGCCGCTGGAACGGCGCGGCCTGCTGACGGTGGCCCCCGATGCCGATGACCGACGCTCTCGTCGGCTGAGCCTGACCGGGGCGGGTCTGGCGCTGCTTGAGCAGGCAATCCCGATCTGGATCGCGACCCATGCCCGGATCGAACAACCGGTGACGGGCGACGTGGACGGCCTGCGGACGCAACTGAACATGCTGGCCGCAGGCGGGTGACGACACGACATCGACCCCAGACTTGCCCGAGCGCCGGTTTGTGTTATACTTAGCCAGATGACTAATCATTCGCCGGACCTTTCGCTGCTCTTTCACGCGCTGGCGGACCCGACCCGACGGGCGATCCTGTCCCGTCTGGCCCAGGGGCCCGCGCCGGTGACCGAACTGGCCCAGCCCACCGGGCTGCGCCTGCCAACCGTGATGCGGCATCTTTCGGTGCTGGAAGAGGCGGGGCTGATCGCCTCATCGAAGGACGGGCGCGTCCGCACCTGCGCCATCGTCCCCGAGGCGCTGGCCCCGATGCGGACATGGCTGGAAGAGCAGCGGGCCATCTGGGACTCCCGGCTGGACCGGCTGGGCGACTATGTGATGTCGCTGAAAAAGGAGCGCCGGGAATGACACCGCAACCTGAACTCGACCCCGAAACGGATCTCAGCTTTACCCGCACGCTGGCGGTGCCCCTGCAGCTGATCTGGGAGTGCTGGACCCGGCCCGAACACATTGTCCATTTCTTCATCCCCGCACCGCACAAGGTCACTGCGGCCGATATCGACCTGAAGGTCGGCGGGCGGTTCAACACGCAATTCGAGGTGAACGGCCATGTGATGGACAATCGCGGCGTCTATCTGGAGGTGGTGCCCGGCGAAAAGCTGGTCTTTACCGACGCCTATACCGAAGGCTGGAAACCTGCGCCGGACCCGTTCATGACCGCGATCCTGCTGTTCGCGGATGCCCCCGGCAATGGCACGACCTACCGGGCGATTGCACGCCATCGCAATCCCGACAGCCGCAAGGCGCACGAGGAGATGGGGTTCTTCGATGGCTGGGGCACGGTCACGACGCAACTGGAAACCTACGCTGCGGGCCTGCGGCGATGACCGGCCCCTTTGCAACGCTGACCTTCGACCGGCAGGTCAGCGCGCCTGTCGACACCCTGTGGCAGGTCTGGACCGCACCCGCCGCACGGGCGGTCTGGGCGACGCCCGCACCCTTGGTCGCGGTCACGTTCCTTGAGGCGGATACCCGCGTCGGCGGGCGTGAGGTCTCGCTCTGCACAATCGGCGATCAGCCCGGAATCCGCTGCGATTGCAACTGGCTTGACCTGCTGCCCCCGCGACGCAGCGTGACCTGCGAGGTGATCTCCTCCGGCGGTGTGACACAATCGGCGGCGCTGGTGACGGCGGATTTCGCCAGCGCAGGCGCGGGCAGCCGGATCACGGCGACCGTTCAGCTGTCGTCGCTGGCGGCGGATATGGAGGCGGACTACCGGCAGGGTTTTGGCGCCGGGCTGGACAGTCTGGCCGATGTGGCGGCGCGCACCATGGTGCTGCGGCGGGTGATCCACGCCCCGCGGCAGGTGGTCTGGGGGGCGTGGATGAACCCCGACACCCTGCCCCGATGGTGGGGACCCGAGGGGTTCAGCTGCCGCACAAGGCGGATCGACCTGCGGGCCGGGGGCGAATGGGTCTTTGACATGATCGCGCCGGATGGCACGGTCTTTCCGAACCACCATCAATACCGCGAGGTCCGGGCCGAAGACCGCATCAGCTATGCGCTGCTCTGGGGTGAGAACGGGCCAAAGCATGCCGATGCCTGGGCCCTGTTCGAGGAAACCGACAACGCGACGACGGTAACCCTAGGCATGGTCTTCAGTACGGCGACCGCCTTTCAGGAGGCCAGAAGCTTCGGCGCGGAGGAGCTGGGGATGCAGACTTTGGGCAAGCTGGCACGCTTTGTCGGCGCGGGCCCATAGCCACATCGCTCCCGGATGGACAGGCCTTGCCGCCAAAGCGCCGGTGGGGGGCTGCTGTGGACGGGCAAGGCCAAAGGGCGCGCCATCAGACCGCCCCGGTCACGACAACGCCCACGGGTCCATCCCGCATCCGGCCGGGTGCTGATGAACAGGGCAACATGGCACAGCCGGGGATACCGGATCGCGCCATCCGTGAACTGGTCCGGACCGGCGAAGACCGGGATGGGATCATTGTGACCGGCGTCGCAACCCAGTCGGCACTGGTCGTCCGGATGCGCGGCAGTCCCGGCGTTCCAGGCGGGAGGCAGAAGCCACCGGCAGGCTGCAAAGCGGGTGCCGCAGTCCGTCAGGCAGCCGATGCCCGGCCGTGACCTGACCTGACCTGACCTGACCTGACGGGGGTCTAGCCCTCCCAGGGCAGGCGGTCCATGATCATCGGCATGAACAGCTCTTCGCGGATGCGCGGGAGGGGCTGATGCCTGATCTCGACATAGCCGTCCTCGCCGTCCATCCGCCAGAGCAGGCCCGAGGAATTGTAATGCAGCACCTGACCGTCCCAGAGGCTGCGGGGGAACTCGGCCACGGGGGTATCGGGACTGGTCTGACCGCCCCGGCGCCCCTGGGGGGGGGCGCCGACGCGGCCCGGTTCCGCGTCGGAGGGCAGGCGGTCCAGCAGCAGCATGCGAAAGATCATCTCGGCCATGCCGTCCACCGCCTGATGCGGGTTCAGCATGTCGAACTGCCGGGTCGGGCTGCCGAAGGTGGCAATCTCGTCTGCCGGTGCAAAGCCTGTCACACCGGTCAGGTTGCGCATCGCCTCGGCCACCATCGCGCGTTCCGGGGCGGGCAGCGCGCGCAGTTCGGCCTGCACATCGGGCGGCAACGCGCCGCTGAGCATGTCGAGATTGCCGCGCATCATCGCGGCATAGGCGTCGTTGCCGACGACCTCGCCCGACTCCAGCCTCGTCCCGGCGGTGCGGATGACCATGTCGGCGCCGCTCAGCTCCTTGCCGGTCGGCTGGCCCTCGGCCTGACCGGGCAGCGGAGAGACATAGCGGCTGCGGGTGGTATCGTCACCGTCCCAGACCAGATCGACGCGGCAGGGATAGCGGGTGACGACGATCTCGGCCACCTTCACGGGGCGGTTCGCGGCGCCCGTGCGCAGGGTGATCGCATAGGTGCCGGGCCGGTCGGGGTCGAAACAGACCAGCGCGGGCACCAGGGGCGATGTCGGGTCGCCGGGTCGCTCGGGCACATCGCGGACGCTCAGCCGCCCCGCCTCGACCGCCCAGGACAGGCCCGCGACCGGCTGATTGGCGTGGATCGAGGCGATCCGGCCCGGCAGGATGCATTGCGGCGGGCCCAGCAGCAGCTCTTTGGCCTCCAGCCGCATCCTGACGTCCTGCGCCCGTGTCTCAAGGCGCGGCGGCCTGCTGAAATTGACCAGACGGGCCAGCCAGCGGTCGGGGGCGTCCCCCCCGGCATAGGCGCGGTGATAGGTCAGATCGGGCGCGACCTCGTCATTGACGATCAGGGTCAGATCCCCGGCGGTTCCGGCCTCAAGCAGCGACAGCCGCGCGATCGTCACGGTCTGGACGCCATCGCCGGGGGAAACGGCGGGGGCGGGGCCGGGCTGGATATCGGCCACCATGGCGGCGGCGGCATAGGCGGCCACGCGGGGGGGCCATTCATGGGCCAGCTGGCGCAGGCGCGGAAGATGCAGCGTCACCCTCTTGCCGCTGTGAAAGGCAAGGGCCAGCCGCCTTCTGCCCAAGGGGTCCGGGGCGACCGGCGTGCTGACCCGCACGAAATCGACGAACCTGTCGGCCAGACTGCTGCCCTGTGCCGCCATCAGCGCGCTGACATGCTTCAGCCCGTTATATCCGTCGTTCACATCGGGCTGATGCAGCGCGCGCAGAAAGGCCATGCGCCCGCCGGGACAGGCCGCGCCGAGATGGTCCAGAAACCGCCCAAGCCGGTAGGGATTCCCGCTTGCGCCCCCCGGCGAGATCAGCGGCCGGTCAAGCCCCAGACGATAGGGGATGATATGGGGCCGCTGCCAGGCGTTTTCGGGCTGCGCGACCCAGGCAAGCTCGGCGGCCATCGCGCCCCCCCTCGAACAGCCAGTCCGAACCGCGGCCTTTTGCATCCTCCATCAACTGGCCGTCCAGCGCGGCGACGGTGTTCTGGCTGACATCGGCATAGAGAAACCTGCTGCCGCCGCCGGCGTGCTGGATCAGGTGGAACATCTCGTGAACGATGGTATGGGTCAGGACCGACAGGGTCTTTTCGATGAAGGGCGTCCCGGCCGCAAAGGCCGCGTTGGTGATCTGGCGGTCCAGCCGGTCCAGCGTGATATACAGCGCGGGGCGGGGCAGAACCTTGAAACAGCCCAGGGCATGGGCCAGCCCGCAGGTCCGGGGATCAGGGTCGGGCACCAGATGGATCAGGCGCCGGGTGCCCCGCCCGGTCAGGTCGACGCGGGGAATGGGAAACCCGGCATTCCAATACCAGTCGCCGATCCGGTCGGCGGCCCCGGTCAGCATCGCGGCGATGCGGCTGTGATCGGGGCACGGCATGTCCGTGCAGGCGACCTTCCAGCGAGTGGTGTCGGCGGGCGTGTCGAACTGCGCCTGCGCCGCATGGGGCGCCAGCGCAACCGTTGCCGCCGCCAGCAGCCGGGCGAGGGGACCGGTCATGCTATCCCTCCCGGTCACAGGTGGCGGTGGCAACGCTGCGGCAGGGGCAAGCGCCGCCAGCAGCGCGGCACAGCCAAGCGACAGGCGCGTCATTCCTGCGGCTTTCCGGTCAGATCCCAGATCAGGTCGTCGATCTCTTCTGCGGTCAGTTCGCGGCCCAGGGGCAGTTCGGCCTCGGCGGGGAGGGGCTGGGGCGGGGCCAGTTCGTCGAGGGTGAAGGTCATCTCGTCGGGCACGACGCCGCCATCCGGCAGCAGCGCGGGGGCGGGCTGCGGCGCGGGGCCTGTCGCCGCGCCCTGATCCATCTCCAGCTGATCGCTGCCCGTCAGCCGCAGGCCCAGCAGACCCTGCGGCGCGGCATAGGTGACGGGCAGCGGGCAGTCGCCCGCCGCGCCCTCGCCCGCCGCGCCCTCGCCCGCCGCGCCCTCGCCCATCGTGCAGCGCGCAGGCCCGACGCGCAGGATCATCGCCTCGCAGGGGGCGGCGAAGGCCAGCGGCGCCAGCGTCGCGCCGCTGCCGCCAAAGCCGGTGATCTCCAGCGTCACCGGCGCGTCCGGGTTCAGCAGGCCTGGCACCGGGGTGCCGTCATCGTCGCGCACCGCCTCCAGCGGGGCGGAGAAGGTGAAGCGACCGCCATCGGGCATCGACAGGTCCGCGCCCATCATGCAGCCGCTGCCGAACTGGGTCCGGGCGCGCAGGCCGATGCGGATCGCTTCGGGGCGGTCGTCGATCCTTACCTGAATGCCGGTGGTCGCGCGCAGCCGCCCCGAGGCGTCGTGGACGCGCGCCTCATAGAGGCCGGGCGTCGCGGGGACCGGCAGCACCTGATCCTGCGCCCCCAGCAGCCAGCCGGCATCGGCCTGAAAAACCTCGGCACCGCCTGGGGCATGCAGGGTCACCTGCCCCTGAAACCCGTCCGGCGCCTCGAACGTGATCGGGAAAGATCCGCCCGACCCGGCCAGAATCCCGCCCCCTGCCGGTGCCAGCGTGACCGGCCCTTCGGGGCTGGTGTCGGGGCCGTCGGGCAGCGGCGTCAGGGTCGAGGCGATGAAGGCGGCGGCGATGCGGACCTCGTTGCCGGTGCCGCCCCAGAAGCAGACCGGCCCGGCGGCGCTGTCAAGGCAGGGGCCGTTTTCGGGGTTCCAGCCGTCGCGGCCCACCAGCATGATCAGATCGCCGCCATTGGTGAACTGCGCGCGGGGCGTGCCGTCCTCACGCCCGGCCTGACGGACCCACCAGCCCTGCGGCAGTTCGGCCACCAGCCCGGCCTGAGGCAGTTCGAACCGGCAGGCGGACTGGGCACAGGGCTGGTCGGCGGCCAGATCAGAGGGCGCCGGATCGCCCGGCCCGGCCTGACCTTCGGAGATGACCAGCGAGGGCGCGAGGGTTTGCGCCGCCACTGCCGTGCCGGGGGCGGCATCGAAGAACCAGCACAGCGGCCCCGCCCCGGTGCTGATGCAGGGACCGTTCGAGGCAAGCCATTGATGCGGGTTCAGCCGCAGCTCTTCGCCCGGCATGGGGCCGTGGAAAGACATCATCGGCAGATCGGTCGGCAGGTTGTCCCCGACCGCCGAAAAGAACAAGGGCTCGGTCATGCCCCAGCCCTGCGGCAGCAGGGCCGTCAGCCGTCCCTGCGTGACGCGGCATCCGGCGGCCTCGTCGCAGCGGGCCACGATCGGCACATCGGTTGGACGGCCTTGCGGCGCCGCGCCGTACAGTGCCGTCTGCATCGTGGTCAGGTCGGGCAAGGGCTGGCTGTCGGGCCAGAACACCACCGGTACCGAATTGGCGCCCGAGGTCATCGTGCCGGACCAGCCGTGATCGCCCAAGGGCCCCAGCGCGATGCGGAACGGCTCGGGCGACAGCTGGGTCTGGGTGAACTGCAGGAACAGATTTCCGTCCTCGTCCTCGGCCCGGTCCAGATCGCCCCCGGCGACCTGCGGACCGCCCACCGGACCGCCCATCGAACCGGACAGGGTGAAGCGGCCCGTAAACCCGTCCGCCCCCTGGGTCAGGGTGATGCGCATCATCCGGATCGGCCCCTCGGCCGCGCCCGCGGGCGCGTCATAGGGCGGGATGGCCAGGATCTGCCAGTCCCCCTCCAGCGGCAGGACCGAGCCGTGATCCTCGTGGCTGGCCGAGGTCAGGGGCAGCGTGAAATCATTGTCCTGACCGGGGAAGATGTCCAGATCGGCCGAGAATTCGGTCTCGCCCGGCGCGCGGGCGGTGACGCGCCAGCGGCCCGGCTCGAATGTGCCGGTGATGGTGGGGCCGGTGTCCATCGGTGCCCAGGCCTCGGGCGCCATATCGGGGTCCAGCGGCACCGCGTCCCATGTCACCGCGCTGTCCGGCACGCCCTCCGGCAGGCGGAAGGTGGCGGTGACGGCGGCGATCTGATCCTGCGCGGCGGCGCCCTGCGTGGCGGCGGTGGCCTGCGCCGCCAGATCGTCGCTGCGGGTCAGGTCGGCATCCACGAACGGGACCCCCACGCCGAAGCGGCGCGAGAACATCACCCCGGTCGCGCCGCTGTTCAGATAGCGCAGCTCGTATTCGCCCGGCACCTGCGGGGCGGTCAGGCCCATCGCGCCGCGGCTGTGCAGGGCGTTGTTCCAGTCATGGCGCTGATGTTCGTTCACCGGCTGATCGGGGTCGGCAATGACAACCCTTTCGCCCAGCTGTTCGGGCGCGCGGAAGGTCACGCGCAGGCGGCTGCCCGGTTCGACCGAACCGATCGGATCGAACCCCATGGCCGGGGCCACCACCTCGACCGGCTGGCGGGCGATGACGCCATGCGCGGCGGTGCGGATGATCAGGTCGTACATCCCCGGTTCGGCAGGCGCGGTGCGGTCAAGCGGGTTGCGCGGCGTCCCGTCCGGCTGGATGTTGATGGTGTTGAAACTGCCGGATGACGGCGCCCGATCCTCTCCCTGCGGCACAAAGCCCAGGTAGTCCGTCATGGCGGCCTCGCCGCGCCAGCTGATGGTGTAGGTGAACCCCGCCTCGGCCTTGTCGCCGATGTCGAAGGCGGCTTCGGGCGCGGGTTCCGGTGCGGGGTCGGGCGGCGGCGGCGCGGCGCTGACCTGTTGCAGCGCCCGCGCCAGTTCGGCGCCGGAATTGGTGTCGAACAGCATGCCGCCGGTCTGATCGGTGATGCAGGCGAGGGCATCGACCTCGGCACGGGTCAACCCGAAGCCCACGACATGGGCGCGGATGTCGATGCCCTCGGCCGCGAGGCTGGCGGCCAGCGCGCAGGGATCGCCCTCGCAGGTCTCCAGCCCGTCGGTGACCAGAATGATGTCGGCCGCCTCGGCGGTGGGCGGGATCTGGTCGCGGGCCAGTGCCAAGCTGTCGGTCAGGGGCGTCATGCCGCGCGGCATCAGCGCGCGCAACCGCGCCTCCAGATCACCGGGCGGCGTCTGGCCCATCGGCGCGATCACCTGAATATCGCCGCAATCGCCGCGCCGGTTGTGGCCATAGGCGATGACCGACAGGGGCTGGCCCTGATCGCGGCTGGCAAAGTAATCGCCCATCACGTCGCGGGCAACCTCGATGCGGGTCAGATCGCCCTCGACCCGGTTCCACATCGACCCCGAGGCGTCGAAGACGAGGACCGAGACGCGGTCGGCCATGGCAGGGGCGGCGGTGAGGGTGAGGGGCAGGGTCAGGGCGGCAAGGGCGGGACTCAGACGGGTCATGGCAGATCCTAACGTGACAGCGACAGGGCGCAGTTCAGGGTGGCAGGCGAATGGCTGTTCCCACGGCATGGCGCCCGGATGATGCGGGCGGGCTGTCCCGTCACGGTGCGGGCCTCGGGCGCGGTCAGCGCGGCCTTCGCGGCCCGTCCAAAGATCGGCGCCAGAACAAAACCCGACAGAAAAATCCCACATCCCCGATCCTTGCCGACATGAAGCTGTGCGAATCCTAGCGGCCCGGCGGGGTTGCGTCTTGGGCTGGCCGGAAGGGGTCCGGGCCAGACGGCAGGCGGGCGGCAGGCGGGTGGCGGGCGGGGTCAGTCTTGCCGGCGGCGGGGGTCGGCGAACAACGCCTCGGCCCGGGTGTCGCGCGGCGTCTGGCCGAACCTGCGCCGGTAGCTGTTGTTGAACCATGACAGATCGTCAAAGCCCGCCGCCCCCGCGATCTGGGCAATCGTGGTCACGGCGGCATCGGGGCTGCACAGGGCGGCATGCACGCGACGCAGCCGACGCTCCAGCACATAGGCGCGAAAGCTGGTCTGGTCGGCGGCGAACATCATCCGCAGATAGCGTTCAGAGATGCCGTGCCGCGCGGCGATGGCCCCCGGCGACAGATCGGGCTGGGACAGACAGGCCTCGATATCGTCCCGGATCACGCGCAGCCGCGCCGCCATCGTGCCCGCCAGCGGACCGGGATCGCCCTGACCAAAGGCCGACCGCGCCAGATCGTGCAGATGCCGCGCCGATTGTGCCGCCTGACCGGGCGACAGGCCGTCCAGCTCGGCCATGACAAGTTCACCATAGCGCAGAAACAGCCGCCATTGCGGCGTGATCTCGATCCGCTGGCGCAGCTTGTCGTTCACCCCGCGCAGACCCGCGACCAGACTGCGCGGCAACGAGATGTAAAATGCCTCGTTCCCTGTGTCCAGAAAGCTGGCATTGCCGTCCAGTTCGTTGGGGTCGATATAGATCTGGCCGGGCGTGCAGATCACCTCGGCCGCGCCGCGCTGGTGCATCCGGAAGGCGCCGCTGCGCGGGGCGTGGATCATCACATTGTCCGACCCGGCCGCCGCCAGTTCAGCCGTGCGCCGGACCTGACAGGGCGAATGCATGCTGCGCCCCAGAATCGCCCCCGGAACCAGACCGATCGCCGTCTCAGAGCGAAAGCCCGCCACATCATCGGGCGTAATCTCCAGCTGGCACATCATCGCAACCGCGTCCTGAAACGCGCCGACGCGGACCTGCGTGTCCAGACATGAGGCCGAGAGGGTGTGAAGCGCCATGACCTGAGAGGATAGGCAAGACCGCGCCGATCTGTCCAGCCATCCCGGCACGCGCCGCATGCCCGTCAGGCATCCGGGCAAGCCCGCCCCGTTTCCCGCCATACCGTCGCGATCGGTCTTGATGTCGGCACTCGCCGCGCGTCTTTGCGACGGCCCCCGGTCCTGTCAGGTTCAGCCACAGGTCCAACGCCATGGCCCGCGATGCCATCATGCGGTCAAAGCGGACAGGGTTCACGGATGAAACCGTGACAACGCTCCGGGATCTTCAGGGTACGCCCTGTCAGATCGGACATGATGGATATGGTCCGGGTGATCAGGGGCCGGAGGGACCGTCGTCGCCCGTCATGCCCGCGCGAAAGACCTTGGTGAATTCCTCGCAGAACGCGTCCGTCACGCGGCGGCGGGGCTGGCTGGCGATCTCCAGCACCGCAAGGTCCAGCCCGATCGGCCGGGACAGGGGCAGCTGGCGCATGTCGGGCGCCATCGCCTGCGCCGTCAGCCGGTCGGTGATCGTGCACAGCCCCGCCGCGCGGGCGAGGGCGACCGCAAAGATGATGTTCAGCGCCTGAATGTGACGCCCCGGCGCAATGCCGCGCCGGTCCATCTCGGCCAGGATCAGCCTGCCCATCGGCCCGCGCGGGTTGTGCATGACGCACCCCCCCTCGGCCAGCCACGCCAGATCAAAGGCCGCCTCGCGGGCGCGGGGATGGCCGCGCGGCAGCACGGCGACCAGTGGCATCTTGCCCATCACGGTCTGGCGCAGATCGGGCCGGTTGGCCTGCGCGCCGCCCACCGCAAGGTCGATCGAGCCGTCGCGCAGCGCCGCAAGCTGCACCTTCTGGCGCCCGCCATCCACGACGATCTCCAGATCCGGAAAGCGGGCGTAAAGCGCGCCGATGGCCGGGGGCAGCAGCGTCATGGCCAGCACCGTCGAGGCCATCAGCCGCAGCGATTCCTGCTGTCCGCGCCGGATGGAATCGACCGAACCTTCCAGCAGGTTCAGCCGCTCGAACAGCCCGCCGCTTTCGGCGTAAAGGCGCTGCGCCTCCCATGTGGGTTCCAGCCGCCCGCCGATGGTGTGAAACAGCGCAAAGCGCAGTTCGTCTTCCAGAATGGCGATATGGCGGCTGATCGTGGGCTGCGACAGGCGCATCTGGCGCGCGGCGGCGCTGATGCTCATCATCTCAAAGACGGTCCGGAAGATCTGCAGGCGGTGAAGATTGAGACCGTTCACTGTTTTCAGATGCCTTGAAATTGATCATTCCGCCCGAAATCGCATCAGCAGGCCGCAAAACCTGCATGCGGGTCAAGGCATGACACCGCGCGTCGGAAACGGATTCATCGTTCTGATACAACACAACCCATAGCAACAACGCATACATGCTGCAAATTAATTCGTATTGCGTATGGGTCATGCCTTTCGTTGGGTCGCCGGAAAGGAGACGCTGCGATGCCCATTCTGCCCTTTCTGTTCCTGATCGCCACGCTGATGTCGGGCTCTGCCATCGCGTATTTCGTGGGCGGCGCCACGATCATCGGCTTTTTCAGTCTGGACCAGACGCGCTATCTGGCGGCCCTGCCGCAGCGCGCAATGAGCCAGCTGGACATGTTCGCCTTTCTGGCCATGCCGCTGTTCATCCTGACCGGAGAGCTGATGAACCGGGGCGGCGTGACCGAGGCGCTGATCCGCTTTTCGCTGTCGATGCTGGGCCGGTTCAAGGGCGGCATGGGGCATGTCAACATCATGACCTCGGTGTTCTTCGCGGGCATCTCGGGCTCGGCCACGGCGGATGCGGCGGCGCTTGGCAACACGCTGGTCCCGGAAATGGAGCGGCAGGGATACAGCCGTGATTATGCGGCGGCGGTGACGGCGGCGTCCTCGATCATCGGGCCGATCATCCCGCCCTCGATCATCCTGATCTTTTACGGGGCGCTGATGAACACCTCGGTCGTGGCGCTGTTCGCGGCGGGCGTGGCGCCGGGGCTGTTGCTGGCGGCGGTTCTGATGGTCGTCAATGCCATCATGGCGCATCGCCATGACCATCCGGGCGGCAAGGGGTCCGACATTCCGCCCTTCTGGGCCTCGCTGGTCACCGCGCTGCCCGCGCTGGCGCTGCCGGTGATCATCCTGTCGGGCATCCTGTTCGGCTTCATGACCCCGGCCGAGGCGGCCGCCGTCGCCTCCATCGCCGCACTGGGCGTGGGGCTGTTCTATGGCCGCCTGACCCGGCGCGACGTGATCGAATCGCTGAACCGGACGGTCATGCTGTCGGGCGCGGTCTTTGTCATTCTGGTGGCGGTGGCGACCTTTGGCTACCTCACCTCGGTCGAGCAGCTGCCGCGCAAGCTGGGCGCGCTGATCGGTGATCTGGGCCTTGGGCCGATGGGCTATATGGTCGTGCTGAACCTGATCTTTCTGGCCGCCGGGATGATCATGGACGTCAAGGCCGCCGTGGCGCTGCTGGGCCCGCTGCTGATCCCGCCCGCGATCGTGCTGGGGGTGGACCCGGTGCATATGGGCATCCTGATCGGCTTCAACCTGACCGTGGGCCTGCTGACCCCGCCGCTGGGGGGTGTGCTGCTGATCCTCTCGACCGTGGTGGGGATCGGCTACTGGCGGCTGGTCCGCGCGGTCCTGCCCTTTCTGGTGGTCGAGCTGATCCTGCTGGGCGTGCTGATCTATGTGCCCGCGATCTCGCTGACGCTGCCCCGCTATCTTGGACTGATGAACTGAACACCCAATAGGAGAGAAAACCATGAAAAACACGATCCTTGCCGCCTCTGTCAGCCTGCTGGCCCTGTCGGGCGCCGGCTGGGCGATGGATGACATCACCGTGGCCTTTGCCGGAACCGAAGACCTGCAGAACGACGCCGAGTTCGTCTTTATCAAGGCGTTCAGCGATGCGATGGCCGAACATGGCGTGACCGTCACCGTCCATCCCTCCAACAGCATGGGCGGCGAGAACGAGCGTCTGGACCAGACCGCGCAAGGGCTGATCGAGATGAACCTGGCCAATGGCGGCGCGCTGATGAAGGTGTCCGATTTCGCCTCGGCGCTGTTTCTGCCCTTCCTGTCGCGCGATGACGCCGATTTCGACCGGATCGTCGACGCGTCGGGCGCGCTGGACCGCATCAACGATCAGGCGGGCGATCAGGGCATCCGGGTGCCGGGCTTTGTGATGCGCGGCGGCTCGCTTGGGCTGTTCAACACGCAAAAGCCGGTGACCACGCTGGAAGACGTGACCGACATGCGCCTGCGCGCGCAGAACGGCGATCAGGTGACGGTCTTTACCGCATGGGGCGCGCGCCCGACCGTCGTGTCCTGGGCCGAGACGCCCAACGCCTTGCAGACCGGCGTGGCGGTCGGCCATTTCAACCCGCCCTCGACCGTGGTGGCGGCGGGTCAGGTGGAACTGCTGGACTATTTCACGCCGCTGGACGCGGGCTCGGTCCCCAAGGTCGTGATGCTGTCCGAGGACTGGTATTCCACCCTGTCCGACGAAGAAAAAGGCTGGGTTGACGACGCCATCGCCACAGGCATTGCGGCAAACCGGAGCTGGGCCACCGAACAGGCCCCCTATTTCGAGCAGGTCATCCAGCAGGGCGGCATCGAGATCACGCCGCTGGCCGACGGCGAACGCGACCGCTTTATCGAGACCACGCGCGGGGTCTGGAACCAGATCGTCCCGCAGGCGGATGTCGATTTCATCTCCACCCATCTCGACTGATCCCGGACAGCCCCGGCAGGAGGTTCCCATGACTGCATTTGCATCCGCCATCCTGTGGCTCAGCGACGGCATCGACCGCGTGCTGCGCGGGGTCGCGCTGGTCTGTCTTGTGGCGATGGTGGCGTTCATCGCGCTGCAGGTCGTCGCGCGCTATGGGTTCGCAGCCCCCCCGGCATGGACCGAAGAGGCGGCGCGCTATGCGATGGTCTGGGTCGGCCTGCTGGGGGCCAGCATCTCGTTCAAGGCGGGGTTCGACCCCAGCCTTGTGCAGGTGCCCGCCCGTCTGCCGCGCCCGGTGCGGCAACTGGCGGCGCTGCTGCGCGGGGCGGCGGTGGTCGTCTTTCTGGGGCCGATCCTGTTCTATTGCTTCTTCGGTCCCGGCCTGAACCCGGCGCGGTCCTTTCTGGCCCGCAGCCTGAACAACACCGCCGAAAGCTTTGGCATGCCGCTGATCTTCGTGGCCGCCACCGTGCCGATCTTTATCACCGCCATCTTCATCCACGGCCTTGCGCAGCTGGCGCAGGGCCTGACCGTTCCGCCCGCCGCCGACAAGGACAGCCATGACGCCCGCCACGCCTGACACGATCCGCACTGACACCGATTTCATCGCGCGCCTGACCGCAATCCGCCACGACATCCACCGCCACCCCGAAACCGCGTTCGAAGAGATCCGCACCTCTGGCATCGTCGCGGCCTTCCTTGAGGGGCTGGGGATCGCGGTGCATCGCGGCCTTGGCGGCACCGGCGTCGTGGGCACCCTGCGCGGCAAACGCCCCGGCACGCGCACCATCGGCCTGCGCGCCGATATGGACGCGCTGTTCATCGAAGAGGCGACCGGCCTGCCCCATGCCTCGACCGTGCCGGGGCGCATGCATGCCTGCGGCCATGACGGCCATACCACGATGCTGCTGGGCGCCGCCGAGAAACTGGCCGCCGACCCCGATTTCGCCGGCACCGTGCATTTCATCTTTCAGCCCGCAGAAGAGGGGCTGGGCGGCGCCCGCGTGATGATCAATGACGGGCTGTTCGACCTGTTCCCCTGCGACGCGGTCTATGGTCTGCACAATGGCCCCCAGCATCCGCTGGGGCACCTGCAGACCCGCCCCGGCCCTTTCATGCCCGCAGGCGACACATGGGAGGTGATCTTCGAGGGCAGCGGCGGGCATGGCGCCATGCCCCATGCGGGCAGCGATCCGACCGTGCCTGCCGGGCAGTTCATCGCCACGCTGGCGCAGATCATCTCGCGCAAGGTGCCCGCGAATGACGCGGCGGTGATCTCGGTCGGTCATATCGCGGCGGGCAGCTATGACAGCCCCAACATCATCCCCGCCCGCGTGACGGTGCGCGGCACGGCGCGGTCCTTCCGCCCCGGGATCCGCGATCTGCTGGAGGACAGCCTGGGCAGCTTCGCCAGCCATTGCGCCGCCCCCCACGGCGTCACCGCACGGCTGATCTATACCCGCCGCTACCCGCCGCTGATCAACAGCGCCCGCGAGACAGCCACCGCCATCGCCGTCGCCACGCGGGTTCTGGGCGCGGATCACGTCGACGGCGCCGCGCCTCCGGTCGGCGGCAGCGAGGATTTTTCCTTCATGCTGGAAAAGGTGCCCGGTGCCTATGTGATGATCGGCAACGGCGACGGCCCCGGCGCGGCCTTTGTCCACACCCCGCGCTATGATTTCAACGACGCGCTGCTGCCCATCGGCATCGCCTATTGGCTGGGCCTTGTCGCCGCCGAACTGGGCGGGGACTGAGGTCCCGGCGCGGAACCGCTGCCCGCCGCCGAGGTTGTCCTGATCAATCACAGGAGACGACCATGCTCAAATTCCTCGGCGGCGCCATCGGCATCATCTTCATCATCGGCCTGCTGGTCGTGATCGGCATTCTGTCGCTGATCTTCTGACCGGGGGCCGATGGCCCACCCCTGCCCCTGCGCCTGCCCCCTGCCCCTGCCCTTGCGATGCCCGCGCATCGCGCCTAAATTCCGATGACGCACAGACCGGAGACCAACCGACATGGACATGAACCTCACAGCCTTCGCCCCTTCGGTTTCGCTGCTAGAAGTCCTGTCCCATGTCTGCATTCGTCTCCCTCTCTGCCCTGTCGTGGTCCACGGCTGACGGCACCCCGCTTTTCCGCGACATCAATCTGACCTTCGGCCCTGAACGCAGCGGCATCACCGGGCGCAACGGCACCGGCAAGACCACGCTGCTGCGGCTGATTGCGGGCGATCTGCGCCCGGCTTCGGGGCAGGTCAGGGTTTCCGGCACCGTCGGCATGATGCGGCAGGACGGGGCAGAGCAGCCCGGACAGACCATCGCCGATCTGTTCGGCGTCCGGCGCGCGCTGGATCTGCTGGACCGGGCCGGGGCGGGGCTGGCCGCCACGGATGAACTGGCCGCAGATGATCTGGCAAATGCCGACTGGACCCTGCCCGCCCGGATCGAGGCTGCGCTGCTGCGCCTGGGCCTTGATGCGGGGCCGCAGACGCCGCTGGCGGCGCTGTCGGGCGGTCAGCGCATCCGCGCAGCGCTTGCCGCGCTGATCCTGGCCGATCCCGACATCCTGCTGCTGGACGAGCCGACAAACAACCTCGACCGCGAGGGACGCAGGGCCGTGACCGACCTTCTTCGTGGCTGGGCCAAGGCCGCGATCGTCGTCAGCCATGACCGTGCGCTGCTGGACCAGATGGACGCCATCGTCGAGCTGACCCCGCTTGGCGCCACCCGCCATGGCGGCAATTACAGCGCCTTCCGTCAGCGCAAGGATGCGGAGCTGGAGGCTGTGGGGCGCGATCTTGCCCATGCCGAAAAGACCCGCGCCGAAACCGCCCGCCGTGCCCGGCAGGCTGCCGAGCGCAAGGCGCGCAAGGACGGCGCCGGGCACCGGGCGCGGGCCAAAGGGGATCAGCCCAAAATCCAGATGGATGCCGCCAGGGGCCGGGCCGAGGCGTCGGGCGGCGCCGGCGCCCGTCTGCGCGATGCCCGGCGCGAGGCCGCAGAGGACGCCCTGTCCGCCGCCCGCGACCGGATCGAGGTGCTGCTGCCCCTGCGCATGGACATCCCCCCGACCGGCCTGCCCCCCGGCAAGCCGGTCCTGCGGCTGGAGGGCGTGACCGGCGGCCATGATCCCCACCACCCGGTCATCCGCGACCTGTCGCTGACCCTCACCGGCCCGGAACGCGTGGTCATCGCCGGGCCGAATGGCAGCGGCAAGACCACGCTTCTGCGGCTGATCACCGGCCAGATCGCAGCACTGCACGGCACGGCCGAACCGCTGGTCCCCTTCGCCCTGCTGGACCAGCATCTGGGCCTGCTCGATCCGGCGCAGACGCTGCACGAGAACTTCTGCCGCCTGAACCCTTTGGCGGATGCGCATCTGGCACACGCGGCGCTGGCCCGGTTCGGGTTCCGTGCGCGCGACGCCCTGCGCCTTGCCCGCGATCTCAGCGGCGGTCAGCGCCTGCGCGCGGGCCTTGCCTGCGCCCTCGGCGCGGTGCCGCCACCGCAGCTGCTGATTCTGGACGAGCCGACCAATCACCTTGATCTGGATGGCATCGCCGCGCTGGAATCCGCGCTTGCCGCCTATGATGGCGCGGTTCTGGTGGTCAGCCATGATGCGGGCTTCCTGACCTCGCTGGCGCCGGACAGAACCGTGCAGCTGGGTGCCTGACCGTGCCGACAGCAGCGGTTTGCACCCCGCTGGCCACCTCGCTACATTTCCGCCAAAGGAGCATGTCACGTGAAGAAAATCGGAATGATCGGCGGGCTGAGCTGGGTTTCGACCGCCGAATATTACCGGCGCACGAATGAGATCATGCAGCAGGTCGCAGGTGGCGTGACCTCGGCCCGGATCGTGCTGGAAAGCGTCAACCGGCAGGATTATGTCGATGCCGTGATCGGGCGCCGCGACGAGGAGGCCGCCTGCGCCCAGATCCTGACCTCGGCCCGCGCAATCGAGGCCGCAGGCGCGGATTTCATCGTCATCACCTGCAATGACGTGCACCGGTTCGTCCCCGCGATCCAGCCGCAGATCGACATCCCCTTTCTGCACATCGCCGAGGTGACGGCCACGGCGGTCAAGGCACAGGGCCTGCGCCGGGTCGCCATTCTGGGCGTGCGCAAGACGATGGAAAGCGATTTCTACCCCGATATTCTGGCGCAGCACGGGCTGGAGGCGATCATCCCGGACGAGGATGAGAAAGCCTATATCCACGACAGCATCTATGACGAGCTGGTGCATAACCGCTTTCCCGACGAGACCCGCACCGGGTATCAGCGGATCATGTCGGCGCTGGCCGGACGCGGCGCCGATGCGGTCGCGCTGGCCTGCACCGAAATTCCGCTGCTGCTTGCCCCCGGCGACTGTCCGATCCCCTCGTTCTCGACGACCGAACTTCACTGTCAGGCCGCCGTCGCCCGCGCACTGAATTAGGCGGCCCGTCCCGCAGGCCACGCGCATCGCGGGTCGGGACAGGTGACAACGGGCGTGCTGTCACCTGCCCCGTTCAGTAGACCGCCAGTTGCGGAAAGGCGATCAGCAGCCCGATCGCGATGATCTGCAGCCCGATGAAGGGCAGCAGCGCGCGAAAGATCTCGCCCAGTGAAATCTCGGGCGGGGTGACGGATTTCAGATAGAAGGCCGCCGGGCCAAAGGGCGGGGTCAGGAAACTGATCTGCATGTTCATGCAGAACACCACCCCGAACCAGACCGGGTCCAGCCCCAGCGTCTTGATGATCGGCACAAAGATCGGCATCGTCAGCAGCGCGATGCCCACCCAGTCCAGAAACGCACCCAGCACGAACAGGATCAGCATCATCACCAGCACGATCACCGTCGGATTGTCGGAAATGCCGATGATCAGGCCGGACACGAAATGGATGCCGCCCATCAGGTTATAGACCCCCACCAGCGCGGTGGCGCCGATGCCGATCCAGACGATCATGCCCACCGTCGCCAGCGTCTGCATCGCGGAATCGCGCAGCATGGCAAAGCTGAACTCGCCGCGCAGCACGGTCGAGGCCAGCACGCCCGCCACCCCCACCGCCGAGGCCTCGGTGACGGATGCGATGCCGCCATAGATCGAGCCCAGCACCACGAACACCACCAGCAGCGGCAAAGCCAGCCCCTTCAGCAGGCGGCGCTTTTCGGCGCCCGGAATGGGCGTCAGATCGGGCATCGGCGCGATATGGTCCGAGGTATAGGACCGGATCAGCACATAGGCCACATAGAGGCCCGCCAGCAGAAAGCCGGGCACGAAGGCCGCCGTGAACAGATCCCCGATCGAGACATTGGCCGTCAGCCCATAGATGATCAGCACGATCGAGGGCGGCACCATCGAGCCAAGCGCGCCCCCCGCGCAGACCACCCCGATGGCCAGCTTGCGGTCATAGCCCTGCCGCAGCATCTGCGGCAGCGCGATCAGGCCCAGCAGCACGATCTCTCCGCCGATGATGCCCGACATGGCGGCCAGGATCACGGCGACAAAGATCGTCTGCACCGCCACCCCGCCCCGGATGCGGCGCCCGACCAGCTTCATCGCGTCGAACAGATCGCGCGCGATGCCCGAGCGGTCCAGCAACGCCGCCATCAGCACGAACATCGGCACTGACACGAAGACAAAGCTGTCCACGAAGGTATAGATGCGCGAGGCGATCAGCGGCACCGCCATCGGCCCAAAGCCCAGCAGCGCGAATGACAGCGCGACCAGCAGCGTCACCAGCGCCAGCGGCAGCCCCGTCAGCAGCAGCGCGACCAGCAGGCCGAACATCATCAGCGTGGCGGGGCCGATGCCGATGGCGGCCAGATCCAGAACGGCGTTCACAGCGGATCTCCCTGCCGGAAGCGGCGGGCGTGGTTGATGGCCATGATCAGGAACTGCACCGTCAGGGCCAGCATCACGATCAGCAGGAAGGTCTTGATCAGCGCGGGCGTGGGCGGGTTCCAACTGGAACCGGACCGTTCGGGCCGGAACTCTCCGCCCGGCGTGTACAGCGCGCGGTCCGCCATGGTCCAGGCCGCATAGGCGAACATGCCCGAGGCCAGCGCCGAGACGGCGGCAATCACCGCCTCCAGCGCGCGGCGGGCACGCCCGCTCAGCATGTCATAGATCAGCACGACCCGGATATGGCTGTTGCGCGCGGCACAAAAGAGGCCGCCATAGAGAAACGCCAGCGCGCACAGTGTCGTCGTCGTCTCATGCGCCCACCGGGTGGGGGCGTTCAGGACATAGCGCAGGAAGACCTCGACCAGCAGGATCGCCGCTGCCAGCACCAGACCTGCGGCGAACAGATAGCCGCCGCGAAAGATCCAGCGGCCCAGCAGCCCGGCCTCGGGCATGGCGCCGCTGATGCCTGCGCGGATTTCGGGCGGGACCGGCACGCCATCGGGCAGCACGGTCGGGGGGACAGGGGGCGTCATCGGCATCTCCTTGGCCGCAAGGGGGGACCGGCGGGACACGCCCGCCGGTCCGCATCGCAGGTGCCTTATTCCATCAGCCCGCGGTCGCGCAGATGGGCGGTCAGGGTGTCATAGACCTTCTGCGCCATGGGCGACTGGACAGCCATCTTCTCCCATTCGCCGCGCGCGATGTTGCGGAACTTGGCGCGTTCCTCATCGGACCAGTCATGGACGGTGATCTCGCCGCCCGCGCGGGCGGCCTCGACGGCTTCAAGGTCGCGCTCCATCAGGGTGCCGACCTGATTTTCCTGGAACACCTTGACCGAGGCGGTCAGCGCCTGCTGAATATCCTCGGGCAGCGCGTCCCATTTCGCCTTGTTCATCGACACTTCGACCAGCGGCAGCGAATGGAACCCCGGATAGACCGGATGGGGTGCGATGTCGTTCATGCCCAGTTCCTGATTGACCGAGAACACCGAATAATCGGCGGCGTCGATCACGCCCTTGTCCAGCGAGGTGAACACCTCGGAGGCGGGCAGGTTGACGGGCGCGGCGCCCGCCGCCTGAAACACGTTCGCGATCAGCCCCTCGGGCGAGCGGACCTTGACGCCCCGCAGATCCTCGACCGAATTCAGCGGCACGCGGGACACGAAGGCCTCCAGCCCCGGTGTCGAGACGCCGATGAACTGCATCCCGAACGGGTTGTTCAGCTCGTTCATCAGCTCAAACCCGCCGCCATTTTCGACAAAGTCGATCATCTGCTCGGGCGAGGCCCAGGCTCCCACCGGGTTGGCGATCAGCCCGAAGGCCGGGTCGCGGCCCGCGAAATAGGAGGTGTCGGTGATATGCCCGTCCAGCAGGCCCGCGCCGACCGCATCCTGCGTCTCGCGGTAATCCACGATTGATCCGACCGGCAGCAGCTCGATCGCCACGCGGCCGTCGGTCATCTCGTTGACCGTATCGGTCCATTCCTGCTGGAAGATGAAATTGGGATTGCCCGCCGGGTCCGAGGACTGAAAGCGGAAGCTGAATTCCTGTGCGCCAGCGGCGCCGGCCATCAGGGCCAGTGCGGCCACGCTGTGGCCAAGTGCGGTGATCTTCATTCGGGTCTCCTCCCCCAAGTGTGAAATCTGTGTCAACGGGTCTCGCTGTCGGTAAAGTCCAGCTGCACCTTCATCGCCCCGCCCCCTGCGGCGGCGGCAAAGGCGTCCGCGGCGCGCGCCGCCGGAAAGACGGCGCTGATCAGCGGGGTCACGTCGATCCGCCCCCCGGCGATCAGCTGCGCGGCTTGTGCGAATTCGGCGTCAAAGCGAAAACTGCCCAGCAGGCGCAGCTCTTTGGTCACGACCAGCGACAGGGGCAGTGGCGGCTCAGAGCCCAGCCCCAGCACGATCAGCGTGCCCGCCGGGCGCAGCGCCGCGCAACCCGCATGCAGGGCGGCATCCGCGCCCGAGCATTCGATGGCCAGATCGACCGTGCCCCGCCCCGCCTGCAAGGGCGCCAGCGCATCGGGCTGTGCCGCCAGATCGAGGCAGTCATCCGCGCCCATCCGCCGCGCCATGTCCAGCCGGTCGGGCGCGATGTCGGTGACCACGATCCGGCCCGCCCCGGCATGGCGCGCGACCGCCACCGCCAGACAGCCGATCGGCCCCGCACCCGAGATCAGCACGCTCTGCCCGGCGATGTCGCCCGCTTGGCCAATGGCGTGCAGGCAGACGGCCAGCGGCTCGGTCAGCGCGGCCTGCGCCAGATCGGCCCCGGCGGGCAGGCGCACCGCCTGCGCGGCGGGCACGGTCAGCAGGCTGCGGAACAGCCCCTGTTCGTGCGGATCGCGCATGGCCGATCCGCTGAAGCGCATGTCGGCGCACAGGTTGCGCTGCCCGGCCTGACAATAGGCACAGCGCCCGCAGGGCCGCGAGGGGTTGACGGCGACCGGGTCGCCCGGCGTCAGGCCGTCCACCCCCGGCCCCACGGCATGGATGGTGCCGCTGACCTCATGGCCCAAAGCCATCGTCTGGCGCACCCGCACCGTGCCAAAGCCGCCGTGGCGATAGTAATGCAGATCGGACCCGCAGATGCCGCCATGGCTGACCGCCACCGTCACCTCGCCCGGCCCCGGCGCGGCGGGGGCGTCCAGCGCCGTCACGCGCAGGTCATGGGGCGGGGAAATCGTGACGGCGATCATCACAGCACCGAAATCATGCCGCCATCGGCATAGATGATCTGCCCCGAGACATAGTTCGACGCGTCCGAGGCCAGATAGATCGCCGTGCCCGCCAGTTCCTCGGGCAGGCCCCACCGGCGCATCGGCGTGCGCGCCTTGACCCACGCGTCGAAATCGGCGTTCTCCAGCAGCGCCTTGTTCATGTCGGTGACCATATAGCCCGGCCCGATGGCATTGGCCTGAATGCCTTTTTCACCCCATTCGGCGGCCATGGCCTTGGTCAGCATCTTGATGCCGCCCTTGGCGACCGTGTAGGGCGCGACCGTCGCGCGGGCCAGTTCCGAGGTCAGCGAGCCGATATTGATGATCTTGCCGCGCCCGCGCGGGGCCATGCGCCGCGCCGCCTCGCGCCCGATGATGAAGGCCGAGGTCAGGTTGATCTCGATCACCCGGCGCCAGTCGGCACTGTCCAGTTCCAGCATGGGGCGGCGGAACTGGATGCCCGCATTGTTCATCAGGATGTCGACCGTGATCCCCTCGGCGTCCAGCTTTTCAAAGGCCGCGACGATGGCTGTCTCATCGGCCACGTCAAAAGCCAGCGTCAGCACGTCATGGCCTGCGGCGCGCATCTCGGCGGCGGCGGCCTCCAGCCGGGCGGGGTCCTGCCCGTTCAGGATCACGCGTGCCCCGGCGCCCGCCAGCCCTTCGGCAAAGGCGCGGCCAAGGCCCCGCGACGATCCGGTGATCAGGGCGGTGCGCCCGGTCAGGTCGAACAGGGAAATCGACATCATTCAGCCTCCGTCAGTCGTGTGCTCAGATCCGCGCGGTCAAAGAAACCGGGCAGCAGTTCGGTGCCCAGCCCCGGCCCCTCCATCGGGTGGACATGGCCGTCCGAGATGCGCGGCACCTCGGTCACCAGTTCGCGATACCAGCCGTCATAGAAGGCGCGCACCGATTCCTGGATCAGCGTGTTGGGCTGGCTGAAGGACATGTGCACCGCCGCCGCAAAGCCCACCGGGCCGATGCAGTCATGGGGCGCGAAGGGGCGGTGATACAGATCGGCCATCGCGGCGATCTTGCGCCCTTCGGTCAGCCCGCCGGTCCAGCACAGATCGGCCATCACCACATGGCAGGCATCGCGGTCCAGATACTCCTTATAGGCAAACCGCGTGCCCAGAGTTTCCGAAGCGCAGGTCCACACATCGGTGGATGCCGCGAATTCCGCCAGCACCTGCGCGTTGTTCATGCGGATCGGGTCTTCGTACCAGGTGGGCTCGAACGGCTCCAGCCAGCGGGCGATCTTCTTGGCCATGGGCAGGTTCCACAGCGAATGCAGCTCGACCATGATCTGCATCTTGTCGCCCACCGCCTCGCGGATCAGCTCGAACGGGCGGATCGCGGTGCGCAGCTCATCGCGGGTGATATGCATGCCCTTGTTGGCCAGCGCCGCCGGGTCGAACGGCCAGATCTTCATCGCGCTGATGCCGTTCGACAGCAGATCCTGCGCCAGATCGCCCGCCCGCGTCATGAAGGCGTCCAGATCCTCATACGGGCCGTCCGCGCCGCCCAGATTCCACGTGTCCACGGGCCGGATGCGGTTGGTGCGGACATAGCGGGTGCCCGCGCAGGTGTTGTAGATGCGCAGCCGGTCATGGCTGAGGCCGCCCAGCATCTGATGCACCGGCTGGCCGCACAGCTTGCCGAAAATGTCCCACAGCGCGATGTCGATGGCCGAACAGGCGCGGTGTTCCACCCCGGTCGAGGCCTGCGCCATCGGCAGGTTCAGCATCTCGCGGTGCAGCGCCTCGATCTGCAACGGGTCCTTGCCGACAAGCCGCGAGGCCAGCGTGTCATGGATATGCGCCTCGACCGCGGCGGCCCCATAAAAGGTCTCACCCAGCCCGGTGATGCCTGCATCCGTTTCGACATGAACCCATAGCAGATTCGAGAATTCCTCGGCGCGGAAAGTCCTGATGGCGGTGATCTTCATCTGCGTTCCAGTCTGCTGCCCCGCCCGATGCGGGCAGTCTGCCTCGGCCGGCCGTCAGTGACGCCGGACAGGATATTGCATGGGTTAATTGGTCCTCCGGCACCCTCCAGATGCCGTATTCGATGGCGCTGACACAAACAGCTTTGCTAAGATGAATCAAGCTGAAAATTGGATTTGGTATGTCAACAAATGAAAAAGCTGTCTTACAATCCGATGCAGGTGCCGACGGCCCGGACCTGTCGCTGGTCGGACGGACCATGGATGAGATCCGCGCGCTGATCCGCGCCGAAGGGCTGTCGCCCGGCCAGACACTGCCCTCCGAGACGAAGCTGGCCGCACAGCTTGGCGTCTCTCGCCCGGTCCTGCGCGAGGCGATGCGCGGGCTGGCGACGTTGCGGATCCTGACCATCGGCAATGGCCGCAAGGCGCGGGTGGCCACGCCCGATGCCAGCGCGCTTGGGGTCGTGCTGGATCATGCGTCCTATACGGGCGGCGTCAGCATCCAGCAGATCCTCGATGCCCGCCGCACGTTGGAGCTGCGCACGGTCGAGCTGGCGGCCATGCGCAGATCCGACAGCGACGCGGCCCTGCTGACCGAGATCGTCGCGCGGATGTTCACCGCGCTGGACAGCGATCAGCCGGCCATTCAGGAACTGGACATCCGCTTTCACGAGGTCATCGCGCGGGCCTCGGGCAACCCGCTCTATGCGCTGCTGATCGAGAGTTTCCGCGTCATCACCCGCCAGACATGGCCGATTGGCTGGCAGTCGCGGGGCAACGATGACAGCCGGCGCGAGAATATCCGCTGTCACCAGCGGATCGCGCAGGCCATCGGCGCGCGCGACGCCCCCGCCGCGCAGGCGGCCATGGACGAGCATTTCGTCAATGCCATGGCCGTGCTGCTGCGTGCGGGCATCGTCTGACCTGCGCGCGCGGGTCAGGACTGGGGGAACCTCAACTGTAAAGCGCGTCGATCCCGCCATCCACGGGCAGGCTGACGCCGGTAATCCAGCGCGCCGCGTCCGAGCACAGGAACAGGATCGGGGGCGCGACCTCGTCGGCGATGGCGGGGCGTTTGATGTTCGCGGCATCGGCGGCCACGCGGTCGGGCCCCAGCATCTGGACGAACTCGCCCAGGATCGGGGTCATCACCGGGCCGGGGGCGACCGCGTTCATGCGGATGTCGTGATCCATGAACAGCCGGTATCCGCGCATCTTTGTCCAGACGATCAGCGCCTCTTTGAAATACTGATAGCAGCTGTCCTGCGGCACCGGGTGGGCGGCCAGCCAGTCATGGCCTGCGGCAAAGCCCGCCGTTCCGGCCAGCGCCCTGTGCGCGTCGCGCCGGGCCTGCCAGTCGAATCCCAGAATCGAGACCAGATTGACGACCGCACCGCCCCTCATGCGCGGCACCAGCGCCTCGGTCAGGTGGCGCAGACCCAGATAGTTGACCCGCGCCACCAGATCGCGGTCGGCCAGCCCCGAGACGCCCGCCGCATTGACCAGCGCATCCACCCGGTCGGGCAGCGCGGCGACTGCCATGTCGATCGCCGCGGGGTCGGCCATGTCGACCTTGTAAAACCCGTCCAGCGTGATCGCCGGGTCGTTGCGGTCCAGCCCGATGACGCGGGCGCCCTGAAACCGGGCCAGCCGCGCGGTCTCGGCCCCGATGCCCGAGGATGCGCCCGTGATGACGATGGTTTTTCCTGTCAGTGCCATGATCCGTCCTTGTGATGAAAGGGGCCGTCCGCGCCGGGGCGATCCGGACGGCCCGGAAATGTCGGTGAATGAAACGCGGCCCGCGCCGCCCGGTCAGAACGGCGTGGCAAGGGCTTCGCTGCGGGTGGTGACCCAGACCCATTGCGTGAACTCTTCCCAGATGGCCGGGCCCGAGATGCGGCTGCCATTGCCCGACCGCCCACGCCCGCCAAAAGGCGCAAGCGGGCTGGCCACGACGGTCTGGTCGTTGATGTGCAGATGCCCCACGCGCAGCCGGTTGCCGATAGCGCGCGCGCGGGCCGGATCGCGGCTGATGATGCCCGCCGCCAGCCCGTAATCAGACCGGTTCACCAGCGCGACCGCGTGATCGTCGCTGTCACAGGCCACCACCACCGCGACGGGGCCAAAGATCTCTTCATCAAAGGCACGCATGCCGGGCATCACATCGGCCAGCACCGTTGCCGGGAACATCCGCCCCTGCGGCGTGCCGCCTGCCAGAAGCCGGGCCCCCTTGGCCACGGCATCGTCGACGATCGCCTTGACGCGGACCGCCTCGGCCTCGGTGATCAGCGGACCCATCGCGCAGGGCTCGTTTGCCGGATCGCCAACGGGCAGATGCGCGGCCTTGGCGGCCAGCGCATCGGCCACCGCGCCCGCCATGGCGGCAGGCGCAAGGATCAACCCCGTCGCCATGCAGATCTGGCCCTGATGCAGCCACGCCCCCCAGGCGGCGTTCGAGACGGCGGTGTCAAGATCGGCATCGTCCAGAATGATCAGCGCGTTCTTGCCACCCAGTTCCAGCTGCACCCGTTTGAGCGTTCGCCCGCAGGCGCCGCCGACCTTGGCCCCCACCTCGGCCGAGCCGGTAAAGCTGACCATCGCGATATCAGGGTCCTCGCACAAAGCCGCGCCGACATCGCCGCCACCGGGGATGACATGCAGCAGACCGGCGGGCAGACCGGCCTCTTCGAAGATGCGGGCGATGATGATGCCCCCGGAAACCGGCGTGCGCGGATCGGGCTTGTGGACGATGGCATTGCCGGTGGCCAGCCCCGCCGCAATCGCCCGGATCGACAGGACCAGCGGAAAGTTGAAGGGCGAGATGACGCCGACCACGCCATGCGGCACGCGCAGCAATTCCTCGTGGCGCCCGTCCATGCTGGGCAGGATGCGGCCCGCAGGCTCGGTCGCGATGGCGGCGGCGGCGCGCAGAAAACTGGCCGAATGCTCGATCTCGACGGCGGCCTTGGGCGGGATCGAGCCGGTCTCGCGGATGATCCACGGCATCAGCTCATCGCGGTGCCGCTCCAGCAGAGCGGCGGCGGCGGTCAGGATCTGCGCGCGTTTGTGCGCCGGTGTCGCCTCCCATGCGGGTTGTGCCGCGCGGGCGGCCCGGGCGGCAGCGGCCACATCCGCAGGCCCGCCGGTGCCGACCGAGGCAAGTGTTCCGCCATCGCCCGGTGCGATCACGTCAGCCGCCCCGCCCGTGGCCGTGACCCAGCCGCCGGAATAGAGCCGCCCCTGCCATGTTCCCACCGCCATGAAATCGTGCTGCGTCCCGTCCATTCGTCTCTCCTCCCGAATTTGACTGCAAACGGGATGGCCAGATGCGCACTGTGGTGCAAATTCAAAATATGCGCCGGAATATTATGGCGTTAGTCACTGACATATAACAACAATTCTGATTTCGTTGCAGTGCGGCGCGTTTCATCATATCGTGAATTATTCTCATCACTGCATGAAAGCCTGCAAATGGGCGACCGCATCTCACTGACCGAGGCCGCGCGCCGGGCGCCGCGACTCACCGCGCGCGGCGACAGCCGCCTGCTGGACGAGGGCGCCGCGCCGACGCTGGCCGATCTGGCGGGCGCGCTGCAGTTCGCCCTGGGCGACGGGCGCATCTGGCTGAATGACGAGCGGATGGTGATGATGCAGACGCGCCTGCTGGGCAGCCTGCGCCACCAGATCATCCGCGCGATCGGGACCGGGGCCGCCCGCCGCCTGTTCTATCGCACTGGTCTGGTGCAGGGGGAACAATATGCCAGTCTGGTGCAGAAACGCTTCAAGCAGCAGGACCTGACCGCCGCCCTTGCCGCCGGACCCCGGCTGCACACGATGGAAGGATTCGTGAAGGTCACGACCAAGCGGTTCGAGTTCGACATTTCGCGCGGCCATTACCACGGCGAGTTTCACTGGCATGACAGCACCGAAGCGCAAGAGCATCTGACGCATTTCGGTGTCTCGGACTGCCCGGCCTGCTGGATGCAGACCGGCACGCCCGCCGGATACACCTCGGCCCTGCTGGGCCAGCCGGTGATCTTTCGCGAGGTCGAATGCGTCGCCATGGGCGCCGAACGCTGCGTGGTGATCGGGCGCAACGCCGCTGCATGGGGCGATGATGTCCCCGAACTGCGCGAATTCGCCAAGGCGCCGGTGCGGCCCCGGTCGCGGCCATGGACGCCGCCCGCCAGCCCCGATGCGACCGCCGCCCCGCCCGAGGTTGCCCACCCGATCATCGGCCGCACCGCCGGGATCGAGCGCGCCCGGCGGCTGGTCGAACGCGTCGCGGGCTATGACGAGCCGGTGATGTTTCTGGGCGAGCCCGGCACCGGCAAGGAATTTTTCGCCCGCCGCCTGCATCAGATCGGCCGCACGCCCAACGGCCCCTTCATCGCGGTCAACTGCGGCGCCTGGATCGACGATCCCTCGGCCCGCCCCCTGACCGGCCCCGAGGGCGCGCTGCGCCGGGCCGAGGGGGGGACCCTGTTTCTGAACGATGTCTTTACCCTGCCGGCGGTGCAGCAATCCCTGCTGGCAGCACATCTGGCCGATGTCGGCGGCGCGCTGCCGCTGCGGATCATGTCGGCCAGTTCGTCCCCCCCGCGCGAGGCGATGACGCAGGGCACCATCCGCGCCGATCTGTATTTCCGGCTGTCGCTGCTGCCTGTCTCGCTGCCGCCGCTGCGCGAGCGGCGCGACGATCTGCCGGTGCTGATCGACCATTTCCTGCGCCTGCACAGCCGCAAGCACCACAAACCCCTGCGCCGGATTTCAGGCGCGGCGCTGACGCTGTTGCTGCGCTATGACTTTCCCGGCAATGTCCGCGAATTGTCGAACATGATCGAACGGGGCGTGATCTATGCCGAGGCCGGAGGCGATCTGGACATCTCGCATCTGTTCACCGGAATCGAGGAAATGCCCGAATTCGTCGACGGTCTGCATATGTCCGGCCGGATCGTGCGGCGCCGCGCCACGGGCGACATACCAGCCGACGGGCTGACCTTTTCCGAGATCGAGGCCGAGACCTATGCCCGGGCGCTGGCGGCGGCCGGGGGGAACGTGTCTGCCGCCGCCCGCGCCCTGGGGCTGAGCCGCGCCAAGCTGGACTATCGGCTGCACAAGCTGGGCCTGATCCCCGGCAGGGCCGGGCCGTCACCCTGACGATGCGCCGATGGGGCGGCGGGCACGCCCCGACTGTCACCCCGCGATGAACGCCTGATAGATGTCGTTCATCCGTGCCGTGCGCGGTCCGGGCCTGCCGCATCCGATGGCCCGGCCGTCGATGCTGGCGACCGGGGTGATCCCGCCAAGCGTTCCGGTCACAAAGGCCTCGTCGGCGGAATAGACCTCGGACAGGGTGAACGGCTTTTCGCGGACCGTCATGCCTGCGTCACGCCACAGCTGAATGACCTTTTTGCGGGTGATGCCGTTGAAACAGGTCAGCCCGTCCGAGGTCCACAGCTCGTCCCCCCGGAAAATGAAGAAATTCGTCGAATTGCACGAGGCGACAAAGCCGCGATCGTCCAGCATCAGCGCCTCGTCGGCGCCCATGTTGATCGCCTGAAGCAGGGCCTGAATGAAATTCAGCCGCGAATGAGAGTTCAGGCGAAGATCAAAGACATCCGGGGTCGAACAGCGAATGGTCGAGGTCATCAGCTTCAGCCCGGTGTCCCTGAGGGCCGGGTTCGGCTGTTTCCACTCGGCCACGATGACAATGGTGGCGCCGCCCACGATAAAGCGCGGGTCCTGATTGGGCGTCGATTTGCGCCCGCGTGAAATCATCATCCGGATATGGACACCGTCATGCATGCCGTTGTGGCGCAGACATTTCCAGATTTCGCCGATCAGCTCGTCCTTGCTGTAGCCGATATCCAGCTGGATCGAGGTTGCGCCTTCAAAGATGCGGTCGATATGCTCGTCGATGGCAAGCAGTTTGCCATTGATCAGCCGGATGCCTTCCCACACGCCGTCGCCCAGAACGAAACCGGCGTCGAACACCGACACTCTGGCCTCGTCCCGCGCGAAGAACGCGCCGTTGACATAGATCTCCACGCCATCGTTTCTGGGGTCTTTCACATAGCTTTGCGATGACGTGCTGCTGAGCGGGGTCATGATATTCCCTTGTTTCTTGAAGATGTTCAGAACGCGAATTCGCCAAAGCGGCGCAGGAATTCCTGCGTGCGCGCCTGCTGTGGGTTCTTGAGGACCTGATCGGGTGTGCCGACTTCGTGAAACACCCCCTCGGCCAGAAAGATCACTCTGGTCGCGAAGTGATAGGCAAAGCCCAGCTCATGCGTCACAAGCAGCATGGTCCGGCCTTCCGAGGCAAGCTGGTTGATGACCCGCAGCACCTCTCCGACCAGTTCCGGGTCCAGCGACGAGGTCGGCTCGTCGAACAGCAAAACCTCGGGCTCCATCGACAGGGCGCGGGCGATCGCCACGCGTTGCTGCTGCCCGCCCGACAGACGGCCGGGCCAGGCGTCGTGCTTGTCCTCCAGCCCCACCTTGGCCAATTCGCGGACGGCGATGGCTCTGGCCTGCTGCCTTGCCATGCCTTTGACCGTCACCAGCCCTTCCATGACGTTCTGCAGAACCGTCATGTGCGGAAAGAGGTTGAACTGCTGGAACACCATCCCCAGCCGCTGACGGACGCCGCACAGCTGTTTCTCGGGATAGGTCACGCGGCCGTTGGCTTCCACGCCGATGCGTTCGCCGTCGATCCACACCTCGCCTTCGCTCAGCGTCTCCATGAAATTCATGCAGCGCAGAAACGTGGATTTGCCCGAGCCGGAGCCGCCGATGATGGCGACGCGCTCTCCGGGCTCGACCTGAAAATCAATGCCCCTGAGAACGTGGTGATCGCCAAAGCGTTTGTGCAGGCCCTTGATGTCCAGAATGGGTTTGCGTGTCATATCGGGTCCTTTCCGGTGTCAGTTTGACCGCGCCAGATGCTTTTCCAGCCGCCCGGCCAGAAACGTGCCGGGATAGATCAGGACGAAGTAGATGAACGCCACCGCCGTCAGAATCTCGAACGGACGGTAATAGGTCGAGGACAGCAGCCGCCCCTGATACATCAGCTCGTGGACCGAGATCACCGAGGCCAGCGACGACATCTTGGCCACTTCGATCATCCGGTTGGTGAAGGCCGGCAGCATCCGCTTGACCACCTGCGGCAGGATGATGCGCCGCATCGCCTGCCCCCCGGTCATGCCGATCGCCTTCGCCCCCTCCATCTGGCCCCGGTGGATCGACCGGATGCCGCCGCGAAAGATCTCGGACGCATAGGCCGAGGTGTTCAGCGCCAGTCCCAGCAGGGCCGCCGAAAACGGGCTCAGCTGCACCCCGATCAGAATGGGGAAGGCGTAGTAGAACCAGATCAGCTGGATCAGCACCGGCGTGTCGCGGAACAGCTCGACATAGATCAGGCTTGTGCCGGACAGCCATCTGCGCCGCGACAGCCGGGCCTGCGCGACGACAAAGCCGCCCATCAGGCCCAGCAGGATGGACGGAATCCAGATCTGGATCGTCACCCACAGGCCGCGCAGCAGGACAATCCAGTTGTCGGTGACGATGCTGAATTCGGGAATGTAGTTCATCGTCCGGACCTCATTGATAGGCCGTCAGCCGGTTTTCAACGAGGCGGGCCAGCTGGCTGGCCGTCACCAGAAGGACCAGATACATGGCCGCGATCGTCGTATAGACCTCCAGCGGGCGGAAGGTTTCCGAGTTCACCATCATCGCCTGATACAGCAGATCGGCATAGGCCAGCGTCGAGGCCAGCGCGGTTGTCTTGAGCAGCTCGAAGCTGCGCTCGATGAACGGCGGCACCATCCGCGAGGCGGCCTGTGGCACGATGATGCGCCGCATCAGCGCCGCGTGGCTCATGCCGATGGCTTTCCCGCCCTCCCACTGGCCGCGCTCGACCGAGACGATCCCGCCCCGGAACACCTCTGCGTAAAAGGCCCCCGATTGCGTCGACAGGGCGAGAACGGCGGCCATATAGGGGCTGAGGCTGACCGACAGCATCACCGGCAAGGCATAGAAGAACCAGAAGAAATGCACGATCGGCGGCGTGTTGCGGTAAAATTCGATAAAGACCGCCGCCGGCCATCGCAGCCACCGGCGTGGCGACAGGCGCATGACCGCAAGGACCATGCCGACCAGCACGCCCAGAACGATCGAGACCGCCGCGATCCTGATCGTGTTGAACAGCCCCAGCGCCAGCATGTCGAAACGCGCAAGCACCGGCGCAAAGTCCCAGGAATAGTCCATATGGCGACTTTCGCGTCAGGGATCAGAAAGACGGACACCCGCGCCCATCCGGCGCGCGGGTGTCCGGTCGGCGATTACCAGGCTTCTTTTTCCAGGCCGGGAATGCCCTCGGGGCTGATGCCCTTTCCGGACAGATAGGCCTGGAACATCTGATCCGGGACGCCGTTCTCGTAGAACGTTGCCAGCGTGGTGTTCACCCAGTCCCGGAACGCGGCGCTGTCTTCCTTGCGCAGGCCCACCGAGGTCTCGACCGGGTCCACCGGCGTCGGCAGCAGCACCTTGCCCAGCTTCAGGCGCGAATACTGCACGATCAGCGCCGGGTGAAACTGCACCACCGCATCGACCCGGCCCGCCGCAAAGGCGGCGATCGCCTCGTCATTCGACGCAAAGCGGTTGATTTCGGCATTGGCCATCATCTCGGTGACATTGCGGTCCAGCGAGGTGCCCATGGTCACACCCAGACGCATCTCTGCCGTATCGAGGTCTTGCCAGGTGCTGGCCGTGCTGTCCTCGGCCACCAGGGCCCCCATCGCATAGTAGAACAGCGGGTTTTCGGGGAAATCTATCGCCGTCCTGCGCTCTTCCGTGGGGTCCAGAACGAACATCAGGTCGAACTGATTGGCCTGCAGACCTGCCACGGCATTGACCCATGAGGTCTCGACCGGGACCATCTCGACGCCCAGTTCTGCGGCCATCCGCTCGCCCATCGAGACGCCGACGCCGGTCCATTGTTCCGACATCGGGTCCTTGTAGAACCACGGCTCGGCCGAGGTGACGCCGATGCGAAGCTGGCCGGTGTCCCTGACCTGCGCCATGGTCCCGCTGTCCTGAGACAGCGCAGGCATCGCGGCCGACAGGCTGGCCGTGGCGGCAAGGATAAGAAGGGTCCGTCTGTTCATGTCGTTCTCCTGTTGGATCTGGTCCGCGCCTGTTCCAGCGTTCTGACAAAGGCTTTGGTTTTTTCGAGTCCACGCTGCATGTGGTCCTCGATTTCGGCTTTCATTGCCGAGAGGTCATTCCCCAGCGCCGACCGGATATAGGCGTCGTGGCTGTCGCGTCTGGGGCCGGACATGCCGTGGGCGCGGTGATGCGCGGCCCAATAGACCTGCAGGCGTCCGCGGATGCTGGACCAGTTGGACAGCAGGATCTGGTTGTCGCTGGTCTCATAGGACAGCCCGTGCAGATCCAGTTCGGCATCAATGGCCCGCACATCGTCCTGTGCGTCGATGGCGTCCAGCAGCCGACGATGACGCGCCCGCAGTTCTGCCTCGAACTGGGGGGTACGGCGATCCCAGATCAGCTCGAAGGCGAACACCTCCAGACAGATGCGCATGGCGTAGATGTCGTTGATATCCTTGGTCGACAGATCGACGATGCGGGTGCCGGTATAGGGCACCGACACAATGAGGCCCTGATCAATCAGCTGGCGCAGGGCTTCCCGCATCGGCCCGCGGCTTGTGCCGAAACGCACCGCCAGCCCGCTTTCGGTCACCACCTCGCCGGGTTCGAACTGGCCCGACAGGATGGCGGCGCGCATCATGGTGCAGATCTGAGCACCCATCGTCTCTCGTTTGACCGACATGGAATTCACCGGCTCCGTGCCTCCGAAAATAGGATTGAAGATTGTCTACAACGCAAGAGCGGGTTCGACCAAGGTCTTTTGTAGGTTGTCTACAACTATGGGGCGGACGTGCCTGCTGCATAGGCAGATGGCGGGCGTATTGGAGGAATGCGCAGCCCCGGCACCCGCCGCCGCGCCGGTCGCCTGTTGGCCCTTGCCCCGCCCACGGATGAGGGTCAGTCGCTGGCCGGAGTGATCGTTCCCGCTCGTGCCGCCCCGGTCAGATACGCTTTCAATCCATGCGGGAAAAGCTGCGGTCGGCCAGGCACATCAAGGTCGTCGGGATCGAACCACTCGGCGAAGCATTCGGTCCCGCTATCCTCGTGAAACGCGATGCGGGTCTCATTCTCGAACGCGCCGGGCGGAAAGATTACATCGAAAATGGCAAGGATCTCATGGCCGGGGCGCCCCTCATGGGTAAAGAGGTTCTCCATGAAAACGGGCGGGGCTTTGGTCTGCACGGTGATGCCCAGCTCTTCCCTGAACTCGCGGATCACCGCAGCCTCGACCGTTTCGCCGAACTCGACGGTTCCGCCAAGCGGGCGCACGCCTTTCACACGGCCCCGGTCATCCGTGACCTCTGCGGCCAGCAGCCGGTCGCCGCGCCAGTGCAGCCCCAGCGCTTTCACGCGGATTCCGGAATGAGGGCGCCAGATGGTCATGGCCGTTTTCTATGCAACCGGCCCGGCATCCGCAACGCCCCCCGACCGCCCTGCCAGGCGGCCGTCAGGCAGGCTTGCCCGCAACCGGCGCCGCCTGCGCCCCGCCCGGCAGCCCGCCGCCGCTGTCATCCTTCAGCGCCACGCCGGTGACACCGATGCGGCGGGCCTCGCGGATCAGCCATGTCAGGCGGTCGGCGGCGGCGGCATGGGACAGCCCGCCCCGGCCATGGATGTTCGACACGCAGTTGCGTGCATTGTCGCGCAGACCGATGCGCGGGGCCAGCGTCAGATAGGCGCCCAGACTGTCGGCGACCGACAGGCCCGGACGCTCTCCGATCAGCATCAGGACCATGGCGGCGCCCATCGCCCAGCCCACCGCATCGCCAAGCGCCACGCGGGCGCCCCGCGCCAGCACGACGGGTTGGTCCTGCAATTCGGGCAGGCGGGCGGACAGCGCGGCCATCAGGGGCGCGGCCTGCGCCATGACGGCAGGCGCCGACAGACCGTCACCGATCACCACCAGCAGCGGCGGTTCCAGCCGGGGCAGATCCGCCGTCGCCAGTTGCCGCCCCAGATCCGGGCGGCGCAGATAGGTGGCGCGATCGGTGGCGCGGCTGGCCACATGCAGCACCGGCAGCGGCGACAGATCGCGGGCCAGCGCGTCCCAATCGACCTGCCCGTGGATCGCATCGCGTGCCGCCGCGTGATCCTGCTGAAAATCCAGCAGGTCGGTCAGGCGCGCAGGCCCGGCCCCCGCCTCCAGCCGCAGGCGCGCGGGGGTCAGCTGGGTCAGGCGGCGGTACAGATCGGGGCGGCTCATGCGGGCAAGCCCAGACGGCGGGCCAGCGCGTCCGCATCCGCCACCTGCCCGGACGCGGACCCAGAGCCAGACCCGGGCCCGGACAGGCCGAAATCCTCCAGCCAGCGGGCGAATTCGGGGGCGGGTGTCAGGCCGGTCACCTCGCGCAGATAGGCGATATCCTCGAAGGCGAGGCTTTGATAGCCCAGCATCACGTCATCGGCACCCGGCACGGCGATGACGAAACTGACCCCCGCCTGCGCCAGCAGGGTGGCCAGCGTGTCCATGTCATCCTGATCGGCCTCGACATGGTTGGTATAGCAGACATCGACCCCCATCGGCAGGCCCATCAGCTTGCCGCAGAAATGATCCTCCAGCCCCGCGCGGGTGATCTGCTTGCCGTCATACAGGTATTCCGGCCCGATAAAGCCCACGACCGTATTCACCAGCAGCGGGTCATAGGCGCGAGCGACCGCATAGGCGCGCACCTCCATCGTCTGCTGATCGACGCCGTGATGGCCGTCCGAGGACAGGGCCGAGCCCTGCCCCGTCTCGAAATACATCACGTTCTGCCCGACCGTGCCACGCCCGGCGGCCAGCCCCGCCTGATGCGCCTCGGCCAGCAGCGACAGGGTGACGCCAAAGCCGTCATTGGCGGCCTGACTGCCCGCCACCGACTGAAAGATCAGATCGACCGGCGCGCCGCGCGCCAGCAGGGTCAGCGCATTGGTCACATGGGTCAGCACGCAGGTCTGGGTCGGGATCTCCAGCGCGGCCCGCATCTCGTCCAGTGCTGTCAGCAGCGCGTGGCAGTTCGCCAGATTGTCCGAGGCCGGGTTGATCCCGATCACCGCATCGCCCGCGCCCTGCAACAGCCCGTCCAGCACCGCCGCCGCGATCCCGCGCGGATCATCCGCCGGGTGATTGGGCTGCAGGCGCGAGGCCAGCACCCCCGGCCCGCCGATCGTGTTGCGAAAGGCGGTGACCACGCGGATCTTGCGGGCCACGCGGATCAGATCCTGATGGCGCATCAGCTTGCTGACGGCGGCCACCATCTCGGGCGTCAGGCCGGGCGCCAGCGCGGCCAGCGCCGGGGCATCCGCCGCCGGTGACAGCAGCCAGTCGCGCAGATCGCCCACCGTCATCGCCGCCACCGGGGCAAAGGCCGCGCGGTCGTGGCTGTCAAGGATCAGCCGGGTGACATCATCCGCCTCATAGGGGATCAGCGCCTCATCCAGAAACGCCCGCAGCGGCAGGTCCATCAGCACGCGACGCGCCGCCACCCGCTGCAGGGCGCTGTCCGCCGCGATCCCCGCCAGCTGATCGCCCGAACGTTCGGACGAGGCCGCAGCCATCACCGCCCGCAGGCTGTCAAAGCGGAACGTCTCGCCCCGCGCGCAGGCGCGATAGAGGCTCACAGCGAGCGCAGATGCAGGGGCCAGTCCGGATGGCCGGTGATCTGGCGAAAGCGCATCAGCTTCCACATGCCGTATTTATGGAAATCGAAATCCAGCCGCGACACGCGCAGCTGCACCATCGACCACAGCGCCCATTTCACATCGGCCAGCGCCTTGTGCACCGCCACGCGCGCCAGCAACTGTCGGCTGACATGCCCGAAATATGCCTCGATCAGCTCTGCCTCCTGCGCCGGGGTAAAGAACATTTCTCCAAACCAGATCGCCAGATCATAGCAGCGGTCATTCATCGAGCAATATTCATAGTCGATCAGCATGATCGACCCGTCCGGCCCGATCATGAAATTGCCGGGCATCGGGTCGTTGAAGCAGGGCACCAGATCCATCCCCGCCGCCGCCAGCGCCTCGCGCGCCATCGCCTCTTGCAGCATCACCCAGTCGTGGTGGCGAAAGCGCGGTGCGTCCAGCATGCGGCACTGGTCGCGATGTTCGTCGATCATGTCAAAGACGGTCTTGGTCAGGCCCAGGGCTGGCAGCGCGTGCATCCGGCGATAGGCGGCGATGGCGGCGGCACGCATGGCGGCCTGCGCAAAATCGCTGTGGGTCGAGGGGCGGTGACCGGGCAGGAAATCGTTGATCTCGATCCCCTGATCGGCCAGATCGTCATAGACGCGCGGCCCCAGACCGGCAGCGGCGGCCTTGCGCGAGGCATCCATGGCCGCCACCCGGTCGATGAACATCTCGGTGCCGTTGCCCGGCACCTTGACGAACCAGTCGCCACAGCCATCGGCCCGGCGCACCCGCCAGTTCTCGTTCGAGATGCCGCCTGATACGGGCCCGTACAGAAGACCGGCCCCGTCCCCGAACAGGGGTGCGGCGCGGATCGCGCGTTCGATCGTCTCTTCCATCGGATGGGCGGCGGCGCCCACAGGTTTCATCATCATGCGGCAACCCTTGTCCGGGGCTGCGTGGCCAGACGCAGCATCTGTTCAAAATCGGGATGGTTCAGCGCCAGACGCAGGCGCATCAGCCGCCATTCGCCGTATTTCAGCCATTCCACCCCCGGCCGGGCCGAGACCCGCGACATCCGCCGCGCCCACAGCGCATGCAGCATGTCATCGACCACCGACCAAAGCCGCGCGCGGGCAAAACCGGCCTCGTCGAACCGCCCGGCATAGGCGATGTAACCCGCCCGCATGTCCTGCGGGAAATCGGTGATCTCGGCCAGAAGGCAGCCCAGATCATACATCGGGTCGTTCATCCCGGCGCGGTCGTAATCGACCAGCAGCACCTGACCCGAGGCCCCCCGCATCAGGTTCGAGGCCGCCCCGTCATTGCGGCAGGGCACCAGCGGCATGTCCCGGCACAGCGCCCGGCACTGAAAGGTCAGCCGCCGCAGCCAGCCGATGTCATCGGGCAGCGCGTCCAGTCCCTCCAGCGCCGCGATCTGGGCGTCGATCTGCGCGAAGGGGTCAAAGCGCTGCGGCAGGGGCGCGGTGGCGTGCAGCCTGCGCAGCGCCTGCATGGCGCCCGCCACGACATCCGGGTCCTGCAGCATGTGCTGGCTGGCCCTGTGCCAGTCGGGGCCGGTCAGGGCCTGCATCGCGATGGCGCCCATGTCGTTGTCCGACCAGACCACCCGCGGGCCCGCGCCCGCCGCGCCTGCCTGACGCGCCAGCTGCATCGCCGCGGGCAGATCGAATCCGGCCCGCATCTCGGGATGCATCACCTTCAGGAACACCGCCCCCTCCGGCCCGTCCAGCAGGACCGACGCGCTTTCCAGCGCCAGATAGCTGGGCGAGGCAAGGGCGGCGGGGCCGGGCTGCCCGGCGCGGTCCGGGTCCAGCCCTGCCGCCCGGATCGCGGCGGTCAGGGCCTCGGGCGTGGTCAGGGCGCTCACGGGATCGGGCGCAGAACCGGGGGCGGTCATGGCTGCGCCGCCCGGTCCAGATCGCCACCCGCGCGGTCGATGCGGCGGATCATCTGCGACAGCACATCACCGCCCGCCGCCAGATCCTCGGGCGAGGTATATTCGTCATGCCGGTGGATCACCCCGCCGACCGAGGGCACCGCGATCACGATGGCGGGCAGAATGGCGTTCACCGCCACCGCATCATGCCCGCCGATCGTGTCCAGACGCATCCGGGCATAGCCGAACTCATCGGCCACAGCCTCGGTCAGCGCGACGAGGCGCGGATCGAACCGGCCCGCCATGCGCCGGTCCACCGCCACGATGGCCGCCTGAACCCCGGCCTTTGCGGCCAGCCCCGGCAGGGCCGCGCGCAATTCCGCCTCGGCCCAGTCCAGCATGGCGGGTTCGGGGGCGCGCAGCTCTCCGAACAGTACGGCCAGACCCGGCACGATATTGGGCGAGTTGGGCGACAGATCGACCCGCGCCACCGAGGTATACAGCGTCTCCGCCGCCCGGTCGGCCAGATCGCGCATGAAGGTGATGACATGGGCCGCGCCCAGCATCGCGTCGCGGCGGTCCTCCATGGGGGTGGGGCCGGTATGGTTCTGCGCGCCGGTGACCTCCATGCGGACCTTCAGCGCGCCCCAATGGCGCAGGAAGGGCGCGATGCGGGCGCCGGCCCTTTCCATCTTGGCATCCCCCTCGATATGGATCTCAAGATAGGCATCGGGCCGGGGCGCGGGGTCGTGACCCAGATAGCCGGTGCGGGCCAGTTCCCCGCCCACCGACAGGCCGTCCCGGTCGCGGCGCTCCAGCGCCCAGTCCCGGTCGATGGCCCCGGCATAGACCGACGAGCCCAGCAGGCTGGGCTGGAACCGCGCCCCCTCTTCGTTCATCCAGTCGGCGATGACATAGTTGCAGCGGGGCGCGATGCCCAGGGCTGCGGCCTCGCGCCGCCATGTCTCGATCGCGGCCAGCGCGCAGACGACGCCATAGGCGCCGTCGAAACGCCCGCCTTTGGGCTGGCTGTCCAGATGCGAGCCGACCATGATCAGCGGCGCATCCGGCCCGGCCAGATCAATCCGCCCGAACAGATTGCCGATGTCATCCACCAGCACCGTATATCCGCGCGCCCGCAACTGATCGGCGAACCAGTCGCGGGCGGCCTTGTGGGCATCGGTCAGCACCGGGCGGTCCACCCCGCCATCGCCGGTGGCGCCAAAGCGCGAGACGTCCTCCATCAGTTGTGACAGCAGGTCGGCGTCGATGCGGGTCAGGGTCTCAGACATGCAGGGCCTCGTTCAGTGCAGGGTCGGTGCCACGGACCGGGTCGGGGTTCAGGAAACAGGCCGCCAGCGCCTGACCGCCCCGCGACAGCAGCGCGGGGTTCTCGACCCGGCAGCGGTCGAAGGCATGGGGACAGCGGCTGGCAAAGGCGCAGCCCGGCGGCAGGTCGATGGGGCTGGGCGGCTCGCCCTCCAGCAGGCAATCGGCGGGCAGATAGCGGCGCGGCTCCAGCGTGGGGGCGGCGGACAGCAGGGCGCGCGTGTAGGGATGGCCGGGGTCAAAGAACATCCGGTCGTTCGGCGCGACCTCGACCGCCTCGCCCAGATACATGACCGCGATGCGCGAACAGACCTGCCGCACCATCGTCAGGTCATGCGAGATGAAGACATAGGTGAACCCGTGCTGGGCCTGAAGCCGTTCAAACAGATCCAGCAGTTTGCCCTGTTCGGTCTGGTCCAGCGCCGACAGGGTCTCGTCCATGATGAGAAGGCTGGGTTCAAGGATCATCGCGCGGGCGACGTTCAGGCGCTGGCGCTGGCCTGCCGACAGGCCGGTGGGCAGGCGCTCGTACAGGCCGGGGTCCAGCCCCACCTCGGACATGGCGGCGCGGGCGCGGTCGCGACGCTCGGCCCGGCTGCCGATCCGGTGGATCTTCAGCGGCTCTTCCAGAATCGCCCCGATCGAGGATTGCGGCGGCAGCGATCCATAGGGGTCCTGCAGCACCAGCTGAAAGTCACGGCGCAGTTCGCGCAGCCGTCCGGGGCTGGCCGCGCCGACATCCTCGCCCTTGAACAGGATCTGCCCGCCATCCGGACGCTCCAACCCCGTCAGCAGCCGCATCAGCGAGGATTTGCCGCAGCCGGATTCGCCCACGATGCCGAAGTTGTCCCCGGCAAAGACATCGAAATCGACGCGCCGCACGGCCTGCACCAGCGCACGTCCGGATTTGCCGGTCGTCTCATAGGCCTTGCTGACCCCGCGCACCGACATGATCGGGCGGCTGGCCGCCGCAGGCGCGCGCGGGTCGGGCCCCTGTTGCCATAGCGTCGGCAGTTCCGCGATCAGCGCCCTGGTATAGGCGTGGCGCGGCGCCGTGGTCAGCGCCCGGGGCGTCTGACGTTCGACCACGCGGCCCCGGCTGAGCACCATCACCTCGTCCGAGGCATCGCAGGCCACCGGCAGCGAGGAACAGATGAACAGGATCGCGGTCGAGAATTCCGCATTCAGTTCCCGCAGCAGCTTGAGGATCTGGGCCGCCACCGTCACATCCAGCGGCTGGGTGATATTGTCGGCAATCAGCAGCGCCGGGTCGGAAATCAGCGCATCCACGATCATCGCCCGCTGCATCATGCCGCCGGAATACTGGAACGGGTATTCGTGAAACCGCCGTTCCGCCGCCGGGATGCGCACCGCCTGCAGCAGGCGGATGGCCTTGGCGCGGGCATCCCTGCGGCTGATCTCGGGGCGCACGGCGCGCAGCTTTTCGACCAGCTGCGCACCCACGGTCATCGTCGGGTCCAGCGCGCCTGCGGGATTGCCGCCGACATAGGCGATCTCGCGGCCCGACAGGCTGCGGGCGTGGTCGGGTTCGGCGATCAGGTCGCGGCCCTCCAGCCAGACCTGCCCCGCCGTGACGCGCAGCGGCGCCGACAGCCAGCTGGCCAGCGTGCGCGCCAGCACCGTCTTGCCCGATCCGCTTTCGCCGATCACCGACAGGATCTGGCGGGGGGCCAGATCAAAGCTGATGTCGTCCAGGATCGGCTGCGCGCCCCCGGCGGTGACGGTCAGGTTGCGCACCGAAAGCAGGCTGTCTGCCGCAAGGTGGTCGGCCATGTCACGCGCCTCCGTAGATGGTGTTGCGGGCACGCTCCAGCGCGGCGCCCATCAGGTTGATGCTGGTCAGGACCAGCACCAGAAAGATCCCCGGCATGGTGGCGATCCACCACGCGTTCATCAGGTATTTCCGCCCGTCGGCAATGATATTGCCAAAGGTCGGCGTGGGCGGCTGCACGCCCAGACCCAGAAAGCCCAGCACCGATTCAAAGATCATCATCCGCGCGATATCCAGCACCGCGACAAAGGCCATCGGCGGCAGGACCAGCGGCAGGATCAGCGCGAACATGATCCGCCAGTCGGTCGCGCCCAGAACCATCGCGCCGCGCACATATTCCTTCTTGCGTTCCGACATGACCGTGGACCGCATGACGCGGGCATAGATCGGCCAGCCCGCCAGCCCCAGCACAAGGATGATCGAGGGGATGGTGGGCCGCGAGACGCCCAGAATGGTGATCGCCAGAATGATCATCGGAATGGACAGCTGCGCATCGGTCAGCCGCATCAGCACCGTGTCGATCCGCCCGCCGAAATAGCCCGCGAACAGCCCGATCAGCGCGCCCACCAGCAGCATCAGCACCGTGGTCGAGATCCCGATCAGCAGCGAATAGCGCAGACCCACCAGCGACCGCACCAGCATGTCGCGCCCCAGCTGATCGGTGCCAAGCGGATGCGCCCAGCTCCAGCCCTCGCCCGCAAACAGCGGCGGGGCCAGCCGGGTGGCGATGCTCATCTTGGTGGGGTCGATGCCTGACAGGGCGGGATAGAACAGGGCGGCGGCCAGCAGCGTGGTCAGCACGATCAGCCCGATGCGGAACTCGACCGAGGCAAAGGCCAGATTCCAGATCCGGGTCGAGACCTTTCGGTCGGCCACAGGGGCAGAGGCGATGTCAATGTCGATGCTGCTCATCAATAGTCCAGCCTTGGATCAATGGCCGACGCGGCCAGATCGACAAGAATGTTGATCAGGACGAATGCGGCGGCGGTGACGATGGCGATGCCCTGGATCAGCGGAAAGTCCCGCTGCATGACCGCGTTGATGGTCAAAAGCCCAAGGCCCGGATAGTCAAAGATGAATTCGATCACCAGCACGCCGCCCAGCAGCATGGAAAACTGCACGCCCAGCAGGTTCAGCAGCGGCAGTGACGAATTTTTCAGCGCATGGCGAAAGATGATCTGGTGGCGGGTCAGCCCCCGCACGCGGGCGATGTCGATGAAATTCTGCCGCATCACCCCGGCGACCGACACGGTCAGCGTGCGGATGATAAAGGGCGCGATCTCGACCGCCAGCACCAGCGCGGGCAGGATCGTATAGGCGAATCCGCGATAGCCGATGGCGGGCAGCAGCTGCAGCTTGACCGACAGGATCAGCGCCAGAACGATGCCCAGCCAGAAATTCGGCAGGCTGACGAACAGCGATGACAGATACAGCGCCATCTTGTCGGGCCATCGCCCCGGACGCAGCCCGCCCCAGACGCCCACCGGCACCGCGATGATCAGCGCAAAGACCATGGCCAGCAGCGCCAGTTGCAGCGTCATCGGCGCGGTGGTCGCGATCAGCGACAGCACCTCGGCCCGTTCACTGCGCGTCGCGTCGTCAAAGCTGGCCCCGCCCACCGCCGCGCCATTGGCCGGGCGCACGAAGCTTTGCCCCAGATCGCCCTGCACGACGCCGCCCATATAGCGCCCGAACTGCTGCCAGATCGGGTCGCGCAGGCCCATGTCTTCGGCGATCTGCTCGATCAGCGCCTCGGGCGCCATGCCGCCCGCCATCAGGCGCACCGGGTCGCCCGGCACCACTCGCAGCAGCGTAAAGATCAGCGCCGAGACCAGAAAGACGATGATGGCGCCCTGAAACAACCGGCGTCCAAGAAATCGAAGGATGAACATCTGCGGCTCCGCTGTCTGCGTGGCGTGTCATCGGAAAAAGGGTCCGGGACCGCGCGCCGGGAAGGTCGAAGGGGCGGCGGTCCCGGCGGCGCGTCAGGCGAGGGTTGTCGTCGCCGCGTCGGCCTGGCCGTCGGGATAGATGAACAGCCCGTCGACCTCGTTGCGCATGCCGTGGATCAGAACCGAGGTGAACAGGCTCAGCGCGGGCACCTTCTCGGCCAGCATCGGCATCAGGTTGGTCTGCAGCGATTCCCGCCGCGCCTCCAGCGAGGGGGCGTTGCGCTCCTCGTCCAGCGCCGCGTCGATCTCGGGGTCCTCGATGCCGCAGATGCGCTTGGACGAGGAATGGAAATGCGTGCGCAGCACCAGATCGGGCTCGGGCGAGCCGGTGGACCAGCCGCAATCGACCATATGGCCCGGCCCGCCGCCGGGGCGGTCATACAGACGCTCGTTCCAGGCCGCGACCTCCATGACGTTCAGCGTCACCGGGAATCCCTGTTCCTGCAGCATCGCGGCGATCAGCTCGCCATATTCCTGCGTCTTGGGATAGAACCCGGTCGAGGTGATGTATTCCAGATCCGGCAGCCCCGCGCCGCCCGGAAAGCCCGCCTCGGCCAGCAGGCGCTGGCATTCTTCGGGGTCGTATTCGGGATAGTCGGGAATGTCGTAATAGCCGAACTTGATCGGCGAGACGAAGTTGGACGAGGCTTCCCCGGCCGCGCCCATCAGTTCCATGATCATGGACCGGTCGATGGCATGGGCCGCTGCCCGGCGCAGGCGCGGATCGTCAAAGGGCGGTTTCGAGCAGCGGAACCACAGATATTTGTTCTCGACCGACACGAGGCGAGAGATCTTGATGCCCTCTTCCGCCTCCAGCGTCTGCACCTGTTCTGGTTCCAGCCGTTCGATCACATCGGCCTGCCCGTTCATCAGCGACAGCATCCGCGTCGTCCCGTCGCCCACAAAGCTGAAGGTCACGCCCGTCACCTTGGGGGCGCCCTTGAAGTAATCGGCGAACGCCTCCATCACCGTGTCATTGCCGCGCTGTTCGACAAAGCGGAACGGCCCCGTCCCGTTCAGGCGCTGCGACAGCGGACCGTTGGGGCCTGCGGCAATATCGGTGGCCGACAGCATCGGCAGATACGAGGCCAGAAAGATGAACAGCGACGCGCCATAGCCGCCCTTCGACGTGTCGATGACCACGGTGTAATCGTCGGGCGTGGTCACCTCGAACGTGTCGGTGGGGCCGGGATAGACCTGCTTGGGGCGGTCGGGCAGCGCGCCATATTCCAGCGTGGCCTTGACATCCTCGGATGTGAAGGGCTTGCCGTCGTGGAATGTCACCCCCTCGCGCAGTTTGATCTGCAGCCGGTGGGCGTCCAGTTCGGTGATCTCGGTGGCCAGTTCATAGACCACCTCGTCGGGTGTCTCGGGGCGCATCGGCGCGCGGGTCAGATAGCCCATCACGAAACCCTCGATATTGGTCTGCGACAGCGTCGTATGGGCGGTGGGGTCCCAGTTGCCGGTGATGTTCTCGGCCGACAGAAAGACCAGCGGCCGCGCCTCTTGCGCATAGGCCGAGCGGAAGAAGAAGTCGGGATTGATGCGGGCGGTCCCGAACAGGGCACCGGCGGCCGCGCCGTAGCGAATGAAGTTCCGTCTGTCCATCTGACTCTCCTGTTGAAGGGGGGATGCGGTCTTTACGCCGCTTGTCTGTCCTGTATCTCTGCCAGCTTGCGCAGCATGGCCGCGTGCAGTTCGGGGGTGGCCGAGGCCAGCACATTGCCGTCCGAGCCGACCCCCAGATCATCGCCCCGCCAGTCGGTGATGACCCCGCCTGCCCCGCGCACCACCTGCACCACCGGCAGATAGTCATAGGGCTGCAGCCCCGTCTCCAGCACCAGATCGCAATGACCCGAGGCCAGCAGCGCATAGTTGTAGCAATCGCCGCCAAAGCGGATCATGCGGACCTGATCGCGCAGCATCGCAAAGGCCGCAGCCGTGGCGCCCTCGAACAGCAGCGGATCGGTCGTATAGGCAAAGGCCGTGGCCGGGTCGCGGCAGGCGCTGGTCCGGCAGGGCTGGCCGTTCAGTGTCGTCGCGCGGCCCGCCACCCCGGTCCAGCGTTCGCCCGTGACCGGCATGTCGATCTGGCCCAGACAGGGCACCCCGTCCTGCAGCAGCGCCAGAAGCTGGCCGAACAGCGGATGGCCGGTCACAAAGCTCTTCGTGCCGTCGATCGGATCGACCACCCAGACATGCGGGCGGTCCAGATCCTGCGCGCCCTCTTCCTCGCCATAGATGCCGTGACCGGGCCAGCTTTCGGCGATGCGGGCGCGGATAAAGGCCTCGATCTCGCGGTCGGCGGCGGTGACCGGGCTGTCATCGCCCTTGTGCTCGACCCGCAGGCCGTGGCGGAAATAGCCAAGCGCGATGTCGCGCGCCCCATCCGCTGTGCGGTTTGCGAAGGCCACTGCCCCGGCCAGATCGAGCGTCATGCTGCCTCGTGGATTTACGTGGATTGCCTTGCGTCTCTTTGGATCGGTAGCCGCAGGCCCCCACAAAAATCCACAATTCTCTGCATGCAGACCCGCGATCCCTGCGAAATGCCGCGAATTCGGGCAGGCCGTCGCTGGAGATTGCGCAACAGGCCCCAAAGCACAGGCAGAATTCACACATAAAACCACATTATTCCGCGACGGCTGTGGCAATGCCCGGGGCCCATGCTAAAGACAACGGCAGTCAAAGGAGGTG
>NZ_JBKBVD010000069.1:0-14437 GCF_046289755.1 Paracoccus sp. (in: a-proteobacteria) | reverse complement strand
CTGCTCGTCGGGCTTACGCCGCCCCACCTCATTGATAAAGCGGCTTTTCCTCATGTCGTCCGCTCCTTCGTGATGAAGCAAACTCTACATTAAACCGAGGGACCTTCCGGGGGGCGCGGCAGCAGCGGTATTCGGAAAATGATGTCATATGGTATCCAATTTCCCCGCACCGGCTGGTTCCCTCCGGAACGTCACGGCGTCGACGCGGGGCCTGTCGGAGGATTATCCGGCGGATTGGCGGCCGGAACAGCCACCCGGGCTCTCACCGGGTCCTTGCGCTTGCTTATTGGCAGCTCAGCCGATCCTGCGATCCGCGGGGCCAGGTCTCGTCGGCTCGTGAGGTGTCTCCTCCGGCCCATGCTCGGGCAGGAAGAAGCGGTCGTCACGCGCCAGGTCGATGAATGTCTCGGCCAGCGCCACCAGAGGGGGCGGCGGGGCGATGCTGTTAGGAACCGACAGGCTGGAGATCAGGGTCACGGGGACGTTCAGGTCCTCCAGCCGCTCCAGAAGCGGCACCAGCTTTGCATCTCCAGCCAGCAAAACCAGGCTGTCCCCTTTTTCGGCCGCCTCCAAGGCATCAGAGGCCAGCGCCACGAGGTTCGAGCCGCAGCGTTCCCGGACATACCATGGTTCTTGAAGTCATCGACACCATGGCGTTCGATGTCGTGACGCGCCAGCCAGTCGAAGAAGCGCGCCATCCGTTCCTGTTCGGCACTGTCGCGGCTGTCGCGGTAATAATGCGCAGAGACGGCGTTCCCGCCCTCGCTGAAATGAGCGATCAGGCCTTGAAAATCGATCACGCGACCAAGCTTGGTCTTCAGCCGGTCGACATGGCTGCCATCGATCAACAGCGTCGTGCGCGCCAAAGCTGGCGTGTCTTGGTTCATGGGGTTCTTTAACTCGCCCGAGCAGGCCCCGCATGTCGCGGTAGTCGCAATGGAGGACGTGCAGCTCGGTCAGGTTGCCGGGGGATAGGCGCCCGGAAAAGCCATCCCGTCACACTCGACGGGATCCGATTCCACGTTCCGATGCCACATCAGCGCAGATTTCACAAGCACGTGTTGCATCATGCCTGCTGTCCCGCAGATCTTATGGACTGCACAAAGTGAAATCCTGGGTCGATTTATCGGCATTCCCCCCTATGCTGATGCCACATGATGACTGACGGGCATGCAAGAAACGACATGTCCGCGTGAGGCAGAAAGACAGCGACAGTGATAAAATTCATATCCACGTTCCGTCCGTGGCGTCTGGCATTGGTCGTTATGGCGTTGATGGTCACGCAAGCCAATGCCGCACCCTTCGCGGCCTATGTCATGGATGCGCGCACCGGAGAGGCGATCTATCAACAGAATGCCGACACCAGGCTACATCCTGCATCCCTGACCAAGATGATGACCCTCTACATGACCTTCAGCGCCATCGAGCGCGGCGAGGTCAGGCTGGACAGCAAATTCACCATCTCCAGAAAGGCCGCGAATGAGCCACCCTCCAAGCTGGGCCTGCGCCCCGGCCAGGAAGTCGAGCTGCGCTATCTGATCCGTGCGGCAGCAGTCAAATCAGCCAATGACGTGGCCACCGCCCTTGGTGAGAACCTGGCGGGATCGGAGGAGGCGTTCACCCGGCAGATGACGCAGATGGCGCGGGCACTGGGCATGAACAACACTCAGTTCCGCAACGCCCATGGTCTGACGAGTGAGGGGCATTATTCGACGGCCCATGACATGAGCATTCTGGGGCGGCATCTGTTCTACGATTTTCCGCAATACTACAATGTGTTCTCGCGTCGGTCCGCCGACGCGGGGATCGCGCGGGTCGCAGCGACCAACCGCCGGTTTCTGGACGCCTATGACGGCGCCGACGGCATCAAGACCGGATATACCCGCGCGGCGGGCTTCAACCTGACCGCCTCGGCCAAGCGCGGAGACAAGCGGTTGATCGCCACGGTGTTCGGCGGCACCTCCACCGCGCAGCGCAATCAGACGGTCGCCAAACTGCTGGACGACAATTTTCCCCGCATTCCCGATCGCGTCCGTGAAACGCCCCCGCAATCACCGCAGACAAGGACCGTGTCACGACGCGCGCAGGTGGCCGCCAGTGCCGCCGCCACTCGGCCCGAGCCGCATCGGCTGGTGTTGCAGGCATCGCGGACGCCCACCGCCCGTCCAGCCATGCTGATCGGCGCACCGACGGGCAGTTCCGGTGAGGGCGGGACCACGGGCTCGGGCGTGTTGGCTCTGGCCCAAATCCCGCGTCCCCTTGTCCGGACAGAGGTCGCCAGCACCGATACGGAAGCCTCTGAGGCCGCAGGTAAGGCGACGCCCCTGTCATTGGACGCATCTGCACGACCAGGCCTGAAGCCACGCAGCATGCGGGCGGTGTTGGCCTCGGCCGATGACAGCGAGAGCTGATCTCTCGGAGGCCGGCGCTCCAAGAAGCTAGCGGGTTTGTGGCTCAGTGTTCCGGGCCAGATAGACGGTTTGCGTGAATGTGCCGCCGGTCAGGGGGTTCGCAAAGGTCACGGGTTCCGCCCAGGCCTGGGGAAAGACGGACTGCAGGCGCTGCAGGAACTGCGGATCAGTGGCGTCATCCGACCACAGTCCGAAGACGCCGTCGGGCTTCAGATGCCGCCGCAGGCGCTCCAGGCCGTCAGGGTGATACAGGCTGGTGCTGCGCGCATCCAGCAGCGCGTCGGGTGAATGGTCGATATCGACCAGGATGGCATCAAAGCAACGCCCCGGCCTGTCCGGATCAAAACCGTGATCCCCTGCCGCCATCGCAAAGAAATCGCCCTGAACCAGTCCACAACGCGGGTCGCAGGCCAAGGCCTTGCCCATTGGCAGGATGCCCGCGCGGTGCCAGTCGATGACGGGCTGCAGGAACTCGACCACCAGCAGGCTTTCCACAGACGGATGGCTCAGCGCAGCCTGCGCCGTATAGCCCAGTCCCAATCCCCCCACGACGACATCAAGAGGCCCGGTCCCGCATGCCGACAGCCCAAGGCGCGCCAGCGCGATCTCGGACGCCGTGAACAGGCTGGTCATCAGGAACTCCTCGCCCAGCTTGATCTCGTAGACGTCGACATCCAGCCTCAGGTCGCGCCTGCGACGCAGGCTGATGGCGCCGATGGGTGTGACGGCGTAATCCAGTTCCTCGAACAGCACGCTCATGGCCCGTCGCTTTCCAATTCGGGCGGGTGGTCAGATGCCCATCCGCAGCTTCCTGCTGATCGTGATGCAGAGCAGGGTGATGACCGCGCACCACAGGCCCAGAAACAGGCTTTGCGTCGGAAAGTCGATCCCTGCATCGATCAGGACGCCGGTAATGCCCGGCCCGATGGCGGTCGACACGACCATGATCGTGGTGGCAAGGGACCGGATCGCGCCCAGATGAGCCGTCCCGTAGAGCAGAGGGAACAGCACACCCCAGAGCGAGCTGGCCATGCCTTGGGTGATCCCGACGACAGCCAGGGCAAGATACCAGCCCCAGACCTCTGTGGCCGGTCCGATAAGCGCGACGCCAATTCCCATCGGCGCCACCAGAAGCGGCAGCAGGCGCAGCGCCCCGAAGCGATCCGCCAGCCAACCTGACGTGAACGCCGATGCGACCGTGGCAATCCCGAACGCCGTATAGCCGGGCGCCATCTGGGGCAGCGTCCAGCCTTTGACTTCGGCAATATGGGCTTGCTGGAAAAAGATCACGGTTCCGATGAACCCCGGCGTCAGCAGGACGGGCAGAAGCGCCGGCAGAAGCCAATGGCGGACCGCGTCGCGGCGTCGCCACTGTCGTCCCAGCAGTCCAGGGCGCAGGATCTGTGCGCTGTGTCCCGCAGGGCTGCGGTCATTCGACAGAAGCCAGATCAATGTCGGGATGACCAGGACGCACAGGATCACGGCCACGACCAGCTAGGTGCTGCGCCAGCCGAGGCCCGCCATCAGGGCCACCACGATCAGCGGAAGGGCGATCTCTTCGGCCGGATGGCCCAGATCGGTGATGGCCACGGCCTGGCCCCGGCGCGCCTCGAACCATCGGCTCATCGCCATATGGCTGAACATGCCCTGCCCGCAAAAGCGCAGCAGGAAGAGCGCGAAGCCCAAGACAAGCACCGATGGTGCAAGCGCCATTCCGAGGGCGGCGGCGGCAAAGACCAGCGTGACGCCGGGGGCGAGTTTGGACAGGGGCACCGTGTCCGCCAGCGCGCCCTTCCAGAACATCAGGGCGGCTGCCGAGAGGGTGGCGACCGTGTAGAGCGCGCCCCAGCGGCCATCCGTCAGCCCATGCGTGTCCTTCAGGAACCCGGCAAAGAGCGAAATGAACCAGGTCTGTCCAAAAGCCGAGGTGAAGGTCAGCAGAAGGCCCGTGGCCAGCCAGCGGAGGTTTCCGCGCAGAAAATGCAGCATGAGGGATGTCCGATGGTTCATGCGGCCCACCGCGGGCCTTGATCAGGCACGTTTTGACAATGCAATTGCGTGATGTGCAAGGCGGCAAGCGGGTCGTTTCGGGCGTTGATGCGTTGGCCCATATGCCCGCCGCAGGCAAGCGCTCGTGAAAATCCGATAGCTGGAAAGGCCGTCATCGTTGTGTCATGAAGCACCATGACCCGCCGCTTGTCGCCTCCCTCAAAGAGCGTTGTGCTCTTCTTTGGTCTGTTATCCTTGCTCGTTCTCGGCTGGCTGGCAGCGATGCGTCTCCCGACGGACATGATGGACCAGGCCTTCGCGGAGGGCGGCCCTGTGGAGGCGACCTCGGTGGTTTTTCTGGCCTTGGCATTCCTGATCCTGGCGGTGGATATGGTTCGTTCCGGAGAACGAGCACGGTGGCATCTCGCGCTGCTGACAGCGGCGCTTGCCCTGCGGGAGCTGGACATGGACAAGGCCCTCACCCAACACGGCATCCTGTCCGCACGCCTTTACTCCGGCTCGGCTCCGCTGGAGCAGAAGATCGCAGGTGCATTCGCCATCGCGGCTCTCGTCTGGGCCTCCTTGCGTTTGCTGCGCCGCGATCTTCTGCCCTGGATTGCGGCACTCAGACGGAAACAGAGCTGGGCATGGCTGTCGTTCACGGCATTCGGACTTTATTGCGTGGCAAAGACACTGGACGGAGCGGCCCGCAAGCTCGCGACATGGGGTATCGCGCTATCAGATGACCACAGCCGGCTCACATCTCTCGCTGAAGAGGGACTGGAGTTGGTTGCCGCCATCGTGCTTCTTCTCTCGGTGCTTGGCTGGCAGCGTCGTCGCAGGCTATCACGCTGCGGAAGGATGTATTCCTGATCAGCTCGGCTTTTGTCGACGCGTCGGCACATGAATGCGCCGTTGTCATACCCTACGGCCCAAGGCCGCCGGTCACCCTGCGCCAGTTGCAGCCTTGGATTCTCTCCGGACCGGACATTCGTGCTGGTAGCAGCGAACTAGAGGATGCAGCGGTCGCTAGGCTGTCGGCACCGTCCCTCCATCGATCACATATTCCGTGCCGGTGATGGAAGCGGCACGGTCGGACGCCAGAAAGGCGATCAGGTTGGCGATCTCGTCCGGTGTCGACGGTCGACCGAGGGGGATGCCCCCGAGGCTGTCCATGATGATCCGGCGGCCTCCATCGAGGTCCGTGCCTGCCTCGGCGGCCACGCGTTCGCTCAGCCGGACCGAGGCCTCGGTCTCGATCCAGCCAGGCGCCACTCGGACCACGCGCACGCCCTTGGGCGAGACCTCCTTGGCCAAGCTCTTGCTGTAGACCGACAGCGCGGCCTTGGCCGCGGCATAGGCGGTGGTCGCCTCGGGCAGCGGCAGGCGGGCCTGGATCGAGGTGACATGGACCACCACCCCCGCGCCCTGCGTGATCATGGCGGGCACCAGCGCCCGATCCAGCCGCGGGGCGGGCAGCAGGTTCAGGGCCAGCTCCGCCTGCCATTCCGCATCACCCAAGGCCGCGAAGCCGCCGCCGCGGGCGGAGGAGCCACCCAGCATGTGGACGACGACGTCAACACCGCCCATCCGGTCATTCACGGCTTTGGCGACGGTGTCACACCCCTCGGGGGTGGTCAGATCGGCGGCGACGAACAGCGCGCCCGGCAGGTCGACAGGCTTGCGCGCCGTGGTCAGAACCTGCGCGCCCAGGTCGCGGAACAGCGCCACGGTGGCCGCACCCGCGCCCTGCGTGCCGCCGGTGATCAGGGCGCGCTTGCCCTTCAGCGTCAGGAAATCCGACATCACCCGATCCCCAGATCGGTGATGTGGTCCCCGGCCAAGCCGAAGGTGAAGGTCAGCACCGCAGGACTGCCGGGGAAATCTCCGGTCACGGTCGCCCGGACGACAGTCTTTCCTGCCGTGTCGGTCACGTCGATCGGCTCTGCGTGGTGGCGATATTTGGCCTTGACGGCCAACCACCACGCGCGGATCACCTGCGGGCCCCGATGGTCGTGGCCCTCGTCATGGACGATGGCATCCGGGGCAAAAGCCGCAGCAAGGGCGTCGCCGTCCTGCGGCGCGCGGGCGGTGAAGTAGGTCTGGATGGGGCGGGGCAGCTGCATGAATCGGTCCTTTCGCTTCTGATCCCATCGACATAGCGCTGGACCGGCATGTCGATAATCGGGATAAATCGGCATCTGATGATGACAGGATCGGGACGATGGACCATGGGTTAAAAGCGCTGGAGGCGGTGCTGGCCATCGCGCGGCGCGGATCGTTCCGGGCGGCGGCGCTGGATCTGGGCATGTCGACCACCGCGTTGTCGCACAGCATCGCACGGCTGGAGGCCAGCCTGGGCGTGCGCCTCTTCAACCGCACCACGCGCAGCGTGTCGCTGAGCGATGCCGGGCGCGCCTTCGTCGACCGCATCGCCCCCGCCGTCGCCGAAATCCGCAGCGCGATGGACGTGGTGCAGTCGCACCGCCAGACGCCGTCGGGGCTGTTGCGGATCAACGCCTCGGTCCAGGCGGGACGAGAGATTGCGCCGCTGGTCCTGGCGTTCCTGCGCCGATACCCCGACATGCACGTGGATCTGGTGACCGAGGGACGGCTGGTCGACATCGTGGCCGAGGGGTTCGATCTGGGCCTCCGCCCCGCCGATCTGGTACCCCGTGACATGATCGCGCTGCCCTTGGGAAAACCGCAGCGCTATGCCGTTGTGGCCTCTCCGGACTGGGTCGCGGCCCATGGCCTGCCCCTGACCCCGGCAGACCTGCCGCTGAAGGATTGCCTTCGTGTGCGATTGCCGAACGGCGCGCTGTTCCGCTGGTCCTTCGAGCGTGACGGAGAGGCGATGCAGATCGAGGCTCAGGGCCGCCTGACCCTGGACGAGGCTGCGATTGCCCGCACGGCCGTCCTGGACGGCCTCGGGATCGGGTTCTTCGTCGAGCAGGACGTGGCGGATGACATCGCCGCAGGGCGGCTGACCCGCCTGCTGGTCGACTGGACTCCGCCCCGCCCGGGGTTCAGCCTGTATTACCCAGGCAGGCGCAACCCATCAGCGGGATTCGCGGCGTTCCTCGCCATGGCAAGAGAAGCGGCTGCCTAGGATGCGACGAGCGGCAAATGAGCCGGAGAACGGCCCATACCCGACAGGGTGGATCACTTGGAACGGCCGCGTCGAAGCCTTGTCGGACGGTCACCGTGGCGCCACTCAGCTCACCGTCTATCCCAGTTTCCCAGGCCGCATCCGGCCCGGTCTCGGGGTCGTTGCCGGCGCGGTTGCGCCCGCGACGCAGATGATAGAAGTTGCGTGGCACGCTGATATAACTGCCAAAACGGGGACAGACCCCGCGTTTACTCGGAGACCCCCATGCCCAGAGCCCGCCGCGTCGGACAGGCCATTGCTGTCGTTGTCTTGGCGACCGTTCTGGGCCTGGTCGCGCTGAACTTGCTGCCGGATCATCGCGAACTGCAGCGGCAAGTGCCTAATGTGCTGGCCACCTCGGGGCCGGATTTCCAGCGCAGTCTGGCCGGGCTCTACGGGTCGAACCTGCTGGCCGGGAACCGGATCGAAACGCTGACCAACGGCGACCGGATCTTTCCCGCTATGCTGGATGCCATCCGTGGCGCGCAGGTAAATGTCAATTTCGAAACCTATGTCTATTGGTCCGGCACCATTGCCGAGCAGTTTGCGGACGCCCTGATCGAGCGGGCCCAAGCCGGAATTCCGGTTCGCGTGATGATGGACTGGGTCGGCTCGGTCCCCATCGATGCCGCCCTGGTAGAGCGGATGGAGGCTGCCGGCGTGCATGTCGTCCGGTTCCGGCCGTTGCACTGGTATACGCTGGACCGCATCAACAACCGCACGCATCGGAAATTGCTGATCGTCGACGGGCGGATCGGCTTTACCGGAGGCGTGGGCATCAGCGATGACTGGCGGGGCGACGCCCGCCACCCTGGCGAATGGCGCGAGAACCATTACCGGATCACCGGCCCGGTGGTGGCGATGCTGCAGGGCGCCTTCGTCTCAAACTGGGTCGAGGACACGGGCGAAATCCTCCAGGGACCGGATTTCTTTCCCCTGCTTGAAGCTGAAGGCGAGGCGGTCGCGCAACTGGTCGTCAGCAGCACCGGCAGCCGCAATTTCATCCATCTGATGTTGATGACCGCACTGTCTGCGGCGGAGGGCCGTATTCGCATCGCGACACCCTATTTCGTCCCCGACGATATCGCCATCGCACAGCTTCTGGCCGCGCGGGCGCGCGGGGTCGAGATCGACATTCTGGTGCCGGGGCCGCAGACCAACAAGCCGCCGGTCCGCCGTGCCTCTCGCGCGCTTTGGGGGCCGCTGCTGGAGGCTGGGGTGCGCATCCACGAATACCAGCCGACTTTCGTTCACGCCAAACTGATGGTTGTGGATGACGTCTTTGCCTCGGTCGGGTCCACCAATTTCGATGAACGCTCGTTCCGGCTGAATGATGAGGCCAATCTGAATGTCTTCGATGCCGAATTTGCGCGTGAGCAGACCGCCATGTTCGATGCTGACCTGGCGCAGGCCCGTCCCGTCACATTGGTGGAGTGGCAGTCGCGGCCCTGGCGGGACCGGCTGCAAGACTGGGCATGGAGCCTGCTGCGCGCCCAGCTTTGACCAAGACAACCGGCGGGGTTGTCAGCTCCGCACCTGCCCTTGTCGACGCGCCATCTGCGGTCCGGACCCTGGGCCCAGGCCACTCATGCAGATGGCTGTCGGCGATGTGCAATGCTTTCCCTCGCACTGGCTTTGGCGATCGCTTGGTCGTGGCGCCTCCGTCATCATCGTCCGCCAGTCGGTGATTGCACTGCTGGGCGCTCCGGATCTCCCCTGGACGTTGCCCAGGCCGACGTGCGCTTGATGGCATGGATGGTGCCACCGCGCACGCCAGCCTGCCACCTCGATCAGATCGCGTAGCGCAGGATCGCCGCCAGATCAGCATCTTGCGGCATGTCGCTGCGACGCACGGCCAGAACCCGCCCGCCATTCGCCAGAACCCGGCCCGCAATCTCGTCGATCACGTCATAACTGACAGCGCTGTCCTTTTCGTCGAACGACACCTCTCCGGTATCCTCATCGACCAGACCGGGCATCACGCTGTCCATATCGACCAGTAGCGTATCGACGGCTCCGAAGGTCGCAGCCCGCGCGGCCCGCGCCACCTGCGTCGTCGCGCGGCCGTCATTCTCGCGCTCTGCATAAAGCGCGCCGAATTCTGCCACCATATCGGCGTTCAGCTGATCGATGATCTTGCGGGCATCCGCCCCGAGATCATGCGGGGGGATACGGACCGGGCTGGTCTCGATCGCCGCCGGCGCAAGATGGGCATAGCTGTTGACCGAGCGATAAAGCGACAGCAAAGGCTCCGTCGCGGCCAGGATCAAAGGCTCGGATCGTCCCGACAGCAACCCGCGCAGGGCGGCGTCGATCTGGCGGCAGTATTGGCGCAGATGGTGCTTTTGCCCTTCCCCACCGCCCTGACGCCCGGAATAGCTGCGCGAATTGACACTCGCAGTCCCCGCAGCCGAAGCCGCATCCTTGGGCAGATCCGCCACGCGGATCTCCTGGGCGGGTTGATTGCCCAACACCTCGATCACCCGCACCTCGTCCTCGGCCAAGGCCAGCACGAATGCGTGCTGCGGCATCGAGACAGAGCGCAAAAGTGGCGCGAGGTGGAAGCGGTCCGACACCTGCGCTGTTTCCGTCAGGTGATTGGGCAGTCGATAGGTGCGCAGCGTATCCGGCGTGACGAACACGGCCAGAGTATTGGCCTGAACCCGCCAGAACGCGTCATCGTCCATAAGGTCGTGCAACTGTTCCTCGATAGGCCAGATCGTGCGCTTTGCTGCTCCCGCCTCCTCCAGTTGGGCGACAGCCTCGGTGGTCAGCTGCTTCAGGCGGGTGCGCGCGACATCGACGTGTTGGGTCTCGGGGGTGGTCTGCACATAGAGACTGACAAAGGCCTCGCCCCGGGCGGACACAAGGCGGCTCAGTTCGGCTTGCGTAGGAATATCGACATACAACATGGTTGCGTGACTCCATAAGAAAAGGGGCATAAGCCTCCCATGTCCCCGCCCTGATCGCAACCGACCATGCCGAAATACACGGGTTTATCAGGCCTTGGCCCCAGTTTTGTAGAAGCTGGGCCGGGGTCGTGTTGACGGCGGGGCCTTCTTCTGAAAACGCCGCAGGCTTAGCCGGCAGTTTCTGCGTCCGTCTTGGCGACCCGCGGGGATAACATTGCTTGGTAGGCGAACGTCCGCTTTCTCCTGATGCCGCAACTGCCCCGCCGCGCTGCCGTTAGACGGCTCCCCTGAAGGTTTTTCGATGTGGGCCGCGGCACGACATTGGCGGCCAAGAGCTGGCGGCCCACGTTGACAAACCTCGGAAGGAGGAAGCCGCGGGGGTCTTGGGTCGACCTATGGGGAAAGTGCCGAGACGGTTGCGGCGACGGCTGTGTCACGGCTGTGGCTTAAGGAGTGCATGGTGCCTGAGACCAGGGCAAACGCGCCTGATGATCCGGGAAACGCTGAGCGATCAGGCGTGAGAGCTATCAAGTTTCGCGTCGAGGACGGCTGGGCGCAGCCTGTCGTGACCGGGTCTGCCGTGGGCGACCGGTGGCGTTCTGTGGCATGTGACAGGCGGTGTGTCATGCGGCATGCTTCCGTGGTGGTGCGCGCGACATTGGTTTTTGTCCGCGCCTGAAGATCTCGATGACGCGCATGGGGCCACCACAACAGGGGCACGGTTCGCGCAGGGTGAGTGGGATGATCTCGGGCTCTGGCTCTGGAGCGGCGGGCTGTTCGGGGCGCTAAACGCACAGCAAGGCGCGGATCGTTCTGATGTTGGCCTTGCGCGTCGCACTGGCCAGCAAGCCGTAATGCCGGATGCGGTGGAAGCCGTCAGGCAGGACGTGGATCAGGAAGCGGCGGATGAACTCGGGCGTGGCCAGCCGCATGACCTTTTGGCGGTCGCCGGATTTGATGCGGTAATCTTTCCAGCGAAATGCGACGGTTTGGGCGTCGGCGCTGACCAGGCGGGCGTTCGAGATGGCGACGCGATGGGTATAACGGCTCAGGTAGGCCAGCACGGCCTCAGGCCCGCCGAAGGGTGGCTTGGCATAGACCACCCATTCGGATTTGCGGAATGGGGCGAGCCAGGTGGCAAAGGCATCAGCCTCAGCCAGCCGTTCGAGATCGCCGAAGAAGGCCAGTTCCCCGGCCCGGTGCATGGCCATCAACCCCTCCAGAAACAGGCGTCGGAATAACCGCGACAGCACGCGCACATGCAGGAAGAACCCGGGGCGGCAGGCGACCCATACGGCGCCGTCGGGCGACAGGCCGCCGCCGGGCACGATCATGTGGATGTGCGGATGGTGGGTCAGTGCCGAGCCCCACGTGTGCAACACGCTGGTCATGCCTACCCGCGCGCCCATGCGCTTGGGGTCGGCTGCAATCGTCATCACCGTTTCGGCCGAGGCGTTGAACAGAAGGCCATAGACCGCCTTCTTGTTCCAGAATGCGATTTGCGCAATCTCGGCTGGCATCGTGAAGACGACGTGGAAATATTCCACCGACAGCAGATCCTCGGCGCGCGCTTCCATCCAGTCGCGCGCCGCTGGTCCTTGGCATTTGGGGCAGTGCCGGTTCTTGCAGGAATTGTAGGCGATGTGATGGTGGCCACACTTTGCGCACCCGGCCACATGCCCGCCGAGCACCTCGGTCCGGCAGGCCTCTATCGCCGACATGACCTTGAGCTGGGACACGCTGACATGCCCCGCATTGGCCTGCCGCCACGCAGGACCATGGGCGCGAAAGATGTCAGCGATCTCCAGTTTGGGCCGGGACATAGCCCGGGCGTCAAGAGGGTCCTTCGGTTCGGAGCACCCGGTCTTGCACAAGCTTCATCTGCTCAAAGGGGCTGACCGTGCTCTGGATCGTCTTGGTGGCGACATGGGCATACCGCGCCGTGGTGCTGAGCTTGGCGTGACCCAGCAGCACCTGAATGATCCGCACGTCGGTGTTGGCCTCCAGCAGATGCGTGGCAAAACTGTGGCGCAGCGTGTGCAGTGTCGCGGGCTTCGTGATCCCCGCCATATCCTTTGCCGCCATGAACGCACGGTTCAATTGCCGGGGAGACAGCGGCGAGATCTTCGGCAGGCCTGGAAAAAGCCATCCTTCGGGGCGGGACTCACGCCAGTATTGCCGCAGTATTTCGAGCAGGCTGGGCGATAGCATGGCTTGCCGGTCCTTGCTGCCCTTGCCTTGGTCAACGTGGATCAGCATGCGCTGGCTATCGATGTCACAGACCTTGAGGTGGCAGACCTCCGAAGCCCGAAGGCCGGCACCGTAACTGATGCCGAGCGCCGCCCGATACTTCAATCCGGGTCCGGGCACCGAGGCGAGAAGCTTTGCGACTTCCTCGACGCTCAGCACCACCGGCAACTTCCGGGGCTGGCGATGGAACTGCATGTATCGCTTCATTTCCTCACGCCCGCAGGTGACGCTGAAAAAGAAGCGCAGCGAAATGATCCGGACATTGAACGTGGATGCCGAAACCGCGTCCTTCGCCATCTGAAGCTGGTAGGCGCGCAAGTCATCCGGCGTGGCAGTATCTGGCGATCGCCCCAGGAAAGCCGCGAAATGCTTGATGCATCGGATGTGACCCTTCTGCGTCTTCTCGCACAACCCGCGAATATCCATGTCTTCGATCATCCGCTGGCGCAGCGGGGTGGTCTTCTCCTCCTTCATGGGAACCTCCTGTCTGACGGTGGGAAAGAGCCCAAGCGTCAGACCAGAACGGCCTACCACAAAGAAAAACGATGAAGTATGTGCTCACGTCGCGGTCAGGCACCAAGGCCGCGGAGCGGCTTAGTCCTTCCGCCCTTAGCGTTGGGTCACACGCCGGCAACGCTGCACTACTGTCAATTGACTGCTTGTGCATCCTGAGGCTCCTGATGCGCCGCAACACAGGGATGCCGCTTTCTACGCTCGACATAACCGCTGGTCCGGTACTCGTTGGATGCTTCACAATAGTCGGTCGATAGCGAGATGCGCCGGTGCAAGCTGCACTCACCGCACGCCTGAGGGTAGCATCGCCCCCTTGAGAAACGTAGGCCGCATTTGTTCGATTACAGTTCCATTAACCCCTGAAGGCCCTCATATCCAACAATTGAGACGCCATGAAAATACCTCACTTTTTCAAACCACTGTAGGCTGATTACCAATTTGACACAGTCATCAGCCATGGAGAATTTCGGCCGCTGGAGAGCAAGATGAAGCGGATCTGCGTCGGGGCCGGTGCATACCTGCAACCACATAACCTTTGAATAAAACAACAAAATTCGGCCTGAGCCAAACTGAGAGAAAGGTTTGTTCAAGGAATTTGGCGGAGCGGATGGGTCTGAGATCCAACTTCCTCCATCAATCAAAGAATTCAAAGCAACATCTTAAGGTGAGTTGCGAACTTCGCTGTGTCCTCTCTTGCGGCAACACGTCGGGATGCAGCCCAAGTCTGGGACCAGTAGCCGGGCGCCTTACATGCGTTTCGCCTCGCGCTTGCCGTCACCGCGAGGATGCAGCAGGATCGCCGTGGCAGGCTGTCGACGCAGAACAGATGTGTTGGCCAAATGCTTTTCAGAATATACGGCGCACTATGCCCGGTTGCCGCTGTGAGGGGATGACGTTGAAATTTCTTCGTATTGTTTTCTTGTACATCGTTCTGTTTTTCGTTGCAGGAATTGTCGGCATTTCGTTTGTGGATCAAATTGGCGACGGACTGTTCGCGCTTTTCATCTTCGTCGCGCCGGGCCTGTTTGTTTGGTGGAACGAGAAGCGTCGCTCCAGAAGAGTGGCGCTTCAGAAATCAGAGCCAACGCAAGCTAGGTCATGTTGACAAATGGCGGACCCAAAGGCGTATCGACGTGATATCGATGAAGCCCAGGAAGCTCTCCGCAGTCTTGTCATAACGGGTGGCAACGCGGCGGGCGTTCTTGAGCTTG
>NZ_JBKBVD010000010.1:97963-102714 GCF_046289755.1 Paracoccus sp. (in: a-proteobacteria) | reverse complement strand
GATCGGCGATGAAATGGCGGATATTGTTGCCGTACAGCTCGGATGACTGCGCCGCCATGCGCGAGGGGAAATCGGTGTAACCCACGATGATCACACCGTTTTCGGTCACGATGCGTTCGTCCGGGACGGTCAGGTCGCAATTGCCGCCCTTTTCGGCGGCCAGATCAATGATGACCGATCCGGGCTTCATCATCGCCACCATATCGGCGGTCCACAGCTTCGGCGCATCGCGGCCCGGGATCAGCGCGGTGGTGATCACGATGTCCATCTGGGGGGCCAGTTCGCGGAACCGGGCCAGCTGTTTTTCCCGGAATTCGGGGGATGAGGGGGCCGCATAGCCGCCCGTGGCCGCGCCGTCCTGCGCCGGTCCGTCGAAGTCCAGATAGACGAATTCCGCGCCCATCGATTCGATCTGCTCGGCCACTTCGGGGCGCACGTCGAAGGCATTGACCTGCGCGCCAAGCGACACGGCCGCCCCGATCGCGGCCAGCCCGGCCACGCCCGCGCCCACGACCAGCACCCGCGCGGGCGGCACCTTGCCCGCCGCCGTCACCTGCCCGGCGAAGAAGCGCCCGAAATTGTTGGCCGCCTCGATCACCGCGCGATAGCCCGCGATATTGGCCATGGACGACAGCGCGTCCATCTTCTGCGCCCGGCTGATGCGCGGCACCATGTCCATGGCGATGGCGGTGACGCCCTGTTCGCGGGCCAGCGCCAGCAATTCGGCATTCTGGGCCGGATAGAAAAACGAGATCACCGTCTGACCGCTGCGCATCTGGCGCAGCTCGGCCTCGGTCGGCTGGCGGACCTTGGCGAGGGTGTCGGCCTGCGCGATCAGCTGCGCCGCGCTGGCCACAACCTCGACGCCCGCCGCAAGGTAGGCCTCATCCGAGAACCCCGCCCGCGCGCCTGCGCCCGTCTCGACCAGCACCTCATGCCCCAGCTTGCGCAGGTGCCCCGCAGAGGCCGGCGTGATCGAAACCCGAGCCTCCCCCTCAAAACCCTCTCTCAATGCGCCAATCTTCATGGCCGATATGCCCCCCGGAGCTGTTCTGCGGTCGCCGCATCCATAGCATCGCGCAATTAAATATCACAACCCTGCGAGTTTATGACGCAAGAGGAAAGCCCGTCGCGGGCCGGGGCGTGACAAAAATACCGGCGGCGTCATGCCAATAAAAAGGGCCCGGATGCGCTGGACGCATCCGGGCCGGTCTGATCGAACCTTGCGGCTTAGTTTGCAGGCGCCGGAACGATCGGTGCGGTCGCAGGTTCGTCGGCTGCCGGTTCTTCGGCGGCGGGCGCGTCCGTGATCGCATCGCTCACGCTGTCGGCCGCACTTTCCGCAGCATCGGCGGCCGACCGGGCTGCATCGGCTGCGGCCCGGGCGGCGTCGTTCACGGCGGCGCCTGCGGCATCGGCGGCCGAGTCAGCCGCATCGGCGGCCGAATCGGCAGCGTCCGCGGCGGCCTCTTCGGCCTCGGTCGCAGCGGCGGGCTCTTCGACAGCCGGAGCGGCGGGCGCAGGGGCCATCGGAGCAGGCGTCTCGGTAACCGGCTCTGCGGGCGCCTCTTGGGTCGTTGTGACGGTCGTGGTGTCGCCGTCGACGACCACGGGATCATCGGTCATGAAGCGCTGCAGCACGAAATAGGCCAGCGCCAGCGCCAGCAGCACGCCGATGATCAGCGGCAGTGCCGACGAGCGACGCTCGACCGGCTCGACATAGGTCTCTTTGTGATCCGGGGCCGGAGTCGGGCGGGTCGGATCGTTGGGGTCGTGGCTCATTTCAAGCCTCCTCTTTCAGAGTGTCGTTGCACCAGGTCGTTGCACCGTGTCAGGGTGGCGAAGGTCTGGTTGACCGGGCCACCGCTGTCAATGTCATTGATCGTACAGTCCGGCTTGCAGGCCAGACATCGGGTGTTTAACTCATTGACAGGCCCGGAGGTTCCTGACCTCCGGCCAACATTCGGCGATCCAAGGAACGACCCCATGCAGAGCCCAGATCCATCGCAGCAAACCCCGCAAACCGTGCAGCATCTGGGGGATTACCGCCCCTATCCCTATCTGCTGACCGGGACGGCGCTGGATGTGACGCTGCACCCGCAGGCAACGATTGTGCGGGCGCAGATCGGGTTCGCGCCGCGTGCCCTGACGGAGGATGCGCAGGAAGCCGCCGATCTGGTGCTGGACGGCGGCAAGGGTCTGCGCATGATGTCGCTGACGCTGAATGGCGTGGCGCCCGACCCCAGCCATCTCCGCCGCGATGATGAGCGGCTGGTGATTGCCGCCACAGCCCTGCCCCACGGCCCGTTCACACTGGAGACCGAAGTGCAGATCAACCCCGAGGCCAATACGGCCTGCGAAGGCCTGTATCTGTCGGGCGGCATCTTCTGCACCCAATGCGAGGCCGAGGGCTTCCGCCACATCACCTTTTACCCCGACCGCCCCGATGTGATGACGACCTTCCGGGTCACGGTCCGCGGCGATCTGCCGGTGCTGCTGTCGAACGGCAACCCGGTCGGCGCCGGCGATGGCGTGGCCGAATGGCATGATCCCTGGCCCAAGCCCAGCTATCTGTTCGCGCTGGTCGCGGGCGATCTGGTGGCGGTCAGCGACCGGTTCACCACCCGGTCGGGCCGCGATGTGGCGCTGAATGTCTGGGTGCGCCCCGGCGATCAGGATCGCGCGGGGTTTGCGATGGAAAGCCTGATCACGTCGATGCGCTGGGACGAGGATGTCTATGGCCGCGAATATGATCTGGACGTGTTCAACATCGTCGCGGTCGATGATTTCAATATGGGAGCCATGGAAAACAAGGGGTTGAACATTTTCAACTCGAAACTGGTTCTGGCCTCGCCCGAGACTGCGACCGATACCGACTATGAGCGGATCGAGGCGGTGATCGCGCATGAGTATTTCCACAACTGGACCGGCAACCGCATCACCTGCCGCGACTGGTTCCAGCTGTGCCTCAAGGAGGGGCTGACGGTGTTCCGCGACCAGCAGTTCACCAGCGATCTGCGTTCTGCGGCGGTCAAGCGGATCGAGGATGTGCAGACCCTGCGCGCCCGCCAGTTCCGCGAGGATCAGGGCCCGCTGGCCCATCCCCCCCGCCCCGACCGCTATGAAGAGATCAACAATTTCTACACCGCGACCGTCTATGAAAAAGGCGCCGAGGTGATCGGTATGCTGAAACGGCTGGTGGGCGACGACGGCTACGCCCGCGCGCTGGACCTGTATTTCGACCGCCATGACGGCGACGCCGCCACGATCGAGGACTGGCTGGCCGTGTTCGAGGATGCGACGGGCCGCGACCTGACCCAGTTCAAGCGCTGGTATACCGATGCGGGCACGCCGGTTCTGACGATGGAGGAAGACTGGCAGGACGGCACCCTGACGCTGCGCTTTGCCCAGACGACCCCGCCGACACCGGGCCAGCCGGACAAGCCCGCGCGCGTCATTCCCATCGCGGTGGGCCTGCTGGACGCGGATGGCGCCGAGGTTCTGCCCACGACCGTATTGGAAATGACCCAGGCGCAGCAGGCGTTCCGCTTTGACGGGTTGGGCGCGCGGCCCGTCGTCTCGGCCCTGCGCGGCTTTTCGGCACCGGTGATCCTGCGGCGTCAGATGACTGACGCCACCCGCGCCTTTCTGCTGGCCCATGACACCGACCCCTTTGCGCGGTGGGAGGCCGGGCGCGAGCTGGCCCTGACGGCGCTGACCGCCGGGGCGATGGGCGGGGCGGTCGATGACACGGCGCTGATCGGGGCGATGGGCCGGTTGCTGGCGGATGAGGCGGCGGACCCGGCCTTCCGCGCGCTGTGCCTGGCGCTGCCGGGCGAAGAGGAAATCGCCACACGGCTGCATGCGCAAGGCGCGATCCCCGATCCCGATGCGATCCATGGCGCGCGCGAGACCCTGTCGCGCCGTCTGGCCGAGGCGCATGAGGGGCTGCTGGCGGGGCTGTATGACAGCATGGTCGTGGACGGGCCTTACCGCCCCGATGCCGATGCCACGGCGCGGCGGTCGCTGCGGCTGGCCGCGCTGTCGCTGTTGTCACGGATCGACGGCGGCGAGCGGGCGCAGATCCTGTTCGGTGTCGCGGGCAACATGACCGAGCGGATGGGCGCGCTGGCGGCGCTGGTGCGGCTGGGCCGCGCGGATGACGCGCTGCGGGCGATGCGCGATCAGTTCGGCGACAACCGGCTGGTCATGGACAAGTGGTTCACGGTGCAGGCCATGGCCGCCCCGCCGCAGGACGCGGCCCGGATCGCGGCGGCGCTGGCCGGGCGCGCCGATTTCGACTGGCAGAACCCCAACCGCTTCCGCGCGCTGCTGGGTGGGTTTGCGGCCAATCATGCGGCGTTTCATGCGGCGGCCGGGTCGGGCTATGGCTTTGTCGCAGACTGGCTGATGCGCATGGACCCGGCCAATCCGCAGATCGCGGCGCGGCTGTCCTCGGTCTTCGAGACATGGCCGCGCTATGACGCGGGGCGGCGTCAGCAGGCGCTGGCGGCGCTGAACCGGATCGCGGCGCTGGACGGGCTGAGCCGGAACACGCGCGAAATGGTCTCGCGCATGATTGCGGCGGGCGCTGGGGCGAAAGGTCTGTAAGCCGCGCGGGCGCGGGCGCCGGTTGCGTCCCGCGCTGGTGGGGGGGGGGGGGGGGCCCGCGCCCCCCCCCCCCCCCCCCCCCCCCCCCGCCGCCGCCCCCCCCCCGGCCCCCCCGCCCCGCCCGCCCCGGCGCCAGGGCC
>NZ_JBKBVD010000010.1:0-97953 GCF_046289755.1 Paracoccus sp. (in: a-proteobacteria) | reverse complement strand
GTCAGCGGACCGCGCCTGCGGCGATCACAGCGCCATGTCGTCGCGATGGATCAGCGCCGCGCGCCCCGGATAGCCCAGGATCGCGGCAATCTCGGCGGATCGGTGGCCCGCGATCTGGCGCGTCTCGGCGGCGGTATAGCGCGTCAGGCCACAGCCGAGGGTCTGGCCCTCGGGGCCGGCAATCGCCACCGGCTCGCCTCGCCCGAAATTCCCCAGAACCGAGGCCACCCCGGCGGGCAGCAGCGATTTGCCTTGTGTCAGCGCCAGCGCCGCGCCTGCGTCGATGGTGATCGTGCCGCGCGGCTTCATCGCGGCGATCCATCGCTTGCGCGCCGCCTGCGGGTCGGTTTCGGGCAGGAACCAGCTGGTCCGTGCGCCCTGCACCACGGCAGAGAGCGGGCGGAGGACCGACCCCTCGGCAATCGCCATCGCACAGCCGCCCGCCACCGCGGTGCGCGCCGCCATCAGCTTGGTCTTCATGCCCCCTTTGGACAGGCCCGAGACCGGATCACCGCCCATCGCCTCGATCTCGGGCGTGATCGACGCGATCAGCGGCAGGTGCCGCGCGGTCGGGTCGGTCTTGGGATTGGCGGTATAAAGCCCGTCCACATCCGACAGCAGCAGCAGCTGATCGGCGCCGCAGGTGACCGCGATCTGGGCCGCCAGCCGGTCATTGTCGCCAAAGCGGATCTCATCCGTGGCGACGGTGTCGTTCTCGTTCACGATCGGCACGACGCCAAGGCCCAGCAGCGTCTGCATCGTCGCGCGGCTGTTGAGATAGCGCCGCCGGTCGGCGCTGTCCTCCAGCGTCAGCAGCACCTGCGCGGTGGTCACGCCATGGGGGGCCAGCGCCTCTTCATAGGCGCGCGCCAGACGGATCTGGCCCACGGCCGCCGCCGCCTGCGCCTGTTCCAGCGGCAGCGCCCCGGCGGGCAGGCCCAGCACCCGGCGGCCAAGCGCGATGGACCCCGACGAGACCAGCACCACATCGCAGCCCCGCGCCCGCCACGCGGCCACATCGTCGCACAACCCCCGCAGCCAGTCGCCGCGCAGCCCCTCGGGGCCGACCAGCAGCGCCGAGCCGATCTTGACGACCAGCCTGCGCGCCGATGCCAGCGAGGGCGCCGTCACGGCTGCCATGACCCCGCAGCGGGATCGGCGGCGGGCGCCCGCGCAGGCTCGATCCGCGACCACAAAGCGCGCAGCACCTCGGTCACGCCGGTCCGCGCCACGCCCGACATCAGCAGGACCGGATGGCCCAGCTCGGCCTCCAGCTCGGCGCGGCGTTCGGCCAGAACCTCATCGTCCAGCGCGTCGATCTTGTTCAGCGCGGTGACGCGGGGTTTTTCCATCAGCACCGGCGAATAGGCGGCCAGTTCGGTCAGGATGGTGCGCGCATCCTCGGCCACCGTCCCGGATGTGCCGTCGACCAGATGCAGCAGCACATTGCTGCGCTCGACATGGCCCAGAAACTGGTCGCCAAGGCCGCGGCCTTCGCTGGCGCCCTCGATCAGGCCCGGAATGTCGGCCATCACGAATTCGCGCCCGTCCACGCCCACGACGCCCAGATTGGGATGCAGCGTGGTAAAGGGATAATCCGCGATCTTGGGCCGGGCGTTGGACACGGCGGCCAGAAAGGTCGATTTGCCCGCATTGGGCAGCCCCACCAGCCCGGCATCGGCGATCAGCTTGAGCCGCAGCCAGATCGTGCGCTCGATCCCGTCCTGCCCCGGATTGGCATTGCGCGGCGAGCGGTTGGTCGAGGATTTGAAATGCAGGTTCCCCCAGCCGCCATTGCCGCCCTTGGCCAGCAGCACACGCTGGCCCACCTGCGTCATGTCTGCGATGACGGTCTCTTCGTCCTCGTCCAGGATCTCGGTGCCGACGGGCACGCGCAGCACCTTGTCGTCGCCCGATTTGCCGGTCATCTGGCTGCCCATGCCATGCTGGCCGGACTTGGCGAAGAAATGCTGCTGATAGCGGAAATCAATCAGCGTGTTCAGCCCGTCCACGGCCTCGGCCCAGACATCGCCGCCCCGGCCGCCATCGCCGCCATCGGGGCCGCCATATTCGATGAACTTCTCGCGCCGGAACGAGACGCAGCCCGAGCCGCCGCCGCCCGAGCGGATATAGACTTTGGCGAGGTCGAGAAATTTCATGAACAGGCTCCTTTTGCCGCCTGCGGATACGCCCTTGGCGCGCATGGCGCAAGGGTCGCGGGGTGGCAAAGCCGCGCGCCGACCCTATGTAATGGCGGAAGGAGACGCCCATGTTCCAGTTCGACAACAGCTATGCCCGCCTGCCCAAGGGGTTCTTTGCCCATGTCGTGCCCACGCCGGTCGGCAAACCCCGCCTGCTGGCCGTCAATGCGGCGCTGGCCGCGCGGCTGGGGCTGGATGCGGACCGGCTGGCCTCGGACGCGGGCGTGGCCGTGCTGGCGGGCAATGCGGTGCCCGAGGGGGCCCAGCCGCTGGCGCAGGCCTATGCGGGCCATCAGTTCGGCGGTTTCGTGCCTCAGCTGGGCGACGGGCGCGCGGTGCTGCTGGGCGAGATCGTGGCGCCGGACGGCGCGCGGTTCGACATCCAGCTGAAAGGCGCGGGCCTGACGCCCTTTTCGCGGCGCGGCGACGGGCGGGCCTGGCTGGGGCCGGTTCTGCGCGAATATCTGGTCTGCGAATTCATGGCCGCAATGGGCGTGCCCACGACCCGCGCGCTGGCCGCCGTCGCCACCGGCGAGACGGTCCAGCGCGAAACCGCCCTGCCCGGCGCCGTGCTGACCCGCGTGGCCGCCAGCCATATCCGCGTCGGCACCTTCCAGTATTTCGCCGTGCGCGACGACCGCGACGGGCTGGCCGCGCTGACCGATCACGTCATCGCGCGGCACTATCCGCAGGCCGACGGCCCGCTGGCGCTGCTGCGCGCCGTGGTCGCGCGACAGGCCGACACCATCGCGCAATGGATGGCGCTTGGCTTCATCCATGGGGTGATGAACACCGACAATATGGCGATCTCGGGCGAGACGATCGACTATGGCCCCTGCGCTTTCATGGATATATATCATCCGGATACGGTGTTTTCCTCGATTGACCGTCAGGGCCGCTATGCCTGGGCCAACCAGCCGCAGATCGCGGTCTGGAACCTGGCGCAATTCGCCACCTGCCTGATCCCGCTGATGGGCGATGAGGCCCCTGCGATCGAGGCCGCGACCGAGGCCGTGCACCAGTTCGCGCCGCTCTATCAGGCCGCATGGCTGGCGCGGTTCGGCGACAAACTGGGCATCGAGGGCGCACCCAACCGCGCCCTGATCGAGCGGCTGCTGACGCTGATGGCCACAGGCCGCGCCGATTTCACCCGGACATTTGCCGGGCTGACAGACGGCACTGCGCGCGATGAGTTCACCGACCCGGCCGCCTTTGACGCATGGGCGCGCGACTGGCAGGCCCTGTCGCCCGACATGGCGCGCATCGCCGCCACCAATCCGCGCCGCATCCCCCGCAACCACCGCGTCGAACAGGCCATTCAGGCCGCGCGGGGCGGCGATCTGGCGCCCTTTGACCGGCTCTGTGCCGCCACAGTCCGGCCCTTCGAGACGCGCGCCGACTGGGACGACCTGTCCGACGCCCCGCGCCCGTCCGAGATCGTGCAGCATACGTTTTGCGGCACCTGAGGGCTTGCGCCCCCCGCCCCCGTCGCGGAAAGCTGGCCCCATGGTCCGAGGAGCGTCACCCGACACAATGCTGAAACTCGCCAGCTATAACCTGCACAAGTGCCGCGGGCTGACCGGCCCCCATGCGCCCGAACGCAATCTGGCGGTGATCCGGGCGCTGGACCCCGACATCATCGCGCTGCAAGAGGTCGATTTCCGCTATGGCGCCCGCCCCGAGGCGCTGCCGCGCAAGCTGATCCTGTCGGAAACGGGGCTGGTGCCCGCGCGCATGAACGGCACCACCGGTGACAGCCTTGGCTGGCACGGGCAGACCATCCTGATGCGCCCGCATCTGGCCGAGATGGCCGTGCTGCGCCGCCTGCCCCTGCCGGGGCTGGAGCCGCGCGGCGCCGTGGCCCTGCGCCTGCCGGGGCTGACGGTGATCGGGCTGCATCTGGGGCTGGTGCGCTCATCCCGGCGGGCGCAGCTGGCACGGATCACCGCGCAGGCCTCGCGCATTGCCGAGGATCACATCGTGCTGATGGGCGATTTCAACGAATGGCGCGACGACCGGGGGCTGGAATCGCTGGCGGGGTTCCGGGTGATTGCACCGGGCCCGTCCTATCCCGCGCCGCTGCCGCAGCTGCGGCTGGACCGGATGGCCATCTCGCGCAATCTGGATCTGCTGGATTCGGGCGTTTTTACCGGCGCGCAGGCACGCGATGCCTCGGATCACCTGCCGATCTGGGCCCGGATTTCGCTGCCACTCGCGCTGCCGTGAAAATTGCGACTTTCGAACGAGGCCCGCGCCCGCTATGAAGTGCCCAACGCTTCAACGGAGGGCCTTATGACTGCCATCATCGACATCTTCGCACGCGAAATCCTCGACAGCCGCGGCAACCCGACCGTCGAGGTCGACGTGACGCTGGAAGACGGCACCATGGGCCGTGCAGCGGTCCCCTCGGGGGCGTCCACCGGCGCGCATGAGGCGGTCGAGAAACGCGATGGCGACAAGGCCCGCTATCTGGGCAAGGGCGTGCTGGAGGCCGTGGCTTCCGTCAATGGCGAGATCGCCGAAAGCCTGATCGGCGAGGACGCGACCGAGCAGCGCGCCATCGACATGATGATGTGCGAGCTGGACGGGACCGAGAACAAGGGCCGGCTGGGCGCGAACGCCATCCTCGGCGTGTCGATGGCCACCGCCAAGGCGGCCGCCGAGGCGCTGAGCCAGCCGCTGTATCGTTATGTCGGCGGCACGGGCGCGCGTATCCTGCCGGTGCCTATGATGAACATCATCAATGGCGGCGAACATGCCGACAACCCGATCGACATTCAGGAATTCATGATCATGCCGGTCAGCGCGGAGAACATCCGCGAGGCCGTGCGCATGGGCTCGGAAATCTTCCACACGCTGAAGAAAGAGCTGTCGGCGGCGGGTCTGTCGACCGGCATCGGCGATGAGGGCGGTTTTGCGCCGAACCTGTCCAGCACCCGCGACGCGCTGGATTTCATTCTGAAAGCCATCGAAAAAGCCGGCTATCGCCCCGGCGACGACATCATGCTGGCGCTGGACTGCGCCGCCACCGAATATTTCCGCGGCGGCAAATACGAGATGAAGGGCGAGGGCGCGTCCCTGACCCCTGCCGAGAATGTCGATTATCTGGCCGCCCTCTGCGACAGCTATCCGATCCTGTCGATCGAGGATGGCTGCTCCGAGGATGACTGGGAGGGCTGGAAGCTGCTGACCGACCGTCTGGGCGACCGCATCCAGCTGGTCGGCGACGATCTGTTCGTCACCAACCCGATCCGTCTGGCGCGGGGCATCGAAGAGGGCTGCGCCAACAGCCTGCTGGTCAAGGTCAACCAGATCGGCACCCTGTCGGAAACGCTGGACGCGGTGCGGATGGCCGACCGGGCGGGCTTTACCTCGGTGATGTCGCACCGCTCGGGCGAGACCGAGGATGCCACCATCGCCGATCTGGCGGTCGCCACCAATTGCGGCCAGATCAAGACCGGCAGCCTTGCGCGCTCCGACCGGCTGGCGAAATACAACCAGCTGATCCGCATCGAGGAAATGCTGGGCGCCACCGCCGAATATGCAGGTCGCAGCATCCTGCGCTGAGCCCGCCTGCCCGACAGACAAGGCGCGCCCCGGTGGCGCGCCTTTTGCGTTCATGTGCCCCCTCAGGCGGGTCCGTCGCCCGGATCGGACAGGGCCAGCTGCGCCAGCGCCCGCAGACCCCCGGCCAGCCGGTCGCGCGGCAGGCGGCAGTTCAGCGCCAGCCGCACGGCCTGCACCGGCACGGCATCCTGCCGGGGCATGGCGTGAAAATCGCAGGCCGGGCGCACGATCACCCCGGCCTGCGCGGCGCGGGCGACGAAATCCCCGGCCCGCCAGGGCGCGGGCAGCGGCAGCCACAGGATCGGCACGCCCGGCTGACCCACCGGCGCCAGACCGCCCAGACAGTCGCGCGCAAGCGCCAGCAGGTCCGCCACCTCGGTCTGGACGCGGGCGGCGATCACCTCGGCATCGCCCGAGTTCAGCAGCCGCGTGATCAGCCCGGTGATGGGCTGCGACAGGCCCATATGGCTGTGCTGGGCGGCGACGCGCCCCGCCTGCCCCATCCCCTCGGGGCAGATCAGCATGCCGAACCGCAGCCCCGCCGCGATGATCTTGGACAGGCTGGTGACATGCCAGACGCGTTCGGGCGCCAGCGCCCGCAGGCTGGGCGGCGCATCGGGATGCGGCGTTGGGGCGTAACATTCGTCTTCGAGGATCTGCAGATCATGGCGCCGCGCGACGCCCACGATCTGCTGGCGGCGCGCCAGCCCCATGGCCGTCAGCGTCGGATTCTGCGCCGAGGGCGTCAGGCAGACAAGCCGCGCCCCCGAGGCCCGCGCCACCCGGTCCAGATCCACGGGGATCATGCCCTGATCGTCCAGCGCGACCGGCAGCGTCTCGGCCCGCATCAGGCGTGCGGCGTGGCGCATGCCGGGATAGGTCAGCGCCTCGGCCATCACGCCTGCGGGCTGATCGGTCATGGCCAGTGCCATGACCAGCGTGATCGCATGCTGCCCGCCATGGGTCAGCACCAGATCATCCGGCCCCGGCCCGCCCAGAGGCCGGTCGGCCAGCCAGTCCAGCACCGCGTGACGACAGCGCAGATCGCGGCTGAGCGGAGGATAGTCCAGTATATCGGCGTCCAGATCCGCCCCGACCGCCGCCATATGCCGCCCGATGATCGCCGCCTGTCCGCAATCGGGCAGATGCGGGATGCGCAGATCGACCGGCCCGTCGGCGCGGGTCGGGCTGTCGAGGCTTTCATACAGCAGCGGTTGCAGCGCCGCCTGCCGGGCGCGTGGTGCGGCGATGAAACTGCCCCGCCCGACATGGCTTTCGATCACCCCTTCGGCGGCGGCGACCTGATAGGCGCGGGCCACGGTGCCGGTGGTCACGCCCAGCTTCCACGCCATGTCGCGCATCGGCGGCAGACGCGTGCCCGGCGGCAGCACGCCCGAGCGCGCCGCCTCGCGCAGCGCACCGGCAAGGGCGCGGAACTTGGGCCCCGTCTGTCCCGCCAGATCCGGTTGCCAGTTGTCCAGTCCGCCGTCCAGTCCGCCATCCATTACCGCCATCCGCCCCGAATTCGCGCCCTGTCACACAGACGTTATCCGCGCCTGTGGGGCTGCACAATCAGCCTCTTGCGCGAAAGGCGGGGCGGCGCGGGCGCGGCGCAGAATTCGCGGGCGCGGTGAAGTATGACCATGGACAGGTGGCAAGGTCCGGCTAAACTGCCGCTCGTGACGGGCAGAGCCAACTGCCCGGTGTGGAGGAGAAAACATGCACAATAAGAAAGCCCTGGACCGCCGGTCCTTTCTGACGCGCGCCTCGGTCGGCGGTGCGGCAGCCGCAGCGACCGGCCTGCTGGCCGCCCCCGCCATCGCGCAGGAGGCACCGCAGATCAGCTGGCGGCTGGCCTCGTCTTTCCCGAAATCGCTGGACACGATCTATGGCGGCGCCGAGGAACTGTCGCAGCGCCTGTCCGAGGCGACCGATGGCCGCTTTACCATTCAGGTCTTCGCGGCAGGTGAGATCGTGCCGGGGCTGGACGCGATCAATGCCACGACCGACGGCACCGTCGAATGCAGCCATTCGGTCGGCTATTACAACTGGGGCAAGGACGCGGCATTCGCCTGCGGCGCCGACCTGCCCTTTACCTTCTCGGCCCGCTCGAAAGCCGCCTTCAACTATCACGGCGGTGGCATCGAGAACTATAACGCCTTCCTCGAAAAATACGATCTGATCAGCTATCCGGGCGGCAATACCGGCACCCAGATGGGCGGCTGGTATCGCAAGGAAATCAACTCGGTCGCCGATCTTCAGGGGCTGAAGCTGCGGATCGCGGGTCTTGCGGGCCGCGTGCTGGAGCGGATGGGTGCTGTGCCCCAGCAGATCCCCGGCGGCGACATCTATCCGGCGCTGGAGCGCGGCACGATCGACGCCGCCGAATGGGTCGGCCCCTATGACGACGCCAAGCTGGGCTTTCACAAGGTCGCGCCCTATTACTATTACCCCGGTTTCTGGGAAGGTGGCCCGACCGTCAGCTTCTTCGTGAACAAGCCTCAGTGGGACCAGCTGCCCGACAGCTACAAGTCGCTGTTCCGCACCGCCGCGCAGGCCGTGGACCAGAACATGCTGGCGAAATACGACATGCTGAACCCGACCGCGCTGAAGGAGCTGGTGGCGCAGGGCGCGCAGCTGCGCTCGTTCAGCGAAGATGTGCTGGTGGCGGGCTTTCAGGCCTCGAACGAGGTCTATGCCGAAATCTCGGCCGAGAACGAGGACTTCAAGACCCAGTATGAGGCGATGCTGACCTTCCGCGATGACTGGTATCTGTATCAGCAGACGGCGGAATACACGTTCGACACGTTCATGATGATCCAGCAGCGGGCGGGCGGTCTGAACAACGGCTGATCCACCCTGGACGAATGCAGCAACGCCCCCGCCTTTCTCAAGGCGGGGGCGTCTTGCGACCAGAGGGCCGCGCAAGGAAAAGACCCCCGCCCGGTCAGGGCGGAGGCCGATCACTGTCCCAGAGGCGCGGGCCGGATGGCCCACGGACCTCAGTTCAGACGACGCGCCACGTCTGCGATGGCGTCATCAATCCCGGCCGAGCGGTTGCCCGCACGGACCTGCTGTTCCAGAATCTCGGCGGCAGCAGCGACCGAGGCGGCGACAGCACGGTTGCGCACGGCGCGCACGGCATCGGCCTCGGCGCTGGCGATCTGGTCCTGTGCGCCCTGCAGGCGACGCTCGATCGAGCGGGCCAGATCATCCTTGGCCTTGGCGGCCTGCGCCTCGGCCTCGCGCTTGGCATTGGCGACGATCTGTTCGGCCTGCGTCTTCACTTCGCGGGCGCGACGCTCGTAGCTGGCATAGATCTCCTGCGCTTCTTCGCGCAGGCGCCGGGCCTCGTCCAGATCCTTGCGGATGCTGTCGGCGCGCTTGTCCAGCAGGCCACCCAGCAGGCCGGGGACCTTGAAATAAACCAGCACGCCGATGAAGACCAGAAACGAGATCAGGACGATGAAATCGGTATTGGCCAGCGAGAAGAACGGACCTTCCGCAGCCGCCGCCGGTCCGGCGATCAGCAGCGAACCCGCAGCGATGGCAAAAATGCGGGTCATTGCAGCGCCCCCTTCATCCGGCTGTCCACGGCACGATCGACCGTAGCAGCATCGACCGATCCGCCAAAGGTCTCGACCAGCGAGGCGGTGACCTCGCGGGCGACCTCGCGGGCGCTGACATCAGCCGAGGTGCGGATGTCGCGGATGCGACCCTCGGATTCAGCCGTGCGGGCGCCGATTTCGGCATCGGCATGGGCGATGGCGGCGTCCAGCTCGGCCTGAATCCCGGCGCGGTTGAGGGCGACGATGCGCTGTGCCTCGGTGCGCGCCTCGGCCAGAGCCTTGTCATAGGCGGCTTCGGCCTCGCGGGCCTTTTGCTTGAATTCTTCGGCGGCCATCAGATCGCCGGTCATGGCGCCCTGCCGGTCCGACAGGACGGCGGCGATGCGGGGCAGTGCCACGCGCGACAGGACCAGATACAGAATGACCAGCGTGACCACCAGCCAGAAGATCTGGTTGGCGAATGTCGTGACATCAAGCTGCGGAAGTCCCGCGCTTTCTGCCGCATGCTGTGCGCCGTCATAGGTGGCGGCGCCGGTGGCTGCGGTCTCGTCGATCACGACGGCCTCATCCCCGGAAATTTCGACCGCGGTGGTGGCGGCCTCTTGCAACAGGCTGAACATATCCTACCCCATGGCCATTGAAGTCACGAAGGGGTGGGGGCTGACCCCACCCCGCCGCAAGGATGGCGCAGGATCAGACTGCGAACATCAGCAGAAGCGCGACGAGGAACGAGAAGATCCCCAGTGCTTCGGCGAAGGCCATGCCGATGAACAGCGTAGCGGTCTGGCCAGCAGCGGCCGACGGGTTGCGCAGGGCGCCTGCCAGGAAGTTGCCGGCAACGTTGCCCACACCCAGAGCGGCAAAGCCCATGCCGAATGCGGTCAGGCCGACGCCGATGTACTGGCCCAGTTCTGCGATATCACCAGTCATAATCAGTCTCCTTGCGGTTTGTAGTTTGGCGATTGGTGGTATGCGACCCCGGCGGGGCCGCACGAAAGGCGGCTGGCGTCAATGCGACGGGTGCAGCGCATCCTTGAGGTAAACACAGGTCAGGATGGTGAACACATAAGCCTGCACGAAGGCGACCAGCACCTCGAAGGCATACATGCCGACCACCGCAATGATGGCGACGGGGGCAACAGCGGCGATGGCTGCAAAGCCCGCGAACACCTTGATGACGGCGTGGCCCGCGATCATGTTGCCGGCCAGACGAATGGACAGGCTCAGCGGGCGGACAAAGTAGCTGATGACCTCGATCACGGCCAGGATCGGACGCACGGCCAGCGGCGCCGAGCGGATCCAGAACAGGTCGAGGAAATGGGCGCCGTTCTTGACGAAACCGATGATGGTCACGCCCAGAAACACCGCCATGGCCAGCACGCCGGTCACGGCGATATGCGAGGTGACGGTGAAGGCCATCGGCACCAGACCCAGCAGGTTGGCGAACACGATGAACATGAACAGCGTCAGCACATAGGGGAAATAACGCAGCCCGTCCTTGCCTGCGATGTCCTCGATCATCTTGTGAACCAGCCCGTAAGCCAGTTCCGCGACCGATTGCGCGCGGTTGGGGACGATGGCGCGGCCACGGGTGCCCAGAACCAGCACGGCAATCGCTGCCAGCGCGGTCAGGAACAGCCACAGCGTGACGTTTGTCGGCGTGTACCACGCCACCGCCTCGCCGCCGAACAGCGGTTTGACGATGAACTGGTCCATCGGGTGGAATTCTAGGCCGCCGCCAGTTGCTTCCGTCGCCACGATCAGTCCCTCTCGTCGCTTTCCGGCGTTTCGCCGGGTTTTACGCCTTCCGGCTTGGGGCCGGATTTCCTGTCAAGCTCGGACGCGGTGCGCATCATGGTCTTGATGCCGGCCGCAAGGCCGAGGAAGATGAACAGGACCATCAGGAACGGCTTGGTGCCGAGCAGATAATCCAGTCCGAAACCGACTGCGAAACCCAGCCCGAGGCCGGTCACCAGTTCGATCACCATCCGCCAGGCCAGATTGGCCTGTTCGTATTTTCCCATCGGGCCGGGGCCGCGAGGTTTGGGGGTCAGCTCGGCGATGCGCCGTTCCAGTGCAGCCAGCCGGTCGGCATCCGCCGCCCTGTCATCGCCGCCCTGGGGCTTTTCGGCCACGTCTCACGCCCCCGTGTTTGCTGCGGGCTGTCTAGGGGCTGGCGGCGGTCAAGTCAAGCGCAGGGATCAGACTGTTAAGTTATTGATAGTTATTATTTTTGTTCTGCGTCGCCCAACCAGCCCCTGCTTGCATTCCCCGCCGCCACGGGCCATCATTCAACCGCCGAGTTGACCATTCCCGCCGATCTGCGGCCCTTGATGGATGTTTTTGCGCATATGCCCCCCACTTTGGCACCGCTCCTGCCCGACCGGCTGGACCAGATCTTTGCCGCTCTGGCCGATCCGACCCGCCGCCGCGTGTTGTCGATGCTGCTGGAGGATGACATGGCCGTCAGTGACGTGGCCCAGCCCTTTGCCATGAGCCTTGCCGCCATCTCGAAACATCTGGCGGTGCTTGCAGCCGCCGGTCTGATCCTGCAAGAGCGGCGGGGCCGGATCACATGGTGCAAGCTGGACCCTGACGGGATGCGTACGGCCTCGGTCTGGATGCAGGGCTTCGGGCAGTTCGACCCGGTGGATCTGGACGATTTCGAGCGTTTTCTGAACGCGCAGCTGAGGGATGGCGATGACGAAGACGCCTGACATATTGTGCATCGGCGCCATGCTGTGGGACGTGATCGGCCGTGCGCCCCGCCGGATGGCACCGGGCGCCGATGTGCCGGGCCGCATCCGCCACCTGCCCGGCGGCGTGGCGCTGAACGTGGCCGTGGCGCTGGCGCGCTGGGGGCTGTCGCCTGCTGTGCTGTCCGCCGTGGGCCGCGACCCCGAAGGCGAGGCGCTGATCGCGCAGGCCGCGCGGCTTGGCGTGCTGACCGGCTATCTGAGCCGCGACACCGGCCTGCCGACCGACTGCTATATGGGGATCGAGGACAGCGAGGGGCTGATCGCCGCCATTGCCGATGCGCATTCGCTGGAACAGGCGGGGGCCGCGATCCTGACGCCGCTGGACGCCCTGCCGCACTGGACCGGGCCAGTGGTGCTGGACGGCAATCTGACCGAGGATTTGCTGGACCGCATCGCCCGTGACCCGCGCCTGACAGGCGCCGATCTGCGCGTGGTCCCGGCCAGCCCCGGCAAGGCCGAACGGCTGGAGCCGCTGATCGCTGCCCGGCGCGGCTGCTTTTATCTCAACCGGCTGGAGGCCGAGATCCTTGCGGGCCGCGCATATCCCGATGCCGCCTCAGCCGCCGAGGCGGTGGTGGCGCGCGGTGCGGCGCGGGTGCTGGTGACCGATGGTGCCAACCCTGCCGCCGAGGCGGTGGCGGGCGGCCCGACCCTGACCCATCGCCCGCCCGCCGTGACCATCGCGCGGGTCACCGGGGCGGGCGATTGTTTTCTTGCGGCGCATCTGGCCGCCGAGCTTGACCACCAGCCGCGCGATGCGGCTTTGGCGCGCGCGGTCTCGGCCGCTGCCGCCCATGTTTCTGGAAAGGACGTCCCGTGACCCTCTCTCTGCCCCTGACCTATTCCCCCGACGTGGCCGAGGCGCTGGCCGCGGGCCGCCCTGTCGTGGCACTGGAATCGACCATCATCACCCATGGCATGCCCTGGCCGCAGAACCTTGAGATGGCCCGCAAGGTCGAGGCCACCATCCGCGAGGGCGGCGCCACGCCCGCCACCATCGCCGTCATGGGCGGTCAGATCCATATCGGCCTGACCGACGAGGTGCTGACCGCACTGGCCCGGACCCCGCCCGCCGAGGCGATGAAGCTGTCGCGCGCCGATCTGGCGGTCTGCGTCGCCAATGGCCGCACCGGCGCCACCACGGTCGCCGCGACGATGATCTGCGCGCATCTGGCGGGCATCCGCGTCTTTGCCACCGGCGGCATCGGCGGCGTGCATCGCGGCGCCGGGGACAGCTTTGACATCTCGGCCGACCTGCACGAGCTGGCGCTGACCCCGGTGACGGTGGTGGCGGCGGGCGCCAAGGCAATCCTCGATCTGCCCAAGACATGGGAGGTGCTGGAAACCCTCGGCGTGCCGGTCATCGCCTATGGTCAGGACGAATTGCCCGCCTTCTGGTCGCGCAGCTCAGGCATCGCGGCGCCCCTGCGCATGGACAGCCCCGAAGAGATCGCCGCCGCCGCCGGGATGCGCGCGGCGCTTGGGCTGCGCGGCGGCCAGCTGGTCACCAACCCGATCCCCGAGGACGCGGAAATCCCGCAGGCCGAGATCACCCCCGTCATCGAACAGGCACTGGCCGAGGCGCAGGCGCAGGGCATTGCCGCCAAGGCGGTCACGCCCTTCCTGTTGCAGCGGATCTTCGAGCTGACCGAGGGCCGGTCGCTGCAATCGAACATCGCGCTGGTGCTGAACAATGCCCGGCTTGGCGCGCGCATTGCGGTGGCGATGGGCTGACCGGCCCTCAGCGAACAGTGGTGCCCGCGAACAGGGCCGACAGATCGAAGCTGTCGGCCTCGTTCAGCTTGTCGGCATGCTCGGTCAGGAAGGTATCGGCGGCGGTCTGCCCGGCCTTTTTCATCTGATCCAGCAGGCCGGGCCGGGGCATCATCTTGGACCGCGCGTTCAGATCGGTCATCAGCGCGTCATCCATGATCATGTGGATCAGCACGTTCTTCATGGATTTGTCGGTCAGCCGGTTCTCGGCGAACAGTTCCTTGACGAAATTGATCGCGCGCAGCTGCGACATCAGCGAGCTGTTAAAGCTGATCTCATTCACCCGGTCCGAGATTTCGACGGGCGTGCGCGGCAATTCGCAGCGCACCATCGGATTGATCGCCACCACCATGATGTCGCGCGGAAAACGCGGGCGATACAGCGGAAACAGCGCCGGGTTGCCCGCAAAGCCGCCATCCCAGTAGGCGTCGATCTGCCCCGTTTCCGGGTCGGCAATCTCGACCGCCTGAAACAGCGTCGGCAGGCAGGCCGAGGCCATGACCGCCTCGACCGTGGCCTGCGCGCCGGTAAAGACCCGGATGCGCCCGGTGCGGACATTGGTGGCCGAGATGAACAGATCCGGGCCGTCCGGGCCGCCAAAGTCGGGATGCGGCAATTCCCGCATCAGCGCCCCCAGCGGGTTCACATAGAACGGGCCGTAATCATAGGGGCTGATGATGCGGGTCAGATTGTCCAGCCATGCGGCGGGCGAGACCAGCTCGGTCCAGCGCTGGAACCCGCGGGTCATCGGCATCAGCGACTGCATCCAGCGCACCATGCGGTTGTCGCTCATGGCGCCCACCTCGGCCCACAGCGCGTCCAGATTGTCGCGCGCGGCCCGCCGGCCCGCAGCGCCTGTCCGCACCGCCAGCCCCGCCTTCAGCGCCGCCCCGTTCAGCGCCCCGGCCGAGGCGCCGGTGATCGCCGCAATCTCCAGCCAGTGCTCGTCCAGCAGCCGGTCCAGCACACCCCAGGTAAAGGCGCCATGCGCACCGCCGCCCTGCAACGCCAGATTGATTCTCTTGTCCTTCAAGGTCCGCACCCCTCACCATGCACCCGCAGCATGATACAAACATCGGCAAACCGCACAAGTTCCGCACCCATGCTGCATTGCAGCATCATGGCCGCTGCGTCAGCGATGCGGGCGCGGCCCTGCCATGTCAGTCACCGGCATTCGCCTCGGCACGGCTTTTGCCCGCCACATCCAGCGCCAGCGTCGCGGCCATGAAGCGGTCCAGATCGCCGTCCAGCACGCCCTGCGTGTCGCTGGTTTCCTCGGAGGTGCGCAGGTCTTTTACCATCTGGTAGGGATGCAGCACATAGGACCGGATCTGGTTGCCCCAGCCCGCATCGCCCTTGGCGGCGTGCTGGGCGTTGATTTCCGAATTCCGGCGGTCCAGCTCCATCTGATACAGCCGCGCCTTCAGCGCCGCCATCGCGTTGGCCCGGTTCTGGTGCTGCGACTTTTCGGAACTGGTCACGACGATATTGGTGGGCAAGTGGGTGATCCGCACCGCCGAATCGGTGGTGTTGACGTGCTGCCCGCCCGCGCCCGAGCTGCGATAGGTGTCGATGCGGATGTCGCGGTCGGGGATGTCGATCTCGATATTCTCGTCCACCACCGGATAGACCCAGATGCTGCTGAAGCTGGTATGTCTGCGCGCCGCGCTGTCATAGGGGCTGATCCGCACCAGCCGGTGCACGCCCGATTCCGATTTCAGCCAGCCATAGGCATTGTGCCCGGCGATCTTGTAGGCGGCGCTGCGGATGCCCGTCTCGTCGCCCTGCGTCTCGGACAGCAGCTCGACCTCATAGCCCTTTTTCTCGGCCCAACGCACATACATCCGCGCCAGCATGCTGGCCCAGTCGCAGCTTTCCGTGCCGCCCGCGCCCGCGTTGATCTCCAGGAACGTGTCGTTGGCATCCGCCTCGCCGTTCAGCAGCGCCTCAAGTTCCTTTTGCGCGGCCATCGTGGCCAGCGCCTTGAGGTTCGCCTCGGCCTCGGCGACCAGATCGCCGTCGCCCTCGGCCTCGGCCAGTTCGACCATCTCGGCATTGGCGGACAGATCGCCCTCGATCCGGCGATAGGTGTCGATCGCCTCGGACAGGGACTGCCGCTCGCGCATCAGCTTTTGCGCGCGGGCCGGGTCGGACCACAGATCGCCATCCTCGATCATGGCGTTCATCTCTTCCAGCCGGTGCGGCGCGGTCGTCCAGTCCAGCCGCTGCCCCAGCAGGGTCAGCGAGCGGCGGATGGCTTCGATCGTGGACTGCGTCTCGGCGCGCATGGGCAGGCTTCCTCCGGGTCTGGCGTCAGGTCAGGGGTGATACCGTGCGCGCGCCGCCGCGGCAAGAGCCGCGCAACCGCTGCGGCACCGGGTGAGATGGCGGGTGACATGGCGGGGGGTGCGGGGGGCGGGGGGTGCGGGGGGCGGCGAAGCCCCCCGCGCCATCGCGGGACGCATTATCGCCGCCTCAGTAAAGCCCGCCCGATGACATGGTGCCGAAATCGGTGCGCTTGGGGATCACCCGCCGCTCGCCCGTCGAGGTGGTGATCGAGGTCGAGGCGCGGCTGTCCGCCCCCGCCTCCCATGGCAGCGTGACCGGCCCGTCGCCAAAGCCCGACACGACCAGCGGCACGCCCCAGTCGGGGTCCGCGCCGTCGCGGAAATACTCGGCGATCACGTTCGGGCCGGTGGCGTCGTCGGGCAGGCGGCGCCCGGTCGCGCGGTCGATCTTGACCCAGTAACCGCCCGGCGGCACCTTGAAGGCCGTGCCGCCATATTCCGCCACCGCCGCCCGCATGAAGGCGTTGAACACCGGCACGCACAGCGTGCCCCCGAAGGCATTGGCCCCCAATGTGCGCGGCTGGTCAAAGCCCAGATAGCAGCCCGCGACGATATTGCTGGAATAGCCGATGAACCACACGTCCTTGGCGTCATTCGTGGTGCCGGTCTTGCCCGCGATCGGCACCGGCAGATTGACCCCGCTGCCCGATCCGCGCTGCACCGCCCCCTCCAGCATCGAGGTCAGCTGGAAGGCGGTCACCGCATCCATCACCCGTTCACGGTTGGTCTCGATCACCGGGGCCGCGCCTGCGGGCAGGGCCTGCATGCCGCAGGTCTGGCAGACCCGCTGATCGTGGCGATAGACGGTGCGCCCGCGCCGGTCCTGCACCCGGTCGACCAGCGTGGGTTCCACCCGTTCGCCGCCATTGGCAAACATCGCATAGGCCGCGACCATGCGGAACAGCGTCGTCTCCTGCGCGCCAAGCGCATTGGCCAGGAACGGGGCCAGCCGGTCGTAGACGCCAAAGCGCTCGGCATATTCGGCGACCTGGCTCATGCCGATATTGTCGGCGATGCGGATGGTCATCAGGTTGCGCGACTGTTCGATCCCGGTGCGCAGCGGCGTCGGCCCGTAATGGCGCCCCGAGGCGTTCTTGGGCTCCCACAGACCTTGCGGGGTGTTGATGCGGATCGGCTCATCCACGACGATGGTGGCCGGGGTATAGTTGTTGTCCAGCGCTGCCGCATAGACAAACGGCTTGAAGCTGGAGCCGGGCTGCCGCTGCGCCTGCGTCGCCCGGTTGAAGACCGAGGATTGATAGGAAAACCCGCCCTGCATCGCCAGAACGCGGCCGGTATTGACATCCATCGCCATGAAGCCGCCCTGCACCTCGGGCACCTGCCGCAGGGACCAGCGCACGAAGCCGCCATCGCTGTCACGGGTCACGGCGCGGACCAGCACCGCCTCGCCGGGCCGGACCAGATCGCCCGCGCCCTGCGCGCGCGGCCCAAGGCTGCCGGTCTCGCGGTCCAGCCTGCGCGCCCAGGTCACATCATCGGCGGGGATCCAGTGGCCCTCGGGCTCTTCGGCGATGCCTTCGATGCCGATGCGGGCACGCCCGCCCTCGACCGACAGCACCACCGCCGGGCGCCAGCCCGGAACATCGCGCGGCAGGCGCAGATCCCACAGGGCCGCGCGCCAGAGCGCCTCATCCGTCAGCACCTCGGGCGGCAGGACATCGCCCGTGCCGCGCCAGACGCCCCGGCCCCGGTCGTAATCCTCCAGCGCGCGCTGGAGCGCGCTTGCCGCCTCGGTCTGGAGGTCGGGGTCCACCGTCGCGCGGATCGTCAGCCCGCCGCCAAAGAATTCCTCGCGCCCGAATTCGCGGCTCAGCTGGCGGCGGATCTCGTCGGTGAAATAGTCGCGCGCCGGAAGCTGGGTCTGAAAGCCCGGAAAATCGCCGTTCTGCACCGATCGCAGCGGCAGCGCCGCCTCGGCCTGAAAGGCGGCCTCATCCAGATAGCCATTGTGCCACATCTCGCGCAGCACGTAATTGCGCCGGTCGGTCAGCCGGTCCTTGGCGCGCACCGGATGCAGCCGCCCCGGCGCCTGCGGCAGCGCGGCCAGCATCGCGGCCTCGTGCGGGGCCAGTTCCGACAGCGACTTGTTGAAATAGGTCTGGGCTGCGGCGATCACGCCAAAGCTGTTCTGGCCCAGAAAGATCTCGTTCAGATACAGTTCCAGGATCTCGTCCTTGGACAGGGTGCCTTCCAGCCGCGCGGCCAGAATCAGCTCCTTGACCTTGCGTTCGACGCTGCGGTCGCTGGACAGCAGGAAGTTCTTCATCACCTGCTGCGTGATGGTCGAGGCCCCCCGCACACTGGCGCCGCGCGACTGCACCGCCTGGTAGGCCGCAGACAGGATGCCGCGGACATCATAGCCCGGATGGGTATAGAAATTCTTGTCCTCGGCGCTGACGAAAGCCTGCTTGACCAGATCGGGCACCTCGTCGATCGGCACGAAGATGCGCCGCTCCTCGGCGAATTCATCCATCAGCTGCCCCTCGGCGGAATAGATCCGGCTGATGGTCTTGGGGGCGTATTGCGCCAGCGTCTCGTGGCTGGGCAGGTCACGGGAATAGATCCAGAAGACCGCCCCAACTGTCAGTGCCGCAAAGACGGCGGCGGTCACGATCCAGGAAAAGATCGCACCGAAGAAGGAAAGAAGACTGCGCAACACGGGCTGGGGGCCTTTCAGGAATGTGAGCCGTCTATAGCGCCGCCGCGCGACCCGGTCAAAACAACACTCGGTCAGAACGACGGCGGGTTCAGTGCCGCAACAGCCCGGCGCGCGCGGCCTCGTCGCGCCACCAGCCGGTGACGGCATCGGCCACCGCCTCGATCATGCGCGCGCGCCACATGGGATCGGACAGATTGGCGCGGTCATTTTCGTCCGACAAAAAGCCCAGTTCCAGCAGCGCCGAGGGAATATCCGGCGATTTCAGCACCGAGAACGCCGCCCCCTGCACCGGGCGCCCGTGCAGACCGATCCCCATCAGCGCCATCCGCGAGATCAGCAACTGCGCGAACGCCTCGGACCGGGGCTGGGTGTCGGTGCGCGCGAAATCCATCAGCACCGCCGCCAGCTGATCGTCCTGCCCGGTCAGGTCCAGCCCGCGCAGCATGTCGTGGCGTTCGTGCCGCAGCGCCAGTTGCGCCGCCGCGCGGTCATCGGCGGCGGGGTTCCAGATATAGACCGTCGCCCCCGCTGCGTGCCCCTGCGGCAGCGCATCGGCATGCAGCGACAGAAACAGATCCGCCCCCGAGGCGCGTGCCGCCGTCAGCCGCCCCTGAAGGCTGACGAAGGCGTCCCGCTCGCGCGTCATCGCCACCTCGACCCCCCGCGCCTGCAAGGCCGTGCGCAGCTCCAGCGCAAAGGCCAGCACCAGCGCCGCCTCGGTCTCTCCCCCGGCCTGCGCGCCCGGATCAAAGCCGCCATGGCCGGGGTCCAGCATCACGGTCAATGTCGCGGGGCGGGCCACGGGCGGCGGCAGGTCGGCGGGATCGGGCAGATCACGCAGCGCCGTCGTGGCCGAGGGGCGCGGCGCGAAATCGGCCTCGGAGACCGGTTTCAGGCGCAGGGTGATGCGCGGCTGCACGCCCGACGCCGCCTGCCCCGCCTCGGCAATGCGGTAAAAACCCGGCAATTCGATCACGATGCGGGACCAGCCCTGCTGAAAGCTGCCCCAGCGGATTGCCGGTGCAAGATCATGGCCGAACAGATCGCCGGGCGATTGCCCCGTCAGGTCGACACCCTGCAGATCGACCACCAGCCGCGCCGGATCACCCACCAGAAACACGCGGTACGGCACCGGCTGCGACAGGGTCAGCGTCAGGTCCAGCGGCGCAGGCCCGAACCAGCCCCCGAACCAGCCGCCGCCCCCCCCACCGAACCATCCCCGGCCGGCCTCGGTCAGCGACGAGGCGCCAAGGTCGATCCGCGCGCGATCCTGCGCCATGGCAGGCGGCACCAGACCCACAGCCAGCAGCATCGCCAGAAGCACGGCAATGACCCTCATCGCGCCGCCATGAAACGTTCCAGTCGGCGCAGCCCTTCGGCAATGTCGGCCGTCGCGCGAGCATAGGAAAAGCGCAGCGTCCCGCGCCCGCGATCGGGGTCGAAATCCAGACCGGGGGTTACGGAGACGCCCGCCTTTTCAAGGATTTCCGCCGCAAAGCTGACAGAATCCCCGGTCAGATGCGAGACATCGGCATAGATGTAGAACGCACCTTCGGGCGGGGCGATGCGGTGAAAGCCCGCGCGGGGCAGACCTTCCAGCATCAGACGCCTGTTTTCGGCGTAATATGATAGGTTTGCCTCGGCTTCCTCGATGCAATCTAGGGCGGCCAGCGCGGCGACCTGACTGGCATGGGGCGGGCAGATGAACAGGTTCTGGGCCAGCCGCTCGACCGTGCGGACCATTGTTGGCGGCACGACCATCCAGCCGACCCGCCACCCGGTCATGGAAAAGTATTTGCTGAAAGAGTTTATGACGACAACTTCATCCGTTACCTCAAGGGCCGAGACGCAGCGCGTGCCATAGGACAGCCCGTGGTAGATCTCATCCGAGATCAGCGCCATGCCGCGCGCCTGCGCCGCCTGCGCCAGCGCCGCCAGTTCGTCCCGCGTCAGCACCGTGCCCGAGGGATTGCCCGGCGAGGCAAGGATCAGCCCCTGCGCATCCGGCAGATCGCCGGGGCGCGGCTGATAGCGGTCCTCGGGCCGGGTCGGGATGCCCACCGGGTCCAGCGACATGGCGCGCAGGATCTGGCGATAGCTGGGATAGCCCGGATAGCCCATCGCCACCCGGTCGCCCGCATCGAACAGCGCTGAAAACGCAAGGATAAAGGCGCCGCTGCTGCCCGGCGTCACCACCACCCGCGCCGGGTCCAGATCCACGCCATACCAGCGGCGGTACAGATCCGCGATGCCCTGACGCAGTGCGGGCAGGCCAAGGGCGACAGTATAGCCAAGCGGTGCCTCCAGCGCGTCGGCCAGGGCGCGGCGGGCACCGGCGGGCGCGGGCGTGCCGGGCTGGCCGACCTCCATATGGATGATGTGGCGCCCTGCGGCCTCGGCCCGTGCTGCCGCCTCCATGACATCCATGACGATGAACGGGTCCACCTGCCCGCGTTGCGACTGCCGCATCTGCCCGACCTTCCTTTTTCCCTGCGGTTTAGCGCGGCTTGCCCGGCCAAACCAGTTCTTTGCGCGCGAAAGGCCAGATCGCGGGAAGCTGATCGTCGCTTGCTTGCCTTCGCGGCGCCGGGGCGGCACTCTGCCCGCGACCGAACACGGGAAAGAGTGCCGATGAAACGCCTGATTGCCGCGCTGCTGCTGTCCGCCACGCCTGCCGCAGCCCTGGACCTGTCCGCGATGACCGAAACCGAGCGCGCGGCCTTTGGCAGCGCGGTGCGCGACTATCTGATGGAAAATCCGCAGGTGCTGGTCGAGGCGATCAATGCGCTGGAGGAGCGGCAGGCCGAGGCGGGGGTCGAGAATGACCGCGCGCTGGTCGCCGCCAACCACGACGCCATTTTCGAGGATGGCGCAAGCTGGGTCGGCGGCAACCCCGAGGGCGAACTGGATGTGGTCGAATTCATCGACTATCGCTGCACCTATTGCCAGCAGTTCAACCCCGAGGTTCAGGAAACTGTCGAGAATGATGGCAATATCCGGCTGATTCTGAAAGAACTTCCGATTCTTGGCGAGGAAAGCGAACTGGCCGCACGCTTTACCGTCGCGGTGCTTCAGATCGCGGGCGACGAGGCCTATCTGGCCGCCCATAACGCGCTGATGGGCGGCATGCGCGGCGGCATCACCGCCCAGAGCCTTGCGGCGCTTGCGGGTCAGATCGGGGTCGATTCTGACGAGGTGATGAACCGGATGCAGACCGAATCGGTCAGCTCGGTCCTGCGCGCCAACCAGGAACTTGCCGCCACTCTGGGTGTCCGGGGCACGCCTGCCTTTGTCATCGGCGATCAGATGCTGCGTGGCATGCCCCGCGCCGGTCTGGCCGCCAGCCTCGAGGCCGTCCGCGCGGGGTCCTACCCCCTCGCGGCGGGGTGGTTACTCCGGCAGCGCAGCCGCGACCGCATCGGCCAGCGGGCGCGACGGACGCCCGATCAGCCGCGCCAGCACCGTGCCATCGCCCATCAGCGCGCCATCGGCCGCCAGCGCGTCAAAGCTGGCCAGCTTGGCGGCAAAGCCTGCGGGCACGCCTGCCCCGGCCAGTGCCGCCGCGTAATCCGCCTCGGGCAGGTTCACAAAGGGGATCTCGCGCCCGGTCTGGCGCGAGATTTCGGCGGCCAGTTCGGCAAGCGTGAAGGCAGGCGCGCCCGCCAGCTCGTAGGTCTGGCCCTCATGCCACGCGCCGGTCAGCACCACGGCGGCGGCCTCGGCGTAATCCGCGCGGGCGGCGGCGGCGATCCGGCCCGCGCCTGCGGCGCCGTAAAGCGTGCCAAGCGACAGCGTGGCGGGAATGCTGCCGGTGTGATTCTCCTGATACCAGCCATTGCGCAGGATCGTCACGGCCAGCCCGGATGCGTGCAGCATCGCCTCGGTTTCGCGGTGCTCGTCCGCCAGGCTGAGGGGCGAGCGGTCGGCATGCAGCAGGCTGGTATAGACGATGCGGCGGACGCCCGCCGCCTGCGCGGCCTCGATCACGGCGCGGTGCTGGGGCGTGCGGCGCCCGATCTCGTTGCCCGAAATCAGCATCAGCGTGTCGACCCCGGCCAATGCAGGCCCAAGCGTTCCGGGGTGGTCGTAATCGGCGGCGCGGGTCCGGACCGGCAGGTTGGCGGCCTCGGGCGCACGCGCCAGACCGATCAGATCCGCCGCGCCCTGCCGGGCAATCAGCTGGTCGATGATCAGGCGGCCCAGCTGGCCGCTGGCGCCGGTGATTGCGATGGTCATGGTCAAGTCTCCTGTCTGCGAACTCTGTGCTTGCCAGATATGGCGTAACGGCTTACTTCAAGTAAGTACGCACATTGTTGTAAGTATGGAGATGCGATGAAATCCCCCGATCAGACGACCGCCCCCCTGCCCATCAGTGAGCATCTTCGCCGCGGGCAGGTGCTGTCGGCGGCCTGCCCTTCGCGCGCGGTGCTGCGGGTGGTGACAAGCCAATGGGGGGTGCTGGTGCTGATGGTGCTGACCGAGGGCACGCATCGCTTCAGCGCGCTGCGCCGCCGGGTGGGCGGCGTCAGCGAGCGGATGCTGGCCGAGACGCTGAAACGGCTTGAGGCGCATGGGCTGGTCAACCGGGTGGCCTATCCGGTGGTGCCGCCGCAGACCGAATATTCGCTGACGCCTCTGGGCCGCGAGGCGGCAGCCCTTGTCGGCGCGCTGGCCGACTGGGTCGAGGTCAAGCTGCCGCAGATGCTGCCTGCGGATGCGCCTCAGCTGGCAGAGAGCCGCCCCAGAATGTGATCGGCGGCCTTTTCGCCGACCATGATCGACGGCCCGTTGAGATTGCCATTGGTGACGCGCGGAAAGACCGAACTGTCGGCCACGCGCAGCCCCTCGACGCCGATCACGCGCAGATCGGGATCGACCACGGCGCCCGCATCATGGGCCGCGCCCATGCGGGCGGTGCCGCAGGGGTGATAGGCCGATTCGGCATGCTCGCGGATGAAGGCGTCGATCTGATCGTCGGTCTGCACATCATCGCCCGGCTGGATCTCGTCCCCGCGATAGGGGGCAAAGGCGGGCTGGTCAAAGATGCGCCGGGTGTGGCGGACGCAGGCGCGGAACTCGGCCCAGTCATCGGGATGGGACATGTAGTTGAAGCGGATCTCGGGCGCGGCCTCGGGATCGGGGCCGGTCAGCCGCACCGTGCCGCGCGATTTAGACCGCATCGGGCCGACATGGGCCTGAAACCCGTGCCCCTTGGCCGCCGCCTTGCCGTCATAGCGCACCGCCAGCGGCAGGAAGTGATACTGGATGTCGGGATAATCGACCGCATCGGACGACCGGATGAAGCCGCAGCTTTCGAACTGGTTCGAGGCGCCCAGCCCGGTCTTCTGCAACAGCCATTCCAGCCCCACCCGGCCCTTGCCCAGCAGGCTGTAATAGGTATACAGCGTCACCGGCTTCAGCGACTTGTATTGCATATAGATTTCAAGGTGATCCTGAAGGTTCGCGCCGACGCCGGGCCGGTCGGCCAGAGGCGTGATGCCATGGTCGCGCAGGTGATCTGCGGGGCCTATGCCTGACAGCATCAGGATCTTGGGCGTGTTGATCGAACTGGCCGAGATGATCACCTCGCGGCCCGCCAGCACCGCCTCGATCCGGCCCTTGCGCGCGATCTCGACGCCGGTGGCGCGGTTGCCGTCGAACAGCACCCGTCGCGCCATGGCGCGGATCACCGTCAGACGCCCGGTCTTTTTCGCGGGCCGCAGATAGGCATTGGCGGCGGACCAGCGGCGGCCCTTCCAGATCGTCGCCTCCATCGGGCCGAACCCCTCCTGCTGGGCGCCGTTATAGTCGACGGTGCGCGGCCAGCCCGCCTGCGCCCCCGCCTCGATGAAGGTGTTGAACAGCGGGTTCTTGCGCTTGCCGCGCGTGATGTGCAGCGGCCCGTCGGTGCCGCGCAGGGTCGAGGGCGCCTCGCCGTGCCATGTCTCCATCCGCTTGAAATAGGGCAGCACGCCGGCATAATCCCAGCCGGTCGCGCCCATCTCGGCCCAATGGTCGAAATCCTTCGGGTTGCCGCGCACAAAGACCATGCCATTGATCGAGGACGACCCGCCCAGCACCTTGCCGCGCGGCGTGGCCAGCCTGCGACCGCCCAGATGCGGTTCGGGCTGGGTGGCAAAGCCCCAGTCATAGCGCGGCATGTTCATCGGATAGGACAGCGCACCGGGCATCTGGATGAACGGGCCCATATCGCTGCCGCCGAATTCGATCAGCGTGACGGTGCGCCCGGCCTCGGTCAGCCGATAGGCCAGCGCACAGCCCGCGCTGCCCGCGCCGATGATGACATAGTCGCTGGAGGGGGTGTCAGTAGGGCGCATCGACGCCTCCCATGGCGACATAGACGGATTTCAGCTGCGAGTAATGCTCGATCGCGGCCGCCGAATTCTCGCGCCCCAGACCCGACAGCTTGACGCCGCCAAAGGGCATCTGCACCGGCGTCAGGTTATAGGTGTTGATCCAGCAGGTGCCCGCCTCAAGCCGCGCGATCACCCGATGGGCGCGGGTCAGATCGCGGGTGAAGACGCCCGCCGCAAGGCCAAAGCCGGTGCCATTGGCGCGGGTGATGGCCTCGTCCTCATCGACAAAGCTCAGCGCCGTCATCACCGGGCCGAAAATCTCGTCGGTGGCGATGGCCATGTCGTCGGTGGCGTCGGCCAGAACCGTGGGCGGGATGAACGCCCCCTCGCCCGGCCCGCCGCAGACCAGCCGCGCACCTGCCGCAAGCCCGCCCTCGATGGCGGCGCGGATCTTGGCGGCCTGCGCGGGGTTGATGATGGGGCCGTGATTCGTGGCCGGGTCCAGCGGATCGCCCATGCGGACCTGCCGCACCCGCTCGGCCAGACGGTCAAGGAACGCGTCCCGGATCCCCTGTTGCAGAAACACCCGCGTCCCGTTCGAGCAGACCTGCCCCGAACTGTAGAAATTCGCCAGAATCGCCGCGCTGACGGCATCTTCCAGATTGGCGTCGTCAAAGACGATCATCGGGGATTTACCGCCCAGCTCCATCGTCACATGGCGCATCCCCTCGGCGGCGGCGGCATAGACGCGCCGCCCCGTGGGCACCGAGCCGGTCAGCGAGACCTTGGCCACATCGGGATTGGTGACCAGCGCCGCGCCGACCGCGCCGCGCCCCTGCACCACATTGAAGACACCCGGCGGCATCCCGGCCTGAATGAAGATCTCGGCCAGTTTCAGCGCCCCCAGCGGCGTTTCCTCGGACGGCTTGAAGACCATCGTATTGCCCATGACCAGCGCGGGCGCGGCCTTCCAGCAGGCGATCTGGCTGGGATAGTTCCACGCCCCGATGCCCGCACAGACGCCCAGAGCCTCGCGCCGGGTATAGGCCCAGTCCTGCCCCATCGGGATCATCTGGCCGGTCAGCGTCGCGGCCAGCCCGGCGAAATATTCCAGCGCCGCCGCCCCCGAGGGCCAGTCCGCGACCAGCGTTTCCTGAATCGGCTTGCCGGTGTCCAGCGTCTCCAGCCGGGCCAGTTCCTCGTTTCGCTCCATGATGATGGCGGCGGCACGGCCCAGGATGCGGCCCCGCTCCAGCGGCGCCAGCGCGGCCCATGCGGGTTGCGCGGCGCGGGCGGTGGCGCAGGCCTGCGCGACCTGTGCGGCGGACGCCTCAAGCAGGGTGGCGATCACCTCGCCGGTATAGGTATAGCGGACGGGCAGCGGATCACCCTGCCCCTCGACCGGCTGGCCATCGATGAACAGGCTGGCGGTGGGCTGGGCGGAATGCGCGCTCTGCTGGCTCATGTGAGGGCCTCGTCGAGATAGGTTTCAATGACATGGCGGGCGATGCCGCCATCGGTCGGGCCGGGGGTCAGCACGGTGCGCAGATAGACGCCGTCGATCAGCGCCCCCAGCGTGTCGGCCACCTGCGCGGGATCGGGGGTCAGCCCCCGCAGCGCCACGATCAGATTGGACCGCAACCGGCGGTGATAGACATTCAGCAGGCGGCGGGCCTCGGGGTTGATCAGCGCCAGCGCGTAAAAATTCAGCCAGGCGCTGACCGTCTCGCGCTGAAAATTCACCGGCGCGAAGCTGGCCGCCACGATGGCCTCCAGCCGCCCGCGCGGGCCCTGCCCCGGCAGCGCCTGCCGCACCGTCTCGCCATAAGTGCGCAGGATATAGCGCATCGCCGCCAGAAACATCTGGTCCTTGGAGCCGAAATAGTGATGCGCCAGCGCAGGCGACATGCCCGCACGCTTGGCGATCTGCGCCACAGTCACGTCCAGTGAGCCTGCGCGGCCCACCTCGTAGATGGCAGCGTTGATCAGCGCGGCTTTTCGGATAGGCTCTGCCCCAAGCTTCGGCATGATGCACCTGCGTTCAAGATTTCTGTTGCCTTGCCGGTCCTATGTAACGTTAATTGACTGACCAATCAAGAACAGGGAGTCTCCGATGATGTATTTCCGCCCCGTATCTGTCCTTGCCGCCTGCGCCGTTCTGGCCCAGCCCGCCTTCGCGCAAGAGCCCGAGCATTGCCGCAAGGTGGTGTTTTCCGATGTCGGCTGGTCGGACATCACGGCGACGACGGCGCTGGCCTCGACCGTGCTGGGGGCGCTTGGCTATGAGACCGAGACCCGCATCCTGTCGGTGCCGGTGACCTATACCGCGCTGTCCACCGATGACGTCGATGTGTTTCTGGGCAACTGGATGCCCACGATGGAGGCCGACATCGCCCCCTATCGCGACACCGGCACGGTCGACACGGTGCGCACCAATCTGACCGGCGCCAAATACACGCTGGCCACCAATCAGGCGGGCGCCGATCTGGGCATCACCGATTTCGCCTCGATCGCCGATCAGAAAGAGGCGCTGGACGGCAAGATCTATGGCATCGAGCCGGGCAATGACGGCAACCGCCTGCTGCTGGAGATGGTGGCCATGGACCAGTTCGGTCTGGGTACGTTCGAGATCGTGGAATCCAGCGAACAGGGGATGCTGGCGCAGGTCGCGCGCGCCTCGGACCGCGACACGCCGGTGGTCTTTCTGGGATGGGAGCCGCATCCGATGAACGCCCAGATCCGGATGACCTATCTGACCGGCGGCGACGATATTTTCGGCCCCGATCTGGGCGGCGCCGAGGTGCGCACCAACACCCGCGCGGGCTATGTCGAGGAATGCCCCAATGTCGGGCAGTTCCTGCAAAACCTCGAATTCACCCTGGCGATGGAGAATGAGGTGATGGGCGCGATCCTGAATGACGGGCAGGACCCGATGGCCGCCGCCCGCGACTGGCTGTCGGCCAATCCGGATGCCGCGCGCGGCTGGCTGGCGGATGTCACCACCACCGCAGGTAATGACGCCGAAGACGCGCTGATGGCGGCGCTGGAGGGCTGAGACCGGCCCCACCTCGCCGGTGCCCCGCTGGTGCACCGCGGGTGCACCGCCGGTGCGATGAACAGGAGCGCGCATGGAGCAGCTGACAGGCTGGATCACCGACAACAAGATCCCGGTGGGCCGCACGGCCAAGGCCGGTTTTGACTGGCTGAACGCCAATGCGGGATGGGTGTTCGACGTGATTTCGGACGCGATGAACGGGCTGATCGGCGCGATTCTGGGCGCGTTGCAGGCGCCGCATCCGCTGATCTTCATCGCGCTGGCGGTGGCGCTGACCTTCGCGCTGCAACGGCGGCTGACCGTGTGTCTGCTGGTCGCGGTGGGGCTGCTGTTCGTGCTCAATCAGGGTTACTGGTCCGAGATGATGCAATCGCTGACGCTGGTGCTGTCGGCCTGCATCGTCTGCATGGGGCTGGGCGTGCCCATCGGCATCGCTGCCGCGCACCGGCCCCGCCTTTACGCGTGGATGCGCCCGGTGCTGGATCTGATGCAGACCCTGCCCACCTTCGTCTATCTGATCCCGGCGATTGTCTTTTTCGGCATCGGCATGGTGCCCGGCCTGCTGGCCACCGTCATCTTCGTGCTGCCCGCGCCGATCCGGCTGACGCAGCTGGGGATCGCCTCGACTCCGCCCGCGCTGGTCGAGGCAGCCACCGCCTTTGGCGCCACGAAGCGCCAGCTTCTGTGGAAGGTCGAACTGCCAAGCGCCCTGCCGCAGATCATGGCCGGGCTGAACCAGACCATCATGCTGTCGCTGTCGATGGTGGTGATCGCGGCGTTGGTCGGCGCCTCGGGGCTGGGGGTGCCGGTCGTGCGGGCGCTGAACAGCGTCAACACCGCGCTTGGCTTTGAATCGGGGCTGGTGATCGTGGTCGTGGCCATCATCCTCGACCGGATGCTGCGGATGGAGGGCCGCAAATGACCCGCAATGCCGTGGAATTCGACCGGGTCAGCATCGTCTTTGGCGATCATCCCGACCGTGCCCTGCCGCTGATGGATGCAGGGCTGGACCGTGGCCCGATCAAGACCGAGACGGGGCAGGTTCTGGGTGTGCATGACTGCTCGCTATCGGTGGCCGAGGGCGAGATCCTCGTGCTGATGGGCCTGTCGGGATCGGGCAAATCGACGTTGCTGCGGGCGGTGAATGCGCTGAACCCGGTCTGCCGGGGCGAGGTGCGGCTGCGGCAGGGTGAGCGGATGATCAGCGTGACGGGCGCGGGCGCGCGCAACCTGCGGGAAATCCGGCTGCGCACGGTGGCGATGGTGTTCCAGCAATTCGGCCTGCTGCCCTGGCGCAGCGTGCGCGAGAATGTGGGGCTGGGGCTGGAACTGGCGGGCCTGCCTACCGCCGAACGCCGCGCGCGGGTGGACCAGCATCTCGGCATCGTGGGCCTGTCGGACTGGGCCGACAGGCGGGTGGGCGAATTGTCGGGCGGCATGCAGCAGCGCGTGGGCCTTGCCCGCGCCTTCGCGACCGAGGCGCCCGTGCTGCTAATGGACGAGCCGTTCAGCGCGCTGGACCCGCTGATCCGCGCCCGGTTGCAGGATGAATTGCTGGACCTGCAATCGCGCACCGGCCGCACGATCATCTTCGTCAGCCATGATCTGGACGAGGCGTTCAAGCTGGGCAACCGCATCGCGCTGATGGAGGGGGGGCGGATCGTGCAGACCGGCACGGCGCGCCAGATCATCGCCGATCCGGCCAATGGCTATGTTGCCGATTTCGTGGCCCATATGAACCCACTGGCGGTGCTGACCGCCGAGGATGTCGCAGAGCCCGGCGATCCGGCAGGGGCGCAGGGCGTGCCCCTGCCCCGCGATCTGCCGCTGCGCGCGGTGATGGAGCGGCTGTCGGACCATGACGCGCTGCCGCTGGTGGGCGGCGGGCAGGTCACGCGGCGCAGGGTCCTTGCGCGGCTGGCGCGGCCTGCGGGCGGCTGAGGGGGCGCCTCAGCTGTTCTGCAGATCGCGGTGATAGCGCACCAGCAACGCCAGCCCCAGCGCAAACAGCCCCAGACCTAGCGCAAACACATAGATATAGCTGATGTAATCCGCGTGATAGGCCGGATAGAACGCCATCCGCATCTGGCCGACCAGATGCACCAGCGGGTTCCACCACAGCCAGTCGCGATAGGGTTGCGGGATCGTGTCGAAGACAAAGAAGATGCACGACAGCAGGAACAGCGGCCGCATCAGGATGCTCCAGACCGATTGCCACCAGGTGAAGGCCTCGAACAGGAAGCAGTTCACCACCCCTACGGCAGAGGCAATCAGCACCGTCATCGCAAAACCAAGCGCGATATGCAGAATCTGCGGATCGGTGCGCGTGTCCATTGTCATCACAATGCCGGTAAAGATCAGAATCATGACCACGGCCTGTGTGATAGTATTGAACAGGATCCGCGCCAGCAGCGCGTCAACGAAGGTCACGGCCGGATAGGTCAGCAGCGATTTGGAGTACCGCACCGAGCCCGCCACCTTACCAGACATATCCAGATACATCATGAAGGGCACCACGCCCGTCGCATAAAAGATCGCGAAATTCGTGCCCATGGGGGGCTTTCGGAAGCCAACCGAAAAGATCAGCGTCAGCAGCACGATCCCGCCCACAGGCTCGGCGATGGTCCACAGATAGCCACCTGCCCGGCGGCCATGGCTGGTCGCCATCTCACGCAGCATCAGCGCGCCGATCGCGCGCATGCTGGCAAAGCTGCGATGTTTGCGCACCTCTTGCAGCCTGCCATCGCCCGGCGCGGGCGAACGGCGCTGTGGCAAAGGTGCCTGTTGTTTCGGCACAGGGCCGGGATGGGGCATGTCGGACATGGACGCGGGCCTTCCGCCTGACGCGGCTCACGATCCTTTGGGGGATCGGTGCTGGAACTGTTCGAAGCGCTTATGTATGAGGGCGACCAAGAGATCAACAATGCAAGGCGGGACCGCGCGCATGTCCGCTCCTCAGACCAGCCCCGCAGCCGCGTCGGCCAAGCCCGTCGCCGAATCGGGCCCCACGCCCAAACCGGTCGAACCAACACAGGAAAACCCAAAGGTCGCGGCCCCGAAACCCGCCGAGGCAAAGCAGGCCGAGCCGACACCGGCCAGCCCTCAACCGACTGAACCGAAGCCGTCGGCCATAAAACCTGCCGAAGCAAAACAGGCCGAAGCAAAGCCCCTCGCAGCAAAACAGGCCGAGTCCAAACCCGAAGCTCCAAAGCCTGCCGCCCCGAAACCTGGCGCCAACTCCGGTCCCGGCGGCAACAAGCCGGGCGGTCCGGCCCGCCCGGCCGCGCCGAAACCGCCCATCCTGCCTGCGGCGAACCCCGCGACCATGCAAAAGCGTCACTATGGCATGCTGATCAGCTTTGTGATCGTCGTCATATTGCCGGTGCTGGTCAGCGCCTGGTACCTGTATGCGCGCGCCGCCGATCAATATGCGTCTTTCGTCGGATTTTCGGTTCGCAGCGAATCGGCGCCCGGCGCATCGGAACTGCTGGGCGGGCTTGGCTCGCTGGTCGGGGTGACCGCGAACTCGACGAGCGATGCCGATATCCTGTTCAAGTTCATCCAGAGCCGCGATCTGGTCGAGCGGGTCAACAACCGCATGGATCTGCGCGAGATATGGTCCAAGGCCCCCGACGATCCGGTCTTTCGCTTTCGCGGCGATCAGACACTGGAGGGTCTGGCCAACGAGTGGGACCGCAAGATCCGCGTGCATTACGATTCGGGCATGATCGACCTGCGCATTCTGGCGTTCGAACCGCGCGACGCCCAGGCGATCGCCGAGGCGATCATGCTGGAAGGTGGCTCGCTGATCAACGAGCTGAACGATATCGCCCGAGAGGATGCGCTGCGCTATGCCCGCGAAGAGCTGGAACGCGCCGAAACCCGCCTGCGCTCCGCCCGCGCCGACATGACCGAGTTCCGCAATCGCTATCAGCTGGTCGACCCGGCGGCGGACGTTCAGGGGCAGGTCGGCGTTGTCAGCTCGCTTCAGCAGCAGCTGGCCGAACAGCTGGTCTCGCTTGGGCTTCTGCGGGCCAATGCCCAGCCCAACGATCCGCGCATCAGCCAGACCGAGCTGCGCATCGACGTGATCCGCGAACAGATCGACGCCGAGCGGCAGAAGTTCGGCTCGATGAATGGGGAAATCGCGCTGTCGGATCTGGTCGGCCAGTTCGAGACGCTGGCCGTCGACCGTCAGTTCGCCGAAACCACCTATACCGCCGCTCTGGCCAGCTATGAGGGGGCGCGGGCCGAGGCCGTGCGCCAGTCGCGTTATCTGGCGCCCTATATCCGCCCGACCCTGGCTCAGGACGCCGAGTTCCCGCAGCGCGAAAACCTGCTGGCCATGATCGCCGGGTTCATCCTGCTCTTGTGGATTATCGGAACGCTGGTGTTTTACAGCCTGCGCGACCGGCGATGATCCATCTCGACCGGCTCTGCAAGACCTACACATTGAACGGCCGCCATCAGGTGGTGGCCGACAATATCACCATGACCTTTCCGACGGGATCATCATTGGCCCTGCTGGGACGCAACGGGGCGGGGAAATCGTCGCTTCTGCGGATGATCTCGGGGGCGATGCTGCCGACATCGGGGCGCATCCTGTCGACCGGAACGATCAGCTGGCCGGTGGGGTTCGGCGGCAGTTTCAATGGCGAGCTGACGGGCGAACAGAACTGCCGGTTCGTCGCCCGGATCTATGCCGTGGATACCGACGAACTGATCAACTTCGTCAAGGACTTCGCCGAACTGGGCGAGCATTTCAACCTGCCGATCCGCACCTATTCCTCGGGGATGAAATCGCGCCTGGCCTTTGGCGTGTCGATGGCCGTCCCCTTCGACACCTATCTGGTCGACGAGGTTTCCGCCGTAGGCGACGCGTCCTTCAAGGCGAAATCCAACCGGATCTTCAAGAACCGCCTTGCGAATGCCGGGGCGGTGGTGGTCAGCCACTCGATGGGACTGATCCGCGAAATCTGCGATTGCGGCGCGGTGCTCGAAAACGGGCAGCTCAGCTATTTCGACGATGTCGAAGAGGCGATTGCGGTGCATCTGGACAATATGCACCGCCCCCGCCCGGCCTGAGGCGCGCCCGGGTCTGAAACCCGGTCCCGACGGCGTTACTGTACCCGGACCCAGGTCTGGCTCTTGCACAGCAGCCCGCCCGCGACACATCCCGACAGGCTCATCCTGTCACCGGACACAGCGGCCTTGCCGGCATAGATGCGGTCATTCGCCGGGCGCCAGACCCGGCCCTGATAATTGCCGCCGCCCGTCGCGGCCATGTCGATGACGATCTGCAGGCCAAGATTGGGCGAGGGGTACTCGGCCTGATCGCGGAATGTGCGGGTGATGGTGCCACAATAGGCGCCGCCACAAGGCGCAACCGTCACATGGGCGAAACTGCCCTCATCGGGCTGGGTCTGCCATATCCCTTCGATCGGGTCGGCGCTCGCCGCGCCCGCCCCCAGCACAAAAGCACCGGCCAGAATGATATGACGCATGGTTCCTCCTCCTCAGGATGGCCCAGATTGCGCGCATGCCCTTCCGGCTGGCAAGCATGACGTCAGGTCCGCCGCCCCTTTACGCGCGGCCACCCCGCATGCCAAAGACAGCCCGATCCCCAGACCCGACCGGAGCGCGCCATGATCCTCTACCCCGCCATTGACCTCAAGGACGGCAACTGCGTCCGCCTGCTGCGCGGCGACATGCACAAGGCCACCGTCTTCGGCACCGATCCGGCCGCACAGGCCCGCGCCTTCCAGGATGCGGGGGCACAATACCTGCACCTCGTCGACCTGAACGGCGCCTTTGCAGGCCACCCGGTCAATGCGGCGGCCGTCGAGGCGATCCTCGGCGCCACCTCGATCCCCGCCCAGTTGGGCGGCGGCATCCGCGACATGGCCACCATCGAGACCTGGCTGGCACGCGGCCTCGACCGGGTGATCCTGGGCACGGTGGCGGTCGAGAACCCGGCCTTGGTGACCGAGGCCGCCGCCGCCTTTCCGGGCCGCATCGCGGTGGGCATCGACGCCCGCAAGGGCCGCGTCGCCACCCGTGGCTGGGCGACCGAGACCGAGATCGACGCCACCGACCTCGCCCGCCGCTTCCAGGACGCAGGCGTCGCTGCCATCATCTACACCGACATCGACCGCGACGGCGCCATGGGCGGCCCCAATCTCGCCGCGACCGAGGCGCTGGCCCGCGCCGTCGCCATCCCGGTCATCGCCTCGGGCGGGGTCTCGTCGCTGGCCGACCTGCAGGCCCTGGCCGCCACCGGCGTCATCGCGGGCGCCATCTCGGGCCGCGCCCTCTACGACGGCGCGCTCGACCTGCGCGAGGCCCTCGCCGCCCTCGCCTGACCCCCTCTTCTTCACGAAAATATCCCGGGGGGAATCGCGCCCTTCGCGCGATGGGGGGCAGCGCCCCCCCTCCCCGCTGGCCCCCCGCGCCAGCCTGCGCTAAAAGCCCCCCGACAGCCCAAGCCAAAGGCGCACCCGATGCTCAAGACCCGCATCATCCCCTGCCTCGACGTGGCCGATGGCCGCGTGGTCAAGGGCGTGAACTTCGTCGACCTGATCGACGCCGGTGACCCGGTCGAGGCCGCCCGTGCCTATGACGCCGCCGGTGCCGACGAGATCTGCTTTCTCGACATCCATGCCACCCATGAAAACCGCGGCACCATGTTCGATCTGGTGACCCGCACGGCGGAACAATGCTTCGTGCCGCTGACCGTGGGCGGCGGGGTGCGCAGCCATCTGGACGTGCGCGCGCTGCTGCTGGCGGGGGCCGACAAGGTCAGCTTCAACTCGGCCGCTGTCGCGGACCCCGATGTCGTGGCCGCCGCCGCCGACCGATTCGGCAGCCAGTGCATTGTCGTGGCCATCGACGCCAAGACCGTGGCGCCGGGGCAATGGCAGATCTTCACCCATGGCGGGCGCAAGCCCACCGGCATCGACGCGGTCGAATTCGCCCGTCTGGTCGAGGCGAAAGGCGCCGGAGAGATCCTGCTGACCTCGATGGACCGCGACGGCACGCGGGCGGGCTTCAACCTTCCCCTCACCCGCGCGATTGCCGATGCGGTCAACATCCCCGTCATCGCCTCGGGCGGAGTCGGCACGCTGGATCACCTGGTCGAGGGCGTGACCGAGGGGCATGCCAGCGCCGTTCTGGCCGCCAGCATCTTTCATTTCGGCACCCATACCATCGCCGAGGCCAAGGCCCATATGGCCGCCGCAGGTATTCCCATGAGGCTGACATGAACGCGATCGAACGGCTTGCCGCCACCATCCAGACCCGCCGCGACGCCGACCCGGACAGCAGCTGGACCGCCAAACTGCTGGCCAAAGGCCCCGAGAAATGCGCCGAGAAATTCGGCGAAGAGGCCATCGAGGCGGTGATCGAGGCCGTGCGCGGCGACCGCGCCCGCCTGACCGCCGAGGCCGCCGATGTGATCTTTCACCTGCTGGTGATGCTGGCCGCCCGCGATGTCAGCCTGGCCGATGTCGAGGCCGAGCTTTCGCGCCGCGAAGGCGTCTCGGGACTGGCCGAAAAAGCCGCGCGCGACGGCTGAACATGACGGCTCTGCGGCCAATCTGCGGCCAAATCCGGGCCTGATGCGTCCGGGGCGCCGCCAGACCCTTCCCCTTGGGCAGCCGGAAAGGCTATAAGCCCTGCAATCGCCGCACAGAAAGCGGCCAGACCAGAACATGGCAGAGGACGGCATGAGCAACGATTCCAACGACGGCAAGCACCACGAGGGCGATGTGGCCTTTATCCGGTCGCTGGCCGAATTGCTGAATGCAAGCGAGCTGAACGAGATCTCGGTCAAACGCGAATATGGCGAACATGACCGCCTGACCATCAGCCTGACCAAGCAGGGCAAGCAGGTCGTCTATGCCTCAGCCCCCGCGCCGCAGGCAGCCCCCGCCGCCGCCGCGCCCGCCGCTGGCGTCCCCGCGCTGGCCGCCCCTGCCGCAGGCGAGGATCTGGCCAGCCATCCGGGCGCGGTGGCCTCGCCCATGGTCGGCACCGCCTATCTGTCGGCCGAGCCGGGCGCTGCCGCCTTCGTGCAGATCGGGCAGGCCGTGGCCGAGGGCGAGACGCTGATGATCGTCGAGGCGATGAAGACCATGAACCACATCCCCTCGCCCCGCGCGGGCACGGTCAAGCGCATTCTGGTCGATGACGGCAGCCCGGTCGAATTCGGCACCCTGCTGATGATCGTCGAGTAAGCCCATGTTCGACAAGATCCTTATCGCCAACCGGGGCGAGATCGCGCTGCGCGTGATCCGGGCCTGCCGCGAGATGGGCATCGCATCCGTCGCGGTCCATTCCACCGCCGATGCCGATGCGATGCATGTGCGCATGGCCGACGAATCGGTCTGCATCGGCCCGCCGTCGTCAACGCTGTCCTATCTGTCGATGCCCGCGCTGATCTCGGCCTGCGAGATCACCGGCGCGCAGGCGATCCATCCCGGCTATGGCTTCCTGTCGGAAAACGCCGGCTTCGTGCAGATGCTGGAAGATCACGACATCACCTTCATCGGCCCGCGCGCGGAACATATCCGCATCATGGGCGACAAGATCACCGCCAAGGACACGATGAAGGCGCTTGGCGTGCCCTGCGTGCCCGGCAGCGAGGGTGGCGTGAACGATGTCGATGAGGCCAAGGCGGTCGCCGCTGAAATCGGCTATCCGGTGATCATCAAGGCCACCGCAGGCGGCGGCGGGCGCGGCATGAAGGTGGCCGAGAACGAGGCCGGGCTGGAAGTGGCCTTCCGCACCGCACGGGCCGAGGCGAAATCGGCCTTCGGCAATCCCGATGTCTACCTTGAGAAATACCTGCAACGCCCCCGCCATATCGAGATTCAGGTCTTTGGTGACGGTCGCGGTCGCGCCGTGCATCTGGGCGAACGCGACTGTTCGCTGCAGCGCCGCCACCAGAAGGTGCTGGAAGAGGCCCCCGGCCCCGCGATCAGCCCCGAGGAACGCGACCGCATCGGCAAGGTTTGCGCCGATGCGATTGCCAAGATCGGCTATTCCGGCGCGGGCACGATCGAATTTCTCTATGAAGACGGCGAGTTCTATTTCATCGAGATGAACACCCGCCTTCAGGTCGAACACCCTGTGACCGAGGCGATTTTCGGTGTCGATCTGGTCCGCCAGCAGATCCGCGTCGCCGCCGGCATGCCGATGGAGTTCCATCAGGAAGATCTGGTCATCAACGGCCACTCGATCGAGGTGCGCATCAACGCCGAAAAAGTGCCCGGCTTCTCGCCCTGCCCCGGTCGCATCACCCAGTATCACGCCCCCGGCGGTCTGGGCGTGCGGATGGATTCGGCACTGTATCAGGGCTATTCGATCCCACCCTATTACGACAGCCTGATCGGCAAGCTGATCGTGCATGGCCGCGACCGCGACGAGGCCCTGGCGCGTCTGTCGCGTGCCCTGGGCGAGCTGATCGTGGACGGCGTCGATACGACCGTGCCGCTGTTCAGGGCGCTGCTGGACGAGCCCGACATCCAGACGGGGGATTACTCGATCCACTGGCTGGAACGCTGGCTGGAAAAGCACTACGCCTGAGGCCCGCGTGATTGGCCCCGCGCGCCTGCTGGATGGTTATGCGCGGGGCATTTTCCCCATGGCTGACAGCGCCGAGGATGACCGGCTGTTCTGGGTCGATCCGCCGATGCGCGGGGTGCTGCCGGTGGGGGGCGTGCATGCCTCTCGCTCGCTGCTGCGCGATCTGCGGCGCGGCGGCTGGTCGGCGCATCGGGACGCTGATTTCGACGCTGTGGTGGCCGCCTGTGCCGCGCGGGACACGACATGGATCAACGCCCCGCTGTCCGCATTGTATCATCGGCTGCACCTGACGGGCCACGCCCATGCGATCAAGATCCGGCACAACGGCCGCTGCGCCGGGGGCATATTCGGTGTCACGCTGGGGGCCGCGTTCTTTGGCGAGTCGATGTTCTCGACCCAGACCAACGGCTCGAAAATGGCGCTGCTCTGGGCCTCGTCACATCTGCGGCGCTGCGGGTTCAGGCTGTTTGACACGCAGTTCCTGACGCCGCATCTGGCGCGCATGGGCGGGATCGAGATTCCGCGCGACAGCTATCGGTGTCAACTGGCGCAGGCGATCCGCAGGCGCGCCGATTTCCGGGGCGCGGACCTGCCCGATGCCGGTCAGCTTTGGCAGGAAATCACCCAGACATCATAGCGGGCATCGTCCAGCGCCGACAAAGCGGGCGAGCTGGCCAGCATCCATCCGGCAAAGACCTGTGCGTTCTGGCGCAGGTCGATGATGGTCAGTTGTGCATAGGCGTCTTCGCTGGGATTGGCTGCGGGATAGCGGCATTCGCCCAGCCGGATCTCAAGCCGCCCGTAGCGGACCGCCTCGCCCACGCCAAGCGGCAGGTCCATGCTGCGGCCCGACACCTTGTCCAGCCCACGCAACAGGGCACCCGTGGCCCGTGCTGTTTCCGGGCCAGACGGCGGCACGGGAGCCTCGTCCTGTGCCAGCGCAACCGTCGCTGCAAGACAGGCCGACAGGGCAGCGGCCAGCAACCTCATGGCGCATCATCCCCGGCGCTGTCCCCGGCACCGCCCTGACTGTCGACGAATTTCATCATCAGCTGCAGCAGGCTGACGGCGCCCTGCACCTCTTCGATCTCGTCTCCGGGGGCGAGGTTGTCCATGCTGCCGCCCGGCTGGATCTGGATATAGGCGCCGCCCAGCAGCCCGTCGGACTGGATGATCGCGGCGCTGTCGGCGGGCAGCACGATGCCCTGCGGCAGGCGCAGCACGGCATCGGCCATATAGGTCTGCGGGTTCAGCGCGATGGCCGAAACGCGGCCAACGGGCACACCCGCCAGCCGGATCTCGGTGCCGACGCTGACTCCGTCGACATCGGGGAACGAGGCCGTGACCTCATAGCCGCTGCCGGGCATCATCCATCCGCCCGCAGCCCAGGCCAGAAAGCCCGCAGCCACCGCCAGAACGACACCCCCGGCGATCAGCTCGGCCCGCGCCTCGCTGCCCTGCCGGGACGCCACCTGTTGCACCGGGGCGGTCATTTACTCCGGCTGCCACGCATCATAGTCGCGCCGCGCCGCAGGCTGCGCCCGCATCAACGAGCCTTCGGGCGCATAGGCCGCAGGCGTGCCGGTCAGGTTGGGGATATGGGGCTGCTCCCACGGTTTGTGGATCAGCGGCTGTTCGGTCGGCGGCTCGTTCCAGGTGTGGTGCAGCCAGCCATGCCATTCCGGCGTGATGCGGCTGGCCTCGGCCTCGCCGTTATAGATCACCCAGCGGCGCTTGCCGTCGGCGGTCTGGTAAAAGATGTTGCCCCCGGCATCCTCGCCGACCTTTTTCCCGTTCCGCCAGGTCCAGAACTGGGTGTTGAGCGTCTGGCTGTTCCACCAGGTCAGAAAGCGCAACAGAAAGGACATGGGCAGCCACCTCATTGAACGGTCGATCCCCAAGGGATATGGCCCAGAACGGCGCCAAGGTCCAGTGGCCCCCGGCCCCGGCCCGTGCCGCATCAGCCGAAATGATAGCAGGTCCGCGCCGCATACAGCTGGCCGGGCCGCAGGATCGCGTCGGGAAAGCCCGGATGGTTGGGTGCGTCGGGCCAGTGCTGGGCCTCAAGCGCCACACCGGCATGAGGGCCATAGACCCGCCCGTCGAGGCCGGGAATGTCGCGCAGATGCGCCCCGTCATACAGCTGCAGCCCGCAGGCGGTCGTCTGGACCCGCATCGACAGGCCCGACGCGCCGGTCAGCCGCGCCACCGTGCGCAGCGCACCGGGCGCCTGCGACAGGCAGAAATTGTGGTCATATCCCGCATCGCCGATGGCGCGCGGCTGGCGGAAATCGAAATCGTTGCCCGCGACCGGCTCGATATAGCCTTCCGGGATCAGGTCGTCATCGACGGGCAGGTAATGCTCGGCATTGATCATCAGCCGGTGGTTGCGGATGTCACCGCGCCCGTCCAGATCGAAATAGCCGTGATGGGTCAGGCTGCAGGGCGTGGCCCGGTCGCTGCGCGCCGACAGCGAGATGCTCAGCCCATTCTCGGACAGCGCGATCACGGCCATGATGTCGATGGCGCCGGGAAAGCCCATATCGCCGTCTTCCAGCCGCAGCGACAGGATGACGCCCGCATCGGTCCGCGCCTCGATCTGCCACAGGTGCATATCCGTGCCCATCGCACCGCCATGCAGCGTGTGGCGGCCCCGGAAATTGCGGTCGGTCCGATAGTCCTGCCCGTCGAGGACAAAGCGCCCGCCGCCGATGCGGTTGGCAAAGCGCCCGACGATGGCGCCGAAATAGCGGCCCTTGTCCAGATATTGCACCGGGTCCGGGCATCCCAGCACCAGCGGGTGTTCCACGCCCTCCAGCCGCAGATCCTGCACGATGGCACCAAGGGTCAGCACCCGCGCGCTCAGCGCCCCGTCGCGCAGGGTGACGCAGCCGATCTCGCGCCCGTCGGGCAGGGTTCCGAAATGGTCCGCCGGGGTCACGACGACTGCCCCTGGGCACGGCTTTGCGACAGCATCAGCAACCCCTTTTGCAGCAGGATGAAGGCCAGCAGCAGCAGGCCGATCACGATCTTGGTCCACCAGCTGGACAGCGAGCCGTCAAAGACGATGTAGGTCTGGATCAGCCCCATGGTCAACACGCCGACCAGAGTGCCAAAGACATAGCCCGCCCCGCCCGACAGCAGCGTGCCGCCAATGACCACGGCGGCAATCGCGGTCAGCTCGGTCCCCACCGTCGCCAGCGAATAGCCCGAGCCAGTGTAGACCGAAAACACGATTCCCGACAGCCCCGCCATCAGCCCCGAGAACGCATAGACCAGCACCGTCGTGCGCCCCTGCTGCACGCCCATCAGCCGCGCGGTCTGCTCGCCGCCGCCAAGCGCATAGACGCTGGCGCCAAAGCGGGTGCGATGCGCGATCACCATGCCGGTCACCACGACCAGCAGCATCAGCACCCCGATCAGCGTCAGCCGCCCCCGGCCCGGCATCAGGACATAGGCGTTCTGCAGCGTGCGGTAAAAGGGATGCACGATCGGCACCGACTGGACCGACAGCATATAGGCCGCGCCGCGCGCCAGAAACATCCCCGCCAGCGTGACGATAAAGGCGGGCATCGTCAGCCGGTGGATCAGAAACCCCATCGCGCCGCCGAATGCCGCCGTCAGCGCCAGCAGCAGCGCAAAGATCACCAGCGGGTGCAGGCCGGTGTCGCGCAGCATCACCGCGATGAACACGCCCGAAAAGGCGATGACCGAGCCCACCGACAGATCAATCCCGCCCGACAGGATCACCAGCGTCATCCCCACCGCGACGATGCCCAGATAGGCATTGTCGGTCAGCAGGTTGCCGATGACCCGCGTGGACAGGATATTGGGAAACTGCGTCCAGGCCAGACCATAGGCCACCAGAAAGATCAGGATCGTCGCATAAAGCGGCAGGGCACGGGTGTTCATGTGCGGCCCTCTCTGGCGGCTTGCGTGCGGTGGCTGTCGCGCCACAGCCGCCATTCCGCGGCGATGCGCGGCGATTGCAGGATCAGGATGACCAGCACCAGCCCGGCCTTGATGATCAGATTGTATTCCGACGGAAACCCCGCCAGCAGGATGCCCGCGCCGATGGTCTGGATGATCAGCGCCCCCAGCACCGAGGCCGCAATCGAGAACCGCCCGCCCAGCAGGGAATTGCCGCCGATGACCACGGCAAGGATCGCGTCCAGCTCCAGCCACAGCCCGGCATTGTTGGCGTCGGCGCCGCGGATGTCGGCGGTGACGATAATGCCCGCGAAGGCCGCGCAGATGCCGCTGGCGACATAGACCGCGACCAGCAGCACGGTCGCATTCACCCCGGCCAGCCGCGCGGCACGGCGGTTGATGCCCACCGCCTCGATCAGCAGGCCAAGCGCCGTGCGCCGCATCAGCGCCGCGACCGCAATGGCGGTGGCCAGCCAGATCCAGACCGGCACCGGCAGGCCAAGCGCGGTCCCCGAGCCAAGCCAGGCAAAGCCCGGATCGGTGAAGGTCAGAATGCGCCCCTCGGTGATCAGCTGCGCGACACCACGGCCCATGGTCATCAGGATCAGCGTCGCGACAAACGGCTGGATGCCGATGACCGCGACCAGCACGCCGTTCCACAGCCCCGCCATGGCGCCTGCGGCCAGCGCCAGCAGCAGCGCCATGGCCATCCCCTGCCCCGAGGCGACCGTCAGCGCCGCCACCGCGCCGCAGATCGCCATGATCGCGCCGACCGACAGATCAATGCCGCGCGTGGCGATCACCAGCGTCATGCCGACCGCCAGCAACGCCACCGGGGCTGCACGTTTCAGGATGTCGATGACCGGGCCGACCAGCCGCCCGCCGTCATGATGGATCGACAGAAACCCCGGATAAAAGACCGAGATCAGCGCAATCAGCGCCGCCAGCGCGATCAGTTGCGGGGCGATGCGGGTCAACAGGGTCATGCGGCCTCTCCCGGCGTTGCGATGGCGCGCATGATGGCGTCGGCACTGACCTGCATACCGGTCAGTTCAGCGACATGGGCGCGGTCGCGCAGCACGATCACGCGGTCGGCCACGGCGACCATCTCGTCCAGCTCGCTGCTGATGACCAGCACCGACATGCCCCCGGTCGTCAGCGTCTGGATCAGGCGCAGGATTTCGGCATGCGCGCCGACATCAATGCCGCGCGTCGGTTCATCAAGGATCAGAAAGCGCGGGTTCATCGCCAGCCAGCGGGCCAGAACGACTTTTTGCTGATTGCCGCCCGACAGCTCTCCGATGGGTTTTTCGCGGCCCGAGGTGCGGATGTCGAGCCGCTTGATATAGTCATCGGCCAGCCGGTTCTGTTCGGCGCGCGGGATCGGGCGCGCCCAGCCCCGGCGGGCCTGAAGACCCAGAATGATGTTCTCGCGGATCGACAGGTCGGCCACGATGCCGTCGGTCTTGCGGTCCTCGGGGGCAAAGCCAAAGCCCGCCGCAATCGCCGCGCGGGGCGTGCGCAGGTCCACAGGCCCGGCACTGTCGCGCACCTGGCCGGTCTGCGCCGGGCGGATGCCAAACAGCATTTCGGCGGTTTCGGTGCGGCCCGAGCCCAGCAGCCCCGCCAGCCCGACCACCTCGCCCACGCCCACCCTCAGGTCGAACGGATCGACCACACCGGTCCGGCCCATGCCTTCGACCTGCAGCAACGGCGGCAGGGTGGCTGTGTGGCCGTCGGCGCGGGGGGTGGCCACGGCCTCTTCCAGCGCGCGGCCCAGCATCTGTTCGACCAGCGACATGCGGCCAAGGCTGGCGGTCGGCTGGCTGGCCACCTTGCGGCCATTGCGCAGCACCGTCACCTGATCGGCCAGTTCAAACACCTGATCCAGAAAATGCGACACGAAGATGATCGCCATGCCGCGCGCGCGCAGATCGCGCACCACGTCAAAGACCATGCGCACCTCGCGCGCGTCCAGACTGGCCGTCGGCTCATCGAGGATCAGCACCTTGCCCGAAATCTCGACCGCCCGCGCGATGGCGATGATCTGCTGGATGGCGACCGAATAGCTGCCCAGATCGCGGTCCACGTCGATCTGCAGGCCATACCGGCGCAGCGTGTCCCGCGCAGCGACCCGCGTGGCGCGGCTGTCGATCAGCCCGAAACGGCGCGGCTCTCGTCCGAACATCAGGTTCTGCGCCACGGTCAGGTTCGGCAGCAGGTTCACCTCCTGATAGACGGTGCCGATGCCCAGTTCCTGCGCCTCAAGTGTGGATCGGGGGTCGATGGGCACCCCCTCCAGAGTGATCGTGCCGCCGTCGCGCAGATAGGCGCCGGTCAGGCATTTGATCAGCGTCGATTTGCCGGCACCATTCTCGCCCAGCAGGGCGTGAACCTCGCCCGCCGCAATGTCCAGATCGACATCGTCCAGCGCGCGGGTGCCGGGAAAGACCTTGCTCAGCGAGCGGATCGACAACAGCATGGGCAGTCCCTTCATGGGGTTGGCCGGGCGGGCAATGCCGCCCGACCAGAGGCGATCAGTAACCCAGATCCTTGCGGCGGTCGTATTCGCCCTGCGGATCATCGGCTGCGGTGTACAGCTTCGATTCGGTCTGGATGAACTTTTCGGGCAGGGTGCCGTCGGCCCAGAACGCCTCCAGCACGTCAAAGGCGGGACCGGCCATGTTCGGGGTCAGCTCGACCGTGGCATTCGCCTCGCCCGCCGCGATCGCCTGAAAGATGTCGGGCACGGCGTCGATGGACACGACCAGAATGTCAGTGCCCGGCGCAAGACCCGCCTCTTTGATGGCCTGAATGGCGCCCACCGCCATGTCGTCGTTATGGGCATAAAGCGCGCAGATGTCGCGCCCGCCGTTTTCGGCCTGAAGGAAGCTTTCCATCACCTCTTTGCCCAGGGCACGGGTGAAATCGCCGGTCTGGCTGCGCACGATCTCCAGATTGTCATGGCCTGCGATGGCGTTCTCGAACCCGGTCTTGCGGTCGATGGCGGGGCTCGATCCGGTCGTGCCCTGCAATTCGACGATGCGGCAGTCGGCGCCCGCGACCTCATCGACCAGCCACTGGCCCGCGACCTGACCCTCATGCACCAGATCCGAGCCGACGGCGGTCAGATAGAGGCTGTCATCGCTGTCCACGCGGCGGTCCAGCAGCACGACCGGGATCTCGGCCTCGGCGGCCTCTTCCAGCACCGAATCCCAGCCGGTCGCCACGACCGGCGCCAGCAGGATCGCATCGACGCCCTGCGCCACAAAGGACCGGATCGCGGCGATCTGGTTTTCCTGCCGCTGCTGCGCATCCGAGAATTGCAGCGTATAGCCGCGTTCTTCGGCCTGTTGGCGCGTCAGCGTGGTTTCCGCCGCCCGCCAGCCCGATTCCGAGCCGATCTGCGAGAATCCCACGGTCTGCGCGAGCGCCGCCGTGCCGCAGAGTGCAAGCACCGCCGCCGTCGTCATCAATGTTCTGGTCATAGTAACCTCCCTTGAAGTTGTGGTCGTGTTTTCGCGCGCCTGTTCCCTCTCAGTCGCGCAAATCGGGGGGCAGCAGGGCGCCCGGCAGGTTCTGGAAACTGACCGGGCGCAGAAAACGCCGGATCGCCAGAGTGCCGACGCTGGTTGCGCCGAAATTCGTGGATGCGGGATAGGGGCCGCCATGCACCATCGCATCGGCCACCTCGACCCCGGTGGGCCAGCCATTGGCCAGAATGCGGCCCGCCTTGCGTTCCAGCACCGGCATCAGCCGCGCGGCCAGCGCGAGATCGCCCTCGTCCAGCTGCAGGGTGACGGTCAGCTGCCCCTCAAGCGCGCGGGCCAGATCCAGCATCTGGTCGTCGCTGTCGGCGGTGACGATCAGCCCCGCCGGGCCAAAGACCTCATGCGCCAGCGCCGGGTTGGCCAGAAACTGCGCCGCCGTGGCGCGGAACAGCGCCGGGCGTGCCTTACGCCCGCTGTTGTCGCCCATGGCGACCGGCGCGGCGGCCCCGGCCATCCGGGCCAGCCCGGCGCGATACCCCTCGGCAATGCCATCCGCCAGCATGACCTGCGCGGGCGCATCAGCCAGCGCGGCGGTGGCGGTATCGGTGAAGGCGTCGGCGTCCCCGGCGGGCAGGATCACGATGCCGGGATTGGTGCAGAACTGCCCCGCGCCCATGGTCAGGCTGGCGACCCAGCCCTTGGCGATCTGGTCCCCGCGCGCAGCTATCGCCTCGGGCAACAGGAAGCAGGGATTGACGCTGCCCAGCTCGCCGAAAAACGGGATCGGTTCAGGGCGCGCGGCGCACAGATCATAAAGCGCCCGGCCCCCGCGCAACGACCCGGTAAAGCCCACCGCCTTGATCAGCGGATGCTGGACAAGCGCCTGCCCGACCTCATGCGTGTCGCCGTGGATAAAGCTGAACACGCCTGCGGGCATGCCGGTCTGGCGGATGGCGGCGTCCACGGCCTCGGCCACGATCTGGCCGGTGCCGGGATGGGCCGGGTGGCCCTTGACCACGACCGGGCAGCCCGCCGCCAGCGCCGAGGCCGTGTCGCCCCCCGCCGTCGAGAAGGCCAGCGGAAAGTTCGAGGCGCCGAACACCGCCACCGGCCCGATGGGCCGCTGGATCATGCGCAGGTCGGGGCGCGGCAGCGGCTGACGGTCGGGCAGCGCCGCGTCATGGCGGCGGTCCAGATAATCGCCTTGCCGGATATGGTCCGCGAACAGGCGCAACTGGCCGGTGGTGCGGCCCCGCTCGCCTTGCAGGCGCGCCTCGGGCAGGCCGGTCTCGGCGTGGCCTATGGCGGTGATCGCCTCGGCGCGGGCCTCGATCTGATCGGCAATGGCGTCCAGAAACGCGGCCCGGTCGGCGCGCGGGGTGGCGGCAAAGGCCGGGAAAGCGGCCTCGGCGGCCTGTACGGCACGGTCCACCAGCGCCGGGCTGCCCGAGGCGTAAGAGGCTGGCGATCCGGTCGCCGGGGAGGATTGGAACACGCCCTCGCCGTCCAGCCAGTCGCCTGCGATCAGATGCTTGCCATGCGTCTCTTGGGTCATTGGTCTTCCTTCAGAATTCAAAAGTCTCGACGATGCGGCGGCGGCCCAGAGTGAACGCGTCCGCGACCAGCACCATGGGCGACAGATCGACATCGGACGCCCCCTGCCGCACCAGATCCGCCATGCGGGCGTAAAGCGCCGGATATTCGCCCATGATGCTGTTCCGGCCCTCGACCGGCTGGCCGTCGATTTCCAGAATATTGCCACCCATGCGCAGGGCCAGAGGACCCGCATCGGTCTGGAACTCCATGTCCCATGTCTGCGGGCCCTGCTGGAGGAAATCGAAGTCCGCGGTGATCTGGTCCGACAGGCGCAGCCGGGCGGCGATCGGCGCCTGCCGGTTGGCGGGCATGTCCAGTTCAGCGCCGGTCAGATGCACGGGGCGCGGCAGGATTTCGGTCAGGATCGACAGGGCGTTGATGCCGGGATCAAAGACGCCCATGCCGCCCGCCTCAAGGATCCAGTCCTGACCGGGATGCCATTTGCGGATGTCCTCGCGCCAGATGATGCGGCCTTCGCGGATGGTCTTGTCGGCCAGCCATGCCCTGGCCGCCGCCACCCCATGGGCCATGCGCGAATGCCATGTGGCAAACAGGCTGACCCCCTGCGCGCGGGCCAGATCATGCAGGATATGCACCTCGGACAGGGTCGCGCCGGGGGGTTTTTCCAGCATCAGGTGACGGCCCGCGCGCAGCACCGCCACCGCCGCCGCAAAGCGCGGAACCGGCGGCAGGCACAGGCTGACGGTGCCGATCTCGGGGTGGGTGTCCAGCATCGTGCCGATGTCGGTAAAGCTGTCCACCCCCGGCACCGTGCCGCTGCGCGAGACGGTCGCGGCCAGTTCCCAGTCCGGGCTGTCGGCCAGCGCGGGCACATGCTGGTCCAGCGCGATCTTTCCGATGCCCACAAGCGCCAGTTTCATCAGTGGCTGTCCTTTCCGACCGCATTGCCCCGGCAGCCGACGAGAAAGTCCATGTCGGCGCCGGTATCGGCCCCCATCACATGCTGCTGATGCAGGAAGGCGTAACCGCTGGTCGGCTGGTCGGGCAGCGGCTGCCAGGCGGCCAGACGCGTGGCCAGTTCCGCGTCAGAGATGTCCAGATGCAACCTGCGGTTCGGCACGTCCAGCTCGATCATGTCGCCGTTCTGCACGACGGCCAGAGGCCCGCCCGCCGCCGCCTCGGGCGAGGTGTGCAGCACGACGGTCCCGTAAGCCGTGCCCGACATGCGCGCATCCGAGATGCGGATCATATCGGTGATGCCCTTGCGCAGAACCTTGGGCGGCAGGCCCATATTGCCGACCTCGGCCATGCCCGGATAGCCTTTGGGGCCGCAGTTCTTCAGCACCATCACGCAGGTCTCGTCGATGTCCAGCGCCTCATCCTCGATCCGCGCCTTGTAGTCGTCGATATCCTCGAAGACGACCGCCCGGCCCCGATGGGTCAGCAGATGCGGGCTGGCCGCCGAGGGTTTCAGCACCGCCCCCTTGGGCGCCAGATTGCCGCGCAGCACCGCAATGCCGCCCTGCGGGGTCAGCGGATTATCGGCGGGACGGATCACATCCTCGTTCCAGTTCACCACATCGCGGACCTCGTCCCAGATGGTCGCGCCGCTGACCGTCAGCGCATCACGGTGCAACTGCCCCGCCTCGGCCAGCCGCTTGATGACCACGGGCAGGCCGCCGGCATAGAAGAACTCTTCCATCAGGTATTTGCCCGAGGGCATCAGGTTCACGATGGTCGCCACGTCGCGCCCGCAGCGGTCCCAGTCATCCAGCGTCACATCGACGCCCACGCGCCCCGCCATGGCCAGCAGATGGACCACCGCATTGGTCGAGCCACCGATGGCGCCATTGACGCGGATGGCATTCTCGAACGCCGCTTTCGTCATGATGTCGGACGGTTTCAGATCATCCTTGACCATCTGCACGATGCGCCGCCCCGACATCTGCGCCATCACCCGGCGGCGACTGTCCACCGCCGGGATCGCGGCATTGCCCGACAGCGCCATGCCAAACGCCTCGGCCATCGAAGCCATGGTGGAGGCCGTGCCCATTGTGTTGCAGGTGCCCGAGGACCGCGACATCGACGCCTCGGCCTCGACAAACTCGTCCTGTGTCATCTCTCCGGCCTTCACGGCCTCGCTGAACTTCCACAGATGGGTGCCCGACCCGACCCGTTCCCCCCGGAAATAACCGTTCAGCATCGGCCCACCGGTGACCACGATCGAGGGAATGTCGCAGCTTGCCGCCGCCATCAGCAGGCTGGGCGTGGTCTTGTCGCAGCCGACCAGCAGCACGGCGCCGTCCATCGGCTGTCCGCGGATGGTTTCCTCGATCGCCAGCGCCGCCAGATTGCGGAACATCATGGCCGAGGGGCGAAAGGTGTTCTCGCTGGCCGAAAACACCGGCACCTCGACAGGAAAGCCCCCGGCCTCCCATATCCCGGCTTTGACCTTTTCGGCCAGTTCGCGCAGATGGCCGTTGCAGGGCGTCAGGTCCGACCAGGTGTTCAGGATGCCGATGATCGGCCTTCCGTCAAACAGATCATGCGGATAGCCCTGATTCTTCATCCAGCCTCGATGATAGATCGTATCGCGGGACGTGCCGCCATACCATTCTTGCGAGCGCAGTTTGCGGGGCCAGGGGGCGGGGGTGAAACTCATGGCGCGAAACCTTACAGGGCGGCGACGGCACGCGGGCGCGCGTCGGCTGTGTCTTGGGTCAGGGGGTTTTCCAGCGGCAGGCCGAAATCCGGGCATTCAATCTGAAAGCGGTCGCCCTGCTGCGTGGTGATCCCGTCAGCGAAGGACAGCGTGGCGGTGCCGAAGAAATGCACATGCACATCGCCGGGCTGGCGGAAGATGTCATATTTGAAGTGGTGATGTTCCAGATTGGCCAGGCTGTGGGACATGTTCGCCTCGCCCGACAGGAAGGGCTTTTCCCAGATCACGGCGCCGTCGCGGATCAGGCGGCTGGTGCCCTCGACATGGCCGGGCAGATCGCCCACCCGCATCTCGGGGCCGAAACTGGCGGGGCGCAGCTTGGAATGGGCCAGCCACAGATAGTTGCCGCGCTCGGTCACATGGTCCGAGAATTCATTGGCCAGCGCAAAGCCCAGCCGCACCGGGCGCCCGTCCGGCGCGATCATGTAAAGCCCGGCAATCTCGGGCTCTTCGCCCGCATCCAGCGCGAAGGCGGGCGAGGTCAGCGCCGCACCCGGCGCCACCGCCGCATGGCCGTTGCCCTTGTAGAACCATTCGGGCTGGGCGCCGGTCTGGCCCGACGCGGGCTTGCCGCCCTCGACCCCCATGCGGAACATCTTCATGCTGTCGGTCATGGATTGCGGGTCGGGGTTCTTGTGCATCGCGTCGCGGGTGGCAGCGCTGCCCAGATGGGTCAGGCCGGTGCCGGTCAGATGCAGATGCGCCGGATCGGGATGGTCCAGCGGCACCAGCAACCGGCCATCGCGCAGCGCGCCCTCCAGATCGACCGGATCGCCTGCGCCGCGCGCGGCCACCTCGGCCTTCAGGCTGCGGCCCGCCGCCAGCGCGGCCAGCGCAAGATCGCGGGTCGAGGTCACGCCGGGGACCAGATGGGCGCCGCCATCGGTCCGGGCGGCGACGGCGCGGGTGCCGTCAGGCAGGTTCAGTTGCGACAGCAGCATGGCTCAGGCCTCGCGGTTTTTGTTGTAAACGTCGAAGAAGACGGCGGCCAGCAGCACCAGACCCTTGATCACCTGCTGGTAATCAATGCCGATGCCCATGATGGACATGCCGTTGTTCATCACCCCCATGATGAAGGCGCCGGTGACCGCCCCCACGATCCGGCCCACGCCGCCCGACATGGACGCCCCGCCGATAAAGACCGCCGCGATCACGTCGAGTTCGACCGCGAAACCGGCGCGGGGGGTGGCGGTGTTCAGCCGGGCGGCAAAGATCAGCCCGGCCAAAGCGGCCAGCATCCCCATATTCACAAAGGCCAGAAAGGTCAGCCGTTCCGTGCGGATGCCCGACAATTTCGCGGCCTTGGCATTGCCGCCCACCGCATAGATCCGCCGCCCGATGGTGGTGCGCTCGGTCAGGAACACATAGATCACCGTCAGGATGACCATCGACAGCAGCACATTGGGCAGGCCCCGGAACCAGGCCAGCTTCCAGGTCACGAACAGGATCGCGGCGGCGACGATGCCGTTGCGGATCAGGAACAGCGCAAAGGGCTCATCGCCGATGCCATAGCGGGCGCTGCGGGCGCGGGCGCGCAACCCGATCCACAGGATCAGCGACACCGCCAGCACGCCCGAGGCCAGCGCCAGCCCGTTGGGGCGGCCGATGCCCAGAATATCAGGAATGAAGCCGGTGGACAGCAGCTGGAAGTTCGCCGGGAACGGCCCGACCGACTGGCCCGCCAGCAGCCACAGCGACAGCCCGCGAAAGACCAGCATCCCCGCCAGCGTGACGATGAATGACGGGATCTTCCAATAGGCGACGAAATAGCCCTGCACCGCCCCGATCGCCATGCCTGCAACGATACAGATCGCCATCGCCGCCCAGACCGGCATGCCCATCGTCACGATCATCACCGCCGCCAGCGCGCCGATGAACCCCATGACCGAGCCGACCGACAGGTCGATATGGCCCGCCACGATCACCAGCAACATGCCAAGCGCCATGATGATGATATAGCTGTTCTGCAGGAACAGGTTGGTGATGTTGACGGGCCGCAGCAGCACGCCTCCGGTCACGATCTGGAAAAACGCCATGATCGCGATCAGCGCGAACAGCAGCCCGTATTCGCGGATATGCCGCGCCACATAGGCGCCGATGCTCATGGCCGGCGCGTGTTCGGTCTGTTCCACCATGGTTGTCCCCTATTCCCTGACGATCAGCGACATGATCGCTTCCTGACTGGCCTCGTCCGAGGTCAGTTCCCCCACGAACCGGCCCTGATTCATCACATAGACCCGGTCGCACATGCCCAAGAGTTCGGGCATCTCGGACGAGATCATGATGACGGCCTTTCCGGCGGCGCTGAGGTCGTTGATAATGTTGTAGATTTCGTATTTCGCGCCCACGTCGATGCCGCGCGTGGGTTCGTCCAGAATCAGCAGCTCGGGATTGGTGAACAGCCATTTGGCCAGCACCACCTTCTGCTGATTGCCGCCCGACAGGTTCATCACCTTCTGAAACACCGAGGGCGTGCGGATGCGCAGGCTGCGGCGGTAGGTCTCGGCCACCTCGGTCTCGCGCCCGTCATCGACGACGCCGCGCGTGGCGACCGCGCCCAGATTGGCCAGCACGGTATTGCGCCGGATCGTCTCATCCAGGATCAGGCCAAGCGTCTTGCGGTCCTCGGTGACATAGGCCAGCCCGGCGGCAATCGCCCGGTCCACGGTCGAGACATCGACCACCTGCCCGTGCATCCGCACCGTGCCGGAAATGTCGCGGCCATAGCTTTTGCCGAAAATGCTCATCGCCAGCTCGGTCCGGCCCGCGCCCATCAGGCCCGCGATGCCCACCACCTCGCCCGCGCGCACATTCATCGACAGATCGCGGATCATCCGGCGGTCGCGATGCTCGGGATGCCCCACATTCCAGCCGGACAGTTCGAACACCACCTCGCCCGCGCGCCTGTCGCGGTCGGGATAGCGATGCGCCATGTCGCGGCCCACCATGTCGCGCACGATGCGGTCTTCGGTCAGATCGCCCGCCCGCGCGTCGATGGTCGAAATCGTGGCCCCGTCGCGGATCACCGTCACGCTGTCGGCCACCCGGCGGACCTCGTTCAGCTTGTGGCTGATGATGATGCTGGTGACACCCTGCGCCTTCAGCTCCAGCAGCAGGTCCAGCAGCGCCTGACTGTCTCCCTCGGACAGGGCGGCAGTCGGCTCGTCCAGAATCAGCAGGCGGACGTTCTTGGACAGGGCCTTGGCGATCTCGACCAGCTGCTGCTTGCCGACGCCAAGCGCCTCGACTTTGGTGCCCGGTGTCTCGCGCAGGCCGACCTTGGCCAGCAGCCCCTCGGTCTGGCGAAAGGTCTCGGGCCAGTCGAACACGCCACGGTGGCTGCGTTCATTGCCCAGAAAGATGTTCTCGGCGATGGTCAGCAGCGGCACCAGCGCCAGCTCCTGATGGATGATGATGATGCCCAGATCCTCGCTGTCGCGGATCGTGCGGAAGGCGGCGGGCTTGCCGTCATAGATGATGTCGCCCTCATAGCTGCCGACCGGATAGACGCCCGACAGCACCTTCATCAGCGTGGATTTCCCGGCGCCGTTTTCGCCGCAGATGGCGTGGATCTCTCCCTTGGCCACGGACAGGCTGACATCGTCCAGCGCCTTGACCCCCGGAAAGGTCTTGGTGATGCGGCGCATTTCCAGAAGTGCGGTCATCGGTTCGTTCCTGCTGTGGAACCGCCCCCCGCGAAAGGGGACGGTTCGCATGGCTTATTGCAGCTGTTCGAGGGTGTAATAGCCGCTGTCGATCAGCACCTCTTGCCAGTTCGAACCGTCGACCGGCACCGGCTCCAGCAGGTAGGAGGGCACGACCTTGACGCCATTGTCATAGGTCTCGGTGTCGTTCACCTCGGGCTCGGTCCCCTTGATCATGGCATCGACCATGCCGACAGTGACGCGGGCCAGCTCGCGCGTGTCCTTGAACACGGTCGAATACTGCTCGCCCGCCTGGATCGACTTGACCGACTGCACCTCGGCGTCCTGACCGGTCACGATGGGCATGGGCTGATCGCCCGAGCCATAGCCGACGCCTTTCAGCGACGACAGAATCCCGATCGAGATGCCGTCATAGGGCGACAGCACGCCATGGACCTGCGCATCGGTGTAATTGGCCGAGAGCAGGTTATCCATCCGCGCCTGCGCGGCCGATCCGTCCCAGCGCAGCGTGCCGACCGTGGCCATGCCTTCCTGCCCGGACAGGATCACGATGCGGCCCTCGTCGATCAGCGGCTGCAGGATCGACATGGCGCCGTCATAGAAGAAATAGGCGTTGTTGTCGTCGGGGCTGCCGCCGAACAGCTCGACATTCCAGGGCTGGGTGTCGGCGAACCGCTCTTCCAGGCCCCGGACCAGCGAACTGGCCTGCTCGACCCCCACCTTGAAGTTGTCAAAGGTCGCGTAATAGCTGACATCGGGCGTGTCGCGGATCAGCCGGTCATAGGCGATCACCTTGATGTCGGATGCGGCGGCATTGGCCAGCGCGTTCGACAGGGTGGTGCCGTCGATGGCGGCGATCACCAGCACATCGACGCCCTTGGTGATCATGTTCTCGACCTGGGCCAGCTGGTTCGGGATGTCATCCTCGGCATATTGCAGGTCGGTGTCATAGCCGGCCTCTTCGAACAGCCGGACCATATTGTTGCCGTCATCAATCCAGCGGGCCGACGACTGCGTCGGCATCGAGATCCCGACGGTTTCAGCCGACGCACTGATGGCCAGCCACGACACTCCGATCGCCAGCGCGACCGCGGCGGTTTTGGTTTTCATGTATCCTCCCCCCGTGACGGGTTTGCCCGCCACCCCAGTTGATGCCCCGGCAAGGGGGCGCAACAGAAGGATAGCAATGTTGGGACATAATGATAAAATGATATTATCAGTAATCTGCATAACGGAATTGATATGCTGAACCCCCCGGCCCGCTTTTTGCTCAAGCCCGCGCAACTGCGTCTGATCGTCGAAATCGCCGACAGCGGCCAGTTGCAACAGGCAGCGGCGGTTTGCGGCATCGCGCAGCCCGCCGCCTCGCGCATGCTGGCCGAGACCGAGCGTCAGATCGGCGCACCGCTGTTTCTGCGCCAGCCCAAAGGGATGGTGCCGACCGAGCTGGGCCAGACCATCCTGCGCCGCGCCCGTGTCATTCTGCGCGAAACCAGCAGCATGGCCGAGGATGTCAGCGCGCTGCGCGGGGGGCTGGCCGGGTCGGTGCGGGTGGGGGCGGTCACCGGGCCTGCGGTCGGCTATCTCGCCTCGGCCATCCGCGAGATCAAGCACGAGACGCCCGACGCCGACATCACCGTCGATGTCATGCCCTCGCGCGAGTTGCTGGGCCATCTGGTGACGGGGGATATGGATTTCGTGCTGGGCCGGATCCTGCCCGAATTCGACAGCCGCGATTTCGAGATCCTGCCGATGCGCGACGAAAAGGTCACCTTTTGCGTGCGCGCCCGGCATCCTCTGGCGCACAAACCCGCGGTCGCGTTGGGCGAGCTGGTCGACAGCGAATGGATCATGCAGAGCCGCGGCGCCCCGATCCGCGAGGCCACGCTGGAGGCCTTCGCCGCTGCCGGACTGTCCGAGCCGGGCAATATCGTCAACAGCCCCTCGATCCTGTTCACCATCGCCTATCTGGCGCAGAGCGACGCCATCGCCCCGGTGTCGGAAGAGGTCGCGCAGCTGCTGATGAACCCGCCCGTCAGCGCCGATTTCGCCGTTCTGTCCAGCATGCAGGACATCCGCGTCGCGCCCTATTACATGCTGAACCTGCGCCGCCGCCCGCTGTCGATGCTGGCGCTGCGGATGCAGAAACGGGTCATCGCAAAGGCTGCCCCCTGGATCGCGGGTGAACGGCGTCCACGTCCGGGCGGGTGACGAGCGGATGACACGGGGGAAAGCAAGGGGGGGCATGCGGGGGCCGGGGCAGGCAGAATCTCCGCGCGCGGGGATGCGAACCCGCATAGAGCCGATCCGAGGCGCAGGACCCCGGCGCCCCATGATTTTTGCACCCCGTGATCTTCGCACCCCGTGATCTTCGCCCGAGAAACCGCGCCAGAGGCGTCGCGCCGCTGACGGTCGCGGGGAGTTCCGCTGTGGCCGGGATGCCTGTGGCGCTGGCGCGCCGGACCCGCCGGGGACCCGGACCGCACGCATGGATGCCCTCAATGGCGCTGCGGTTTCTCTGGCTGGCGATCGGTGAAAAGGCCGCATCCGGTGGTCTGCGCCCGGATGCGAAACGGCCCGCCCCGGACGGGGCAGGCCGTTTGACTGTCACCGCGCCGTCAGGGCCCTGCCGGGCGTCAGCCCGCCGAGGCGCTTTCCTTTTTGGTGTCGGTGTGGATCAGCAGCGGTTTCACGGCCATATTCTCGACCGCATCCTCGTTCACGACCACCTCGACGACGCTGTCCAGACCGGGCAGTTCGAACATCGTGTCCAGCAGTATCTCTTCCATGATCGAGCGCAGGCCCCGCGCGCCGGTCTTGCGCTTGATGGCGCGCTTGGCGATGGCGGTCAGCGCATCCTCGGTAAAGGTCAGCTGCACGCCTTCCAGATCGAACAGACGCTGGTACTGCTTGACCAGCGCGTTCTTGGGCTTGGTCAGGATGATGATCAGCGCATCCTCATCAAGGTCGGTCAGGGTGGCCAGAACCGGCAGACGGCCGACGAATTCCGGGATCAGGCCGAATTTCAGCAGGTCTTCCGGCTCAAGTTCCTTGAACATCTCGCCGACGCCGCGGTCGTCCTTTTCCTTGACCGCCGCACCAAAGCCCATCGCCGTGCCCTTGTTGCGCTGCGCGATGATCCGGTCGAGGCCGGCAAAGGCGCCGCCGCAGATGAACAGGATATTGGTCGTGTCGACCTGCAGGAATTCCTGCTGCGGATGCTTGCGCCCGCCCTGCGGGGGGACGCTGGCGACCGTGCCCTCCATGATCTTCAGCAGCGCCTGCTGCACGCCCTCGCCCGACACGTCGCGGGTGATCGAGGGATTGTCGGACTTGCGCGTGATCTTGTCGACCTCGTCGATATAGACGATGCCGCGCTGCGCCCGTTCGACGTTGTATTCGCTGGCCTGCAACAGCTTGAGGATGATGTTCTCGACATCCTCGCCGACATAGCCCGCCTCGGTCAGCGTGGTCGCATCGGCCATGGTGAAGGGCACATCGAGGATGCGGGCCAGCGTCTGCGCCAGCAGCGTCTTGCCGCAGCCGGTCGGGCCGATCAGCAGGATGTTGGACTTGGCCAGCTCGATCTCGCCCTTGCCGCCGTGGTTGAGGCGCTTGTAGTGGTTGTGGACCGCCACCGACAGAACCCGCTTGGCATGTTCCTGACCGATCACATAATCGTCAAGAACGGCACAGATCTCGCGCGGGGTCGGCACGCCGTCGCCGGATTTCAGCCCGGTCGATTTCGTCTCTTCGCGGATGATGTCCATGCACAGCTCGACGCATTCGTCGCAGATGAACACGGTCGGACCCGCAATCAGCTTGCGCACCTCATGCTGGCTCTTGCCGCAAAAGCTGCAATAGAGCGTGTTCTTGCTGTCACCGCCGGACTGGTTCGCCATCGTCCACTTCCTTCAATTCCGCCGCCGGCGCTCCGGCTGACGGGCGGACCCGGCACCTGCCGCAGCCCGCATGTTCTGGTTACCCGGCACCGCCAGAGGCCGCGCCGGGATCATCTTTCTATGTTAAGGACCAGCAAGGCCCGTCACAATCCCCAACGGGGCTATTTCTTTTCCGGGTCGACCTTGCCGCGCGGTGCGACAACCTCGTCGATCAGGCCCCAGTCCTGTGCCTCTTGCGGCGACATGAAGCGGTCACGTTCCAGCGCCTCTTCGACCTCGGCCAGCGTTCTGCCGGTATGGGTGACGTAAATCTCGTTCAGGCGGCGCTTGAGCTTTTCGGTTTCGCGCGCGTGGATCAGGATGTCGGTCGCCTGACCCTGGAACCCGCCCGAGGGCTGGTGCACCATCACCCGGCTGTTGGGCAGCGAATAGCGCAGCCCCGGCTGGCCCGCCGCCAGCAACAGCGAGCCCATCGAGGCCGCCTGCCCCACCACCAGCGTCGAGACGCGCGGCCGGATATACTGCATCGTGTCATAGATCGACAGGCCCGAGGTCACCACGCCGCCGGGGCTGTTGATATACATGCTGATGTCTTTCGAGGGGTTTTCCGCCTCAAGAAACAGCAGTTGCGCGCAGATCAGCGTCGACATCCCGTCATGGACCGGGCCCGAGACGAAAATGATCCGTTCTTTCAGCAAACGCGAGAAGATGTCATAGGCCCGTTCCCCGCGAGAGGTCTGTTCGACCACCATGGGAACAAGGGTGTTCATGTAGAATTCTGCCGGATCGCTCATCTTCTGTCCTTGCCTGTTCGTCCCTGTCCCCGCGATTCGTCCGGGTCTTGACCCCTGTCTTAGCCGCGAAAGGTTGACAGAGTCTTAGTAACCGGCAAGGTCCGCCGCAAGGGACGCAGAGCAGAAATGCCCCCGCGCGGGGCCTGAACCATGGCAGGAGCAGCACATGAAACTGATTGTGGGGCTTGGCAATCCGGGCGCGAAATATGCGTCGAATCGTCACAATATCGGCTTCATGGCGCTGGACCGGATCGCCGGGGATCACAGTCCGGGGCCGTGGAAGGCACGGTTTCAGGGGCTGATGGCCGAGGGCCGGATCGGGGATGCGCGGGTGGCGCTGCTCAAGCCGCAGACCTTCATGAACCTGTCGGGGCAATCCGTGGGCGAGGCGATGCGCTATCTGAAGCTGACCCCCGATGACGTGATCGTGCTGCATGACGAGCTGGATCTGGCGCCCGGGAAATGCCGCCTCAAGCAGGGCGGCGGGCATGCGGGCCATAACGGGCTGCGCTCGATCCACCAGCATATCGGCGAGAATTATGGCCGGGTGCGGCTGGGAATCGGCCATCCCGGCCACAAGGACCGGGTCGCGGGCTGGGTGCTGTCGGATTTCGCCAAGGCCGATCAGGACTGGCTGGACGATCTGCTGCGCGGCATCTCGGACGGGGCGGCGGCGCTGGCCTCGGGCGATGGCGGGCGGTTTCAGAACGCGGTCGCAGCGCGGATGGTGCCTGCCCGCAATTCAGGCAGCACCCCGTCTGCGGAGAAACCGGCGGCAAAGCCAAAGGCCGAAAAACCTGCCGAGCCGCCGCAGTCAACCGGGCTTTCCGACCGCCTGCGGTCGCTGGCCGACCGCTTTCGCTAAGCGGTCGGCACGGGCTCAACTGAGACGATAGTTCGGGCTTTCACGGGTGATCTGCACGTCATGGACGTGGCTTTCCTTGAGCCCGGCGCCGGTGATGCGCACGAACTGGCAATTGGTCCGCATCTCGGCCACGGTGGCGCAGCCGGTATAGCCCATCGCCGCGCGCAGGCCGCCCACCAGCTGATGGATCACCGCGCCCGCCGAACCTTTATAGGGCACCTGCCCCTCGATCCCCTCGGGAACCAGCTTGTCGCTGGCCGCATCCTTCTGGAAATACCGGTCCGCCGAGCCGCGCGCCATCGCCCCAAGGCTGCCCATGCCGCGATAGGATTTGAAGCTGCGGCCCTGATAGAGGATCACCTCGCCGGGGCTTTCATCGGTGCCCGCGATCGCGCTGCCGACCATGGCGCAGCTGGCGCCCGCCGCGATCGCCTTGGCGAAATCGCCCGAATACTTGATGCCGCCATCGGCGATGATCGGAATATCGCCCGCAGCCCCCGCCGCATCCATGATCGCGGTCAGCTGCGGCACGCCGACACCGGCCACGATGCGGGTGGTGCAGATGCTGCCCGGACCGATGCCGACCTTGACCGCATCGGCGCCCGCACCGATCAGCGCGCGGGTGGCCTCGGCGGTGGCGACGTTGCCTGCGACGACCTGAACATGGCTGGCGAAAGCCTTGACCCGCTCGACCGCCCGCGCGACGCCTGCGGAATGGCCATGCGCGGTGTCGATGACGACCATGTCCACGCCGGCCTCGATCAGCGCGCAGCTGCGGGCAAAGCCCTCATCGCCCACGGTCGAGGCGGCGGCCACGCGAAGGCGGCCCAGATCATCCTTGCAGGCCTGCGGGTTCAGCACGGCCTTTTCGGTGTCTTTCAGCGTCAGCAACCCGGTCAGCTTGCCCTGATCGTCCGTCACCAGCAGCTTTTCGATCCGGCGCGCCTTCATCAGGCTGATCGCCTCGGAACGGTCAGCAGGCTCGCGCAGGATCGCCAGATTTTCGGACGACATCATCGCGTGGACCGGGGTGCGGTCGTCATCGGCAAAGCGCATGTCGCGGTTGGTCACGATGCCCAGCACCCGGCCCGACGCGTCCACCACCGGAAAGCCGGTGACGTTGTAGCGGTCCTGAAACGCCTTGGCATCGGCCAGCGTCTGATCGGGGGTCAGCGTGATCGGGTTATAGACGATACCGCTTTCAAAGCGCTTGACGCGGCTGACCTCGGTGGCCTGCTGCTCGATGCTCAGGTTGCGGTGGATCACGCCCATGCCGCCCGCCTGCGCCAGCGCAATGGCCATCCGGCTTTCCGTCACCGTATCCATCGCCGAGGACAGAAGCGGGATGTTCATCCGGATGGAGCGGGTGACATGGGTGGTCACATCCGCCGTTGACGGCAGCACCGTCGAGGCGGCGGGAACCAGAAGCACATCGTCGAAGGTCAGAGCCTCACGAATCTGCATGGCGGTCATCCTTGCGGCAATCTCGTTTGGCAGTTTCCCCTTTCACGGGCGCGCGCTTTTGTCCAGCCCGCCCGTGACGACGTCGAAAGCGTTGCGCAGATGCCACGGCAAGCGTCGGGGTGTTACGTGAACGTCACGTCAACCCCTGCGGGTAATTGAATGGATCCCGGCGTGCGTTACTCTGCCACGATGGCCGAGGGGCCAGCCAAGGGAGGAAACAATGAAAAAGACATTTGGCGGCGTGGCCGCACTGATGCTGGGGGCGACACCGGCCCTGTCGGGCGGCATCGAGCGGGCGCCGCAATCGCTGGCCGCGCTGTTCGAGCCGGGCAATTATGTCGAGCTGAGCTTTGGCGGCGCAGACCCGACCGTCAGCGGCCGCGACAGTGCCGGGTTCCGCACCGGCGATGTCGCGCAGGGCTATGGCTTTGTCGGGCTGGCCTACAAGCATCAGATCGACGAAAACCTCTCGGTCGGTGTGATCGTCGAGCAGCCCTTTGGCGCTGATGTGCTGTATCCGACACAGCCCGGCATGATGCCCGACCCTTCGGCAGACGGCTCGGTCCTGCTGGGCGGTACGCTGGCGCGGGTGGATTCGACCACCGTGACCGCGCTGGCCCGCTACCGGCTGGACAACAACGTCTCGTTCCATGGCGGCATCCGGGCCTCGCGCGCCGAGGCCGAGGTGGGGCTGAACGGGCTGGGATATGGCGGCATCGCGGGCTATAATGTGCGCGTGGATCCGGCATGGGGCACCGGCTATGTGATCGGCGCCGCCTATGAGATCCCCGAGATCGCGGGCCGCATCTCGCTGACCTACAACTCCAAGATCACGCATGATTTCGACACGCGCGAGAACATCAACCCCGGCGCCGTCACCACCACCTCGGTCGACACGCCGCGGTCGCTGACGCTGGAGGGGCAGACGGGCGTTGCCGCCGACACGCTGGTCTTCGGCTCGATCCGCTGGGTGAAATGGTCCGAGTTCAAGGTCGATCCGCTGGCCTTCACGGCAGCGACGGGCGCGGGCCTCGTGGCGCTTGAAGACACCACCACCTATACGATCGGGGTGGGGCGGCGCTTTAGCGATGCGTGGTCAGGCTCGGTCTCGCTGGTCTATGAGCCGGAAAACGACGATCTGGTCTCGCCGCTGGCGCCGACGAATGGCCGCAAGGGCATCACCGTGGCGGCTGTCTATACGATGGACAACATCAAGATCACGACCGGCATCAACTATTCCCGGCTGGGCGATGCCCGTCCGCAGACCGGCGGCGTGGCGCGCGCGCAGATGGAAGACAGCGACATCTGGGGCATCGGCATCCGCGTCGGCTACAGCTTCTGAAGCCGGTCTGGCAGGACCGCGCAGGTTGGACGGCCCCGCAGCGATGCGGGGCCGTCTGGCGTTGCGGGGTGGCTCTTTTCAAGGGGCGGCGGCAGGGTTAGCTAGGGACGCGACAGCAGGGGGACACCGATGATCTATCGCAGCGCAGAGGACTGGCGGGCCGCCGCATCGAAGCGGATCGTGCTGTTCGGCATGTCGGGTCTGGGCAAGACCTATCTGGCCTCGATGCTGCGCGGCACAGGCGACTGGTTTCACTACAGCGTCGATTACCGCATCGGCACCCGCTATATGGGCGAATACATCGCCGACAACTTCAAGCGCGAGGCGATGAAGGTGCCGTTCCTGCGCGATCTGCTGATGTCTGACAGCGTCTATATCGCCTCCAACATCACCTTCGACAATCTGGCGCCGCTGTCGACCTATCTGGGCAAGCCCGGCAGCCCCTCGCGCGGGGGGCTGGATTTCGACGAATACGGCCTGCGCCAGAACCAGCACCGCCGGGCCGAGATCGCCTCGCTGCTGGACACACGCCATTTCATGGACCGCGCGCAGGACATCTATGCGATCCCGCATTTCGTCTGCGACAGCGGCGGCTCGATCTGCGAGGTGGTGGACCCGGACGATCCCGCCGACCCGGTGCTGTCGGCGCTGTCTCGCGATCTGCTGATGGTCTGGATCAGGGGCAGCGACGCCCATACCGCCGAGCTGGTGCGCCGCTTTGATCGCGCGCCCAAGCCGATGTATTACCAGCCGCAGTTTCTGGAACGCGCCTGGATCGCCTATCGCGTCGAAAAGGGGCTGGAGGCGGATCAGGTCAATCCCGACGATTTCATCCGCTGGACCTATGCCCGCGCGCTGGCCCACCGCCAGCCGCGCTATCAGGCGATGGCCCGGCGCGGCGTGACCGTGCTGGCCGAAGAGGTGGCGCAGGTCCGCGCGCCCGCCGATTTCGACGATCTGATTGCCCGCGCCATTGCGCGCAAGGATACCTGACCCATGCCGATTACCCTCAACGAGAACCTGCCCGCCTATCGCATCCTGTCCGATGAGGGCGTGATGGTCATGTCGCCGGGCCGCGCGGCCACGCAGGACATCCGCCCCCTGCGCATCGGGCTGCTGAACCTGATGCCCAAGAAGATCCAGACCGAGAACCAGTTTGCCCGGCTGATCGGCGCGACGCCGCTGCAGATCGACTTTCAGCTGATCCGCATGTCGGATCACGAAAGCCGCAACACCGCCGCCGATCATCTGGCCAGCTTCTATCGCCCCTTCCGCGAGGTCGAGGCCACGGGCGAGAAATTCGACGGCCTCGTCATCACCGGCGCCCCGGTCGAACAGCTGCCCTTTGATCAGGTCACCTATTGGGAGGAACTGACCCGCGTGTTCGCATGGACGCAGACCCATGTGCATTCGACCTTTGGCGTCTGCTGGGGCGGGATGGCGATGGCCTGGCATTTCCACGGCCTGCCCAAGCACCCCCTGCCCGCCAAGGCCTTTGGCTGCTTCCGGCACCGGAACCTGGAACCCGCCTCGCCCTATCTGCGCGGCTTCTCTGATGATGTGCTGGTCCCGGTCAGCCGCTGGACCGAGGTGCGCCAGCCCGAGGTCGATGCCCGCCCCGGCCTGCACACGCTGCTGGCCAGCCCCGAGGTCGGGCCCTGCCTGCTGGCCGATCCGGGGCATCGCGCGCTCTATATCTTCAACCATCTGGAATATGACAGCACGACGCTGAAAGAGGAATATGACCGCGATGTCGCGGCGGGCCGCCCGATCGCGATCCCGGCCAATTACTATCCCCACGACGATCCCGCGCAGATGCCCGCGAACCGCTGGCGCAGCCATGCGCATCTGCTTTACGGTAACTGGATCAATGAACTGTATCAGACCACCTGGTATGACATGTCCCGCATCGGAGATCCGCAGCCATGACCCGCCCTGCCGCCATTCCCGAACTGCCGCTGGTCGGCAGGATCACCGACTATCTGGACAACGGCGCCCCCAAGGATCTGCGCAAGGCCATCGAACAGGGCCGCAAGCGCGAGATACTGGACGAGGCCTTCCCCTATGACCAGGTGATGGACAAGGCCGAATACGAGGCGACGCTGGCGCGGCTGCAGTTGCAGCTGGTGCGGATGATCCACGGCGTGATCGCCGACAAAAAGCGTGTGGTCGTGGTCTTCGAGGGGCGCGATGCGGCGGGCAAGGGCGGCGCCATCAGCCGGGTCAGCGCCAATCTCAACCCGCGTTCGGCCTATGTCGTGGCCCTGCCCAAACCCACGGATCGCGAGGCGGGGCAGTGGTATTTCCAGCGCTATGTCGACTGGCTGCCCGCCGGGGGCGAGATCGCGCTGTTCGACCGCAGCTGGTACAATCGCGGGGTGGTGGAACGTGTCTTCGGCTTTTGCACCGACGCGCAGCGCCACGCGTTTTTCCGCCAGCTGCCGGCGTTCGAGCAGATGCTGGTCGATGACGGGGTCATTCTGGTCAAGCTGTGGCTGAATGTGGGCCGGGCCGAGCAGCTGCGCCGCTTTCTGGACCGCGAGGCCGATCCGCTGAAGCAGTGGAAGCTGAGCTCCATCGACGTCGAGGGTCTGGCGAAATGGGACGCCTACAGCGACGCCATCCGCGAAACGCTGAGCCAGTCGCATTCGCCCATCGCGCCCTGGACCGTGATCCGCGCCGATGACAAGCGCCGCGCCCGGATCGCCGTGATCCAGACGATCCTGCGCGCGGTCGATTTTGCCGGGCGTGATGATGCCGTGATCGGCCTGCCCGACCCGCAGATCACCGGCGGTCCCGAGATGCTGCGCGGCTAGGCAAGTGCCGACAAAACCGGGGGACCGAGGCTTGCGTTGCATGGGCCGCGCAACTAGCGTCGGGGGAAATACCGCAACAGGAAGGTTCTGATTTCATGCGCCTGCTGACATCCACGATTCTGGCCGCATCCGCCCTGCCCGCGCTGGCCGCCGATCCTGAACTGACCGTCTTTGACTGGGCCGGCTTTGAGGTGCCCGAGATTTTTCAGGCCTATGTCGACCAGCACGGCCAGTCGCCGACCTTTGCCTTTTTCGGCGATGACGACGAGGCGTTTCAGAAGATCGCATCCGGCTTTCGCGCCGATGTCGCGCATCCCTGCAGCCAGATGGTCGGCAAGTATCGCGATGCCGGCCTGATCGAGCCCTGGGATGTCGCGCGCATCCCCAATTTCGACAAGATCGACGCGCAGTTTCTGGACAGCGAGATTTTCCGCGACGAACAGGGTGTCTGGTTCATTCCCACCGACTGGGGCGCCACCGCCATCGCCTATAACACCGAGACCGTGCCCACCGAGGATGTCTCGACCCTGCAGATCTTCGTGAACCCGGCCTATCAGGGCCGCACCTCGCTGCCCGACAGCGCCGATGATGTCTGGGCGCTTGGCTATCTGGCGACCGGCACCACCGACTGGGACGATGTGACCGACGAACAGTTTCAGGCCGCCGCCGACTGGCTGCGGCAGGCGCATCAGAATGTCGCGGCCTATTGGTCGGACCCGTCCGAACAGGCGCAGCTGATGGCCTCGGGGCTGGTGGATGTGGCCTGGTCCTGGAATGACGGCGTGGTCTATCTGCAAGAGGACAATTATCCGGTCGGCTTTCAGCGCGCGCCCGAAGAGGGTTCGTCGACGTTTTTCTGCGGCTTCATCAATCTGGTCAACGGGCCGGGCAGCGAAGACAAGGCCTATGATTTCATCAATGCCTGGCTGGAGCCCTCGGCCGGGCGCGGGCTGCTGGATGCGATCGGCTATGGCCATACCTCGAACGAGGCGATGGCGACGATTGCCGATGATCCGGCGGTGATCGAGGGGCTGGGCGAGCTGGACGTGCCGGTTCTGGCGCAGACCCCGACCGATCCCGAGCAGCGCCTGCGGCAGCTGGCCGAGTTCGAGCGCATCAAGGCCGGTTTCGGACGAAACCGGCGATGGCCGGGGGCTTCGCGCCCCCGGACCCCCGCGGGATATTTGCGCCAAGGCAAAGGGTTGCCTACCACCCATCCACCCATCGAAGATCGTGCAGACGGACCCGCGCGGCTGAGACCGCTGAAATCGGGGGCGTTCAGCTGTGTCTTGTTGTTCATCCGTGAGGTGCCGGTCCGAAGCACAAGCCAGCCGGGTTTGAAACAGGCATGTTCCGGATTTCCCTTGTCGCTGAGCATCGCACTCCGGACGCAGGGACATGTGGAATTATAGCGCAGGACCAGGTCCAGCCTGTCCGGTGCAGCCCGCCCCTCAGCGGTCGACATGCCCCAGATCGCGCCCGGGGGCGATCACGTCGCGCAGGCGTTGCTTGATCTCGGCCGGGCCGGGAAAGCCGCCATCGGTCTTGCGGTCCCAGATCAGGGTGCCGTCGACCTCGATCCGGTAGATGCCGCCATCGCCGGGGATCAGCGCGACCTCGCCCAGATCCTGCCCGAAGGTCTGCAACATCTCTTGCGCGATCCAGCCCGCGCGCAGCAGCCAGTTGCAGCGGGTGCAATATTGAATGGTGATGCGGGGCCGGTCGGTCATGGCGGCCAGGTTAATGCGGGGTTGTGTCCGCTGCAAGACCGCGCCTTGACCTTGGCGCCGCCCCGCGTCATGTCTGCGCGCAGCCAGCCTCTCTCCTCAACCCCGGAGCAGCGAGCCATCCCCCCGGACATTGCCACCTGACAGGAGTGCCCCATGTATCTTGCCATGAACCGCTTTACCGTGCCGCTGGAAAACGCCGAGGAATTCGAGGCGCTGTGGCTGAACCGCGAAAGCCGCCTGCACGAAATGCCGGGCTTTGTCGAGTTTCACATGCTGAAAGGCCCGGAACAGGACGGCCACCGGCTGTACGCCTCGCACACGGTCTGGGCATCGGAAGAGGCGTTCCGGGGCTGGACCACCTCGGACCAGTTCCGCGCCTCGCATGCGCGGGCGGGTGAGGCGCGCAAGCTGCATGCAGGGGCGCCGAAATTCGAGGGATTCAACGCGATCCAGACCAAGGCGCGGCAGGGCTAGGCGGGCAGGATCAGCAGTTCGGCGGTGACGCAGACGGCGTTTTCGTCGCGGCTCAGCCAGCCCTCCTGCGCGGTGCCGTCCATGCCGACCGAGACCGCGCGCAGCCGGGCTGTGCCTTGGGCGATGCGCCCCTCGCGCAGCCAGATCTCGGTCGCGGGGCCGTCGATCGGGGGCGCGTCGTCGAAGCGGGTGCCGATCAGGCTGCCAATGCCCTCGATCCGCGTGCCGTCGGGCAGGCCGTCCAGCGCACGGGACAGGTCCTGATTGGGGCAAAGGCGCTGCAGTGTCGCGGGTTCGCCCGGTCCCATGGCGCCGAAGGGCTGCGGGGTGAACAGGGGAAAGCCGGTCTCGGGGTCGTGCTGCACCTCGAAACGGGCGCCGCTGAGGCCCCAGCCCTGGGCGGTGCAGTCCTGTGCCAGAACCGTCTCGTCGGCGCGCAGATGGCCCGCATGACGCGCGCCATCCGGGTCGCGCCAGAGCCCGTGGCAATGCACGAAGGGCTGGCCGTCGCGCGCGCCCAGATGCAGGCCGCCCGCGATGATCGTGCCGCCCGCCGCGCGGCGGGTGTCGCTGAACCAGGCGACGCGGGGGTTGCCGGGCGCCGCGCGCGCCGGGATCACCCAGGCCAGCGCCGACAACGGCAGAGCGGCCAGACGCAGATAACCTGCCTGAAACCCCGCCCCGGCGAATGCCCCGGCCACCGCCCGGTCCAGCGCCAGCCCCGCGCGCAGGGGCAATGTGACCGTCTGCGCGCGGCAGGGCACCGCGATCAGACGCCGCGCTGCGACCGGGCCGGGATGGGTCAGCACCCGCATCAACCGGGCCATTGCCCCCGCGCGATCAGTTCCTCGCGCACCATCTTGCGGGTGATCTTGCCATAGGCCGATTTCGGCAGCGCCGCCCAGAACACAACATGGCGCGGCTGCTTGTAGCGCGCCAGCCGCCCCTCCAGCCAGCCCAGCAGCGCCTCGGCCTCCAGCGCCTGCCCCTCGCGCGTCACGCAGACCGCCAGCCCCGTCTCGCCCCAGACCGGATCGGGGGCGCCCAGCACGATCACCTCGGCCAGCGCCGGATGGGCCAGCAGCTTTTCCTCGACCTCGCGCGGAGAGATGTTGGAGCCGCCCGAGATATACATGTCCGAGGACCGGCCGGTCAGATACAGAAACCCCTGCGCGTCCAGATGGCCCAGATCGCCGGTCAGGAACCAGCCGTCGCGAAAGCTCTTGGCGTTGGCCTGGGCGTTGTCGTGATAGCCGGCAAAGACGGCGGGGCCGATCACCGCAATCTCGCCCGTCTCGCCCGCGGGCAGGGCGCGGCCCTGATCGTCCTGCACCTCGACCTGCATGCCGGTGCGGGCGAAGCCGCAGGTGCCGATGCGCATCACCGCATCATCGGGCGAATGCAGCGCGGGCGGCAGGACGGTGATATTGCCGGTGACCTCGCCCAGCCCGAAATACTGCACCAGCACCGCGCCCAGCCGGTCCAGCGCCCGGATCTGGTCGGCGCGATACATCGGCGCACCGGCATAGATCACATGGCGCAGGCTGGAATGGTCGACCCGGTCCACCGCCTCGTGTTCGACCAGCAGCTTGAGGATTGTGGGCACGGTAAAGGCGTTGGTGATGCGGTGGCGTTCGACCAGCGCCCAGATCTCCGCCGGGTCGAACCGCTCGCCCGCAGGCAGGACCGAGGCCACGCCGCGCGCCACCTGCGACAGCAGATGGATGCCCGCGCCATGCGACAGCGGTGCCACCACCAGCGAGGCATCCCCCTCGGTCATGCCCGGCATCAGGTCGCACAGGTGGTTGGTCACCACGAAGGCCATCTGGCCATGGGTCAGCACCGCAGCCTTGGGCCGCCCGGTCGTGCCCGAGGTGAAGAAGAACCAGCAGGGATCGTCGCGGTCAACCGGCGCCTCGGGCGGCATCTGCCCCATATGGCGGGCGATCAGCGCCTCCTGATCGGTGCCGAAATCCGACACCCCGATCGAGATGACCGCGCCCACATGATCCGCGCAGGCCGCCGCATGACCCGGATATTCCGCGCCGCACAGCATCAGCGCCGCGCCAGAGGATTGCGCGAGGTAAGCCAGATCATCGGGGGCCAGCCGGGAATTGGCGGGCACCCAGACCGCGCCCACGCGCCAGCAGGCAAACATCGCCTCGACCATCTGGCCGCAATTGGCCGATTGCACCAGCAGCCGGTCGCCCTTGCCCAGCCCGTAATCATGGATCAGCGCATGGGCCAGCGCCCCCGCCCGCGCCTGCATCGTGGCCCATGTGCTGACCCGCGCGCCATGGATCAGCGCGGGCGCGTCGGGCAGGCGCCGGGCGGTCTGGGTCAGAAAATGGCACAGGTTCATCACGCGTGTCGAAACGGGCGTCATCTCAGCCGCTCCAGGATCGAGACATAGTTCGTGACCGCAGCGCCCCCCATGTTGAAGACCCCCGCCATGGTCGCGCCTGCAAGCTGCATCCCGCCCGCCTCACCGGCCAGTTGCATCGCGGCCATGACATGCTGCGAGACGCCGGTGGCGCCGATGGGATGGCCCTTGGATTTCAGCCCGCCCGACAGGTTCACCGGCAGCCGCCCGCCGCGATGGGTCAGGCCCTCGCGGATGACGCGATGCCCCTGCCCCGGTTCGGCCAGCCCCATCGCCTCGTATTCCAGCATCTCGGCGATGGTGAAACAGTCATGCGTCTCGACCAGCGACAGATCGTCCAGCGTCACGCCCGCCGCCGCCAGCGCCTGCGCCCATGCGCGGCGGGCGCCGCGGAATTCCAGCACATCGCGGCGCGACAGGGCCATCACGTCATTGGCCTGCGCGCGGGCACGAAAACCGATGGCGCGCGGCGCATCCGCCGCCAGATCGGGATGGGCCAGCACCAAAGCCGCCGCCCCGTCCGAGATCAGCGAGCAGTCGCTGCGCCGCAGCGGTCCCGCCACGCGCGGATTGCGGTCGCTGATGGTGGCGCAGAATTCCACCCCCAGATCCTTGCGCATATGGGCGTATGGATTGCGCATGCCGTTTTCGTGGTTCTTGGCCGCGATCATCGCCAGTTCCTGCGAGCGATCACCGTAACGCTGGAAATAGCCTGCCGCGATCTGGCCGAAGAGACCCGCGAACCCGGCCTCGACCGACGCCTCTTCGCGGCGATAGCTGGCGCCCAGCAGGATCTCGCCCACCTCAGCCGTGGGCGTCGCGGTCATCTTCTCGGCGCCCACGACCAGCGCGATCCGACCCCGCCCCGAGGCGATGAAATCCGCAGCCCCGAACAGGGCAGCCGATCCGGTGGCGCAGGCATTCTCGAACCGGGTCGCGGGGATCTGGGCCAGCGCCGGATCGCCCATGCCGACCAATGCGGCCTGAAAATCCTGCGCCGAGAAACCGTTGTTGAACACGCCCACAAAGATGCCATCGACATCGCCCGCCGTGATGCCCGCATGGTCCAGCGCGGCAGGCACCACCTCGGCCATCAGGCTTTCGGTGTCCTCATGCGGGGATTTGCCAAAGAGGCTGTGGCCCCAGCCAAGGATGACGGGATCGGTCATGTCGGTCCTTTCTGCGCGTCCTGCGCAAGCCGTGTTTCGATGCGCGCGGCCTCGGCGCGCAGGCGGCGGGTCAGGTCGGGCAGGCGGTCGGGGCGCATCCGGGCCTCGACCGCCGCCACCGACAGCGCGCCCGCCAGCCGCCCGCCGGGATGGTGCAGCGCGATGCCCAGACCCCATGACCCCTCGATCACCCGGCCCGGATTCAGCGCCACGCCCGCCGCGCGGACCTGCGCGATCTGCGCGGTCAGCGCGTGGGCGGTAAAGTCGGGATAGTGGCGCGCGAGGTGATCGGCATTGGCGGCGATGACCGCCCGCGCCTCATCATCCGGCAGCGCCGCCAGCATCGCAAGCGAACCCGCGCCGACCCCAAGCGGGTGCATCTGGCCGGGCATCAGCGCATGGGTGCGCAGCGGATAGGCCCCCTCTTCGCGCATCAGGCACAGCGCCGAGGCGCCGCGCCGGACCGACAGCAGCGCCGCATCCCCCGTCTCCTGCGCCAGCCGCATCACGCTTTCGCCCGCGACCCGCGCCAGCCCCGGATGGCGCACAGCCCGCGCGCCCAGAACCTGCGCCTGATCGCCCAGATGATACAGCCGCGAGGCCGCATCCTGCGCCACCAGCCCGCCCCGGATCAGCGCCAGCACCAGCCGCCGCACGGTGGCCTTGTTCAGCCCCGAAGCGGCCACCAATGCGGCCAGCCCGACCCCTTCATCGGGGCCGCGTGCGATCAGATCCAGCAGCGCCAGCGCCCGGTCGACGCTTTGGGTGCCGCCGGGCTGATCGGACATGTCCATATTGTGAACCCCTGTATTCGCCCTCATCGCGCCGCACAGGATTGAGCAGACATCTGCAAATGGCAAGTTCATTCTTGCCAAAGCCGCTGCGACCACGCCATGATGTGAACCGGCGCCAGAGGGAGGCGCCACCGAGGGAGGGATCACGATGACATTCACAGGACTGGGCCGCTTCGCGCTGGCCACGGCAATGGCGGTTGCGCTTGGCGCGGGGGCGGTGACGGCGGAAACGCTGCGCCTGTCGCACAATACCGGCGACGGCACCACATGGCACAAGGGCGCCGAGAAATTCGGCGAACTGCTGGCCGAACGCTCGGGCGGCGAGATCGACGTGCGCGTCTTCCCCAACGCCCAGCTGGCCGGTGGCGACCAGATGCGGCAGGCCGATATGGTCGGGCGCGGCGCGCTGGATCTGGTCGTGACCTCGGCCATCAACGTCACGCCGCTGGTGCCCGAAATGGCGGTGTTCTCGCTGCCCTATCTCTATTCCGGCTATGAACAGGTCGATGCGACGACCGCGCCCGGCGGCCCCGCCGACCGGCTGGCCGAGCTGCTTGAGGGTCAGGGCATCATGGTGCTGGCCTGGGGCGAGAACGGCTTTCGCGAGGTGACCAACAATGTCCGCCCGATCACCAGCCCCGAGGATATGCGCGGCCTGAACATGCGCGTCGCGGGGCCGATGTATATCGACGTGATGAACGCGCTTGGCGCCAATCCCCAGCAGATGCAGTGGACCGAGACCCTGACCGCGCTGCAGCAGGGCGTGGTGGACGGGCAGGAAAACCCCATCGGCGCCGTCATCATCCCGCAGCAGGTCTATGAGGTGCAGCGCTATCTGACCACCTGGCATTATTCCTATGACCCGGTGTTCCTTGGCATCTCAAAGGCGAAATGGGACAGCTATGACGAAGCGCAGCAAGCGATGATCCGCGAGGTGGCGCTGGAGGCGATGGCCTATCAGAAGGACATCACCCGCGAGAGCACCGAGACCGGCATCGCCTTCCTACGCGAACGCGGGATGGAGGTGCACGAGGCCAGCGCCGACGAAATCGCCGCCTTCCGCGAGGCGACCCAGCCCGCCTTCGATCAATGGGCCGAGCGTGTCGGCCCGGATCTGGTCGGGGCGTTCCAGCAGGCCATCGCCACCGCCAACTGAGGCGCGCCAGCTGACAGGCGACAACTGACATCAGGGGCATGGCCCGGCCGCGGCCGTGCCCCCAGCGCATCCGGGGTGCTCATGCTTGCCTTCCTGTTCCGCGAGGCGGAAAAACTGATCTGCGCGGTCCTGTTTCTGGGGATGACGCTGTTGGGCTTTGCCAATGTCGTGGTGCGCTATGGCACGAACTATTCGCTGGCCTCGTCCGAAGAGCTGCTGACCAACGGCTTTCTGCTGCTGACCGTCTTTGGCGCGGCGATCGCGGCGCGGCGCGGCCAGCATCTGGCGGTGACGGCGGCGGTCGATCTGCTGCCCGGCGCCTTGCGCCTGCCGGTGGTGGTGCTGTCGGCGGCGCTGTCGGTCGGGCTGCTGCTGGCGTCCAGCTGGCTGGCCTGGCAATCGCTGACGATCCTTTATGCCAACGGCCTGCGCTCTTACGCGCTGGGGATTCCGGCGTGGTATTATCAGGCGGCGGTGCCCTTTGCCTTTCTGCTGATCGCGGCGCGCTTTGTGCAGCACACGGTCGAGGAATTCCGCCATGGCGGGACAGGAGAGACCGGAGGCCGTGATGCCTGATCTGGATGCGGGCACGCAGATGGTGCTGCTGTTCTTCGCGCTGCTGGCGCTGCGGGTGCCGGTGGCCTTTGCGCTTGGCCTGTCGGCGATCTATGCGATGTGGCGGATCGGCTTTGGCCTCGATCTTGCGGGCGATCTGATCAGCGCGGGCGTGGCGCGCTATTCGCTGCTGGCGATCCCGTTCTTTATCCTTGCGGGCGCGCTGATGGGCAGCACCGGCATCGCCGAGCGGATGATCCGCTTTTTCCGCGTGCTGGTGGGCGGATTGCCCGGCGGCATGGGGCTGGTCGGCACGGTCGTCTGCCTGTTCTGGGGGGCGGTCAGCGGCTCGGGGCCCGCCTCGGTCGCGGCCATCGGGCCGATGATCATCAAGGGCATGGAGGAGGACGGCTATTCCCGCGCCCATGCGGCGGGTCTGGTCTGCGCGGGGGCGGCGCTGTCCATCGTCATCCCGCCCTCGATCGGGCTGGTCCTTTACGGGGTGATTGCCGAGGTCTCGATCTCGCAGCTGTTTCTGGCGGCGATCCTGCCGGGGCTGTTCATGGGGCTGACCATGCTGGCGGTGCTGCCCCTGCTGGCGCGGCGCGGTCATGTGCGGGGGCCAGCTACGGGGCCGGGACTGGCCGCTTTGTCGCCCGCCCCCTATGTGGGCGCGGCTTACGGGCGGCGGCTGTGGCTGGGGTTCCGCGACGCCTTCTGGGGGCTGATGACGCCGGTGGTGATCCTTGGCGGCATCTATTCGGGCATCTTCACACCGACCGAGGCCGCGCTGGTCGCCACCGTCTATGCCATGGCCGTGGGTGGTCTGATCTATCGCAGCCTGAGCCTGCGCGGGCTGTATGCGGCGCTGAGCGATGCGGCGGCATCCTCGGCCACGGTCATGCTGGTGGTGGCCTATGCGGCCCTGTTCGGCTGGGTCATCACGGTCGAGGATCTGGTCGGCACCTATTCCAGCGGCCTGCTGGGCATCAGCGACAATCAATGGGTGATCCTTGCCGTCATCATGCTGATCCTGTTGATCGCGGGCATGTTCATGGATGCGATCACCGTCATGTTCATCACCCTGCCCATCGTGCTGCCGGTCATGCGCAGCCTTGGCTGGGACCCGGTCTGGTTCGGGGTCGTGGTGATGATCAACCTGGCCATCGGGCTGATCACGCCGCCCGTGGGCATCAACCTCTATGTCGCCGCCAACACCGCCAACCTCAGCATCGAGCGGGTGGCCCGTGGCGCCCTGCCCTTTCTGGCGGCTGCGCTTGTGGGTCTGGCGGTGGTGGCGGCCTTCCCCTCGATCTCGCTGACGCTGGTGCAATGGCTGCGCTAGTCCCATCCCGAAAGGAGATCCCATGACTGACAAGACCGCCATCGTCACCGGCGCCGCGCGCGGCATCGGGCTGGCCACCACCCGGCTGCTGCTGGATCAGGGCTGGCGTGTGGCCATGGTAGATCTGGACGGCGAGGAACTGGCGCAGGTGGCGAGCCTGCCCGGCACCCGCGCCGTGACCTGCGACATCTCTGATCCCGGTCAGGTCGCCGCCATGGTGGCCGATGTGGCGCAGTGGGCGGGTCGCATCGACGCGCTGGTCAACAATGCGGGCGTGGCCGATTTCCGACCCCTCGCCGAGACCGATCTTGAAACGTGGCGCTGGGTCATGGGGACCAATCTGGACGGGGTCTTCCTGACCTCGCAGGCGGTGATCCCGCATCTGAAACCCACGCGCGGCGCCATCGTCAATGTAGCCTCGATCTCGGGGCTGCGGGCCTCGACGCTGCGGGTGGCTTACGGCACCTCGAAGGCGGCGGTGATCCATCTGACGCGGCAGCAGGCGGTGGAACTGGGCGAATGGGGCATCCGCGCCAATTGCGTGGCGCCGGGACCGGTCGATACCAAGCTGGCGCTGGCGGTGCACAGCCCGGCGATCCGGGCGGCCTATCACGACGCGATCCCGCTGAACCGCTACGGGCGCGAGACCGAGATTGCCGAGGCCATCGTGTTCCTGTGCTCGGACCGCGCCAGCTATGTCACCGGCCAGATCCTGGCCGCCGACGGGGGTTTCGACGCGGCGGGGGTGGGGCTGCCTGCGCTGCGCGGCTAGCGGTTCAGAAACCGCGCGGCAACCGGCGCCAGCAGGATCACCAGCACGATCCGCAGGATATGGTGGCTGACGACATAGGCCAGATCGGCGCCCGCGATGATGGCGATAATCACCATCTCGGCCTGCCCGCCGGGCAGAAAGGCCAGAAACGCGTCCAGCGCGGGCGCGAGCCCCAGCAGATAGACGATCTCAAGGAAAATCAGGCTGACCACGGCCAGCATCAGCGAATAGACCAGCCCCGCGGTCACATCGACCCGCAATTCGCGGGCGGTGATGCCCGCATATTTCGCGCCCACCGCAATGCCGATAAAGAATTGCGCGGCCTGAATGATCTCGGCCGGGGGGCGGGTCTGGATCACGCCCGTCAGCGACAAAGCCGCCGTCAGGATCATCGGCCCCAGGATCGAGGCGCCGAACAGGCCCACCCGCTCGCCGATCTTCCAGCCCGCGATGCCCGCCACCACCATCAGCGCGATCTGGTCCCACGCGACCGAGGCCAGGGGCGCGCCGGGGGGCTGGGTCAGATCGACCTGCCAGTAAAACGTCATGATCAGCGGCGCGACGGTCACGATCACCAGAATCCGCGTCGCATGGATCAGCGACAGGGCGCGGATGTCGCCGCCCGCCTCTTCGCCAAAGACCAGCATGTCCTGCAGCCCGCCCGGCATGGCCGCATACCACGCGGTCGGGTGGTCAAAGCCAAAGACGCGGCGGAACAGCGGATAGCCGATCAGCGCGATCACCACGATAAAGACCGGCACGATGGCCAGCGACCCGGCGATGGCGGGCAGGCCCGTCAGCACCTCGGGGGTGATCGAGGCACCGACGGCCACCCCCAGAAAGGTGCGCATGAAGACGCCGAACTGCCCCGCCCCCGCCATCCGCGCGCCCGCCAGCGCCACGATCACGCAGCCCAGCATCGGCCCCAGCAGCCAGGGCAGCGGCAGACCGATCAGCAGAAAGACCGCAGCCCCGGCAAGGGCTGCGACAAAGGTGGTCAGGCGCGCTTTAGTCAATCGTCATCTCTTCCAGCAGGGCGGCATATTGGGCGCCGTGCATGTCGCGGTCGGCGGCCGATCCCTGCACGACCGGGCGCGGCAGGCTGAACTTGATCACCCGCAGACCGGCAATGTCAAAGCGCTTCAGCGTCTGGGGCGCGACGTGGAACAGCGCGGCCACGCGGTCGCTGGTCAGATCGCGTGTCAGGCGCTGGAAGATCGCCGGTTCGTCGCAGAACACGTCGATGGTCACCCAGAACGGCCCGGCATTCTTGGACCGCACCTTCAGGACAAGATCGCCAAGCGTGGTCATGGGGTCACCTCGGTCACGGTCAGGCGGAAGGCCGACATGGGATCGTCGAGCTGCATCACATGGTTCAGCGCGAATTCATACAAGGGGCCGCGATCGGTGGTCGCGGGGGAATAGGGAAATGCGAAGGTCGGCAGTTCCTCGTCATCGGTCAGCGGGTAATGCAACACAAACGGGTTGATCAGCTTGCCGATTTCGGCAGCTTCGGCCTGCGTGCGGGCGGTGACGATGCCCAGAACGCCCACCTCGACGGGATCGCCCGTGCGGTTCTCAAGGCCCCCAAGCGCGCCATCGACGCCGATCAGACGAAATTCGATGCTGTAGGCGTCCTGCGTCAGACCCATCCGGCGCGCGATCTCGGCATGCAGAAAGCCGGTCAGGCGCGTGACCCATGCGCGCGCATTCCCGGCGTAATGGGCATTGCGCAGGATCGCCAGAATGGTGGTCTGATAGCCCGCGATCCGCGCGCCCTCCAGCTTGACCGTATAGGGGCCGGGCACCCATTCGGACCCCTCGACCCGCACGCGACGATCGTCCAGCGCGGCATAGCGCGCGGCGGTCACATCCAGATAACCGCCGGGCTCGTACAGGCGGAACGGGTCCGAATTCTCATAGAGCATATGCGCGCTGACCGAATGCGGCGTGCAGCGCGCGGTCTCGGCCAGCGGGGTCACGGTGAACCCCGCCGCGTCGAAATCGACCATGATCACGCCCGAGGTCGGGTTGGTCGAACACAGCGCCCCGCATTCGGCGATCTTGGCGCCATGCCAGCAGCCGCCGGGATGGGCGCCGCGCGACAGCGGCAATGCGGCGATGGTGGCGGTGTCGGTGGTGCGGCCCGCGATGATGATGTCGGCGCCGGTGGCCAGTGCGGCGTGGATCTGCTCGGCCCCGGCCAGTGCGACGATATTGGTCAGGTCATCCAGCCGGAATTCGGGCGCGGGCGTCAGGGGTGCGATGCGGCCCCCGGCCTGCGCCTCGGCCAGACGCGCCACGGGCTGGCTGGAATAGAGCCGTGCGACGCACAGGGACTGGCCCAGCTCGGCCGCAAGCTCGACCGTCAGATCGAACATCCAGTCCACGGTGCTGTCGGTGCCGCAGGTGCCCGCCGTGCCGATGACCAGTGGCACCCCGGCCTGCGCACGGGCCAGCATCAGCGCGCGCCATTCCGATTTCGTTGCGGCGCGGGAATATTTCGACACCCCCGCGCCAAGGCTGAAGGGCCCACTGTCGGTGGACCCTCCGTCGATGCAGATGATGTCGGGCGACATCGCCACCCCGCGTGCCAGCGCCTGTGCGTCAAAGCCGAGACCCAGAACGCCCGAGGGCACCAATACGCGTGTGGCCATGTCAGTCCTCGTTCAGGGTCGGGTCGTGGGGGACCGCGGGTTTCTTCAGAATGCGCCGCAGGAAGATCGGCGCGACAAAACCAACAATCGCCGCGACCCACAAGCCGATAGCGATGGGCGAGGACAGCAGATAGGACCACTCGCCGTTCGACAGCACCATGGCACGACGCAGGTTGTCCTCCATCGCGTTGCCCAGCAGGATGCCCAGGATCACCGGGACCGTGGGAATGCCCAGCTTGCGCATGACATAGCCCAGAACGCCGAAACCCACCATCAGCAGCATGTCAAAGCTGGAGCCGGTCAGCGAATAGATCCCCACAAAGGCGATCATCGTCACGCCCGGCAGCAGCACCCATGCGGGCACCGACAGGATCCGCACGAACACCTTGACCATCGGAACGTTCATCACCAGCAGCACGACGTTGGCAATCAGCAGCGACGCGATCAGCGACCACACCACCTCGGGGCGCTCGGCGAACAGCAGCGGACCGGGCGTGATGTTCAGCGTCAGCAGCAGCGCCAGCAGCACGGCGGTCGTGCCCGAGCCCGGCACGCCAAGCGTCAGCATCGGCACCAGCGCGCCACCGGCTGCGGCGTTATTGCCTGCCTCGGGCGCTGCGACGCCGCGGGGGTTGCCCTTGCCGAACGATGCCTTGTCCTTGTCCTTGGCGACCGATTTCTCGGCCATATAGGCCAGAAACGAACCAAGCGATGCGCCCGCGCCGGGCAGAACACCCGCCACAAAGCCGATACCGGTGCCGCGCAGCATGGCGCCGGTCGTTTGCTTCAGCATCTTCCACGGGACAAGGATCTTGCCCAGCTTGACGCCGATGGCGCTGTTCTTGCCGTGGCTTTCGATAAAGTGGAACACCTCGGCCACCGCGAACAGACCGACGATGGCGACAAGGAAATCGACCCCGTCCATCAGGTGCAGCTCGCCAAAGGTAAAGCGCGGCATGCCGGTGGTCTTGTCCATGCCGATCATGGCAATGCCCAGACCGATGGCGGCGGCCATGGCGGCCTTGGCCTGATTGCTGGACCCGATCCCGCCAAGCGTGCAGAAGGCCAGCATATAGAGGGCAAAATACTCGGCCGGGCCGAACTGATAGGCCACCCGCGCCAGATAGGGCGCAAAGATCATCAGCCCGATCGTGGCCAGCATCGCGCCCACAAAGGACGCCACGCCCGACACGACCAGCGCCTCAGCGGCCTTCCCTTGCTTGGCCATGGGATAGCCGTCCAGCGTCGTCATCATCGCAGGCTCATCGCCCGGAATGTTCAGCAGGATCGAACTGATCCGCCCGCCATACATCGCGCCGTAATAGACCGAGGTCAGCAGCACCAGCGCCGAGATCGCGTCCAGCCCCATCGAGAACGAGATCGGGATCAGCAGCGCCACGCCGTTCGACGGACCAAGGCCCGGCAGCGCGCCGATGATCGTGCCCACGAAACAGCCGATGATCGCCAGCATCAGGGTATAGGGCGTCAGGGCGATGGAAAATCCCATCGCCAGATTGGCTAGTGTTTCCATTGATCTAGAACCCCATGCCTTCGGGCAGGCCGCGCAGGCCCAGTCCCAGGATGATACGGAACAGCACGAACAGGCCCACCGACAGCCCCAGCCCCGTCAGGGCCGAGCGCATCGGATTGCCGCCGATCTGCCAGCTGAGGATACCCGCCACGACAGTCGTGGGGATCAGGAAGCCAAGCGGGCTGATCGCCTGCGAATAGCCCGCCAGCACAACCAGCGCGAGACCAAGCTGGCCCACCATCGGGCCTGCGGGCCATTCCTCGTCGGGGTCGGGGCGCAGGATCATCACCAGCGCCGAGATGATGACGACCGCAGCGACCAGATAGGGAAACACCCGCGGCCCGACGGGATCGGACATGAAGCTTGTCGCGATGCTGCGGGCGCTGAGGATATACCCCAACGCCACGACCAGCATGAACGCTCCGAAGATGCGGTCGCCTCTGATCATTGGATCAGACCGATCTCGCGCGAGATGTCCTGCACCTCGGCAATGTTGTCATTCACGAAGGTCTCGAATTCCTCGCCAAACAGGGCGTAGGATTCCAGACCATTCTCGGCCATCACCGACTGCCACTGCTCGGATTCCCCGACCTGGCGCAGCATGTCGACCCATTTCTGATAGTCTTCGTCGCTGATGTCCTTGGGCACATAGACGCCGCGCCAGTTCATCGCCACGATGTCCACGCCCTGTTCCTTGGCTGTCGGCACATCGTCAAAACCCGTGACGCGGTTTTCCGACAGAACCGCGATGGGGCGCACATCGCCCGAGCGGATAAAGCCGGTGATTTCCGACAGATCGCCGGTCATCGCCTGCGCGAACCCGCCGACGGTCTGGGTGATCGCGTCGGCACCGCCGTCAAGGCCGATATACTTGATCGCGCGGGCATCGCCAAAGCCTGCCTTGTCCATCGTCATCAGCACCTTGAGATGGTCGAACCCGCCCACGGCGGACCCGCCCGCAAAGGCCACGCTGCCCGGATCGGCCTTCACCGCCTCGACCAGATCGGTCAGCGACTGGAACGGGCTGTTCTGCGCCACGACGATCACGCCGGGATCGCCACCGATCGAGCCGACCCACCGCACCTGATCGGCGGTCGCACCGGCAAATGCGTTCTGCGCCAGACGGGTCGTGGTGGCCGAGGATGCCGCCACGAACACCTCCGGATCGCTGCCGCGCTTGCTGACGACCTGCGTATAGGCCACGCCGCCGCCCGCGCCGGCAAGGTTGGTCACCTGCACCATGTTCGGGACCAGCCCCAGTTCGGTCATGATCCGGCCGATCTGGCGGCAGGTAAAGTCCCAGCCACCGCCGGGGTTTGCCGGTGCGATACATTCGGCGGACAAGGCCGGGGTCGCGACGCTCATCGTCAGTGCAGCCACGGCTGCACGGGTCCATTTTTTCATGCTGTCCTCCCAGACTGCCCGCACGGGATATGGCGGGCTTGCGGGGCACAGCATTTGGTGAAAAGCTGACACGAACCTGTCACGGACTGACGAAAAACCCGGCAGATGCGATTTTTACTGGTCGAAGACAGCGCAGAACTGGCACAGGCCGTCGCATCGCGGCTGGCGATAGAGGGGCATGGCGTGGACCATGCCGCCACGCTGGCCGATGCGCGGCTGTTTCTGGAAAGCGTGCCTTACGACCTGATCCTGCTTGATATTTCCTTGCCTGACGGGGACGGTCGCGACTTTCTGGTGCGCGAACGGGCCGCGCGACGCGACACGCCGGTGATCATGATGACGGCCTCTGCCTCGGTCAGTGACCGGGTCGGCACGCTGGATCAGGGGGCGGACGATTACATCACCAAACCCTTCGATTTCGCCGAATTGCAGGCCCGCTGCCGCGCCGTTCTGCGCCGCCATGCGGGGGCCGCCGACAGCCGCCGTCATTTCGCGGGCTTCACCTTTGACGCGCTGGCCGCCTGCGTGACCGTGGCAGGCGAGACCCGCGAATTGCGGGCGCGCGAATTGCGGCTGCTGGAAATCCTGCTGTCGCGCCCCGGTCAGGCCTATTCCAAATCGCATCTGATCGACCGGCTGTTTTCCTTCGACGAAGAGGTCAGCGACAATGCGATCGAGGTCTATGTGGGCCGGTTGCGCCGCAAGCTGGACGGCTCGGGCGCGCGGATCGAGACGCTGCGCGGCGTGGGCTACCGGCTGACCCCGGAATGAGCGCCGCGACCCGTGCCCTGCGCCGCGCGATGGAGCCTGCGCGCATCCGGTCGCTGCGCCGGCGTCTGGTCTGGCAGTTTCTGGTCCTGTCCACGCTGCTGGTCGCGGGGCTGTTCGTGACCGTGGGCTGGGTGGCCGAGCGTGCCTCGCGCGCGTCGCAGGATGCGGTGCTGGGGGCTGCCGTGACCGCCATCGCCGAAGGCGTGCGCAGCGTCGATGAGGGGCTGGAGCTGAACCTGCCCTATGCGACATTCTCGATGCTGGGCGCGATGGGGGACGAGCGGATCTTTTACGCCGTGCTTGTCGGCGGGCAGGTGGTGACCGGCTATGAGGGCCTGCCGCCGCCGCCACAGCCGCCCTTGGGACTGGCGCCGGTGTTCTGGGGCGACAGCTATCAGGGCGCGGCACTGCGTCTTGCGGCGGTCGCGCGGCCCATGCTGATCGACGGTCGCATCGCGCCGGTGACCGTGATCCTTGGCCAGACGCGGCAGGGGCAGGCCGCGATCGCGCGCGAGACGGCTTTGGGTGCGACCTGGGTGGCGCTGGGGTTTCTGGCGCTGGCGCTGCCGGTGGCGCTGCTGGCGGCGCAGGCGGTGCTGGCGCCGGTGCAGCGGCTGGCGCAGGTGGTCGCGGCGCGCGGCCCGCGTGATCTGTCGCCCGTGCGCCACCCCACCCCGCGCGAACTGGCGCCCTTGCTGCGATCCGTGAACGGGCTGATCGCGCGCCTGCGCGCCGCCCTCGATCTGGCCGAGACCTTCATCTTCGAGGCCGCGCACCGCATCCGCACGCCCCTGTCGCTGGTGCGCACCGAGGCGGAACTGGCGCTGGCCGAAACGCAAGACGAGGCCACCCGCACCCGCCTGCGGCGCATGGTGCGCGCCATCGGGGAAAGCAGCCGCTCGGCCAGCCAGATCCTGGATCATGCGATGGTGATGTATCGCACCGACCAGTTCGACGCAGCAGCCATGGACCTGAGCGTGCTGACGGCCTCCGTCCTGCGCGCGGTGCAGCCTCTGGCCGAGATGCGCGACATCACCATCACCGCAACCGGGCTGGACGCGCCCTGCCCCGTCGTCGGAGATGAGCGGATGCTGGAGATTGCCCTGCGCAACATTCTGGACAACGCCGTGAAATATTCGCGCGCCGAGGGCGTGATCGCGCTGGACCTGTCGCAGACGGGTGGCAAGGCCGTGCTGAGCCTGCGCGACGACGGGCGCGGGCTGGCGGGCGATCCGGCGCTGCTTGTCACCCGGTTCCGCAGGGGCGACAATGTCGGTGATGTGGCGGGCTCGGGTCTGGGCCTGACCATCGTGTCCGAAGTCGCCGCCGCCCATCGCGGCCGCTTTCAACTGGTCCCGCGACCCGAGGGGGGAACATGCGCCTTGCTCAGCTTGCCGCTGGCCTGATCGCCGCGACGCTGGCCCTTGCGGCCCCCGGCCATGGCTATGAAATCGAGGCCGAGCGTGTCTTTGGCCCCGACGACGCGCCCCGTATCGCGGTTCTGTCGACCACCGACATGCAGGCCTTTGCCCCGGTGCTGGAGGACTTCGTGGCCCGTCATCCGGGTCATGCGATCCGCTATGTGCAGGCGTCGTCGACCCAGATCTACCGGGCGATCGCCGAAGAGGGGGCGCGGTTCGATCTGGTCATCTCATCCGCGATGGATCTGCAGATGCGGCTGGTGAATGACGGCTTTGCCGCGCCGGTCATGCCCCCGGCGGCCGGTCTGCCCGACTGGGCGCGCTGGCGCGATCAGCTATGGGGCATCGCGCTGGAGCCGGTCGTGACGCTGGCCTCGCGCAGCGCCTTTGCGGGCCTGCCCATTCCGCGCACGCGGCGCGAGCTGATCGCCACCCTGCGCGCCCATCCCGACCGCTTTCAGGGCCGGATCGGCAGCTATGATCCGCAGATCTCGGGCGTGGGGTATTTCCTCGTGTCGCAGGACGATCAGGTCTCGGACGGGTTCTGGCGGCTGGCCGAGGTGATGGGGCGGCTGAACGCGCAGCTGTATTGCTGCTGGGGTGAGATGATCGACGATCTGCGCGCGGGCGAGCTGTCGGTGGTCTATAATGTGGTCGCAAGCTATGCCGCGCGCTACCGGCCCGACGATCCCGATCTGATTCAGATCGCTGTGGATGACTATATTCTGGCCATCATCCGGTCCGCCTTCCTGCCGGTGAACGCGCCCGATCCCGAAGGCGGCGAGCGGTTCCTGTCCTATCTGCTGTCGCCCCCGGCGCAGGAACTGATCGCCGGGGCCAGCGGCGTGGCGCTGATCGAGGGCACTGGCCCCGACCCCGCCCCGCAATTGCGCCCGATCCGGCTGGATGCAGGCCTGCTGGTCTATGGCGACCGGCTGCGCCGTGCGGGCCTGCTGTCGGAATGGCAGGCCGCACTGGATCAACCCGCCCTCAGCCCAGCAGAACAGCCCTGAAATCGTTGACATTCGTGCCTGTGGGGCCGGGCTGGAACAGATCGCCAAGCGCGTCGAACGCGGTCCAGCTGTCATGCCCCGCCAGCAGCGCGCGCGGCGACAGGCCAAGCGCGCGCAGCCGCGCCGCCGTGGTCCCATCGGCAAAGGCACCCGCATTCGCCTCGGACCCGTCGATGCCGTCGGTATCGGCGGCCAGCGCGTGAAAGCGGCACCCCTCGGCGGCCAGCGCCAGCGCCAGCAGAAACTCGCTGTTGCGCCCGCCTTTGCCGCAACCATCGCGGATGCTGACCGTGGTCTCGCCCCCCGACAACAGCAGCACCGGGCGCCGGAAAGGCCGGTCACGCGTGGCAATCTCGCGCAGGATGGCGGCGTGGACGCGACCCACATCGGCGGCCTCGCCCTCGACGCTGTCGGACAGGATCGCCGCCGGCATCCCGGACGCCTGAGCCGCTGCCTCCAGCGACAGGCGGGCCGAGGCGATGACGCTGTGCCGGTGGCCTGCAAGGCGCGGATCATCGGGCAGCGGCGCGGGCGCCCCCTCGCCCGCCAGATGGTCGTGCAGCCGGGGCGGCAGGTCGATGCGATAGTCGCGCAGCATCTGGCGCGCATCTTCGCGGGTGGTGGCATCGGCCAGCGTCGGGCCGGATGCGACCTGCGCCGGATCGTCGCCCGGCACGTCCGACACGACCAGCGTGACCACCCGCGCCGGATGCGCCGCCAGCGCCAGCCGCCCGCCCTTGATGGCCGAAAACTGCTTGCGGATCGCGTTCATCCCCCCGATCGGCGCGCCCGAGGCCAGCAGCACCCGGTTCAGATCCGCCTCATCGTCAAGCGTCAGCCCCCCGGCAGGCATCGGCAGCAGCGCCGAGCCGCCGCCGCAGATCAGCGCCACCACCAGATCCTGCGGCCCCAGCCCCGAGACTGCCGCCATCAGCGCCTGCGCGGCGACCAGCCCGGCGGCATCGGGCACCGGATGCGCGGCCTCCAGCACCCGGATCCGGCGCGTGGGACAGGCATATCCGTAGCGGGTCACGACCACACCCGAACAGGGGCCTGGCCACAGATCCTCGAAGGCGCGGGCAAGCTGGGCCGCGCCCTTGCCCGCGCCGATGACGACGGTACGCCCCTGCGGCATCTCGGGCAGATGCGCGGCCAGCGCCTGCCGGGGATCGGCGGCCGCGACGGCGGCCTCGAAGAGGCCGGTCAGAAAGCGGCGGGGATCGGGGTGGGGGGTGCTCATCTGCGTCTCATCTCGTGGCCCTCAGACCCCCGAGCATAGGCAATCACCCCTGCGGCGCCAGCCGGAACAGGCGCAGAAAATCCGCAGCCGCCGCCATATCGCCGCGCAGCCCGACCCCGCTAGCCACGACCAGATCGGCCAGTGGCACCGCGCCATAGACCGCAATCGCCAGCGTATTGCCGCTGCCCGACAGCACAAAGGGCGCATCGGACCGTGCGACCGGGCGGGTCTGCAGCTGTCCCCCGGCCAGCCGCATCTCGAAGGTCTCGTTGCCGAAATCGAACCCCGCCCGCGCCTCGTGCCCCTGCGCCGCGTCCCGCATCAGGGTCACTCCCATCGAGATCATCAGCGCCGAGGGGCTGATAAAGCGCCCCGGATCATGGCCCGGCACCGTCAGCGCCCACCGGCACAACGCCTCCAGCACCGGCAGCAGGCCGCGCCCGGTATCGGTCAGCGCGTAAAGGCCAAGGCGCGCGTCGTGATCCACCACCCCGGCCTGCGCCAGCTGCGCCAGCCGGCCCGTCAGCACGCTGGCGGTGACGCCGGGCAGGCCCGCACGGATCATCTGGAACCGCTTGGGTCCGAACATCAGTTCGCGCACCACCAACAGCGCCCATCTGTCCCCGATCAGATTCAGCGCATGCGAGGCCAGACAGCCTTCGTCATAGCGGAGACGGGGGAAATTTGCCTGCTCGGTCATTTTTACATACTTACAGTTGTTTTTTAATACTACCGCTGGCACCATCAGGGCACAAGCGGGAATCACCCCCTGCCACAGCAACCGAAAGGAACGCGACATGACTTTTCTCACCGGCTCGGTGGCGGCAGTGCCGACGGCCAACAAGGCCAGATACCTTGAACATGTGAAGGCGGTCTGGCCGCTGATGAAATCCTATGGCGCCACCCGGATGGTCGAGACATGGGGCGTGGATGTGCCCCGTGGCAAGGTCACCGATTTTTACGGCGCGGTGGAGGCCCGCGATGACGAGACCATCGTGTTCGCGTGGATCGAATGGCCCGACAGGGCGACGGCGGATGCCGCCTGGCCCAGGATGCAAAGCGATCCGGCGATGAAAGAGATCCCCGAGATGCCGTTTGACGGCAGCCGCATGATCTTTGGCGGCTTCGCCCCGGTCTTTGAGGCCGGACCGCGCGCAGGCGGGGGCTATTATCAGGGCTTCCTGCTGGCCGTGCCCGAGGGCAATCAGGACGCCTATGTCCAGATGGCCGCAGAGGGCTGGGCGATGTTTCACAAGGGCGGCGCCCTCGGCATGGTCGAGACATGGGGCGTCGATGTCCCACGCGGCAAGGTCACTGACATCTACCGCGCCACCAGGGCCGAAGCCGGTGAGGTTCCGGTCTTCAGCTGGACCCTCTGGCCCGACCGCGCCACCTGCGACGCCGCCGCCCGCGCGATGGAGGCCGAGATGGCCGGTTTCGACGCCTCGCAGATGCCCTTTGACGGGATGCGCATGATGTGGGCCGGGTTCGAGCCGCTGTTTGACAGCGACGCGGCCCCAGCCTGAGGCCATCCGGGGCCGCGGATGTAGTATCCGGCTACCACCCGTGGCCCCGCCCCGCGCCCTAGCCTTGCCGATACCATCAGCAAGGGAGGATGTGAGATGGCAAGGATCCTGATGATCACCGGCGACTATACCGAGGATTATGAAACCATGGTCCCGTTCCAGTGCCTGCTGGCCTGCGGTCACGAGGTGGACGCGGTCTGCCCCGACAAGGCGGCGGGCGAGACGGTCAAGACCGCGATCCATGATTTCGAGGGCGATCAGACCTATTCCGAGAAGCCCGGCCACAATTTCGCGCTGACCGCCGATTTCGCCGCCGTGGACCCCGCCAGCTATGACGCGCTGGTCGTGCCCGGCGGGCGGGCGCCGGAATATCTGCGCATGAACCCGCAGGTGCTGGACATGGTCCGGCATTTCTTTGACGCGGGCAAGCCGGTCGCGGCGATCTGTCATGGCGCGCAGCTGCTGGCGGCGGCGGGGGTGCTGACGGGGCGGACCTGTTCGGCCTATCCGGCCTGCGCCTATGAGGTCACCGCCTCGGGCGGCACCTTCGCCGATATTGCGGTGACAGAGGCCGTCACCGATGGCAATCTGGTGACCGCGCCCGCCTGGCCCGCGCATCCGGCATGGCTGCGGCAGTTCATGGCGATCCTCTGACATCACCGGGAAGGGAGGCGACTTGCGATGTGCGAATTGTTCATCAAGGCCGATGCCAGCCAATGGCAAAGCCGCACCCACAGCCTGCGCATCGACGGGGTCGCCACCTCGATCCGGATCGAGGCGCATTTCTGGGACACCCTGACCGAGATCGGCGCCCGCGACGGGCTGACCGTCGCGCAGCTGATCACCCGCCTGTGGCACGAGGCGGTGGATGCCGATCACGACCTTGGCAATTTCACCTCGTTCCTGCGGGTCTGCTGCGCGCGCTATCACGCGCTGATCGCCATGGGTGAAATCTCGGCCGACCGGCGCCGCCCGATTGCCAGCCACCCCGCGCGCGAAATACTGGCGCGAGAGGCCAGCCGTCGCAGCCTGCGCATGAACTAGCCGCGGCGCTTCAGAGCGCCTCGGCCACCGGGTCGAAATCATAGAGCCAGTCGAACCGCGCGGGCATCAGGCCGGGCGCGAACCGGCCCGCCAGACGCAGGACGCTGTGGCCGATCAGGCGGCGGGCGCCGGTCAGGTGATAGTTGCGGGCATTGGCCGTGGCCGCATCGACGATGCGTGCCGTGCGCGGCAGGCGGGCCGCCTGATAGCGCGCCAGGGCGGCGGACTGGTCGGGATCGGCGTCCAGACAGGCGGCCAGCACCCAGGCGTCCTCGATCGCCATGACCGCGCCCTGCGCCAGAAAGGGCAGCGTCGGATGCGCGGCGTCGCCCAGCAGCGCGACGCGCCCGTCCTGCCAGACCGGCGCGACATGGTGGCGGAACAGCCCCCACAGATGCGCCTGCGTGACCGCCGCCAGCCAGCCCTGAACCGGCCCGCCAAAGCCCGCAAAGGCGGCGCGCAGATCGTCGGGATCGCCGGGCTGGGACCAGCCCTCATCCTGCCACTCGCGCCGCTCGGTCACGGCAACGATATTACGCAGCCCGCCGGCCAGAGGATAGCTGACCAGATGGCGGCCCGGCCCCATGAAGACCTGCGCCGGCGCCGGGCCGCTGCTGTCATCGGGGATCAGCGCGCGCCATGCGGTCTGGCCGGTGAAAAAGGGCACCTCGCGCCCGTTCAGCGCCACCCGCATGCGCGAATGCAGGCCATCGGCGCCGATGACCAGCGGCGTGTCGGGCGGGGTCCGGACCTCCTGCCCCAGCCGCAGATCGACGCCGGCTGTGCGGGCGGCATCGGTCAGACAGTCCAGCAGCCGCGCCCGGTGGATCATGCGGAATGACGCATCGGGCCGGTGCCGGGCCATGTCCAGATGCAGCACGGGCCTTGCGTGGTGGTCAAACAGCCGCACGCCCTGACCGGGCCGCGAGACCTGCGCCACCGCCTGATCCAGCCCCAGAGCCGTCAGCACCCGCATCCCGTTGGGCGACAGCTGCAGCCCCGCGCCCAGTTCGGACAGTTGCGGCGCCCGTTCCAGCACCCGCACCTGCGCCCCGCGCCGCGCCAGCGCCAGCGCCGCCGTGACCCCGCCGATGCCGCCGCCCACGACCGTCACCGCGCGCCCCGAAAGGGCGCCGGTGGCGGTCATGGCGAGCCTGCCTGTGCCACGGTCAGTCGTCGCGGTGGACGCGCTCTTTGCGCTCGTGCCGCTCTTGCGCTTCCAGCGTCATGGTGGCGATGGGGCGGGCGTCAAGGCGGCGCAGGCTGATCGGCTCACCGGTCATCTCGCAATAGCCGAAATCGCCGGTTTCGATCCGGCGCAGCGCCGCGTCGATTTTCGAGACCAGCTTGCGCTGACGGTCGCGGGTGCGCAGCTCGATCGCGCGGTCGGTTTCCTCGCTGGCGCGATCGGCCAGATCGGGCACGGACCGGGCGCTGTCCTGCAGACCTTCCAGCGTCTCGGCGGACAGGTCCAGCAATTCCTGCTTCCAGGCTTCCAGCTTGCGCCGGAAATATTCGAGATGACGCTCATTCATGAACGGCTCGTCCTCGGCAGGGCGATAGTCCTGGGGAAGGAAGGTCTGGGCTTTCATACGTCCTCCGGCGGCGCCGGGCGGGTCAGAAATTCCGGCACCTTGCGCGCCCCCATAAAGTATGACGTGCTGCTTGTCACTAGGCTCTGCACCATGATGATGCGTATTGTGCAAAGCCGTTCCGCCGGGCCATCAAGTGCGCGCAAATACCTTGCCGAAAAGGAGAGTTCAGATGCAGTTTTCGGGAACCGCCCGCTATGTCGCCCCGCCCGATCTGGCGATGGCCGTGAACGCCGCCGTGACATTGGAGCGCCCGCTGCTGGTCAAGGGCGAGCCGGGCACCGGCAAGACCGAACTGGCGCGGCAGGTGGCCGCGTCCCTTGGTCTGCCGATCATCGAATGGCATGTGAAATCGACCACCAAGGCGCAGCAGGGCCTTTACGAATACGATGCCGTCAGCCGCCTGCGCGACAGCCAGCTGGGCGAGGCGCGGGTGCATGATGTCGGCAACTATATCCGCAAGGGCAAGCTGTGGCAGGCCTTCGAGGCGCCCGCCAAGGTGGTGCTGCTGATTGACGAGGTGGACAAGGCCGATATCGAGTTTCCCAACGACCTGTTGCAGGAGCTGGACCGGATGGAGTTCCATGTCTACGAGACCGGCGAGACGATCCGCGCGCGGCACCGGCCCATCGTCATCATCACCTCGAACAACGAAAAGGAACTGCCCGACGCGTTTCTGCGGCGCTGTTTCTTTCATTTCATCCGCTTTCCCGATGCCCAGACCCTGCGCGCCATCGTCGAGGTGCATTATCCCGGCCTGAAGCCGCGCCTGCTGGACGAGGCGCTGCGCCAGTTCACTGAGTTGCGCGAGGTGCCGGGCCTGCGCAAGAAGCCCTCGACCAGCGAGTTTCTGGACTGGCTGAAGCTGATTCTGGCCGAGGATCTGGCGCCCGAGGATCTGGCCCGCGACCCGGCCACGATGCTGCCCCGGCTGCATGGCGCGTTGCTGAAGAACGAGCAGGATGTGGGGTTGTTCGAAAAGCTGGCCTTCATGGCCCGGCGGCAGGGGCGGTAAAGGGGGGATTGGGCAACGAAGACATGGCAGGGCGGTTGCAGCCGGGGCGCGCGCCCGGCTAGGCTGCGGCCCGAGGGATAAGGGAGGCTCGGATGAGCGACAGTCACGGCTTTGACACTTTGGCCATTCATGCGGGCAGCGCGCCCGACCCGGCCACCGGCGCGCGGCAGGTGCCGATCTATCAGACCACCGCCTATGCGTTCCGCGATGCCGATCACGCGGCGCGGTTGTTCAACCTGCAGGAGGTCGGATACATCTATTCGCGCCTGACCAATCCGACCGTGTCCGCCCTGCAGGCGCGGATTGCGGCGCTGGAGGGGGGCGCGGGCGCGGTCTGCTGTTCCTCGGGGCATGCGGCGCAACTGCTGGCGCTGTTCCCGCTGATGGCGCCGGGGCGCAATATCGTGGCCTCGACGCGGCTTTACGGCGGCACCGTCACCCAGTTCAGCCACACGATCCGGCGCTTTGGCTGGTCGGCGAAATTCGTGGATTTCGACGATCCGGCGGCGCTGGAGGCGGCCATCGACGGGGACACCCGCGCGGTGTTCTGCGAATCGATCAGCAATCCGGGCGGCTATGTGACCGACATTCCGGCGGTGGCGAAAATCGCCGATGCGGCGGGCATTCCGCTGATCGTAGACAACACGCTGGCCACGCCCTATCTGTGCCGCCCGATCGAGATGGGCGCGACGCTGGTCGTGCACAGCCTGACCAAATACATGACCGGCAACGGCACCGTGACCGGCGGTGTCGTGGTGGACAGTGGCCGCTTTGACTGGTCGGCCAGCGACAAGTTCCCCAGCCTGTCGGCGCCCGAGCCTGCCTATCACGGGCTGACATTCCACGAGACCTTCGGCGCGCTGGCCTTTACCTTCCACGGCATTGCCATCGGGCTGCGCGATCTGGGCATGACCATGAACCCGCAGGGCGCGCATTACACGCTGATGGGGATCGAGACGCTTGGCCTGCGGATGGAGCGTCACGTCGCCAATGCGGTCCGGGTCGCGGAATGGCTGGAAAATGACCCGCGCGTCGAGCGGGTGACCTATGCCGGGTTGAAAAGCTCGCCCTGGAACGCGACGGCCGGGCGGCTGTATCCCAAGGGGGCGGGCGCGTTGTTCACCTTTGCGATCAAAGGCGGCTATGCGGCGGCGGTCAGACTGGTCGATTCGATGAAGCTGTTCAGCCATGTCGCCAATCTGGGCGATGCGCGGTCGCTGGTGATCCATTCCGCCTCCACCACGCACCGGCAGCTGACCGAGGATCAGCAGCGCGCCGCAGGGGCCGCGCCCGAGGTCGTGCGCCTGTCGATCGGGATCGAGAACCCGGATGATCTGATCGCCGATCTGGATCAGGCACTGGCCGCAGCCACCGCCTGAACGGGGTGTCGGGGGGCGATCATGCCCCCCGACATTGGTTTTGCTGCATTGGTTTTGCTGCGGGTCAGTTTGCCGGTTCGGCGGGGGCGTCATCGCCCGGCATGTCGCCCGGCACCATATCGCCATGCGGCATCCGGTGACGCTGCATCGGGGCGCAGGCCTCTTCGCCCGTCAGCGCATATTCGATCTCGACCTGCGCCGTCATCGACAGTTCGCCGGGCTGGACCGGGACCGAACTGTCGGCCATCGCCGCCTCCATCCGCATCATCGGGCGCGGACCGCCACCACCCTGCGCCAGATCGCGCAGCGTCAGGACCGGGCCAAGCGACAGGCCAGCCGCGCCCGCCAGCACCTCGGCCTTGCGGCGGGCGTCCTCGACCGCATCGCGGCGCGCGGCGTCCAGCGGCTCGGCCCCGTCTTCACGCGTGAAAGCGATGCCCTGAATTTCGTTCGCACCGGCCGCGACGATCGCATCAAGCACCTCGCCCAGCCGCGCCAGTTCGGCGACGCGGATGCTGACAAGGTTGGTCGCCTGATAGCCGGTCACCGTGGGCGCCACGCCGTCAGCATATTGCATCAGCGGGCTGAGGTTCAGCCCCGAGGTCTGGATATCGGCCTCGGCCAGCCCAGCCTCACGCAAGGCCGCGATCACGGCGGCCTGCTGGTCGGAATTCTGGCGCATCGCCTCGGCCGCGCTGTCGGCCTGTGTGGTGACACCCAGTTGCACGGTCGCCAGATCGGGTGCGATCCGCGACTGCCCCTCGCCCGTCACGGTCAGGCGCGACAGCCCCTGCATCGGCCCGCAGGCCTGACCGACCGGCGCAGCCAGCGCCTGACCCGCGAACAAGAGTGCCAGAACGGGCGCCAGCGCCGTTGTGGCGAAGCGGCGCGGGGAACGGGAGAATTGCGGCATGGAGTGTCCTTTCGACTCGGAGGCTGCGGCCATCCTTGTGCCCCATTGCCCCGTGACAGAATAGCGCGCTCATGACGGAAAAGCGTTCACAGATGCGCCAGTTCCGCTTTTCGATTTGTCTGTTTTGCGATAGTGATAGGGAACATCAACGACATCGTGCCACGGAACGCATGATGCAAATCGAGCAGCGAAACATAACATGAATCAGCACGCCGCCGCACCCGAGTTTGCCATGAGCTTCACCGAAGAGGCCGTGCTGCTTGAAAGACGTGAAGGCCTTGACTGGCGTCCGCTTGGTCAGGCCCGTTTTGCCGAGGGGGATCTGGCCTTTGTCCTCGGGGGTCTGCGCGATGACGCAGGCGGCCAGTCGGGCGAACTCGACACCGTTCTGGTGATCCCCGAGGATCAGATCCTCTATACCTCGCTGACCGTGCCGTTCGGCTCGGACACGCAGGCCATCATTGCGCGCGCGCTTGAGGCGCTGACGCCCTATGGGGCGGGCGAACTGGTCTTTGACTGGTGCCCCGCCGCCACCGGCGACATCGAAACGCTGCGCGTGGCGGCTGTCACGCGGCGCACGCTGGAAGAGGCCGAGGATTTTGCGCGGGCGCAAGGCTTCCGCCCGTCCGGGTTTCAGGCGCGGCCGGGCGACGACCGCTTTGAGGGCAACCCCGATTTCGGTCCCTCGCGCCTTGCCGCCGAGCAGTTCAACCGCCGTCCCTTCAGCGAGCCGGATCTGACCCAGGCCCGCGTGACCGCGCCGGTCATCGACCTGACCGAACCCGGCGTGCCGCAAGCGCCGGTGTCCTCGCGCATTACGCCGCATGTGGTGGTCGCGACCGCGACCGCCGCGCAGCCAGGGGCCGAACCTGCGCCCGAAGCCTCGGCCAAGGCCGCCGCCGGGGCCGCACCGGCCCCTCAGGCGGAGTCTGCCGCAGAGGCCGCGACGCGCCCGGTGATCCGTCACGGCCAGCTTGCCCAACCCGGACCTGCGCTGTCACCGCGCGCCAAGGCGGTCCATGACCGCGCCGCGGGCGCGCGCGCCCTGCGTGCCGAGCCTGCGGCAGACCAGCCAGAGGGCCGCAACCGGCTTGTCAGCGGCTGGCGCGGTCTGGATCTGACGCGCTTGCCGGTCATGGTCGCGTTGCTGGCCGGGCTGCTGGTTCTGGGCTTGTGGTTTCTGGGCCAGCGCCCCGACCAGCCGCAGGTTGCGGCCAACCCGGGCGCGGCATCTGACGCCCCCGCAATCGCCGATCCGGTGGCGGGCGAACTGTCACAGACCGACGCCCCCCCTGCCGTGCCCCCGGTTGCACCCGCTTTGCCGGTCGAGACCGCTGCGCCAGAGACTGCGGCACCCCAGCCTGCCGGAACCCAGCCTGCCGGAACCGAGCCTGCCGCACCCCAAGCTGCCGGGGATGAGCCTGTCACCCAACAGCCTGCGCCAACCGGGGACAGCGGCACAGCGCCGCTGGCGCGCCCGCAGCAGGCGGCCACCCCCCCGGCCACCGCACCCGGAACCGAAGCTCGGGAGCCTGCCGAGGTCATCGCCACGCCGCCTGCCGCGACCGCAGCGGATCAGGGCGACGATGCCCTGACCCGTGCGCTGAACGAGGCGCTTGGCATCGCCCCGTCAGATCAGGCCCCGTCAGATCAGGCTGGGTCAGATCAGGCCGCACCGTTCACCGCCAGTGATCCGGCAACGCAGGCGACGACACAAGCTGCGACACAAGCTGCGACCCTCGCCGCGGCACTTGCCCCGGCAGAGGCACAGCCTGCGGCAGAGCCCGCGCAAAGCGCAGCGGCAAGCCCACCGCCTGCGCCCGCACCTGCGCCTGCGTCAACCCCCGCAGCAGCGCCTGCCGGTGTTCAGGCCGCTGCGACCAGCGCGGCGCGCCTGACCGCGTCGCCGCGTCCGCCGCGAGCGGCCCCCGCCCGTGCTGAGGCACCGGCAACGCCCGATCCTCGTCCGGCCGTGCCGTCCAGCCCGGCACCCTTTGCGCAGGCCGGCACAGGCCCCGCACCCGTCGCAAGCGCCACGCGTCCCCCGGCACGTCCTGCCACCCGTCCGGCAGCAGCGCCCGCAGCAGCGCCCGCAGCGGCACCCGCCGCAGCGACCGCGCCATCTGATGCGGCTGCGGCACCCCGCCCCCCCAGCGCGCCCCCCGCAGCACGTCCGGCGACAAGCGGTCAGCAGCCCGCCAATGCGCCCGCAGCCGCACCAGCGGCACCCTCACCCACGGCCACGGCGCCAGCCGCGACCGCACCCGGCGGTGCGCGTCCGCCCGCGCGCCCTGCCAATCTGTCTCTGCTGGAAGAAGGCAGCGCCATCGAAGAGGCCGAACCCCGCCGCCTGACCGAGGCCGAGCGCGCGCTGATCATGCGTCAGCTGCGCGATCTGCGCACCGCTCAGGCCGGGGCCACCGGGTTCAGCGAGGCCGAGCGCGGGCTGGTCTTCCAGCTGGCCGATGCGCGCCCCTTGCGCAAGCCGGTGGCGGTGCGCGGGCCGACGCAGGCCGCCGTCGCCGCCGCTGTGTCAGAGGCGATCAGCAGTGATCGCCCACAGCCGCGCAGCGCCACCACCCCGGCCAGCCCGCCAGCCGCCAATCCTTCGACCGCCGCCGTCGCAACAAGCGCGCCCCCATCTGCATCCGCATCGGGGACGCTGGCACGCTCGGCACGTCCGCAGGCCCGGCCCGGCGCGCTTGCCGGACGTCCGCCCGCGGCCCGCCGGTCGGCCGGGGCGGTCGAAAGTGCCATCGCCGCCGCTGTCGCTGACAGCCCCGCATCGCCGGGCGCCGTGGCGTTGACGGCGCTGTCCTCATCGCCGTTGCCCCCGCGCCGCAGCCGTGCGGCCAGCGCTGTTGCAAGTGCCGCTGGCACAGCCTCGACCGTCACCAGCAATGCCATGCTGGCCACCGCGGCCCCCGTCGCTGCTGCCGCCGCGGCCGGTCCCCCTGCGGCTGATCTGCGCGCCGCCGCCGAAGCACAGGCGGCCGATGCGGCGATGGCGGCGCAGCGCCGTCAGGATGCCGAGCTGCAGGCCCAGGCCGAGGCCCGTGCCCGTGCCCATGCCGCCGCCGACGCCCGTGCCGATGCGCAGGCCCGCGCGCAGGCCGAAGCCCGCGCCCGTGCGCAGGCCGAGGCCGAGGCCCGCACCGCTGCCGCCCGCAACCAGCAATACCGCGCCCCCGAAGTTGATAACGAGCCCGATGTCGTCGCAGCGGTCCCGCAAGGTGCGATCGGCAATGCCGCCGAAACCGCCACGGTCAAGGATGGCATCCGGCTGAACAGCACCCAGATCATCGGCACGGTCGGCGCCGGTCAGGCCAGCCGCGCCCTGGTGCGCCTGTCCAACGGACGGGTGCTGACATTGCGGATCGGTGACAAGATCAATGGCGGCACCATCACCGAGATCCGCGACAGCCGCATCATCTATAACCGCAACGGCCAGCTGCAGGCGCTTGGGGTGCTGAACGGCCAGTAGCGCGCGGGGCCGCGGGCAGAGGAACGATCAGTCGTCCAGCCGCTCGATCTCGAACCCCTCCTGCGCCAGCAGGTTCAGCACCCCGGCCTCGCCCGGCAGATGCAGCGCGCCAAAGCCCGCGACGATGTGGCGCCCGTCGCGGGCGGCCTCATCGGCGCCCTCGATCAGCGGCGCGATCCACGCCCGGTTGCGCTGATCCATCAGCCGGTCCTGCGCCAGCGCCAGCTGGGCGTCGATCTCGTCCCGCCCCAGCCCCGAATTGGCATAGGCGTCATGGCGGGCGAACTCCCAGATCTTCCAGACGTCGCCCTCGAAATAGGCATCCGTCAGCGTCACCGCGTAGTCATCGGCATGGGCGGCGGCAGGCAGGTTCGCGCGGATCATGTCCAGCTCCTGCCCGGGCGTCAGATCGTCAAACAGCGAAAAAACGGTGTCCCACGGCTCAAGCGCGCGGATGGGCAGATCATGTGCCCCGGCGCGCTGCATCAGCATCTGGTCCAACCCCTCGGCCACCCCGCCCGCCTCGGCCATCTGGCGCATCATGCAGGGCGAAATGCCCAGCATCATCGACACATACCAGGGCCGCATCCGCGAGGCGACGATGGCAGGTATGCCGCGCTCTGACAGGGCGTCGGACAGGGTCTGCCATTCCTGCGGGGTCAGCCGTTCGGGCAGGGTCGCGCCCTCGGGGTCCACCATCAGCGACGGGTCACGGGCCAGCGCGTCGGCCAGCTGCGCCTGCTGATCGGGGCCGGCCTCCACGAACAGCGCCGCCGCGCCGTCCAGTTCCGGGGCGACGCGGTCCAGCAGGGCGGCATGGCGCGGATCGTCGAAATGATAGGTCCCGGCCAGCACCATCCGGGCCTCGCCGCGCGTGGCCCGGAACAGCAGGCCGTTGCGGAAGGGCACGCCCTCGGTCGCGGCCTCGATCGCGGCGGCACGCTCGGGCGGCATGGTCTGAAACAGGTTCTGCCCCTCGCAGACCGAGGCCTGCGCCGCAGAGAATCCGCAGCCCAGAACAAATGTCACCGCTGTCACGACATGGCGCGTCATCGCCGTCTCCCTGCCCATCCGATTTCGGGCGGACTGTGGCACATCGGGCGGCGGCCTTCCACCCGACGCGGGACAACAGCCCGTTGACATCGCCGCGAGACCGTCCTAAATCACCGTCATTGGCACTCGCAGTCGGTGAGTGCCAACAACGAAACACTGCAACCTGAAATATCGGAGTGTTCTGACATGGCTTTCACACCCCTGCATGACCGCGTGCTGGTCCGCCGCGTCCAAGGCGAAGAAAAGACCAAGGGCGGTCTGATCATCCCGGACAACGCCAAGGAAAAACCCGCCGAGGGCGAGGTCATCTCGACCGGCGAAGGCGCACGCAAGGACTCGGGCGAGCTGATCGCGCCGACCGTCAAGGCAGGCGACAAGGTTCTGTTCGGCAAATGGTCGGGCACCGAAGTCACGATCGACGGCGAAGAGCTGCTGATCATGAAGGAAAGCGACATTCTGGGCGTGATCAACTGATCCCCGGACTGTTCCATCCTTCCCCCAAGATATTAGGAGACTCATAATGGCTGCTAAAGAAGTCAAGTTCGGCACCGACGCCCGCGACCGCATGCTGAAAGGCATCAACACGCTGGCCGATGCCGTCAAGGTCACGCTTGGTCCCAAGGGCCGCAACGTGGTCATCGACAAATCCTTTGGTGCGCCCCGCATCACCAAGGACGGTGTCTCGGTCGCCAAAGAGATCGAACTGTCCGACAAGTTCGAGAATATGGGCGCTCAGATGGTCCGCGAAGTCGCTTCGCGCACCAATGACACCGCAGGCGACGGCACCACGACCGCGACCGTGCTGACCCAAGCCATCGTCAAAGAGGGCATGAAGGCCGTTGCGGCCGGCATGAACCCGATGGACCTGAAGCGCGGCATCGACCTGGCCACCTCGAAAGTGGTCGAAGCGATCAAAGCGGCCTCGCGTCCCGTCACCGACAGCGACGAAGTTGCGCAGGTCGGCACGATCTCGGCCAATGGCGAAGCTGTGATCGGCCGCTTCATCGCTGACGCGATGCAGAAGGTCGGCAACGAGGGTGTCATCACCGTCGAAGAGAACAAGGGGATGGAGACCGAGGTCGAAGTCGTCGAAGGCATGCAGTTCGACCGCGGCTACCTGTCGCCCTACT
>NZ_JBKBVD010000068.1:0-15263 GCF_046289755.1 Paracoccus sp. (in: a-proteobacteria) | reverse complement strand
GCCATCGTGCCCGACAGCGAATGCAGCACGCCGATCTTGATCGGCTCGCCTTCCTGTGCGTGGGCGGTGTGGGCCAGCGTCAGGGCGCTGGTCATCATCAGGATCTTGGTCAGCCTGGTCATCGTTTCCCTATTCCCCCCGGCGCGTGGGCCGGTGTCCCTGTCTGTTTTCTTGGAAGGCGCGGCGCCCTCGCATCAGCAGAAAAATCCGAAAACAGGAATGTGGACAGGATTCGGGCACCAATCGGGCGGTCGGCGCAGCCCGTGTCACCGACGCAGGCAGACGGAGGGCCATCTGCCTGCATTATGGGCAGTCTCAGGCCGCCCGAGGGGTCAACCCGCCCTGCTCGATCAGGAAATCGACGATCTCGGCCACTCCGGCGCCATGCCGCAACTGCGCCATGATCACCGGACGGGCACCTCTTGCAGAGCGTGCATCTTTTTCAAGCTGCACCGCATCAACACCGACATGGGGGGCCAGATCGGTCTTGTTCACGACCAGCAGATCGGATCGCGCCAGCCCCGGTCCGCGCTTGCGGGGGATGTCCTGACCCGCCGCCGTGTCGATGACATAGATGGTCAGATCGGCCAGTTCCGGGCTGAAGGTCGCCGCCAGATTGTCACCCCCGGATTCGATCAGGATCAGCTCCAGATCCGGGAAGGCCGCGTTCAGATCGGCGATGGCGGCCAGGTTGATGCTGGCATCCTCGCGGATCGCGGTATGCGGGCAGCCGCCGGTTTCCACGCCCCGGATGCGGTCTGCGGGCAGGACCTGCGCGCGCATCAGCGCCTCGGCATCCTCGCGCGTGTAGATGTCATTGGTGATCACCGCCATCGACAGGCGGGGGGCCAGCGCGCGGGCCAGCTGTTCGGTCAGCGTGGTCTTGCCCGCACCGACGGGGCCGCCGATGCCGACGCGCAGTGGTCCGTTGAGGCTCATGAGCGGAAAATCCTTGTTGTCATGGTTTCGTGGCGCATGGCGGCAATGTCGGCGCCCCATGCGGCGCTGGCAAGGTCCGCCTCGGTCGCGGTGGCGCTGTCTGCGGCGCGCCTCAGGATCGCGGGGTGCAAGGCGGCCAGCATCCGCTGCCCCTCAACGGGTCCAAGCGGCAGAAAGCGCACGGCGGCGCTGATCAGGGTGGCGGCCTGCGATTGCAGAGAGGCGGCGATGATCTCGGGCGCGGGCAGGGGCAGGGCGGCGCAGGCGCGGCCAAGGGCCACGGGCAGGGCGGCGGGCGGATGAAGGGCGCCGGTCAGCGCGCTGAGGTTGGCGGCAAAGGCGGTGCCCTGCTCGACCGTTTCGGTCAGGCGCTGGCGGGTCAGGCAGGCGGCGCGGGCCAGATCGTCCAGCGCCGCAAGATCGGCACCGGGGCGCAGGGCCAGCGCCAGCAGCACCGCATCGGTGCGGCCCGCGCCGTGATCCAGCCAGTCGGCCAGCCATTGCGGCAGCGTCGCGCGCGTGACCAGCCCCTGATCCATCGCGTATTCCAGCCCCTGCGACCACGCAAAGCCGCCCACCGGAAAGGCGGGCGACAGGTATTGCGCAAGCCGCAGGCGTGCGAGGTCAGGCGTGATCATGGGCGAGGTGGTCATGCCCATGGCTGTGCGGATGAGACGGCATCTGCGCGTGGGAATGCCCGTCGCCATGGCCGTGATCATGGCCAAAGGTGCGGCCATGGCCATAGGCGCCGCCTTCGGGGCGGAACGGCATGTCCTTGCGGGTGATATTGGCCCCCAGCTTTTTCAGCATCGCCTCCAGCACATGATCCTGACGGATGATCAGCCGGTCGGCCTCGATCCGGCAGGGGGTGTGGCGGTTGCCGATATGCCAGGCGAGCCGCGCCAGATGGCCGCGCACGACCAGAACCGGCTCGGGCGCGGCGCGCACGACGATCTGGCGCCCGTCGGACAGTTCAAAAACATCGCCATCGTCCAGACTGGTGACCTCGGGCAGGTCGATCATGAAATCGCCCCCCTCGCAGGCCATGCGTTTGCGGCGCAGCAGGCGGCCCTCGTAATCCAGCAGCACCTCGCCATCAAAGGGCGCGGGCGCGTTGCGGGTAATGCTATGAGCAGTTGCGGTCATGGTGGTCTCCTCCCTCAGAAGAGGAAATAGCGCTGAGCCAGCGGCAGTTCCGTCGCCGGCTCGCAGGTTAACAATTGTCCATCGGCGCGGACCTCGTAGGTCTCGGGATCGACTTCGATTTCGGGCAGGGCGTCGTTCAGCACCATGTCCGCCTTGCCGATGTCGCGGGTGTGCTCGACCGCGATCAGGGTCTTGGACAGCGCGCTTGCCGCCCCGTCCTCCAGCCCCGCTTTCGACACAAACAGCGCCGAGGCGCGGCGCGTATGCCCCCACATGGGCCGCGAGAACATCGGCTGCACCGGGATCGAGCCGTTGGGATCGCCCATCTGCGCCACGCTGATCAGGCCGCCCACCAGCACCATCTCGGGCTTGGCGGCGAAGAAGGCGGGCGACCACAGCACCAGATCGGCGCGCTTGCCCGGCGTGACCGAGCCGATATGGGCACTGATCCCATGCGCCACCGCCGGGTTGATCGTGTATTTCGCGATATAGCGCCGCGCGCGCAGGTTGTCGTTGTCGCCCTGTTCCTCGGGCAGTCGGCCGCGCTGCTGGCGCATCTTGGATGCCGTCTGCCAGGTGCGAATGATGACCTCGCCGATCCGGCCCATCGCCTGACTGTCCGAGGAAATCACCGAAAACGCGCCCAGATCGTGCAGGATATCCTCGGCGGCGATCGTCTCACGGCGGATGCGGGATTCGGCAAATGAGACATCTTCGGGCACGCGGCGGTCCAGATGGTGACACACCATCAGCATGTCCAGATGCTCTTCGACCGTGTTGGCCGTATAGGGCCGCGTCGGGTTGGTGGATGAGGGCAGCACGTTGGCCATCCCCACCATGCGCATGATGTCGGGGGCATGGCCGCCGCCCGCGCCCTCGGTGTGATAGGCGTGGATGGTGCGGCCCGCGATGGCGGCCATCGTATCCTCGACGAACCCCGATTCGTTCAGCGTGTCGGTGTGGATCATCACCTGCACGTCCATCTGATCGGCCACGGTCAGGCAGTTGTCGATGGCGGCGGGGGTGGTGCCCCAATCCTCGTGCAGCTTCAGGGCGCAGGCGCCCGCGCGGACCTGTTCGATCAGCGGCGCGGGGACCGATGAGTTGCCCTTGGCGGCGATGCCCACATTGACGGGCAGGTCGGCGCAGGCCTCCAGCATGCGGGCGATGTGCCACGGGCCGGGCGTGCAGGTGGTGGCCAGCGTGCCATGGGCGGGGCCGGTGCCGCCGCCCAGAATGGTGGTGATGCCCGAATGCAGGGCGTGATCGACCTGCTGGGGGCAGATGAAGTGGATGTGGCAGTCGAACCCGCCGGGCGTCAGGATGCGGCCTTCACCTGCGATGATCTCGGTGGCGGGGCCGATGATGAGGGTCACGCCGGGCTGGGTGTCGGGGTTGCCCGCCTTGCCGATGCCCGCGATCAGCCCGTCTTTCAGGCCCACATCGGCCTTGGTGATGCCCTGATGGTCAAAGACCACGACGCCGGTGATGACGGTATCCATCGCCCCGCCGTCGCGGGTGACCTGAGACTGACCCATCCCGTCGCGCACGACCTTGCCGCCGCCGAACTTGACCTCCTCTCCCGGGATGGTCAGGTCGCGTTCGACCTCGATGATGATCTCGGTATCGGCCAGACGGATGCGGTCGCCCTTGGTGGGACCATAAAGACCCGCGTAATCGGCCCGTGACAGCGTGGTCATAGCGCCCCCATGATCTGGCCGCGAAAGCCCTGCACGATGCGGTTGCCCGCGTAGCCGACCAGAGTGACCTCGCGCGACTGGCCCGGCTCGAACCGGACGGCGGTGCCGGCGGGGATCGCCAGCCGCATGCCGCGCGCGGCGGCGCGGTCAAAATCCAGCGCCGGGTTGGTCTCGGCGAAATGATAGTGGCTGCCGACCTGAATGGGGCGGTCGCCGGTATTGGCGATCATCAGAGTGATCGTCTCGCGGCCCTCGTTCAGGCGGATGTCACCATCGGGGGTCAGGATCTCTCCGGGGATCATCTCAGCCTCCGAAGGCCAGAAACAAGCCTGCGACCGAGGCGGCGCCGCCCATCACGCGCAACTCCACCCCCCGCGACAGCAGGCGCCCCAGGCCGATGCCCGCCAGGTGCAGCGCCATCGTCCCCAGCGCAAACCCCGCCGCATAGAGTGCCAGCCCGGTCGTCGGACCCTCGGCGCCATGCGCCCAGCCATGGGCCGCGCCAAAGACCGCGACCATCGGCACCAGCACCGCCAGCGGCAACCGGGCGGCCATCGCCACCAGCACGCCGAGGATCACCACCGAGGCCAGAATCATCGGTTCGACCGCCGGAAAGGCCATCCCGCCCGCCCCCATCGCGCCGCCCGCAACCATGGCGGCGACGAAGGTCAGCGGCAGCGCCCAGATGGCCCGCCCGCCCAGCTGGGAGGCCAGGAAGCCAAGCGCGACCATCGCCAGCAGGTGATCGGCGCCGCCGACCGGGTGGGCGATGCCATAGATGAACTGGCCGGTGTCATGGTCATGGCCGGGATGGGCCAGCGCGACCGAGGGCGCCAGCAGGGCGGGGAGAAGGAGCAGGCGTTTCATTCAGGCCTCCTGACGGATGGGGTGGTGGACGGTGACCAGTTTGGTGCCGTCGGGAAAGGTGGCCTCGACCTGCACCGATTCGATCATGTCGGGGATGCCGGGCATGCACTGATCGGCGGTGATCACATGCCCGCCCGCCTGCATCAGGTCGGCGACCGTGCGGCCGTCTCGTGCGCCCTCGACCACGAAATCGGTGATCAGGGCGATGGCTTCGGGGTGGTTCAGCTTGACGCCGCGCGACAGGCGGCCTCGGGCGACCATGGCGGCGACCGAGACCAGCAGTTTCTCGCGTTCGCGGGGGGATAGGTTCATGTCAGACCTGCCAGATACGGGGAAGAGGGTCGGGGCGGAGGACAGTCAGCAACCGGTTGATCTGACGGCGCAGCGGCCAGCCGTCAACCGCCAGCAGGCGGATCACCAGCCGTCCGGGGGGCGCGCTGGCCGCAGCCTGCACGCCCGGCTCGTCCAGCACGGCGCGGGCGCGGTCCAGCAGGTCGGGGGCATGGGGGGCGATCATCGCCATGGTGGCCAGCGCGGGCGCGCCGCCGGTCAGCGCCGGGCCGCCCATGCGCGGCAGGGTCGCGTCGTCCAGCGCAAGCGCGTCATGGTGCACGACGCGGCCCGCACGGCGCACGATGCGGCGATCGCGCAGATGCAGGGCGGTCGGACGCTCGCCCATGGCCAGACGGCCCAGCACCAGCATTTCCAGCAGCAGGCAGCCCGCATCGGGGGCCAGATCGACGGTCGTTTCGCGTTCCAGCCGGGCGCCGTCAAAGAGGATGGTTTCCTGCGGCAGCCAGTCCAGCCAGCCGCCCGCCGCAACGCTCAGCGCCACCTCGGCGCGTGCCGGGCCGGTGGTGGCGCGATAGGCGCGCTCGGCGGTCTGGGTGGTGGCAAGGGCGCGGGTGCCCGCACGCAGATCGACCCCAAAGCGCAGCCGGTCGTCCGAGGCCAGCCCGCCCGAGGTGTTCAGAAACACGATTTCGGGCAGACCCGCCGTCATCCGCGGCAGCATCGCCTTGGCCGAGCCCTGCTGCGCCAGATCCACAAGACCGCGCGGACCCATCACGACATGCGCGGCACCCCGGCTGCGCTGCATTCTGGAACTGGGGGGCGTTGTGTCGAACATATGGGCAGAGGGCGGCGCAAGCCGGGCAAGGTCAATGTGATGTGGGTCGATTGCTGCCCCTCTTGCGGGCAGGAAGGGTGAATTTGCCGAAATAATGCGCATCGTGCCTGCGCTGCGGGCGGCGACCGAACGCCTCAGGTATCGTCAGGCGGGCTGGCTCAGCATCGCCTGCAACAGCCGCTTGCGGGCCGGGGGGATGGCGCGAATCTCAAGCCCGGTGAAGACATGCATGGTGCGCAGCACCGGGTCGACCACGGCATGGTCGCTGACCCAGCCGCCCATCGCCAGATAGCTGCGCAGCAGCGGCGGCATGGCGGCCATGGCGCGCTTGGGGTCGGGCTTGCGCAGGCGCAGGGCGCGGGCAAACCGGAACACGCTTGGCGCCTTGACGCGCGGCCACCAGCGGCGCGGCGCCAGATGGCGTTCCTTGAGCATGGTGAAGGCTTCGGCATGGGGCTCGGGCTCGCAGCCGAAAAAGCTGGAGCAGCCGAACAGCATCTCGACGCCGCTTTCGGCGACGAACCGGGTCATGGCGGCCCATGCGATTCGCACGATATTGGGGTCGTGGCGGTCCGGGTGGATGCAGAAGCGGCCCATCTCGACCATGGGACCGTCAAAGCCCTCAAGCGCGCGCAGGTCATAGAACTGGGCGGAATAGCTGCGCGCGATCTGCGATCCGTCGGTCAGAGGCAGGAACCGGAAACAACAGACCAGCGCGCCGGTCTGCACGTCCTCGACCAGCATATGCTGGCATTCTGCATCCAGATCGTCGGTGTCCAGAACCTGACCGTCATCGGCCTCGCCGTTGCGGGCGTGAAAGCAGATCCAGCGCAGGCGCTGCGCGGCGCGCAGATCCTGCGGCGTTTCGGCCAGTCTGGCGCGGTATTGGCCCTTGTGGATCGGCTGCATCGTCATGGCACCCTCTGGCGGATATCGTGCCAGGTTAGCCTATCCATGTGTCGGAAACGCGAAGGCGTCAACATCGCCGTGGCGGCGGGCGGAAAGCCGCCGCCCGCAGGTCAGTCCAGTTCGTCGCCCAGCACATCCTCGACATAGACCCGGCGGACAAGGACGATGGCCACGACAAGCAGCGGGGTGGCCAACAGGACACCGACAATGCCGAACAGGCTGCTGAAGGCCATGATGGCGATGACGGTCATGGCGGGCGGCAGGCTGACGGCATAGCGCTGGATCAGCGGCAGGATGATCTCGCCGTCGATCACCTGGATGACGACGAACAGGATCGCCACCTGAACCGCCAGATCAAAGCCCTGCGTCAGCGAAAACAGCACCGCGATGGCCCCCGACACGAACGGCCCGATGATCGGCACGATGTTGGTCAGCCCCGCGATCAGCGCCAGCAGGAACGCCAGCGGCACACCCAAAAGCCACAGCCCGATCCCCGCCATGACGGCGACGGCCAGCATGTCCAGCGCCTGACCGCCCATCCACAGGCCCAGCTTGTGGCCCATCTCGTCCAGGATCTGCCCGGCGCGCGGGCGGTGGCGGATCGGGACAAGCATGACCGCGCCCCCCCGGTAACGCTCGGCCTCCAGCGCCACATACAGCGCGACGACCAGCATCAGAATGACCGAAGACACCCCGCCGATCGTGGCGTTCAAGGCGCCCGACAGGGTGCTGAACAGATCGGGCAGGCGCTGCGCCATCTCGGCGGCGCTGCCGCCCAGATCGCCACCGTCCTCCAGCTGATCCTCGACCGCATCGCCCACGAAGGTGCCCGAGATCCAGTCGTTCAGCATCTCCCATGATTCGGGGATGCCTTCGATCAGCTGGCTGAACTGCTCGGACACGGCGGGGCCCGCCAGCCGCACGATCCCCGCAAGCACGCCGATCACCGCCAGCAGCACGACCAGCACGCCGATCTTGACATTGAGCCCCAGCAGCCGGTGCAGCGCCCGCGCCCCTGCGCGCAATGCAATGGCCAGCAGGATGGCGCCGAAGGTCAGCAGCAGCACATGCGACCAGAAGGCGATTGCCGCCGCCAGCACGACCAGCGACAGCGCCGCGATCAGTGTGCTGATGGTGATCGCACGGTGCGGCGCCGGCGTCTCGGGTCGGGTTTGGGGCAGGGTGGCGGGCGGTGGCGTGATGTCTGACATTCAACGGTCCCGGTTGTGAACAAGGCCGGGACGCATGCCCCCGCAGCCACATAAGCGCCCGGCGCCGCTGGCGGTTCCGTGCGGGGGCTGTGCGCTGGCCTTGCCGGTTGCGGGCAAGCCTGCTAACCGGGCGCGGATCACGGCAGGCGGGCCGGACCCGCCCCCAACAGACAAGGTGAGACCCATGGCCCTCGAACGCACGCTTTCCATCATCAAGCCCGACGCGACCCGCCGCAACCTGACCGGCAAGATCAACGCCAAGTTCGAGGATGCCGGTCTGCGCATCGTTGCACAAAAGCGCATCAAGCTGTCGGCCGAGCAGGCGGGCAAGTTCTACGAAGTCCACAAGGACCGCCCTTTCTATGGCGAACTGGTCGAGTTCATGGCGTCCGAGCCGGTCGTCGTGCAGGTGCTGGAAGGCGAAGGCGCCATTGCCAAGAACCGCGAAGTGATGGGCGCCACCAACCCGGCACAGGCCGATGCCGGCACCATCCGCAAGGAATTCGCGCTGTCGGTCGGCGAGAACTCGGTCCACGGTTCGGACGCGCCGGAAACGGCTGCGGAAGAGATCGCGTTCTTCTTCTCGGGCCTTGAACTGGTCGGCTGAGACCGTTCCACCTGATGAATTGCGGTGAAAGGGGGCCTTGCGGTCCCCTTTTTCTTTGCGCGGGCCGCTGCGGGCTTTGGCTGCGGGCTTCGCTTGCGGGCTTTGGTTGCGGCAGGGTCGCGCAGGCGCTATGCCCAAGTGCAATGCAATGATTTCAGGGAGACCCCCATGCGGGCATTCGTGTTTCCGGGGCAAGGTGCGCAGACCATCGGCATGGGCCGCGATCTGGCGGCGGCCTATCCAGCCGCGCGCGACGTGTTTGACGAGGTTGACGAGGCTCTGGGCGAGAAGCTGTCCGCCCTGATCTGGGAGGGGGATGCCGACACGCTGACCCTGACGCAGAACGCCCAGCCCGCGCTGATGGCCACCTCGATCGCGGCCTTCCGCGCGCTGGAGGCCGAGGGCATCAACATCATGGACGCCAATTTCGTGGCCGGTCATTCGCTTGGCGAGTATTCGGCCCTGTGTGCGGCGGGCGCGCTGGCGCTGTCGGATACGGCGCGGCTGCTGCGGATGCGCGGGCAGGCCATGCAGGAGGCCGTGCCGGTCGGCATCGGCGCCATGGCCGCGATCCTGGGGCTGGATTTCGAGACGGTCGACCGGATCGTGCGCGAGGTGGCGGGCGATGAGGTGGTGCAGGCCGCCAATGACAACGATCCGGGTCAGGTGGTGATTTCAGGCCACAAGGCCGCGGTCGAGCGTGCGGCCGAGGCGCTGAAGGCTGCGGGCGCCAGGCGGGCCCTGATGCTGCCGGTGTCGGCGCCGTTCCATTCGGTGCTGATGCAGCCTGCGGCGGCGGTGATGGCCGATGCGCTGGCGGCGGTGGATATTCAGCCGCCCGCCGTGCCGCTGATCGCCAATGTGCGCGCCGAGGCGGTGATCGAGCCGGGCGCAATCCGGCGGCTGCTGGTCGAGCAGGTGACCGGCACGGTGCGCTGGCGCGAATCCATCGCCAATATGGCCGAGGCGGGCGTGACCGAGTTCTGGGAAATCGGGGCGGGCAAGGCGCTGTCGGGGATGATCAAGCGGATCGCGAAAGACGTGACGGTCAGGAATGTCGGCGTTCCGGGCGATATTGCGGCGCTGAAGGGCTGAGGGCGGACCGGGGCGCTGCCCCGGACCCCGGGATATTTGAATGAAGAAGAAGGGGCTTGGGATGTTCGATCTGACGGGGAAGACGGCGCTGGTGACGGGCGCCTCGGGTGGGATCGGCGGTGCGGTGGCCGAGACGTTGCATGCCGCCGGGGCCACGGTGGCCCTGTCGGGCACGCGCGAGGCGCCCTTGCGCGAGCTGGCCGAAAAGCTGGGCGGGCGGGCGCATGTCGTGACCGCCAATCTGGGCGACCCGGAGGCGGTGCTGGCGCTGCCGAAGGCCGCGGCCGAGGCGATGGGCTCGGTCGATATTCTGGTCAACAATGCGGGCATCACCCGCGACAACCTGTTCATGCGCATGTCCGACGAGGAATGGGCGCAGGTGCTGGATGTGAACCTGACCAGCGTGTTCAAGCTGTCGCGCGGGGTTCTGCGCGGCATGATGAAGGCGCGCTGGGGGCGGATCGTGAATATCACCTCGGTCGTGGGGACGACGGGCAATCCGGGCCAGGGCAATTATGCCGCGGCCAAGGCCGGGCTGGTCGGCATGTCCAAATCGCTGGCCTATGAGGTGGCCAGCCGGGGCATCACCGTGAACTGCGTGGCACCGGGCTTTATCGCCACCGCCATGACCGACAAGCTGACCGAGGATCAGAAGGGCAAGATCCTGACCCAGATTCCCGCCGGGCAGATGGGCAGCCCCGCCGATATTGCGGCGGCGGTTCTGTATCTGGCCAGCCCGCAGGCGGGCTATGTCACCGGCGCCACGCTGCACGTGAATGGCGGCATGGCGATGATCTGAGGCGGGGGCGTCCGGATGCCCGCCATCACGCGGCTGTGCAAAAGCGGTTGCATGAGGGTTCTCGGGTGCTATATCCCCGCCTTTAGCAGCAGGGGAACCGCCCTGTGCTGAACCGGGCCTTCGGGACCGTGCAAACATGGGCGGATGCCCGCGACAATGAGGATATGACATGAGCGATATCGCTGATCGCGTGAAAAAGATCGTGGTCGAGCATCTGGGTGTCGATGAGGACAAAGTGGTCGAAACCGCTTCGTTCATCGACGATCTGGGCGCCGACAGCCTCGACACCGTCGAGCTGGTCATGGCTTTCGAGGAAGAGTTCGGGATCGAGATCCCCGATGACGCTGCCGAAACCATCCAGACCGTCGGCGATGCGGTGACCTTCATCAAGGGCGCGGTCTGATCCGCAGCCTCTGACCTGTTCTGCACCGGTCAGACGAGCGGCGCCCCTGCAAGGGAGGCGCCGTTTTTTTTAATGCCCGTCGATCTTTCGGAATGACCCGGCCGCGCTGGGGGCTGGGTCGCCCGTGGCGGTTAGCGGCCCAGCTTGGCGTGAACCTCGTCCAGATCAACCTCGCCGACGGGGAACTTGTTGTCCGGATTGTCAAAATCATAGCGGAACAGCTGGAAATCATCCTTGTAGATTTCCCAGATCAGGTGGCGCGACAGATCGTCGAAATACTCGCTGACCTTATGCGCGCGCTTGGGGCCGTGCCCTTCGGATTCGTTGAAGCGCGGCACCTCGGCCAGATCCAGCGCGACACGGGTTTGCGCCGCGTCCAGCACCTTCTGCATGCCGTCATTGAAAGTCTCGGTAAAGAAGATCTGGTCGTAATGCCCCCCATTCACGATGAAGGTCGAGATGTGGCCTGACATCGCCGACCAGTGAATGTCCGGCTCCATCGGCTTGCGGAACCGGATGGTGTCGCGTGCGAACAGCAAAAAGCGGCGGAAGCTGGCGACCTGATCGAAGTCGAACCCGTTTTCGGGGCTGCCGACGTCGATGCCGTAGCGCTGAACCAGCTGCGGCACCAGATTGCCGCGATAGCGGCGCCCGTTGCGCTGGATGCCCGCGATCTTGTCAAAGAACGACGACAGAATCCGGGCATAGGGATTGCGCACGCAGGTAAAGGTGATGGCGTCGCGGGCGTGGACGGCGCGCTCGATCGGGGCGTGGCTGTGCTCTTGCGCCCATTTGTGCAGCCCATCGGTCGAATCGTGAATGTCGCCATCGAAAAACCGGCCATGATCCGAATAGAACATGATCTGACCAATGGTCGAGCAGGCGCATTTCGGCACCACCCGATAGATCATGCTTTCGCTTTCCGTCATCCAGACGCCGGGAAATCCCATCGTTACTCTACTCCGAACTTGGCACACCACCCGACTGTTGGGCGAAAAGGGCCGTGCTGCTTGCCCCATCGGCAAAAACGTTTACACACAGAAACCAAAACTGCACGAGAGATTCAACGGCTTACATCAACCTGTACCAAGACCATCCCAGGGGCCTGTAAAGATTCATGGCGCGAATAGCCTTCATACTGCTGACGCACAAGGACCCCGAGGGGGTCATCGAACAGGCGCGACGGCTGACGGCAACCGGCGATTTCGTGTCGATCCACTTTGACAAGCGGGCGCCGCAGGCGATGTATCAGCGTCTCAGGGACGCACTTGGCGATCATCCGGGTGTCACATTTGCCGCCCGACGGCTGAAATGCGGCTGGGGCGAGTGGTCGCTGGTGGCCGCCACACTGGAGGCGTTGCGGGCCGCCGAAGCCGCCTTTCCGCAGGCCACGCATTTTTACATGCTGTCGGGCGATTGCATGCCGGTGAAATCGGCGGAATTCGCGCGCAACTGGCTGGACGCCGAAGATTGCGACTATATCGAAAGCTTTGATTTCTTCGAAAGCGACTGGATCAAGACGGGCTTCAAGGAAGAGCGGCTGACCTATCGCCACTGGTTCAACGAACGCACGCAGAAATGGCTGTTCTACACCAGCTTTCACGTCCAGCAGCGGCTTCGCCTGACGCGTGCAATCCCCAGCGATCTGCAGGTGATGATCGGGTCGCAATGGTGGTGCCTGCGCCGCCAGACGGTCGAGGCGATCCTTGATCTGGTGCAGAACCGCCCGGACATCCGGCGATTTTTCGCGACCACCTGGATCCCGGACGAGACCTTTTTTCAGACCCTCGTGTCGCATCTGGTGCCCAAGACGCAGATCCGGTCGCGCACGCTGACCTTTCTGATATTCACCGATTACGGGATGCCGGTCACCTTTTACAACGATCACTACGACCTGCTGCTGCGCCAGGACTATCTGTTCGCGCGCAAGATCAGCCCCGAGGCGCTGGATCTGCGCGAAAGGCTGGGCGCGTTGTGGCAGGCCAAAGGGCAGGATTTCGCCATCACCGCCGAGGGGCGGCGGCTGTTTGCCTTCCTCGTGGATCGCGGCCGGATCGGTCGCCGATTCGCGCCCCGGTTCTGGGAAAAGGACGGATCGCTTGGGGCGGGCAGGGTGCTCAATATTGTCGTGGCAAAGAAATGGCATGTGGCCAAGCGGTTGACCGACCGCGTGCGCGCCCTGACGCCGATCCCCGCAGTGGATTACATCTTCAACGAGCTTGAGGCCGGTCTGCCCGACATGGGCGGCGTCGCCACCACCCTGGCCAAGCGCGAGCGGCACCGGCGGGCGCTGATCAAGCTGTTGTTCGATCAGTACGAAAGCAGCCAGCTGGTCCTGTGCGTCGATCCGTCGGCGCTCAGTCTCATTGCGGATCTGAACAACGACCGGGCCGAGGTGCGCATCCTGTTCATGGATTGCGGCTTTGATGACGACTATATCCGCGGCCATATGATGCGCGTCGGGCTGGTCAGCGACAGTGCCCCCGGCGATGTGATCGAACGGCTGCTGCCCGTGGTGCGCGACGATCTGGATCACGAGGCCGATCGCCTGAAAGAAAGCGACTTTCAGCACCTGTCGACGGTGGCCGAAGACGCTCCGGTCGAACGGAACGCTGCGACCATCGCGCGCTTTCTGGGGGTGGGCGATGCGCTCGCGCGCCAGATCGCCGGAACGCCGCATCTCTTTGCAGACTAGAAAGGACGACCGATGGCACCCGCCTATGATACCAGCAATATCTTCGCCCGCATCCTGCGCGGTGAAATTCCGGCACAGCGCGTGGCCGAAAACGATCACGCGCTGGCCTTCCGCGACATCTCACCCAAGGCGCCGGTGCATGTGCTGGTGATTCCCAAGGGCGCCTATGTCGATTTCGCCGATTTCTCGGCCAATGCCCCGGACGCCGAGATCGCCGCCTTCATGCGCCTGTGCGCCGAGGTCGCCGCCGCCGAGGGCCTGGGTCTGGAACAGGGCGGTCAGGGCTTCCGCGCCATCACCAATGCCGGCCCGCATGGCGTGCAGGAGGTGCCGCATTTCCACCTGCACATCCTTGGCGGCAGGGTCATGGGCCCGATGGTCAGCCTGCGCGACTGAGCCTTTGCCTTGGGCAAAATATCCCGGGGTGAGGCCCGGCACGGGCCGAGGGGCAGCGCCCCTCTGCCAGCCTCCCGGCCCGCGCGCGTCCTGATCAGTCGCGGGTCAGTTCGACAAAGACCTGTTCCAGATCGGGCTGTTCGGTGGCGACGTCCAGAATCGGAATGCCCGCCTGCCGCAGCGCGTCGATGATCTGGTCGGCGCGCAGGAGAGAGGGCGGATAGCTGATCGCCAGCCGCCCGTCGGCCCGGCGCAGGGCCCGCGCGCCCTCGGGCAGGGGCGGCAGATCGACGGGGCCGCCCGTGTCCAGCAGCAGTGTCTTGCCATCGGTGCGCGCCAGCAGATCGCGGGTGTTCTGCCGCACGATCAGCTCGCCATGGTTGATGATGGCGATCTCGTCGCACATCTGCTCGGCCTCTTCCAGATAATGGGTGGTCAGGATGATCGTCATGCCCTGCTGGTTCAGGCGGCGGACATTGGCCCACAGCATCTGGCGCAGGGTGATGTCCACGCCTGCCGTCGGCTCGTCCAGCACCAGAATCTGCGGGCGATGCACCAGCGCCTTGGCCAGCAGCAGGCGTCGCTTCATCCCCCCCGACAGGCTGCGCGCATAGGCATTGGCCTGATCGGTCAGGCCGACCAGCGCCAGCAGCTCATCGGTCCAGCGCTCCGATTTCGGCACCCCGTACAGGCCCGCCTGCACCTCCAGACTGGCGCGGGGGGTAAAGAACGGGTCCATGTTCAGTTCCTGCGGCATGACCCCGATGGCGGCGCGCGACTGGCGCGGGTTCACGTCCTGATCGAACCCCCAGATGGTTACCCGGCCTGCGGTCTTGTTCACCAGACCGGCCAGAATGTTGATCATGGTGGACTTGCCCGCGCCATTCGGCCCCAGCAGGCCAAAGATGCTGCCCGCCGGAATGGCCAGGTCGATGCCCTTCAGCGCCTCTTTGGCGGGCGCATTGCCCTGCGCGGCATATGTCTTGCGCAGGCCCGAGATTTCGATGGCATGGCTCATGGTGCGGTCCTCGGATGGCTTGCGAAGGCAGGCGGGGCTGCGTAAACGGGGTTAGACCAGATGATGCAAGCCGCCACAAGAAGGCCAGCCATGACCCAGCCCCCGCTTGAACACGTCACGCCCGAGAACGCGCTTTCGACCGAGACCGGCCCCGAAACCCTGTCGATGCCTGCCCCCGTCACCGAGGTGGTGACCCGCTGGCGCGTGTGCTGCGACGGCGATGACGGGGCAGGGCTGGGCCATCCGCGCGTCTGGCTGGCGATCTCGCCCGAGATGGGGTTCGTCGATTGCGGCTATTGCGACAAGCGCTTTGTCATCGACCGCGCCCATGCCGGGGACGATCACTAAC